>DVIV01000005.1 GCA_018710985.1 Candidatus Limiplasma pullicola
CAGTTCCTCCAAAGTGAATTCGTATCGCCCGGCTTTGCCGGGCGGGCGGGGAGTTTGCGCCCCTGGGCGCAAACATTTCTTAAGCTTCTGGCGGAAAAGGCCGCCGCAGGCGGACTTTTTCGACAAGCTGAGGGGCGGCCTTCAGGCCGCCCCGCGTGGCTGCTTTGAAACGCCCATTCGGCCCCTCAGGCCTCCGGCTCCATCAGACCCAGATCGCCGTCCTTGCGCAGGTAAAGCACGTTGGTCCGATCGGTTTCCACGTTGACAAACACGAAGAAGCTGTGCCCCAACAGTTCCATTTGCAAGGCCGCATCCTCCACGCTCATCGGGCGCACCGGGAAGGTCTTGTGGCGCACCACCTTGGGAGCGGCTTCGTCCTCGATGACGGTTTCGGCGCTCGCCGCGTCGTACTCCAGCTCGCCGGGCTTGAAGGCATCCTCGCGCAGGCGCTTGCCCAGTTTGGTACGATGCTTGTGAATCTGCCGTTCCAGCTTGGCCAGGGCCTGGTCGATGCTGACGTAGAGGTTGTCGTCGTTGGACGCCTCGGCGCGAAGCACCACGCCCTCGAAGGGAACGGTGATTTCACAGGTGCGGCGGTTATTCTTTTCACGCGTCAGACGCACGAAGATTTCGGTGTTGGGGTTGAGATAACGCTCCATTTTGGAGGTTTTTTTCAAAACGCGCTCGCTGACGCCGGGGCTGACTACCATGTTTTTGCCGGTGATGGTCGTTTTCATATTTGGAAACTCCTTACTATGTAATGGGGAAGGATGTCAGGCGGAACGCCGTGCAGCCCTCCGGCTGAAACCGGATAGAGAAAATGATGCGTGTGCCAATGGAACCACGCTCCTTTCCAACAAGTGACACGGGCCTGATCAGCCCGCACCATGCTGCTTTGTGAATCCACCTTTTCCTTGCCCTTGCTTGGTATATTCTGTTCGACGAGGAGGGATCCGATTCCTGCCGCAGTGGATGAATTCACCAGAGCATTTACACTTTTGTCACAATTCTATCCTAAAAATGGAAATAATAGGCGTACAGAACGAAATATAAGTCAAAAATTCTTAAAAAAAGTGAACAATTTGGCAGGCTGATACGTCTTATCATATGAGTGACGGTATTATTTGCGGCGCGGGCTCTTCGAGGGAACCTCCGCCGAAGGATATACAAAGAACGCATAGAAACCGGGGAGGGAAGAACCATGAAAAAGCGGCGTATGCGGCTGATGGCGCTGGTGGTGGCGGCCATGATGATTTGCGGACTGGCTATTGCCGAGCCCGTGCACGAGCATCAATGGAGCGCATGGCAGAAGAGCGCGGATCATCCGAATCAGGAAACCCGCACCTGCCTTACGTGCAGCGCCGTCGAAACGCGGGAACATGAGTGGGGCCCGTGGACCGACATGGGCGACGGCACGGAAAAGCATACATGCATCAACTGTCAGAAGGAAGAATTCCGCAAGATCGAGACGCCTGCGATCCAAAGCGACAGCGGAGAAGGCGCGGGAATCAGCCTGCTGAACGAAAATGATACGGGCATGACGCCGGACCCGGACCCGAACGCGAATACGCCCGCGGACCCGGACCCGAATGCGAATACGCCCGCGGACCCGGACCCGAACGCGAATACGCCCGCGGACCCGGACCCGAACGCGAACACGCCCGCGGACCCGGACCCGAACGCGAACACGCCCGCGGACCCGGACCCGAACGCGAATACGCCCACGGACCCGGATACGGGCACGGACAACCCGGACGGAGACCCCGTTGCCGGACAGGCGGAGCTGCAGATCAGCCTGACGGTGGACCGCACCGAAGCGAAGGCCGGGGATGAGCTGACATATACGGTCACCGTGACCAATGCTGGCACGGCCGATGCTCAGAATGTCAAGGTGAGCTTTGCGCTGCCGGCGGATCTGCAAATTGTGGAAACGTCCTACGGCGGTACCCTGGCCGAAACCACACTTTCGCCACTGAACCAGGGAGATACGACGACCGTCTCGCTCAAGGCTAGGGTGCTGGAAACCGCCGCTCATGGTACAACGTTGACGGTTACGGCCTCGGCGAACAATACGGCCAGCGAACCGGCGGTGACAACGGTGCTGGAGTCCCCGCAGCTGTCGCTTGCCTTAACCGCCAGCAGCGACACGGTCACGGCGGGCGAAACGCTGGCGTATACAGTTACGCTCACCAACGACGGCAGAGGACCGGCCGTCAATGCGACCGTTGCGGTCACGCTCCCGCAGGGCCTTGAAAACGTGGCGCCGGATACGCCCGACGGGACCGTCTATGCGGACGGCCTGTGGACGGTGCCCGCGCTGGCGGCGGGCGAGAGCATGGCGCTTGTCCTGCGGGCGACGGTGATGCGCGGCATGCCTGACGGTACGGACCTGACCGCGCAGGCGCAGGGAATGGGCGTTTCAGCTGACGGCAGCGCGATGCCGGCAACGTTCGCAGCGCCCATTGTGGTCAGCGCGCCGGTCACGCTGTCCGCCCCCGCGCTGACCATCACGGTGACTGCGGATCATAAGACCGCCGCCACGGGCAGCACCGTGAACTATATTGTGACCGTGTCCAACAGCGGAAGCGCCGAGGCAACTGGGGTGGACGTAACGGTCAGCCTGCCGGCTGCCAACCTGAAACTGGGCACGGTTACGCCCAAGGAAGGCACCAGCTGGGTTGAAAAAAGCGCAACATGGACCATTCCTTCGTTGGCTATGGGCGATGAGGCCACCCTCCAGCTGATGACGTTCGTGACGGACGTGAAGCCGGGCGACACCGTCACGGGCAGCGCTTCGGTTGTGCAGGTAGACGGAACGTCCCCGGCCACGCAGATTACCGCCAGTGCGGCGTTCACCGGTGAAAACGCCGCGGTCAACCTGTCGATCACCAAGACGGCGGATCGCCTTAGCGCGCAGCCCGGCGAGGAGCTGCGCTACACGCTGGTGGTCACCAACAACGGCAAGGCCGCCATCAATAGCATCCAGGTGAGTGAAAAGCTGCCCGACAAGCTGCTCTTTGCGGAAAAGGAGCTCACCCAGGGAACGACCTATGACGAGGCTACCGGCCTGTGGACCATCCCCGTGCTGGAGCCGGGCGCGCAGGCGACGCTGGTGGTCAGGAGCGTGGTGATGGACGCCAGGGAGGGCCAAAACCTGGTCAACACCGCCGAAATCATCAGCGTGGACGGGGCAGAGCCGGCGGTCCATCCCACGGCAACCGCGTCGGTGCTCATCAACGCGATCAGCTACGGCTTCCTCACCGTCAACAAGACGGTGACGGGCAGCGGCGCCAGCCGGCACCGCGACTTCCCCTTCCAGGTGGTCTTTACCGACGCGGCCGGGGTGGCCGTGCACGGTATCGGCATCTATGTGAAGGGCACCGAAAGCCATACCTTTGATACGGCCTATCCCCTCACCTTCGAGCTTCGCCATGACGAAACGGTATGGATCGGCGTGCCCACGGGCATGAGCTATACCGTGACGGAAACGGATATCAAGGGTTACGGCCTGACCAGCAAAAATGACAAGGGCGTGATCCAGACCGATCAGCTCATTCAGGCGACCTTTGTCAACGACCGCCAGCGCAATACCGATATTCCCAAGACCGGCTATGCCGATCAGGCTCCGGATGCAGCCGTGGAGCAGCCGGCCGTGGCCGAGGATCTTACGCAGGCCTATGCCCAGAATGACGACCTGGTAGGCTGGCTCAAGGCCGGCGATGGAATCGACCTGCCGGTGGTGCAGTCCGATAACACCTATTATCTGGACCATGGCTTCACGGGGGAAGAGAACAAGAACGGCACGCTCTTCCTCAACATGAACAACCAGCTCTTTCCCGCGGATGACGTGCTGCTCATCCATGGGCATAACATGAAGGATGGCTCCATGTTCGGCACGCTTTCCAAATTTGAGCGCTACGACTATGCCTGCGAGCATCCCATCGTAACCTTCCAGACCATCCACGATGAGGAGCCCGTCTACTACGTGCCGATATCGGTGTTCAACGCCTCCATGCTGCCGGACCATTCCAGCTATTTTGACATCACGCAGATCGTCTTTCCCGATGACGAGGAGGGCGGGGAGGAGGACTCCTCGACCTTCCGCCAGAGCACCGCGTTCAGGACCTATCTGGACGAGCTGAAGGCGGTTTCGCTGTGGGAATCGCCCGTGGACGTGAACGTGGACGACAAGCTGCTCATGCTGATCACCTGCAGCTACGACCTGGAGGACGGCCGGCTGATGGTGGTCTGCCGCAGGCTCAGGGACGGGGAAACGCCCGAAGAGGTCGCCGAACTTTTTGCCAAATAACGCCGACGGCCCCTTCCTGCGAAGGAAGGGGCCGCCTTTTCAATCCCCCGGCTAAGCCGGGGGATTGCTGTTTGCAGGAAAGGAAACGGCATTTTTTCGCTTGACTTGCCCAGTCTGTCCCGCCTGCAAGAAACCGTTGATTTTCTCTGGAAAAGATAGTATATTAAAACCGCATCAGAGCCCCGTTGACAGCGGATTTGTCCATGAAAACGGAGGCAGAGAGGAGAATCGAAATGCAGCGTACCAGAAAAATGGCGCTGCGGGTTGCGACGGTCGCGCTGGCGGCGACAACCGCCTGTTCCGCATCGGGCGGCGCGGGCGCGCTTTCGGAAAGCGGCGATTCACCCGCGACGGAGGCCGTCAAAAACGGGGACGGCAGCTACAACATCCTGTTTGTGACCACCGATCAGGAGCACTACTTCGACCAGTATCCGCAGGGCACTTCCTACAAGGCCCGCGAGCTGCTGGCCGAGCTGGGCACCACCTTTGAAAAGCACTACACCTGCGCCAACATGTCCACCTCGGCCCGCTCGGTCATTTACACCGGCCAGCACATCCCCCAGACCAAAATGCTGGACAACATAGACGTAGCGTGGCAGTCGCCCATGAGCCCGGACCTGACCACCGTGGGGGACAGGCTGAGACAGGCCGGCTACTACACCGCCTTCAAGGGAAAGTGGCATATGGGCGGCAGCGGCATCCTGGGCCTCCACGAGAGCAGCCTTTCCGATCTGGAGGACTATGGCTTCGCGGACTGGGGCGGTACGGACTATATAGGCACCCTCTATGAAGGGCTCAACGCCGATCCCGTCATCTCCTCCGAGGCCGTGGAATGGCTGGAAGGGACGGGAAAGGCGCTCAACGAACAGGGACAGTCCTTTTTCCTGGCCGTCAACATGGTCAATCCCCATGACATCATGAACTATGACAACTCCGGCGCCCAGAGCAATCTGCTGGCGCTGGGCGGGAAGCCGGACGATCCGGTGTACCAGAAGACCTATGCCGATCCCGCCCCTTCCAGCTGGGATTTCGACCTCAACGCCCCGGATGTGCCCGAAGCCCTGAGCATTTACAACAGCGAGTGGTGCAGCTATACCGGCGCGGTGACGGATGAAGCGGGCTGGAAGGATTATCAGGACTACTACTATAATTGCATTCAGGACAACGACAACCACCTCATGGAGCTGCTGGACTATGTGGTGGACAGTGGCCTGCTGAAAAACACCATCATCGTCTTTACCTCCGACCATGGGGAGATGCATGGCAGCCACGGCCTGAAGGGGAAGGGCGGATTCGTGTATGAGAACTGCATCCACGTGCCCCTCTACATCGTCCATCCTGAATACGAGGGAGGCAGGCGGATTTCCGCGGTCACCAGCCACCTGGACCTGGCGCCCACCTTCCTGGACATGACCGGCCTGCCTGACGAGGAGAAGGAGCGGCTGTGCGAAGGGCTTCCGGGCCACAGCCTGATGGACCTGATGGACGGGTCCGCCTCGTCCGTGCGGGACGGAGCGCTGTTCTGCTATGAATCGCTGCTGATGAGCGCCGTGCAGGTGGACGTGGCCCTGGACGGGAGCATGAGCTACCAGATCGACCTGACCAACCGGGGCATGGTGCGCGGGCTGATCACGGAGGACTACAAATTCGTGCGCTACTTTGCGCCGCTGGAGTTCAACACCCCGCAGACCCTGGAGGAGCTCTACGCCATGAATGACGTTCAGCTCTTTGATCTCAGGCAGGACCCGGAGGAGTTGAACAACCTCGCGGCGGACCCGGAGGCCAACGGAGAGCTGATTCTGGAGCTGAACGCCCGGCTGAACCGGCTGATTGAAGAGGAGATCGGGCAGGATGACGGGCAGGAGATAACCGTGATCCTCCAGACGCTTCAGCAAAGCGATCTGGGCGCATAAGGCCGGAAAGGAAGGCGGCGGTATGCCTGATTCCGGAAGGACCTATGCCATGATGGCGAAGCCGGTGTCCAGCGCCTGCAACCTGCGGTGCGCCTATTGCTACTATACCGGGAAGGAAGCGCTGCTCCATCAGGGGAACGGGAGAATGTCCCATGAGGTGCTGGAGGCCTTCATCAGGCAAAACCTGGCCATGCACGGCAGGGACGCGGTCGTGGAGTTTGCCTGGCACGGAGGCGAACCGACCCTGGCGGGGCTGCCGTTCTACGAAGAGGCCGTGCGCCTGGAGCAAAAGTACGGCGCGGGGCGGCGGATTGTCAACACCCTGCAGACCAACGCCACGCTGCTTACCGACGAATGGTGCCGCTTTTTCAGGCAGCATGCGTTTCACATCGGCGTGAGCATCGACGGCCCCGAGGAGCTTCACAACGCCTACCGGAAAGGGGTGAACGGGGCGGGCGCCTTTGAGGCGACGATGAGGGGAATCCGGCTGCTTTGGCAGCACGGCGTCCCCTTTGCCACCCTCACCACGGTGAACCGGGTCAATATGGAGCATCCGCTGAAGGTCTACCGCTTCCTGCGCGGGCTTAGCGACTATCTCCAGTTCCTCCCCGTGGTAGAGGCCCTGCCCGGCGAGCTGGAGGAGGAGGAGGGACAGCATCTGGCCACTCCGCCCGGCATTCACGCTTTGGGGCTGGTCCATCCCGTCGCGCCCTTTTCTGTTACGCCCGCGGGATATGGGGACTTTCTGTGCGCCATCTGGAAAGCGTGGCTCGGACAGGATGCGGGCAGGGTCCATGTGCAGCTCTTTGACGTTGCCCTGGGGCACCTTCAGGGCCTGCCCTCCACGCTGTGCGTCCATGACCCCCTGTGCGGCCACAGCGGCTGTGTGGAGGCCAACGGGGACGTATATGCTTGCGACCGTTACGCCTTTCCCGAATACCGCCTGGGGTCCCTTCTGCGCACGCCGCTGGAGGAGCTGATGGAGAAAAACCGGAGCTTTGGCATGCACAAGACCTGTTCGCTTCCGCAGGACTGTCTGGACTGCCCCTATGTGCGGCTGTGCTTCGGCGGCTGTCCCAAGGACCGGCTCAGCCATCGGAAAAACTACCTCTGCGAAGGCTACAGGCGCTTTTTTGCACGGGTGCTGGCGGACTGGAACGAGGGCGTGTGAACGGGTTTCACGGAACATCATAAAGGCGGGCTGCACGAAGCAGCCCGCCTTTTGCCATGCGGGGAAATTACGGCTCCACGATGTTGAAATCCGGCGTAAACACCACGATGTGTTCGCAAAGGGTGTCCAGGACATCCTCGCCGCCGGTGAGCTCGGCGGCCTGCCGCACCCCGTCGGCGTTGCCCTGAAGCAGGGCGAAAAGCGCGGCCTTGGGCATGCGCCACTCGGCGTCAGCATCGGGGTCCTGCACGCCCTCCTGATAGAGAAGCACGCCGGCGCGCAGGGTGATGACAAACTGCTCCTGGGTGTCGGTCACCACCAGGTTGATCGTGCTGTTGAGGTCCACCACCGCATTGCTGTCCAGCCGGATGCCCAGGTATTCCAGCATCAGGTTTACGCCCATCTTCATCTGCATCTCCGCGGCGCCGCTCATGGGGTTGGACGCGGGGTCCTCGTCGCTGCGCAGCTCCTGGGCGGCGGTCAGATAGGCGTTGCGCCAGGGGCCGGACTCCGCCTGGTAGCCCAGCTGCTCCAGGGCGTCGGCGCACAGCCAGCGGGCTTCCAGATTGTCCGGGTCGGCATAGACAAGGACGTTGGTGATCTGGGCCACCCACTGATATTCGCCCTTTTCAAAGTCCTCCCGGGCCATTTGCAGCACCTTGTCGGTGTCGCCCAGGTATTCCACCAGCTTCAGGGCATAGTCCGTGGGGGTCATCTCATCCAGATGCACCGGGTTGGCGTCATACCAGCCCATATACTTCTGGTAGACGGCCTTGACGTTGTGCTTGAGGGTGCCGTAGTACTGACGGGTATACCACACCTGCTCCAGCTCGGCGGGCAGGCGGATCATGTCGGCAATTTCGGTTTCGGTGTAGCCCTGATTGATATAGAACAGGGTCTGGTCATGGATGAACTTGTAAACCGCCGCCGTGTTGGTCATGTACTGCTCAATCACGTCGTTGCCCCAGTGCGGCCAGTTGTGGGCCTGGAAGACCACCTCCGCCTGCTCTCCGTACAGGGCCAGCGCCTCCATGATATAGTTGGCCCATGCGTTTCCGTCCCGCACCTGGGCGCCGCGCAGGGTGTAGAGGTTGTGCAGGGTGCCGGTGCAGTTTTCCGCCAGCCACAGCGCGTTCTTTTCCGGCAGCCAGGTGTTCATTTCCGCGGGCGCCTCGGTGCCGGGGGTCATCTGGAACTCGAAGGTAACCCCGTCGATGACGCGGGTCTCGCCGGTCGTGGTGATGATATCGTTGGGGGAAATGTAGGACAGGGTGCCCTTGGACTGGTTCATGCCGATGCCTACGCTCATGGCGCCCTGCGCATCCTTGTCCAGCAGGGTCCCGTACTGATAGGCGGCGCGGCGTCCCATGGCGGTGCCGGCATAGACGTTCTCGCTGATGGCGTACTCCTCAAAGCCCTCCGGGGCGATGATGGGGATGTTCCGCTCCTCGACCTCTTCCTCGGACACAATGCCCTTGATGCCGCCGAAGTGATCCACATGGGAATGGCTGATGATGACGCCCATGATGGGGTACTCGCCCAGCTGCTCGTCCACCAGCTCCTTGGCAGCCCGTGCACACTCCACCGAGATCAGGGGATCAAAGACGATCCAGCCGGTCTCGCCCTTGACAAAGGTGATGTTGGAGATGTCATAGCCGCGCACCTGATAGATGCCGTCGGTCACCTCAAACAGGCCGTAGATGTGGTTGAGCTGGGTGTCGCGCCACAGGCTGGGGTTGACGGTGTCGGGAGCGTCCGCATCCTCCAGGAAGGCGTAGGCGTCCTGGCTCCAGATCAGCTTGCCGTCCTCGCTCCTCAGCTCCAGGGACTCCGGCGCGCAAATCAGGCCCTTCTGGGCGAATTCCAGCTCCTGCTGATCGTCAAAGTCCAGCTGCTCATAGACGCTCTGGTTTATCTGGGCGGTGATCTCCGTGGCGCCCTTCTGCTCCGCGTTCAGCTCCGCCGTTTCCGCATGCGCCGGGAAGAGGGCAAACACCATGCCCAGCAGGCAGAGAATAGCTGTCCATCGTTTCATGTTCCGTATCCTCCTTCATTCTTTTCTTCACATTTGCTTTTGAACCAGTATGACTGCGAAGGTACCGTCATACGCTTCCTCCGACCGGTCCAAACCGCTGCCGTCGGAGATGGGGAAGCGGATCTCGTAGATCTGGTCCTGCATAAGGGACGCGCCCGCCTCCAGGGATTCGCCGCCCTGACGGCACAGCGTCCATGACCCGGTCATCTCCTGCAGTTTGCCCTCCGCGTCCAGGTAGAACAGGGCGTAGTCCTCCAGCGCGCCTGTCAGGCCGTTGAGCCGCAGGGCCAGCGTCTGCTCTTCCCGCAGGTTGTTCACCCTCACGGTCATCAGGTATCCGGCGGCCCGGAAGCCGTCGGGCAGGGCGTTGTCTGGCAGGCGGAGGCGCCCCGTGTCCTCCGGCGGAATCTCCCTGGCGGGGCTGTCCGGCAGGTAAGCGAACACGTCCCGCCAGCACACCATTTCCATGATGCCCGTGGGGGAGTAGAGGCCGTTGCCGTCGGGATCGGCGATAAGGCCCACGGCCAGGTTGTTGTAGCCGGCAACGGTGGACACATCCTGCCTCAGCACGGTTTCGCCGGTCGCGAAGTCCAGCACCTCGTAGTGCCACATGCCGCTGTCCAGATCCTGCCAGTAGCCGTAGAGGTAACCGGTGGCGGTGCTGAGCTTGATCATGGCGGTTTCGTGGATGTCCGGCCGGGACCAGATTTTTTCCGCCGTATAGCCGCTGTCCGTCTTCACAACGTCCACCCGCTCCACGCCGGGAGCGATGTAGGCATTGCCCTGCGCCATCCAGTTCGCGTCGTAGATGTTGTCGTAGGACTGAATGGAAGAGTTGGAGTCGAGCGCGGCCAGGCCGGCGTTGCCCGCGCCGAACCAGTTGGCCACCACCACCGCGACGGTTCCGTTCCCGCCGTCATAGACCAGGATGGAGTTTTCCACCGATACGGGGATGTCCTCCTCCAGCTCATCCAGCACGGGAATCCGGGCCACCACCTCTCCGCTCTCGGAGGAGAGCGCCAGCAGGCTGATGGGGTCCAGATTATCGGTGAAGAGAACCAGATCCTCCGTCAGGGTCGGGCTGGTGCCGCTGCCCCACGAAAGGCCCCCGCCCGTGTAGTGCGCATCTTCGCCGGCGTCGTTGGCGCCGTTGCTGTCATAGGGGGTGCGCCACGCGACCCGGACCCCCTCGTCCGCCGTCAGCATGTAGCACGCCAGGTTGGTCAGGATCACGGCCCCGTCCTGATTGGCGGCAATGCCGTTTTCCGCGCCCTCTCCCCCGGCCAGGGGATAGAAGAAGATGTTGCCCTCCAGAGGCACTTTCTCTCCGGTATCCAGCTGCTGCATATAGTCCTGGGAAATGTACCCCAGAAATCCGGCGGGATCACGGTCCGGGACGATGCGAAAGCCCCCGGTGGTAAACCAGAGATTGCCCTCATAGTCGTAGACGACGCTGAGCAGGCGCTGGTCGATATCCTCGCCCAGGGCCGCGACGGCCTCAGCCACGATGTCCACATCCATGGCCTTCTCAAACACGGGCAGGACCTGCCCCTGCGCGTCCATCGTCCTGAGCACCAGCAGATGCCCGTGAGAGGTGGGCGCCACCACGCGGTCCGCCCAGTCGACGAAGGAGTAGGAGATCTGGAGCGAATACCCACCCCCGTCGTCGCGTGTGGGCACGAACGAACCGGCGCGGGTGATGGTTTCCGCGTCCAGATCCGTCACGGCGATGCCCCCCAGAAAGGGGGTGATGGCATGACCCCGGCTGTCGTAAAAGGCGGCTGAGGGCGCATGGATGTTCTGGGTTTCCACGGCAACGGACACCGTGGAACAGATGCCAAGCGGCGCCACCGCATCGGTGACGTCGGTGGCGTAGACGTCGTTGTGAATGGAATTGTCGCTGTCTGCCATATAGGGGTTGACCGCCACGTCCTTCACCGGCAAGGGGCGGGGGACCAAAGCGCCCGCCGTCTCCTCCTGGGCATACGCCCATTGCACGGAAGCGCCGGCCAGCAGCATGAGGGTCAGCGCCAGTGCGCATCCCCGAAAGAAAATCTGTTTCATGATATCCCTCCCGCATAGCGTAAACCGGTACTATTGTAAGGAAAGCATGCGGAGGGTTCCAGTACGAAAAATGCCGGGCTGCTCATCAAAATTCGTACTTGACAGCGGGACTGCCTGTTTATATCTGGAGGTAAACGGAGGAGCGGAACACCGTCCCGTCCGGCTCAAAGCGCGCGTTGCCCCGGTGCTTCTGGGCCACGGCCTGAATGGAGGCAAGCCCCACCCCCAGTTCGCTGCGCTTGCTGGAGCGGTAGGCGCCGTTTTCCCGGGTGACCCGGCCGTCGAAGCTGTTGTCCATGGTGACGGTGAGCACGCCGCTTCGCACCGAGCCGTCCAGATGGACGAACTTTGGGCCCCGGGCCATCCGGCTGCAGGCTTCCATGGCATTTTCCAGCAGATTGCCAAAGATGATGCACAGCTCTCCGTCGGGTATCCCCTCCAGCCGCTGCGGAAGGTCCAGACGGACCCGGGTGTCCACGCTCTCATTTTCAAGCCTGGAAATATAATAGGAAACAATCGCGTGAACCGCCGGATTTTTGCAGTACGTTCTGGGGGCGACGGGAATGGCCTCCAGCAAAGAAGCGACATACTCCTTCAGCCGGGCCGGGTCGGTGTCCGCCAGCTGACGGATCACCGCAAGCTGATGGCGCAGGTCGTGACGCTGCCGGCGCAGCTGCTCCTCATGCTCCATCATCAGCCGGTTGTGCTTTTGCTGTTCGTCCATTTGCAACTCCATCAGGTGCGTTTCGAAATTCAGCTGCTCCTGAAGGATGGTCTGCTTGCGGATCTCCTCCAGCGAGTTCACCAGCACCCAGTAAACCAGCACCACGCAGAAAAGCAGCGCAATCCGGGCAAACAGGAACTGCCAGCTTTGCACCATCTGATCCTGCAGCCCGCCGCTGAGCACGCTGACCATCCCGGCCATCACGGCGGGCAGCAGCCAGATGACCCGCCACAGCCGGGGCGCGTCCATGCGGTAGACCTGCCCGGCGGCATAGCGGAACAGGCGGTACATGGGCTTCCAGGCCAGGATGAACAAAAGCAGGCAGATCAGGCCGCACTCCCAGCTTCGGGCGGAGACGTGCATCAGCCGGGCCGCCAGAAAGGCGGCGACGCCCGTGGCGATGATCTGGTAATTGACCAGCAGCATATAGGTGAACAGCAGCTTGCCGGGAGACAGCCTGATATTGAGAAAATAGAGGGCCAGCGAGAGGGGAATGACCGCGAGGCCCACCAGCAGCACCAGATCCGGCCTGCCCAGGGCGACCATCCAGGCCACCCCCAGCAGATGGACCGCCAGGTTGAACGCCACGGTAAGCGCCATCCACAGCTTTCCAAAGCGCAGAATATCCAGAAAAGGAAGATAGGCCAGCAGGTGGATGGGCAGATAAGCGCAAAAGGTGTAAAAAACCGTCTCCATCAGTCGCCCCTCCTGTTGCGGGCAAACAGACCGTCCTCCCAGGCGCGTCTGGCCTTGCCCATCAGTTCACGGCGTATGGGAATGTTTTTGCCGTTGGTCATCACAAAGCATCTCAGGTCCGTGTTCACGCGCGCCACAAAGGCCAGATGCACCAGATAACTCTTGTGGGGCTGAAAAAAAGGCTGATCCGCAAGCCGGGCCGCCATGGTGGCGATTTTCTCATAGGTGGTGATGACCGTTTCATCCTTCAGGTGAATGTTGACGACATGGCCCTGCTGCTCCAGATAACAGATGTCGGCGACGGGGATGTTTTCCTGCCTGCCGTTGCGATGGATGGCAAGAGAGGGCGCATCCTGCTTATTGAGGCGCGCCAGCGTCACAATGTCCGTCACATCCTTGAGCCGGACCGGTTTTTCGATGTATTTGAGGGCCGAGAGGCGGTAGCTGTCCAACGCATGGTCCGTGCTGCTGGTGATAAAGGCGACCGGCAGCTCCTCTCCCTGCTCCCGGAGCCGCTTTACCGCTTCCAGCCCGGTTATGCCGTCCATATAGATATCCATCAGCAGCAGATCGAATTCGTGTGGCCGCCACGCCTCCAGCAGCGCCTCACCGCTGGAAAACACCGTGCAGACGCAGGGAACGCCGCTCTGCGCCAGCAGCGCCAGCAGCGCCTCCTTCTCCTCCGCCTGATCCTCGCAGATAGCGATATGCAGTGGTTCCATACATTTCCACCTATACATATTCATCCTTCCGGCATTATAGCATCAATGCGCAAAACCGTCAATTTGTCAAGTACGAGTTTTGCAAAGCTCCTCGACATTTTTGGTACTGGTATCGGAGAAAAAACCTTTTTACAATACTTTCTGCCAGAACGCTCCGTGCATTCCGAAAGCAGGTTTGCGGACAAACGCTGTATCCCCGCTGTGGGACGGCAGGAGGGAATGGAATGATCAAGGATGACTTTGCACGCTGTGAGGCCCTGTTTCCGGAGCAGCGGACACAGCTGCGGCAGATAGCCCTGGCCCTGCGCCGGGAACAGGTCAACACCATGGAGCAGCTGTGCTGGCTGTTCCAGAACAGCCCTGAATCGCTGGCCGGCATGCGCTCCATCGGCGAGAAACGCATGAAGGTGATCGAACAGGTTTACAGAGCCTATCAGGCCGAAGGCTGCCTGGCGGCAGCCCAGAGAGAAAGACGGGAGGGAATCCTTTGATGTGGAATACGGACATTCCTCAGGAGGAAACGGAGCGCTGCCTGCTGTGCCCCGAGGCGCCGTGCACGAAGGCGTGCCCGCATGGGCTGGACCCCGCCGCGTTGCTGCGCAGCGTGCGTTTCCAGAACATCGCGGGAGCGGCGGACCGCCTGCCGGAGCGGGCGGCGTGCATTGACTGCCCCGCGCCCTGCGAGGACGCTTGCCTGCGCCCGGGCGGCCCCATCCGGATTCGCCGGCTGACCACCAGCCTGAAAAAGGAGCTCGTGGAAGACTTCCGCAACTTTCCGGTGGACCTGTCCAGCACGTTTTGCGGCGTCAGGCTGGAAAATCCCTTCCTGCTGTCCTCCTCGGTGGTGGCCAGCAGCTACGAAAAAATGGCCCGCGCTTTCGAAATGGGCTGGGCGGGCGCCTGCTTCAAGACGATCTGCGACTTTATCCCCCGCGAGGCGTCTCCCCGCTATTCCGCCCTTTCCGGAGAGGGCTGCTTCTACGGCTTCAAAAACATCGAACAGCTCTCCTGCAATTCCCTGGAGGAGGATCTGGACATCATACGCCGCCTGAAGCGGGACTATCCCGCCAAGGTCGTCATCGCCTCCATCATGGGCCGCAACGAGGAGGAATGGACCCGGCTGGCCGGGCTGGTGCAGGAAGCCGGGGCCGACATGGTGGAGTGCAATTTCTCCTGCCCCAACATGGAGCAGGAGGGGCTGGGGGTAGACGTGGGCCAAAGCCCGGAGACGGTGGAACGCTATACGGCCGCCGCCCGTCGGGAATGCAGCATTCCCCTGCTGGCCAAGCTCACCCCCAACGTGGGGGACATGCGGCCCATGGCCCGGGCTGCCCGCCGGGGCGGCGCCGACGGCCTGGCCGCGATCAATACGGTCAAGAGCATCATGGGCATGAATCTGGACACCTATGCCACCAGTCCGTCGGTGCGGGGCCTGTCCGGCGTGGGAGGCTATTCCGGCAAGGCGGTAAAGCCCATTGCCCTGCGGTTTATCTGGGAGCTGGCCTCCGACCCGGAGTGGCCCAATCCGCCCATCAGCGGCATGGGAGGCATCGAAACCTGGCAGGATGCGGTGGAATTCCTGCTGCTGGGGGCCGACCATGTGCAGATCACGACCGCCGTCATGCAGTACGGCCTGCGCATCATCAACGATCTGATCGAGGGGCTTGCCTTCTACCTGCGCGAAAAGGCGCTGCCCCATGTAACCGCCCTGAAGGGGCTGGGGGTTGAAAATGTGGCCGGCCTGGAAGCGCTGGAGCGGGAGAGCATTCTGCTGCCCCGGTTCGACCGGCAACGCTGCCTGGGGTGCGGCCGGTGCGCGCTTTCCTGCCGGGATGGGGGACATGAGGCCATCGCCATGCGGGAGGGCAGGCCGGTCATGAATCCCTCCGCCTGCGTGGGCTGCCACCTGTGCGTGCTGGTCTGCCCCGTCCGGGCCATCAGCGGCTTTGGCCGCCGGGTGAAGTCCCGCACGCAATCACCCTGAAGGGAGAGTTTGACTTTGAAAGAACTGTCCATCGACGCGACGGTCGAAAACATAGCGCCCGTCACCGACTTTGTCAACCGCGAGCTGGAGGGCCACAACTGCCCGCAGCGGATTCTGCGGCAAATCGACGTAGCCATCGACGAGCTTTTCAGCAACATCGCCCATTACGCCTACAACCCCGATGTGGGGCCTGCCACCGTGCGGGTCGAGGTCACGCAGGAGCCTCTGGCGGTGGTCATCACCTTTATTGACCACGGCATGCCCTATGATCCCCTTTCCCGGGGAACCCCCGATGTGCATGCCCCGCTGGAGGAGCGGCAGGCGGGCGGTCTGGGCATTTTTCTGGTCAGGCAGACCATGGACGACGTGACCTATCAATACCACAATGGCCAGAACATCCTGAAAATCAAAAAACGGCTGGCAGGAGGGGACAGATAGCGTGGGACTTCTCACAGACGCCATGAATTTTGCCATCGCTGCTCACGGCGATACGCTGCGCAAGGGGGACGGCCTTCCGGCGATCCTCCACGCCATGGAAGCGGCCGTTGTGGCCGCCTCCGTAACCGGGGAGGAGGAAGTGCTGGCCGCCGCCGTGCTGCATGACACGGTGGAGGATGCGGGCGTGACCCCCGAGGAGATCCGCGCACGGTTTGGAGAGCGGGTGGCCGCGCTGGTGAGGGCGGAAACCGAGGACAAGATGCGCCACCTGCCCCCCGAGCACAGCTGGCACGCCCGCAAGGAGGCGGCGATTGCGCAGCTGGCGGCGGCGGAAGATCCGGGCGTATGCATCGTGGCCCTGGGCGACAAGCTGTCCAACCTGCGCTCCTTCTACCGCAGCAAGGAACGCCGGGGCGAAGCCATGTGGGAGGCTTTCCACCAGAAAGACCCCAGCCAGCACCACTGGTACTATCGAACCATCGCAAACGTCCTGATGCCACTTTCCCACACGGCGGCCTGGCAGGAATACGATTGGCTGATCCGCCAGGTTTTCGGGGAAGGCGACAGCCCATCGCGCGCATTTTCCGGCGCGAAAGCAGATGAGTGAGGAGGCATACGAAATGAACTGGACTGTGGAAAAAGAAACCCTGACAATCGCCCTCAGCGGGCATATCGACTCCGGCAACGCGCCGGCCGTTGAGGCCGAGATCATGGACATCCGGGGCAATCAGCCCCACAGCGCGCTGGTTCTGGATTTGAAGGACCTGGTGTACATCTCCAGCGCGGGGCTGCGGGTGGTGCTGCGGCTGAGAAAGCTTGAGGAGGACTTCAAACTGGTCAATGCCTCCGCCGAGGTCTACGAGATCCTGGACATGACCGGATTTACCGAGATGATGACGGTGGAAAAGGCCCGCCGGAGCCTGTCCGTCGAGGGCTGCGAGGCCATCGGCCGGGGAGCCAACGGCATCGTCTACCGCATCGACAAGGACACCGTGGTCAAGGTGTACCAGAACCCCGACTGCCTGGCCGACGTGCAGCGCGAGCGGGAGCTGGCCCGCAAGGCGTTTGTTCTGGGCATTCCCACCGCGATTCCCTACGATGTGGTGCGGGTGGGAGAGAGCTATGGCTCGGTGTTTGAGCTGCTCAACTCGCGCTCCTTCTCCAAGCTCATCGCGGCCGACCCCGCGTCCATGGACACCTATGTGGACCTGTACGTGGACCTGCTGAAAAAGATGCACAGCACGCATGTCAAGCCCGGAGAGATGCCGGACATGAAGGCGGTGGTCCTGGACTGGGTGGCGTTCCTTCGGGACTACCTGCCCGCCGACCAAGCGGATAAGCTGGTGGCTCTGGTGGAGGCGGTCCCGCAGCGGGATACCATGCTGCACGGGGACTATCACACCAACAACATCGTCATGCAGAACAACGAAGTGCTCATCATCGACATGGATACGCTGTGCGTGGGACATCCCGTCTTTGAGCTGGCCTCCATGTATCTGGCCTTTGTGGCTTTCGGCGAGCTGGACCACAGCGTGACGTCCAATTTCCTAAAACTGCCCTATGAGACCGCCGGACTTTTCTGGAAGAAGGCCCTGGCCAGGTATCTGGACACCCAGGACGCGCAGCGGGTGCGCGAGGTGGAGGAAAAGGCCATGGTGATCGGCTATGCCCGGCTCATGCGCCGCACGATTCGCCGCAACGGCTTTGACACGGAGGAGGGCAGGGCCAATATCGAGCTGTGCAAGGCTCACCTGTCGGAACTGCTGAACCGGGTGAATACGCTGACCTTTTAAGCGAGAGGAGAAATGCATCATGGAAATCATGAAAGAAAGCCACGACACCGACCTGACCCTGAAGCTGCGCGGACGGCTGGACACCTCCACCGCGCCGGAGCTGGAGGGCGAGCTCAAGAACTGTCTGGAGGGCGTCCAGAGCCTGACGCTGGATCTCAAGGAGCTGGAGTACATCTCCTCTGCCGGGCTGCGCGTGCTGCTGAGCGCGCAGAAAACCATGAACAAGCAGGGGTCCATGGTGGTTCGCAACGTCAACCCGATTGTCAGGGATGTCTTTGACATAACGGGTTTCAGCGACTTTCTGACCATAGAATGAGCCTGAAAATCGCGTATCTGGGGATTGATTTGCTCCACAGCGCCCTGCGCACGGTGCTGCAGGAGGATTGCCGGGTGTTGAAGCTCTTTACCTGCGCCACCGACAACGTCACCGAATTCAACACTGAAGTGCTGGAGACGGCCAGGGCGCACCGCATTCCCGTCAGCCTCAAGCCGTTGGCGGCAGAGGACCTGGCATGGCTGGCGGAGCAGGGATGCGAGCTTCTGCTGTGCGGCGGGTACTATCATCGCCTGCCCATCACGGAGGCCTTTCCGATGGTGAACATCCACCCGGCGCCCCTGCCCGCGTTCCGCGGCCCGTGGCCCATGCCCGTGATGCTGCTGCGGGGGGAACGCCGGGGCGGGGTGGCGATGCACAAGATGGAAGCGACCTTCGACACCGGGGATTTGCTGCTTGAAGAGACGTTTCCCCTGTCCTCCACGGCCACGCTGGCCGACTATATGGCACAGGTGGAGGCGCTGCTTCCCGGCATGGTGCGGCGGCTGCTCAGAGAGATGCCCGTCCTGCTGGCGAACGCCAGACCTCAGGGCGAGGGAACCTACTGGCCCTGTCCCACCGAGAAGGACTGGACCATCACGCCCAAGATGCCGGCCGCTCAGGCCGATACCATCCTGAGGGCCTTCTATGGCTACGAGTGCGTCTACCGGTCGGGAGCGCGCGCCTATGAGCTCATCGGCGGGCGGGTGCTCCGCGAGCCCGGGGCGGGGCCAAGTTTTCCTGTGGATGGCGGCTGGGTGTGCGCCCCGCGGGTGAGGAAGCTGAACTGCGATGAATGAATGCTGGGAACAGGTGGACCGGCTGCGGCGGCAGGCGGGACACGTCCTGTCCGCCCATGGCTTTCCGTCCATCTGGATCTGGAAGGAAGCCCTGGGCCTTGAACTGGTTGTGGAGGAGGACTACTTCACCGTCAGGGCGGGAAAAAACGTCTGGTTTTTCCCCTGCGGCAACGAAAAGGGAAAGCGGGCCTTTCTGGCCGGGCATGCGGGGGAGCCGGACCTGAAGCTGCGCTATCTGAGCGACGCGGATGCCGCCTGGCTGCAGGCGCAGTATCCCGGCCAATGGAAGCTGGTCCGCCGCCCCGACGACGATGAATACCTCTACCTGCGGGAGAGCCATATCGCCATGGAGGGCAGCCGGTTCAGCCACCTAAGGTGGCGGGTCCACAAGATTCAGCGGGACCTCGCCCCCCGCACGCAGATCCTTGACCAGAGCAATGCCGCCGACGCCCGGCACATTCTGGATGCCTGGGTCTCCGGCCGTTCCGCCTGGGACGGGGACGACCGGGAGGTGGCGCTGCGGGCCCTGGAGATGCAGAGCGCGCTGGGGATGCACGGCGTCATCGTCTATCTGGCGGGGCAGCCGGCCGGCTTTATGCTGGGCTTTCCCCTGGCGGCGGACACCTTTGACGCGGCGGTGGGCAAGTGCGCGGCGGACGTGCAGGGCCTGACCTACTATGTCCTGCGGGAGCTGATGCTCTCCCTGCCGGAACAATACCGGTGGATGAATCTGGAGGAGGACCTGGGCCTGCCCGGTCTGCGGGATATGAAGGAACACTTCCTGCCTGACGGCAGGCATCAAATCTGGGAGGCGCAGCGGCTGTGAAGCAGGATGTTTTCACCGGAAAAATGTTTCATCGCCTGTTCTGGCCGTCCCTGTGGGCCTCCGTGGGGCTGGCCTTTTCCGATATGGCGGATGCGCTGGTGGTGGGCTGGCGAATGGGAGAAACCGGCTTGGCCGCCATTGGCATGACGCTGCCCCTCTTCATGGTCATCAACCTCTTTATGCACGGCCTTGGCATCGGCGGCAGCGTCCACTATGCCCAGCTGCTGGGCGCGGGAAAGCGCGAGGAGGCGGTGGACAGCTTCGTGCGGGTGCTCAGGCTGGCGCTGGTTGTGAGCTGCCTGCTTGCGCTGGCGGTCAACCTGTTTCCTCACGCGGCCCTGAGCCTGCTGGGCGCGGGGGTGGCCGACGAGGCGCTGTACCGGCAGACCGAAACCTATGCGCGCCTGATCGCTCTGGGCGCCCCGGTTTTTTTCCTCAACTATATCCTCAATTATTACCTGCGGGCTGACGGGCAGCAGAAGCGGGCCAGCGCGGGCTTTCTGGCGGGCACGCTGGTGGATATCGGGCTGAATCTGGTGCTGGTGCTGCTGCTGAACCTGGGCACCGCGGGCGCTGCGATGGCCACGATCGCGGGCTCGGCCACGGCGACGGCGGCCTATCTGCCCGGATTGCTGGGCAGAAAAGGCTCCCTGTACATAAAGCGGGTTCGCTCCGGCTGGGGCGAAGCCCTCGCCTGCCTGCGCACCGGGCTTTCCTCCTCGGTGCAGTACATCTATCAGCTGATCTTTCTGCTCATCGCCACCCGCACGCTGCTCAGCTGCTTCGGGCAGACCGGCGTGGCCGTCTTTGACATGGTACAAAACGCCTCCTACCTCATCCTCTATCTGTATGACGCCGCGGCCAAGGCGCTTCAGCCCCTGGCCGGCACCTTCCATGGGGAGAGAAACCGGGAGGCGGCAGGCCGCTCTCTGCGCCTGGCCGTGAGCTGGGGCCTGGGGCTGGGAGTGCTGGCCGCCGCCCTGGTGAGCCTGTTTCCCCGGTGGGTGTGCTCCGCCTTCGGCCTTTCGGGGACGGAGGTGCTGTCCATGGGGGCGCTGGCGCTGCGGCTCTACTGCCTCTCCAGCGTCTTTGCCGGGGTCGGTACTTTGCTGGAGGCGTATTACCAGTCGGTGGAGCGCGAGAAGGACGCCTTCGTTCTGGCAACGCTGCGCGGATGCGCGGTGATCCTGCCGGTTACGCTGTTGCTGGCCCTGAGCTGGCCGCAGGGCCTGTGGTGGACCTTTCCCATCACGGAGGTGCTGTCGCTGGGCGTCTTTGCGCTCTGGCGCCGCCTTCGCCCGGACAAGGGAGAACCCTTTTCTCCCCAGCGCGTTTTCCGCCGCCAGATCCGCAGCAGCACCGGGGAGCTGGGAAGCCTTTCCCAGGATGTGGAGGCTTTCTGCGAAATGTGGGGGGCCACGCCCCGGCAGCGCTATCTGGTGGAGCTGACGGTGGAGGAAATCGGCGTGGTGATCATCTCCAAGGCCTTTGCCTCTCAGCCGGACGGATATATCCAGCTGACGCTTATCGCGTGCGAGGACGGCGGATTTCAGCTGCATGTGCGGGACAATGCCGCCGGCTTTGACCCCTTCTCGCTGGCGACGGGGAAGGTGGCGGACCCGGAGGCGTTTGACATGGACGCCATCGGCATGCTGATGGTGAAAAAGCAGGCCAAGAGCTTTTTTTACCGTCAGTATCAGGGATTCAACACTTTGGTAGTCAGTATTTGAGGTGGGGTTATGAGGCTTTCTCTGCGCAAAAAAGTGATGGTGGCCGTGCTGCTGATGGCCCTGATTGTGGCCGGGGCCACCGCGCTTGTGAGCTATAACATGTACGCCCGCTCCATGGAGGAGCACTATGAGCGGCTGACCATGAACACCGCCAGGTCCGCGGCCTCCATGGTGGATGTCCAGGCGGTGGCGGAACTGAAGGACCGCACGCTGGAGATTTACCGCGGCTTCTGCCCGGACGAGAACACGCCCCCGGACTTTGAAGCCTTTGATGAGGCGGACTGGGACGCCTACTATGCCGCCTACGACGAAATCCTCCAAAGCGACGCCTACCGGAAAACCTTCGCCACCCTGAACGCCCTCAAGGAGGACAACGGCGTACTCTGGCTGTATGTGGCCTACATGGATGAGCAGACCGGTCAGGGCATTTACATCGTGGATGCGGATTCCACGCAAGACGCCTGCCTGCCGGGCACCTGCGGGGATATCGAGCCGGAAAATCTGGTGCTGATGGAGCAGGGCGTGTACGACTTCCCGCCCTACATCACCAATTACGAGGAATTCGGCTGGCTGTCCTCCGCGGCCGCGGCCATTACCGCCCCGGACGGAACGGTGGTGGCCAACGCGTTTGTGGACTTTTCCATGAACCAGGTGATGGCCGACCGTCAGGCCTTTCTGCTGCGGCTGGCGGCTGTGCTGGCCGCGGTGACGCTGGTGCTGATTGTGACGCTGGCCTACGGGTTCGGCCGGGCGGTGGTGCGCCCCATCAACCAGCTGGCGAAGGCCACCGGCTCCTTCGTTTCCGACAAGGAGCGCAATCAGAGCAGCTCCGCCATCTCCCTGCTGGAGATACGGACGGGGGACGAGATTGAAAACCTGTCCTGCTCGATCCGGCAGATGGAGCAGGAGATCAACACCTATATCGCCAACCTGACCCAGGTCACGGCGGAGCGGGAGCGCATCGGCGCCGAGCTGGACGTGGCCCGAAACATCCAGGCTTCCATGCTGCCCTGCATCTTCCCGCCCTTTCCGCAGCGCGAGGAGTTCAGCATCTTTGCCTCCATGGACCCGGCCAAGGAGGTCGGCGGCGATTTTTATGACTTTTTCCTGGTGGACGACGACCACCTGGCCCTGGTGATGGCCGATGTGTCGGGCAAAGGGGTTCCGGCGGCCATGTTCATGGTCATTGCCAAGACCCTGCTGAAAAACGCCGCCCAGACTGGCGCTTCCCCCAGGGCCGTGCTGGAGAAGGTCAACGACCAGCTGTGCGAAAACAACGATGCCGAAATGTTCGTTACCGTGTGGCTGGGAATTCTGGAGATTTCCACCGGAAAGCTGGTATGCGCCAACGCCGGCCACGAGTTTCCGGCCATCCGCCGCGCGGGCGGAGAATTCGAGCTTTTCCGCGACAAGCACGGCTTTGTGCTGGCGGGCATGGAGCATGCCCGTTACCGGGAGTACGAGCTGACCCTCTGCGGAGGAGATACCCTTTTCGTCTACACCGACGGCGTTCCCGAAGCTACGGACAGCCAGAACCGGCTCTACGGTACCGACCGGATGCTTGCCGCGCTGAACCGGCAGAAGGAGGCAGGCTGCCAGGAGCTCATCCGGGGGCTGCGGGCGGACATTGACGGCTTTGTGGGCGACAACCCGCAGTTTGACGACATCACCATGCTGGCGCTGGAGTTCAAAAACCTGGGCGAGACGCGCATGCGCAAAATGGGGCTGCGGCCCGATCTGGCCCAGCTGGAGCAGGCCACGGCCTTCTTTGAGAACATTCTCGCAGAGCACAACGCCCCCAGGCGGGTGGTGGAGCAGATGAAGGTTGTGACGGACGAGATTTTTTCCAACATCGTCTTTTACAGCGGGGCCACGGCGGTCACCCTGGGGTGCGAGGCGGGAGAGGGATATGCCCGGCTGCGCTTCTCCGACAACGGCCGGCCCTATGACCCCACGCAAAAGCCGGACCCGGATGTCACGCTTCCTCCGGAGGAGCGGGAAGCCGGGGGCATGGGCATCTATATCGTCCGAAAGCTGACGGACGGACTGTCCTATTACTACGCCGACGGCCTGAATGTGCTAACCTTGGAAAAGCGATGGTGACAGCCTGCGGGCCTTCACCGCAAGGAGGTTCTTTCCAAATGAACGGTTTATTCATCATGATCATTGCCATTGTGGTACTGCTGGCGGCCTATCTCATCTACGGCCGCTATCTGGCCAGAACCTGGGGGATTGACCCCAAGGCCAAAACCCCCGCCTATGAGCTGGAAGACGGCGTGGACTATGTGCCTGCCGATACCAATGTGGTCTTCGGCCATCAGTTTGCCTCCATCGCCGGGGCGGCCGCCATCAACGGCCCCATTCAGGCGTCGGTATTCGGCTGGATTCCGGTGCTGCTGTGGATTCTGCTGGGCGGCGTGTTCTTCGGCGCCGTGCAGGACTTTGCGGCCATGTACGCTTCGGTCAAAAACAAGGGGCGCACCATCGGCTACATCATCGAGTCCTACATCGGCAAAACGGGCAAAAAGCTCTTCCTTCTGTTCTGCTGGCTCTTTTCCATTCTGGTGGTAGCCGCCTTTGTGGATATCGTGGCCGGCACCTTCAATGGCTTTCAGGCGGGCTCCGACGGGGTCATCACGCCCATTCGGGCCAACGGTTCGGTGGCCACCACATCCATGATCTTCATCGTGGAGGCCGTGGCGCTGGGCTTTCTGCTGCGGTATGGGAAGCTCCATAAATGGGGCAACACCGCCGTTGCCATCGTCATGCTGGTGGCGGCCGTCATCCTGGGGCTGCGCCTGCCCCTGTATATCAGCCTGAACAACTGGCATCTTCTGGTCTTTGTCTACGTGCTCATCGCGTCGGTGGCGCCTATCTGGGCCCTGCTCCAGCCCCGCGACTACCTTAACAGCTACCTGCTGATCGCCATGATCGTGGCGGCCGTGATCGGCGTGTTCGCCGCGCGGCCGGAGGTGAACCTTCCCGCGTTCTCCGGCTTCACCGTCAACGGCCAGACGCTCTTCCCCTTCCTCTTCGTCACCATCGCCTGCGGCGCCGTGTCCGGCTTCCACTCGCTGGTGTCCTCCGGCACTGCCTCCAAGCAGATCAAAAATGAGAAAAGCATGCTCCCCGTCTCCTTCGGCGCCATGCTGATGGAGTCCATGCTGGCGGTGATCGCCCTGATCGCCGTGGCCTCCTTCTCCTCTTCGGCGGAGACCGCCGCGCTGGGCTACACCACCCCCTCCCAGATCTTCGCCGGCGGGGTCTCAAATTTCCTGGCGGTCATGAACCTGCCTCAGGACGTGGTGTATACCCTCATCAACCTGGCGGTGTCCGCCTTCGCCCTCACCTCCCTGGATTCGGTGGCCCGCGTGGGGCGGCTTTCCTTCCAGGAGCTGTTCCAGGATGAGTCCGTCAGGCCCGAGGAGATGAGCCTTGTGCGCCGGGTGCTGACGAACAAGTATTTTGCCACCATCCTCACGCTGGTGCTGGCCTTCTTCCTCACGCAGGTGGGATACGATTCCATCTGGCCGCTGTTCGGCGCCTCCAACCAGCTGCTCTCCGCCCTGGCCTTCCTGGCCTGCGCGGTATTCCTCAAGCACACCAAGCGCAAAAGTTTCATGCTCTGGATTCCCATGTTTACGATGATCGCGGTGACCTTCTCCGCCCTGGCCCTGACCATCTGGAATCTGGGCAGCGGCATCGTGGGAGGGAGCTACCAGTGGATCGCGGGGATGACGGTCACGGTGAACGGCGCCAGCGTGCTGACCGCGTGGGGAGCCGGCATCCAGCTGCTGTTTGCAGTGCTGATTCTGGCCCTGGGCGTCGTCGTTGTGATACAGGGAATCCGCAAGCTGCTGGCGAAACCCGCCGCCGCGATGTAATTTCCACCTCTCCATTTATAGGCGAAACGCCGCGCCGGCCTCCGTCTGCGACAGCTGCATCGACGAAGGCCGGCGCGGCGCATGTGCGGCAGCTGCTGGCGATGTATAAGGGGTAACGGCGGGCGTTATCATGTGACTACCGTTTTGACTACTTTATATCGTAAAAAATCGGAATATATCGGAAATAAATTTATGATGAAAACCCGCAATCCCTTATGGATTGCGGGTTTCTGTGGTACACCATCAGGGGCTCGAACCCTGGACACCCTGATTAAGAGTCAGGTGCTCTACCAACTGAGCTAATGGTGCATATCCGCCAGCCGGGGCGCTTTCGTGAAGCGTTATCACAACCAGCGAAGATTATTATACTCCATCAAAGGAGAATGTCAACCCCCAAAATGCGAAAAATTTCAATTTTCCGCATTTGACTGTTCGCAAGGAAACAGGCGCGTGCTTTCCGCGTCCATAAAGGCGGGCGTAAACGCGCTGTCGGCGGATTCCCGGCTTTGCAGATATCCCTCCAGCCCCAGCGCCAGCATGAAATCGCACACGCGCGCGTATTCCCTGGCCGTCAGCCGCCGGTCCAGGCCGGGCAAAGCTGTGCCGTTCATGGGCGTGTACTGCCGCATCAGGCTGACGGGGGTGCCGGCGGGCAGCTCGTTTGCAATGGCCTCCAGAATGCGCATGCTTTCGGAGGTGCGCAGCGGCAGAATCAGATGACGCACCAGCGTTCCGCTGCGCATCAGACCGTCCGCGTCATACACGGGCGCACCCTTGGCTTGGCACATGGCGCGGATGGCCGCCAGCGCCACGGGAAAATAGTCCGGCGCGCCGGCCAGCTGCCGCGCGGTTACCGCACTGTAATACTTGAGATCCGGCAGAAACACATCCACCACTTCGGCCGCAGCCTCGACCAGCTCCACCGTTTCATAGCCGCTGCTGTTCCACACCACGGGGATGGATGGCCTGCGCAGGTGAAGCGCCTCGAAGATGGCCGGGGCAAAATGCGACGGCGTGACCAGATTGAGGTTATGTACCCCCAAATCCTCCACCCGCGCGAACAGTTCGCTCAGCTCCCGGGCATTCATGGCCCGCCCCAGGCTGTGGTGGCTGATGGATTCGTTCTGGCAAAACACGCAGCCCAGCGCGCAGCCGCTGAAAAACACCGTGCCGCTGCCACGCGTGCCACTGATGCAGGGCTCCTCCCACAGATGCGCCGCCGCGCGGGCCACTACCGGCAGCGTGCCCATGCGGCAATAGCCCTCGCCGCGCTCGGGTGTGCGCACAGCATTGCACCGCCGGGGACACAGGTTGCATCGAGTCATCCGCCATCCTCCTTTTGCGCAGGGGCGCTGCGAGAAGTGTAGCACAGCGCTGCCCGGCTGTAAAGCGCAAGTGCGTCAAACCGCGACGTACACACAAGTTTTTCACGACATCCGGCAAAATGCTTGTATTTCCAAAAACGTTGTGGTATACTGCTTATTGCCTGTTGTTGCAGGCTGTTTCTGGCAACGTTTCGACCCAGAAGAAAGAAGGGTTTTTCGTAAAGAGTGGGTATCGCTTTCCTTTTCTTTTCATGCGGCGCGCCCGTAAGGGGCGCGGCGGCGCCGGAGGGCGTACTCCTTCGGGCCGTGCTTTGCGGTTGGCAAAGCGGCATGGGGAAAGGGCATGGGCGATAGCATACCGCTCTTTTTGATTGCTTTTTTGCAATGGGTATTCTGATCAGAAAACGGATGGGGT
This sequence comes from Candidatus Limiplasma pullicola, assembly GCA_018710985.1. GTDB lineage: Bacteria > Bacillota > Clostridia > Christensenellales > Aristaeellaceae > Limiplasma > Limiplasma pullicola. Next base: position 27,143 of record DVIV01000005.1, read on the forward strand.
AGGAAGGTATGGCAAAGAGCAAGGGCGCGCACGGCGCGGGCCGTTCTGCCGTGGCTGAGGTGGAGCGCCTCGCGGAGGCTGTGGCCCGGGAAATGGGCCTGGAGCTGGTGGAGGTTACGCTGCAGAAGGAAAGCCGCGGCAAGTGCCTGTGCGTATACGTGGATAAGGAAGGCGGCCTGTCGCTGGACGACTGCGAACGGTATCACAAGCGCCTCCAGCCCATGCTGGAGGATGTGGATTATGATATCATGGAGGTATCCAGCCCCGGCGCGGATCGCCCCGTGAAGACCCGGCGCGATTTTGAGAAAAACAAGGGGGCGCTGGTAGAGGTAAGGCTCTTTGCCGCCCGCAACGGCGCGAAGGCGTTTCGCGGCCTGCTGACCGCTATGGATGATGCCACCGTGACCATCACCGACGCGATGGAGCAGCCGCTGGTGTTTCAGCGGCGGGAGGTGGCGGTGGTCAAGCCCGTGATCGAGCTGGATGAGGACGACTTTGCCGACGTCGAATGTGACGCCTTGGATGACGAAGAATAGAGAAAGCAGGGGAAACCATGAGATCGACCAAAAAGAACCAGCAAAGCGGCGGTCAGGCGGAAATTATCGCGGCAGTCAAGGCATTGGCCAGCGAAAAGGATATCAGCGAGGAGATGCTCTATAACGCCATTGAGGAAGCCCTCAAGGCGGCTTATAAGAAAAATGTCTCCCGTGACGAAAACGCGCCCACCAACCTGAGCGTCACCCTGGACCGCACCACCGGCGTGGCCCAGGTGTTTGCCCGTAAAACCATCACCGACGAGGTGGAGGATTCGGCCAATCAGATCTCCCTGGAGGACGCGCTCAAGATCCGCTCCGACTATCGCATGGGCGACATCGCCGAAATCGACGTGACCCCCTCCGGATTTTTGCGCACTGCGGCCCAGACGGCCAAGCAGGTCATCATGCAGCGCATCCGCGAGGCGGAACAGGGCAAGATCTATGATGAGTATTCCGAAAAGGAAAACGAGATCCTCACCGCCATCGTCCAGCGCGTGGAGCCCAAGGGCGTCTATGTGGAGCTGGGCCGCACCGAAGGCATTTTGCCCGACAGCGAGTGGATGCCCGGCGAGGAATACCACATCGACGACCATATCAAGGTTTATGTGCTGGAGGTCAACCGCACCGGGCGTGAAATGCTGCGCGGCCCGCAGGTGCGCGTCAGCCGCATCCATCCCGGCCTGGTGAAGCGCCTCTTTGAGATGGAGGTGCCCGAGATCGCCGCGGGCGTGGTGCAGGTCAAGTCCATCGCCCGCGAGGCGGGCAGCCGCACCAAGATGGCCGTGCACTCCACCGAGGTCACCATCGATCCCGTGGGCGCGTGCGTGGGCCCGCGCGGCAACCGCGTGGAAAAGGTGGTTGCCGAGCTGAAAAACGAGAAGATCGATATCATCAAGTGGTCGCCCGACCCGGCGGAGTTCATCGCCAACGCGCTCAATCCCGCGCATGTGCTCAGCGTCTTTGTGGCGGAGAATGAAAAGGCCTGCCGCGTGGTCGTGCCCGATAACCAGCTTAGCCTGGCCATCGGCAAGGAGGGCCAGAACGCCCGCCTGGCTGCCAAACTCACCGGCTGGCGCATCGACATCAAGAGCCAGAGCCAGGCCGCGCAGATGTTCGACATGGCCATGGACGAACCCGTGCCCGAGGAGCCCATGGGCTTCCAGGCCTACTACGACGAGCCCGCGCCGCTGGAGGAGGTGCGCCAGTCCGGTCTGCCGGAGCTGCGCGACATTCCCCTCGAAACGGACCCCGACGAGGACGACACCCTCTGATGCCCGGCGCGTCCCATACAGAAGGAGTTGTGAACCGTGCCGCCAAAGCCGCGTAAGATTCCCATGCGCATGTGCGTAGGCTGCCGCGAAATGAAGCCCAAAAAGGAGCTTCTGCGCGTGGTGCGATCGCCCGAAGGGCTGGTCAGCCTGGACCCGACGGGCAAGAAACCCGGCCGGGGCGCATATTGTTGCTATAACGCGGAATGCCTGCGCCGCGCCCTCAAGCAGGGTCAGCTGGACCGCCAGCTGGAGGTCAGGCTGGGCGAGGAGGTCAACGCACAGTTGACCCAAACCATGCTTGAGCTGCTGGCAAGCCGGGAGGCGCAGCCATGAACCATGAGGCGGAAAGCCGGGTAACTTCCTTTCTGGGCCTGTGCCTGCGTGCCGGACGGCTCACCACCGGGCAGGAGGCCTGCGTGGAGCTGATCCGCAGCGGCGGCGCTGCGCTGGCCCTGGTGGATGCGGGCGCGTCCGCCAACACGCTCAAGCGCCTGTCGGACGCATGCCGCAGCCACGATACGCCGCTCTATGCGCTGTCGCCCGGCGCGCTGGGGCACAGCATCGGAAAGCCTTCCCGCATGACGGTGGCAGTTGCCCCGGACGGCATGGCGGACAGGCTGCTGGAAATGCTCAGGGACCAACCCCGCCTGTGAGGCGGAAACGATCGCGCGGCAATGCCTTTGGCCGCCGGTCCAATACATTGCAAGATTATGCGGGGGTGCAAGCGGTACAATGACCAAAGTGAAACTCAAGGATGCCACCAAGGAGCTGCTCAAGGGCGCAGAGGATATGCTGGGCAGCGTGTCCACCATGCGCAAAAGCGCGGATGAGCTGGCTCAGGCCGCCCGGAAGCTGGAAAACCAGTTTCTCCGTGAGGAGGAGCAGCGCCGTGCGGAGGAGAAGCAGGCCGAGCAGCAGCGCCTGTTGAGCCAGCACGCCAAGGCATATACCATGCCCGATATGGATGAGGCCGAGGAGGCGCCCAAGGTGGAAACAAAAGCGGAAGTCAAGCCCGTCGCACCCAAGGAGGAAGCCAAACCCGCGCCGGTGGAGGAGAAAAAGCCGGAACCCGTCAAGCCTGCCCCGGCGCCGGCGGCGGTACAGCCTGCCGCCCCTGCCCAGCCTGCCGCGCAACGGGCGCCGCAGCCCGCGCCCAAGCCGGCTCCGGCGCCCGTTGCCGCCCGTCCGGCCCCGCAGCCCGCACCGCAGGCGGCTCCCGCACCTGCCGCAGCCCGTCCGGCGCCGCAGCCGGCGCCTGCCGCTGCTGCCCGGCCCGTCGCGCAGCCCGCGCGTCCCGTGCAGGGCGTCCAGCCCGCGCGGCCGGTCCAGCCTGCACGTCCCGTGCAGGGTGGTCAGCCCGTCCGTCCGGCGCAGCCCGTCCGTCCCGTACAGGGCGGTCAGCCCGGCCCGCGTCCCGCGGCGAACCCGCAGGGTCCGTATGGGCGTCCCGCGAATCCGCAGGGCCCCTATGGCCGCCCGGCGAACCCGCAGGGCCCGTATGGCCGTCCGGCGAACCCGCAGGGTCCCTATGGCCGTCCCGCAAATCCGCAGGGCCCGTATGGCCGTCCCGCGAACCCGCAGGGCCCCTATGGCCGTCCCGCCGGTCAGGGCGGACAGGGCGGTCCGCGCCCCATGGGCGGCGGTTTCGGCAACCGTCCCGCCGGCCCGCGCCCCCCGATGGGCGGCCGCAAGCCCACGGTGGAAATGACGCCTTCCGTTGAGAAGGAGCGCGTCAGCAACTACGATCCCAACAAGAAAAACTACGTGCGTCAGCACGATCCCGAGCGCGTGGCCCGCAACCGCAAGCAGCTCGCGCGCGAGAATTTTAACGGCTTTGACGACGATGTGGTGCGCGGCGGCCGCCGCGCGCGCGTCAAGAAGCCCAGCGCGCAGCAGCTTATGGCTCCCATCAAGATCGAAAAGGCCTATATGACCGCTGAAACCATCACCGTCAAGGACCTGACCGAGCGCATCGGCAAGCCCGCGGGCGAGATTCTCAAGAAGCTCCTGCTGCTGGGCGTGATGGCCAACATCAACAGCGAGCTGGACTTCGACACGGCAAGCCTGGTGTGCAGCGACTTCGGCGTCACGCTGGAGATGAACCTGGCCAAGACCGCCGAGGACGACCTGGCCGAGACCGACTTCGAGGACGCGGAGGAGGACCTCCAGCCCCGTCCGCCGGTGGTCACCATCATGGGCCACGTCGATCACGGCAAGACCTCGCTCCTGGACTACATCCGCCATTCGCACGTCACCTCTGGCGAGGCGGGCGGCATCACCCAGCACATCGGCGCCTACACCGTCACGGTGGACGGCCGCGTGATTACCTTCCTGGATACGCCGGGTCACGAGGCGTTCACCGCCATGCGTGCCCGCGGCGCACAGGCCACGGATATCGCGATCCTCGTGGTTGCGGCCGATGACGGCGTAATGCCCCAGACCGTGGAGGCCATCAACCATGCCAAGGCCGCCGAAGTGCCCATTATCGTGGCCATCAACAAGATGGATAAGCCCGCCGCCAATCCCGAACGCGTCAAGCAGGACCTGACCGCCTATGAGCTGGTGCCCGAGGAATGGGGCGGCGACACCATCATGGTGCCCGTCAGCGCGCATACCGGCGAGGGCGTCGAATCGCTGCTGGAGATGATCCTGCTGGAGGCGGACATGCAGCAGCTCCGCGCCAACCCCAACCGCATGGCCAAGGGCGTGATCATCGAGGCCAAGCTGGACAAGTCGCGCGGCCCCGTGGCCACCGTGCTTCTGCAAAACGGCACTTTGCACGTGGGCGACAACATCGTGGCCGGCATGGCCAGCGGCCGTGTGCGCGCCATGGTCAACGACCGCGGCGAGCGCGTGACCGAGGCGGGTCCCTCCATGCCCGTGGAGATTTCCGGCTTCACCGACGTGCCCAGCGCGGGCGACGATATGATGGCCGTGGCGGACGATCATCTGGGCCGCCAGGTGGTGCAGGAGCGCCGCGACAAGCTCAAGGCCGCGCGTGTGGCTGCTTCCAGCAAGGTATCGCTGGATAACCTGTTCAGCCGCATCGACCAGAGCAAGCTGACCAACCTCAACATCATCATCAAGGCCGACGTGCAGGGCAGCGTGGAAGCCGTCAAGCAGGCGCTTGAAAAGCTGTCCAACGACGAGGTCAAGGTGCGTGTGCTGCACAGCGCCGTGGGCGCCATCACCAAGGACGACGTCAACCTCGCCTCCGCGTTCGACGCCATCATCATCGGCTTCAACATCCGCCCCGACGCCTCCGCGCGCGAGGCCGCCGACCGCGAGGGCGTGGATGTGCGCCTCTACCGCGTGATCTATCAGGCCATCGAGGACGTGCAGAAGGCCATGAAGGGCCTGCTGGAGCCGGAGTACAAGGAAGTCATGCTCGGCCATGCCGAGGTGCGCAGCACCTTCCGCATCACCGGCGCGGGCACCGTGGCCGGCTGCTACGTCAAGGACGGCAAGCTCCAGCGCAACGCTGAAGCCCGCCTTATCCGTGACAACGTGGTGGTGTTCGAGGGCAAGCTCTCCAGCCTCAAGCGCTTCAAGGATGACGCCAAGGAGGTCGCCGAGGGCTACGAGTGCGGCGTGAGCTTCGACAGCTTCAACGACATCAAGGAAGGCGACGTAATCGAATGCTACGTCATGGAGGAGGTCGAGCGCTGAGCGCGCTCCCTCCCCGCCGCATGACCATACGTTTTTGAAGGAAGCGATCCATTGAGCTATCAACGCATTGACCGCATTTCGGAGCAGGTCCGCCGCGAGGTGGACCGCATTATCCGTGAGCGCCTGTCCGACCCCCGTATCCGCGGCACTTTCAGCGTGACACGGGCCGAAGTAACGCGCGATCTGCGCTATGCCAAGATCTATGTCAGCATTCTGGAGGAGGCCGACCGCGCACCCATGATGGCCGCGCTCAAAAAGGCGGCGGGCTTTGTGCGTCATGAGCTGGGCCAGAGCATGATTATCCGCTATGCGCCCGAAATCCTCTTTGAGGAGGATCACAACATCGAGTACGGCATCCATATCGCATCTGTGCTCAGACAGGTGAGCCCGGAGGAAGAAACGAACGATGAATCAAGCGACGGTCAGGAATAACCCCGATCTGCGGCAGCAGGTGCTGTCCGCCGTTCAAGCGGCGGGCAGCGTCTTGCTGTTTTGTCATGTCTCGCCCGATGGCGATACGCTGGGCAGCGCCCTGGCGCTCCGGCTGCGCCTCATGGCGCTGGGCAAGTCCGTGCGCCTGCTCCTGGATGGCGAGGTACCCTCCAACCTCGCTTTCTTGCCAGGCATGGACGCCGTGGAGGGACCGGATGTCATGACGGGAGGGGCCGATCTGGCCCTTGCGGTGGATGTGAGCTGCGAGGAGCGGCTGGGGGCCTGCGCTCCGGCGTTTTTTGCCGCCGCGTGCACCGCCGTGGTGGATCACCATGGCTCAAACCCCGGCTTTGGCCAGATCAACTGGATTGACGGCGACGCGCCGGCAACCGCCGTGCTGGTGTACCGGTTGCTGGAGGCGATGAAAGGCCCCATCACCTGCGACGAGGCCATCTGCCTCTATACGGGCCTGTCCACCGACACGGGCAATTTCATCTATGAGAGCACCAGCGCCGAGAGCTTCCGCATGATGGCTGCGCTCATGGACGCGGGCCTGCCCCTGGCGGAATATGCCAGACGGCTGTTCCGGGTCAAGGAACTGCCGTTCGTGCGGCTGCTGGGTCAGGCTCTGCCTTCCCTGCGGCTGACCTGCGGGGGAAAGGTGGCGGGCCTTACGCTGACCGCCGCGCAGATGCGCGAGGCGGGAGCGAAGGCGGGGCATACCGACGGGCTGGTGGACTATGCCATCGATCTGGAGGGCGTGACGATGGCCTACTTTGCGCGCGAGACCGAGGACGGCCGCGTCAAGGTGAGCCTGCGTGCGCTGGAACCCTGCCGCGTGGATCAGGTGGCGGCCCGGTTTGGGGGCGGCGGACACCGGCTGGCCAGCGGCCTGACCGTGGATCTGCCCCTTGCGGAAGCGGCGCAGGCTGTGGAAGCCGCGCTGATCGAGGCGTTTGGGAGCGTGAACGCATGACGCAGCCAAAGCCGCTGTGCGGCTTTCTCAACGTGCTCAAGCCGCCGGGAATGTCCTCTGCGCAGGTGGTGGGTTATGTGCGCCGCCTGCTGAATGGCGCAAAGGCAGGGCATGCGGGTACGCTGGACCCTGAGGCGGCGGGCATCCTGCCGGTCATGGTGGGCAAGGCCGCCCGCCTGTTTGACGATTTGCAGGACAAGGAGAAGGAATATGTGGCCGAGGTCGCCTTCGGCGTAGCCACCGATACGCAGGATGCGCAGGGCGTGCCCGTGGCCCGCGGGGACCGTTGGCCGGATGAGTCCGCCATCAGGGCCGCCCTTCCGCGCTTCTTGGGGACGATTCTGCAGACGCCGCCCATGTACAGCGCGCTCAAGCAGGACGGACAGCGGCTGTATGACCTGGCGCGCAGAGGCCGCGAGGCGGTCGTGCCCGCCAGGGAGGTGACGGTCCATTCCCTGCGCCTGACGGGCCTTTCGCCCAATCACGGGGCGCTTTTGCGCGTCTGCTGCTCCAGAGGCTTTTATGTGCGCACGCTGTGCCACGATTTGGGCGAGGCCCTGGGCTGTCCGGCGCATATGCGCTTTCTGCTGCGCACGCGCAGCGGCCCCTTCGGGCTGGATACGGCGGTCACACTGGAGGCGCTTGCGGAAAAGGCCGCGCGGGGCACGCTGGCCGAATGCCTGCTTCCGCCTGAAGCGGGCCTTGGGCATATGCCGATGGCGCAGGTCCCGCCCGATCTGGTCAAGGCCGTGAGAAATGGCGGCCATATACCGTGGAATCGCTTTGCCGCGCAGGGCATGGACGCGGACAAGCCCTTTGGCCTGCGGCTGGGGGACACGCTGCTGGCCGTGGCGCAGCGGCGGGGCGACGAGGTCAAAGTGAGAACCTGGCTCGCGGAATGAGCCGGTGAGGAGGACGACAGATGCAGATCGTTCTGGACGGCCGGTATGCAGCCGACCGCAGCGTGGTGGCGCTGGGCATGTTTGACGGCGTACATATCGGTCACCAGGTATTGCTTAAAAAAGGACATGCGCTGGCTGACCGGGCAGGTGTGCCGCTGGTGGCGTGCACCTTTATGGACCATCCCCTGCGGCTGATTGCGCCGGACAGGTGCCCGCCGATGCTGACAACCTTTGACGAGCGGGTCCGTCTGATGGAGAATCTGGGCGTGGACGTGCTTTACGCCATGCCCTTTGACCGCTCCGTGATGGACATGCCGCCGGAGGACTATGTGGGTCATCTGACGCGCCAGTTCCATCCCACGGACGTGGTATGCGGCTACAACCACACCTTTGGCAGAAGGGGCGAGGGAACGCCGGCGCTGCTGGCGGCGCTGGGCGGCGCGCTGGGCTTCGCGGCCGCGGTGGTGCCCAAAATCACGCTGAACGGGCAGGAGGTCAGTTCGACGGCTATTCGCGGCTGGCTCAGGCAAGGCGACGCGGCGCGCGCGCGTGCGCTGCTGGGACGGCCCTACCTGCGCCAGGCGGCGGTGGCTGCGCGCCGTGGCGGACGCTGGGAGCTGTTCATGCCGCCCAACGGCAAGCAGGATGTGCCCAGAGGAAGCTACCGGACGCTGTGCTCCGACAGCGAGCATACCTGGCCGGTGCTGTTGCACGTGGAGCGCGAGGGACGCGCCCTGTGCAGTCTGCCTGCGGGCACATCCCTGCACGACGAGCTGGACATCAGGTTTCTCAAGGGCCTGTCGGTGGAAAACTGATTTGGAAAGGAGCGGTCTGCGTGCAAAAGAAAAACCTTTGGCAGGAGGCGCTGTACTGGGTAGCGCTGGCAGCATTGCTGACGGCGGGAGGCTTTCTGCTCTTCACCAATCTGGGCGTGACGGGCATCAGCGATTGCGACGAGGCGCGCCACGGCATCAACGCCTATGAGATGATGCAGAGCGGCGATTACGTGGTCACCACCTACCGGGGCGAGCCGGACTACTGGAACCTCAAGCCGCCGCTGACGGATTACTGCATCATGCTGGGGTACCGGATCTTCGGATACAACGCGCTGGGGCTCAGGTTTTACAGCGCGCTGAGCATGATGCTGACCATGATCGTGCTGGCCCTGTGGACCCGGCGGCGCTACGGCCGGGTCGCCAGCCTGTGCACGCAGCTGATGCTGCTGGGATGCGGATTCATCTATGGTCCGCATTTCGCCCGCTTCGGCGATGCGGATGCGCAGATGCTGCTGTTTTACGTGGTGGCCATGATCTGCATGCTGGAAAGCCACCGGCGGCCGCGGCTGCTCTACGGTACCGCCCTGTGCTTCGGCCTGGCGTTCATGAGCAAGAGCTGGCATGCCGCTCTCATCCCGGTCACGTGCCTGGTCTACCTGCTGATTACAGGCGAGATCCGCAGGCTCAGGCCACGGCACTATCTGGGGCTCCTCTCCTTCGGACTGCTTCCCATCGCGCCCTGGGCAATCGCGCGCTATCAGCGGGACGGAATGCTGTTTTTCGAAAAGATGTTCACCATTGATGTGGTCAAGCGCGCAACGTCCGTCCATGAGGAGCACTGGGGCGGAACGGGATTTTATGTCTCCTACCTGCTTTCGGACAGAACCGTTATCGTGGCGGCGGCTGTCGTGCTGATCGCCCTCTGCTGGAAGGCAGTACGCCGCCTGCGCATCTCCCGCGACCAATGGGGCATCCTGCTGTGGTTTGCCGTGCCGCTGATACTCTACAGCCTGTGTGTGAGCAAGCTGCTGTGGTATATCTATGTGTGCCTGCCGCCGCTGGCTGTCGGATTTGGCATGGCCTGCGGCAAGCTGGCGCGCGGCGCGCTGCGCTCCGGCTGGAAAGCCCTGCCTCGCCTGGCCTGCCTGGCCGCGGCAGTTGCGCTGATTGTTCCCATGGGCCTGAGGAACTGGCAAAGCGTGAGTACCGTCGGCAACGAGGACCGTTACCAGCGCCTGATGTGGGAAATGTTTGACCGTGAGATGGACGCGGGCACGCGCATCTATGTGCAGTATGAATCCGAGAATAACTACTACGCGGTGGACTACCGCTCCTGGGTGCAGGACGACGAGCTGACCGCCATGCTCGCGGGGGACCTGGTGTGCCTTAACGGCGGCATTGAGGCCTTTTGCGAGGAGCAGGAGAGCGCTTACCTCATCTGCCACCAAATCGGCATGGAGTGGGACATTCTGGGCGAATATCCCCTGGTGTATCAGGACGGGCCGATCATGCTGGTGGAAAACCTGATGTAACCCCCAAAAAAGGGAGGCGCCCCGCACGGGACGCCTCCCTTTTTTGAAGCCGCAGTTACTGGCTGACCGGAGCAACCGTGATTCTGGGCATAACGGTAGGCGTAGCGGTAGGCGTGGGCGTGGGCTGAAGCAGCTCGTTGAGCTGCAGCACCTGGGCCTCGCTCTCCTCCAACGCTTCACCCAATTCTTCCACTTTTGCCTCAAGATCGGTCTTGGAAGCGGTCAATTCTTCCACTTGCTTTTCCAGATTCGCCTTGTCGGAGGTGAGGCCCTCCACTTTGTCTGTCAACACGGAGCTGCTCTCCTCCAGCGCGCCATATTGCTCCTGCAGGGTGGCAAGCTGGTCGGCCAGATCGCTGGCCTGGGACTGGGCGGCGGTGAGCTGCGCCTGGGTATCGGCAAGGACCTCCTCCACCTTGGTCAGCGAGGCATCCAGCGCGTTGGCCCGGTCCTGCTCCTCGGTCAGCTGCGACTGGGTATCGGTGAGGACCTCCTCCACCTTGGTCAGCGAGGCGTCCAGCGCGTTGGCCCGGTCCTGCTCCTCGGTCAGCTGCGACTGCGTATTCGAGGCGAGTGTCACGGATTCGGACAGCTGGTTTTCCAGGTCCGCGCGGACGGCTTCGGCGCTTTCCAGCAAGGTGTTGAGCTCGGTGATTTCCTCGTCCTTGGCGTCGAGCGCGGCGGTCATGGCGGTGAGCTGCTCTTCCAAATCAGCCCCGGAAGCGGTGATCTCCTCAAGCTGGGAGGTGAGCTCCTCAAGCTGGGCGGTGAGCTCGGCGTTTTGCCCGGCGGTGGTGTTCTTGCCCACAAATCCCACAATGGCCAGCACAACGGCCACGAGCAGCGCAATGCACACGATGTAGAGAGGCGTTTGGTTCTGGTTCCGGGTAGTCGTTGATTTGGTTTCAGCCATAGCGGGTGACCTCCTGTTCAGTTTTTTCAGCCTTTGATTCATTATATCACAGGGAAGTAAAAAAAGAAAGCGATCCGGCCGTACAGAATATGCCGACGGAGGGAGAAGAACGGCGCACATGCTGTTGTAAAATGGCAGAAAACAGGCTACAATCATGGCATCACGTGCGTCGCGCACAGCGGCACCAAAGGAGGCCAAACCCAATGGAGCATCAAAACCCATTGCCCGCCGGCGGCAAGAAATTCATCACCGTTGGGGAAATCATGCTGCGTCTGACACCGCCCAACTATGACAAAATCCGCATGGCCTCCATGTTTGAGGCCAGCTATGGCGGGAGCGAGGCCAACATCGCTCTGGCCCTGGCCAATCTGGGCGTGGACAGCACGTTTTTCAGCGTAGTGCCTGACAACAGCCTGGGGAAAAGCGCCGTGCGCTGGCTGCGCAGCAATGACGTGCACTGCGAGCCCATGATTCTCTCCACGCCGGAGGAGACGCCCACGCACCGCCTTGGCACCTATTATCTCGAGACGGGCTATGGCATCCGCGCCAGCAAGGTCATTTACGACCGCAAACACAGCGTCATCACGGAATACGACTTTTCCGGCCTGGATCTGGACAGGCTGCTGGACGGCTTTGACTGGCTGCATCTGAGCGGCATCACGCCCGCGCTGGCGCCCAACTGCCGCCAGCTGGTGCTGGACTGTCTGAAAGCGGCCCGCGCCAGGGGCATGACCATCAGCTTTGACGGCAACTTCCGCAGCGCCCTGTGGACATGGGAACAGGCGCGGGATTTCTGCACCCTGTGTCTGCCGTATGTCGATGTGCTGCTGGGCATCGAGCCCTACCATCTGTGGCGGGACGAAAACGATCACAGCCGGGGCGATGTGAAGGACGGCGTATCCCTGCAGCCCACCTATGAACAGCAGGATGAGATCTTCCAGGCGTTTGTGGCGCGCTATCCCAACCTGCGCGTGATTGCGCGCCATGTGCGCTATGCCCACAGCGGCAGCGAAAACAGCCTCAAGGCGTACATGTGGTATGAGGGACATACGTTTGAAAGCCGGACGTTCACCTTCACGATTCTGGACCGCGTGGGCGGAGGCGACGCCTTTGCCAGCGGGCTGATCTATGCCATGCTGCACGGCGACCATCCCATGGACATGCTCAACTTCGCGGTGGCCAGCAGCGTACTCAAGCACACCATCCACGGCGACGCCAACATCACCGACGATGCCTGCGGCATCCGCAACCTGATGAACATGAGCTACGACATCAAAAGGTAGCGGAAAAATAGCAGTTGACAAGCCTTTGCGCCGCGGGTATACTTGCCGTGTTGCACAAGCACCATCTGGAACGGGAGGGCTTTTTATGCAGCCGATGATCCTGCAGTCCGACTTCGGGTATGCCGACGGCGCGGTCTGCGCCATGTACGGTGTGGCTGAGAACGTGTGCCCGGAGCTGCGCGTGTTTGACCTCACGCACGATATCCCGCAGTATGACATCTGGGAGGCCAGCTACCGGCTGATTCAGACGGTGAGCTACTGGCCGGAGGGCAGCGTGTTCGTCAGCGTGGTAGACCCCGGCGTGGGTTCCACCAGACGCTCCATCGCGGTGCGCACCTGTACGGGCCAGTACGTGATCACGCCCGACAACGGCACCCTTACGCACGTCAAGCGCATCTGCGGCATCGCACAGGCCCGCGTGATTGATGAAACGGTCAACCGTCTGCCCAATTCCGGTGAAAGCTATACCTTCCACGGCCGCGACATCTATGCCTACACCGGCGCGCGGCTGGCCAGCGGCGCCATCACCTTTGAGCAGGTGGGGCCTGAGGTCCCGGCGGACAGCGTGATTGAGCTGCCCGTGGTGGAGGCCGCCATGGAGGGCGACTGCGTCAGCGGCACCATCGACGTGCTGGACGTGCGCTTCGGATCGCTGTGGACCAACATCCCGCGCGAGCTGTTTCTCAGGCTGGGCCTGAAGCACGGCAACCGCGTCGAGGTGACCATCTCCAACGATACGCGCACGCTGTACAAAAATATCATGGTCTATGCGCGTTCCTTTGCCGACGTCAACGTGGGCGAGCCGCTTCTCTACGTCAACAGCCTGGACTGCGTGGCCGTGGCCATCAACCAGGGCAGCTTTTCCAAGGCGTACAACATCGGTACCGGCATCACCTGGCGCATTTCGCTGCGCAAGGCCCCGCGCATCATCTATGAATGAGCTTCCCCCGCGGGGAGGGTCCCCGCTTGCCATAAACCAAAGAGGAAGAGGAGAGGAATCATCATGAAAAACACCTCCATCAAGACCGTGGTCGCCATCGGCATCGGCGCCGCGCTGTTCTTCGTGCTGGGCCGCTTCGTGGCCATCCCCAGCGGCGTGCCCAACACCAACATCAGCCTGCAGTACGCCGTGCTGGGCCTGCTGGCCGCCATGTACGGCCCCGTCGCTGGCGGCCTGATCGGCTTCATCGGCCACACGCTGATCGACCTGAGCTGGGGCGGCAGCCCCTGGTGGAGCTGGGTCATTGCCAGCGCCTTCGTGGGCGTGGTGGTCGGCCTGTTCGCCAAGAAGATCTCCCTTGAGGAAGGCAACTTCGGCAAGAAGGAAGTCATCACCTTCGCCATCGCCAACGTGGTGGCCAACGTGGTGGCCTGGCTGGGCATCGCGCCTGTACTGGACATCCTGATCTATGCCGAACCCGCGAGCAAGGTGTTCGCCCAGGGCGCCATGGCGGCTGTGGTCAACTCCCTCACCGCGGTGATCGTGGGCGCGCTGTTGGCCGCCGCCTACGCCAAGACCATCGCCAAGAAGGGTTCGCTTGACAAGGAGTAATTCCCGATTCTGAATGGACCGCGCTCTGCGCGGTCCATTCAGACTGTCAAAAATCTTTTGGGCGGCTTGGCGGGCCCAAAGGCCCTCCGAGCTTCATTCGTATCGCCCGGCTTTGTCGGGCGGAGAGCTTGCGCCCCTGGGCGCAAACATTTCTGAAGCATCTGGCGGAAAAGGCCGCCGCAGGCTGACTTTTTCGACACGCTGTGGGCCGCGCCCTGCGCGGTCCATTTTGCGCATGCGAGGTGACGACGTTGCAGGCCCCCATCATCTCCTTCAAGGACTTTTCCTTCCAATACCGGGCGCAGAAGCAGCCTACGCTGCGCCACATCAACCTGGACATCTATCCGGGCGAGCGGGTGCTCATCGCCGGGCCGTCGGGCAGCGGCAAGAGCACGCTGGGCAGCTGCCTGAACGGGCTGATCCCCTCCAGCTATCCCGGCACGGTCACGGGCAGCCTTACCGTGGACGGCGTGGATGCGCCCAAGGCGGGCGTATTTGAGCTGTCGCGCCATGTGGGCACGGTGCTGCAGGACCCGGACGGGCAGTTCATCGGCCTGACTGTGGGCGAGGATATCGCCTTTGCGCTGGAAAACGACTGCACGCCGCAGGCCGCCATGCGCGAGGCGGTGGACCGCGTGGCTGCGCTGGTGGGCGTGGAGAACCATCTGGGCCACGCCCCCCATGAACTCAGCGGCGGACAGAAGCAGCGCGTGAGCCTCGCGGGCGTGATGGTGGACGAGGTGAAGGTGCTGCTCTTTGACGAGCCGCTGGCCAACCTGGACCCGGCCACGGGCAAGCAGGCCATCGAGCTGATTGACGACATCCAGCACAGGACCGGCGCCACGGTGGTGATCATCGAGCACCGGCTGGAGGATGTGCTGTGGCGAAGCGTGGACCGCATCGTGTTGATGAACGAGGGGGAGATCCTGGCCGACCTGCGGCCGGACGAGCTGCTCTCTGGCAGCCTGCTGAGCGAAAACGGCATTCGGGAGCCGCTGTATCTGACGGCGCTTCGCTACGCGGGCGTGGAAATCACGCCGGAAAAAAAGCCCGCGCACGTGGACAGCCTGAGGCTGGATGCGGCGGACGCGGCGCGCGTGCGCGCCTGGTTTCAGGCGCGCGTCCCGGAAGCGGAGCCGCCGGAGCGGCCTGTGCTGTTGGAGGCGCGAAACCTTGGCTTTGGGTATATGAAAGAACGGCGCGTGCTCACGGACGTGAGCTTTGCCATCCGTCGGGGAGAAATGCTGGCCATCGTGGGTCGCAACGGCGCGGGCAAGTCCACCCTGTCCAAGCTGATCTGCGGGTTTGAGGCGCCAAACGAGGGCACGTTGTTTTTCAACGGGCGCGATATGTCCGCAGACAGCATCCGCGAGCGGGCGGCTCATATCGGCTATGTGATGCAAAACCCCAACCAGATGATCTCCAAGACCATGATCTTTGACGAGGTGGCGCTGGGGCTTGCGACGCTTGGACTAAGCGCGGAGGAAACGCGCGCGCGCGTGGAGGATACCCTGCGCGTGTGCGGGCTGTATCCGTTCCGCAACTGGCCCATTTCGGCGCTGAGCTTCGGGCAGAAAAAGCGCGTCACGATTGCCAGCGTGCTGGCGATGGGACCGGAGCTGATTATCCTGGACGAGCCGACCGCCGGGCAGGATTTCCGGCACTATACGGAGATCATGGAGTTCCTGCGCGGGCTGAACGCCCAGGGCGTAACCGTTGTGATGATCACCCACGACATGCACCTGATGCTGGAATACACGCCTCGCGCGCTGGTATTCAGCGAGGGACGGCTCATTGCCGACAAATCGGCCGCCGCCGTGCTGTGCGATCCGGAGCTGGTCGAGCGGGCGGCGCTCAAGGAAACCAGCCTGTTCACGTTGGCAGGCCGGGCGGGTATCTCGCAGCCGGAAACCTTTGTGGAACGCTTCATCGCTTACGACAGGGAGGTGCGCAGCCATGGCCGCCACGACGGTGCTTAATTACCTGCCCCGCAAAAGCCCGGTGCACGCCCTCACGGGTGCGACGAAGCTGGCGTTTTTCCTGCTGTTCACCTTTGCCAGCATGGTCACCTATGACACGCGCGTGCTGCTGGTGCTGATGGTGTTCAGCTTCGCGGCCTTTCGCTTAAGCCGCATCCGCATCCGCGAGGTGCGCTTCATGCTGGTGTTCATGCTGGTGTTTCTGCTGCTCAACAACTTTTTCATCTACCTCTTCGACCCCGATCAGGGCACCAAGATCTATGGCACGCGCCATGTGCTTTTGCACATTGCGGGCCGCTACGACGTGACCAGCGAGCAGCTGTTCTACATGCTCAATATCTCCCTGAAATACTTCGTGGCCCTGCCCGTGGCGATTCTCTTTATCTCCGCCACCAACCCCAGCGAGTTTGCCGCCAGCCTCAATAAAATCGGCGTGCCCTACCGCATCGGCTATGCGGTGAGCATCGCGCTGCGCTACATTCCGGACATTCAGCGCGACTATCACAACATCAGCCAGGCCCAGCAGGCCCGCGGTGTGGAGCTGGGCAAGAAGGAAAAGCTGGTCAAGCGCCTCAAAAACAGCGTGAGCATCCTCCTGCCGCTGATCATGTCCAGCCTGGCCAGGGTGGATGTGATCTCCAACGCCATGGAGCTGCGCGGCTTCGGCAAGCACAAGAAGCGCACCTGGTACGTCGAGCGGCCCTTCCGAAAGGGTGACTGGATCGCACTGGGACTGGGCGCGGCGCTGCTGGCCATGAGCCTGATCGTGACCTTCTGGGACGGGAACCGGTTTTACAATCCGTTTGTGTGAAAAAAGAGCTGCGGGGCGCGGTCCGAAGGGGCTGCGCTCCATTCCTTTATGCCGCGCCCCGTTCCTTTACGCTGCGCCCAGCGTCGAAAGACAGTCCTCAAGCGTGCTTTCATCGGCGAGGTAGGTCATGACCGCATCTACGAGGGCCTGAAACGCGCCGTCATGCGCCTGGCTTTCGCACAGCAGGGGATGCAGCTGCAGATCCAGCCAGGGCAGCACCTGCGAGCGGTAGAGGTCGATGCCTTCCTGCGTGACCTCGTAGTTGGCGGGATGGTCCGCGTTGGTTCCCGTCGTTTCGGCCAGCTGTTCCAGTTCCGGGTATAACGCAGGGACGGCGCTTTCGGGCGAGAACAGCGCGGCATGCGTGGGTGAGCGGGTGGCGGCGGCGTGCTCCAGAAAGGCGAGGGCCGCCTCCCGGTTCGGGCTGTTGGGGTTGAGCACGTAGACACGCAGCTCCGTGGGCACGCGCTGCGGCGCATCGGCGCTTACCGACGGGCGCGGCACGGGGCGCGTCGCCGGTCCCGGGTCGGCGGGGTCGTGGCCGCGCAGGACGAGGCCGTACGCCGTCTCCAAACCGCCGCCGTCTCCGGCGGGCGCGTCCGGCGGCAGATTTGCTGCCCTGAGCGCCTCCAGCTCCGGGGCGAGCGCGTCCGCTGGCAGGCCGCCTTCCTCCATCAACAGCTGAACGAGCAGATAGCGCGCGTACTCTTCCCGCGTCCACGGCATGCGGTGGGAGGCGGCCAGCTCGGCAAAGGTGGCGGGCGGGGCGTCCGCGCCCTCCACGATTTGCCAGGCCCACACCACGGGCGTTCCGGCACAGGCCAGCAGCCGCCCTTCCCACACCAGCGCGTCCCGGAAGACCGGGGCCATGCCCTCGGCCTCGGCCAGCAGCGCATCTGACTCGATGGCGGGGAAGAAGCCGTCCCGGAGCAGGCCGAGCAGCTCGCCGTCCAGCCGCAGATAAAACAGATCGGTCGTATCGCCCGCACGGATGGCCTCGACCGCGTCGCGGGCGCAGAAGTGCCCGGTTTCAGTACGGCGGGAGAGGACCATGCCGGGGTACGCCTGCTGGAAGCTGTGGTCCAGATCCCGCTCCAGTGATGGCAGGCCGCGAACGGTCAGCAAAGTCCGGGCTTCCTCCGGCCCATCCAGCGCGATCAGACGGATGCCGTCCACGCCCGCCGCCACATACCAGTCTCCAATCACGCCCCGGAAGCTGACCGCCGTGGGCAGAGCGCAGGCGCGGATAGGCTGCCAGCCCGCGCCGTCCCAGCGGGCGAGCGCGCCGTCCACCATGGCATAGAGCGCGCTGCGCTTCTCGGACCAGCAGATGCCGCGCAGGTCCGCGGGAGCGCCCAGCGCCTCCCGTACCTCGCCGGTGGCTGCGTCGAGCAGGACGGCCTGGCTGCCGCCGTCCGCGCGCCGAATCCCCAGCAGCAGGCCGTTTTGGTAAGGCGTGAGGCGCGTATAGCCCTCAAGGCCCAGGTCCTGCGCGCTGCCGTCAGTGATGTCCGCACACACAAGGCGCACCGTGCCGCTGGCCGTGTCGCCGCACACGAGGTACAGCGCCCCTTCCTGCCAAAACAGCGCACGCATGTTTTGCGTCAGTGCGTCGAGCGGCGTGTCCGCATAGTCCAGCATCAGCGAAAGGTCCTCCCCGGTCCAGCGCCAGAGCTTCCGCGCTTCGGTGTCCATGAGTAGCAAGGTGTCGCCCGTATGCACAAGGCGCGTACCCGGCGTGCTCAGACCGGCTTCACGCCACGCCTCGCTTGAAATCAGCACCTGGGGCGTCTCATCCTCCGGCCGCCAGGCAAGGAGCGAAAACCCGTCGGAATAGTACAGCCGCTGTCCGTCCGTGGCGCCGCTGTACACCGAGCCGTCCATCTCGCGGCCGACGAAGCCCAGGCCGCGAAGCGCCGTCACGGCCAGCGCCGTGGCCGCCGCCAGCACAAGGACGATCACCGCTGCCACCACAAGAGAAATCCTTCGTTTCATGGGCTTTTCCTCCTTTGCTTTTTGCAGGACGGCGCCGGCCGTCCCTTCCGGGAGCCTGAGGCCGTCCACGTGGTGTGCAATCGCCTGCCGGATCACCTCATCCTTCATCGCCGCCACCTCCTGTCAGTCTGTCGCGGAGCGCCGCTTCGGCCCGCCTGAGCCGGTGATGCGCCGTGGAGCGGCTCAAGCCCAGCGCCGCGGCGGTTTCCTCAAGGGTCATGTCCTGATAGTAGTAGAGGACGAGCACCTGCCGGTACTTTTCCGGCAGGCGCAGGATGTCCAGAAACAGCAGCCTCTCCTGCGGTGGCACGCTCATGGCGGCGGGCGGCAGCTCGTCCAGCGCGCGCGTCAGGTCCACGTGGCGCGCCCATCGGCTGCGGCGCATGTCCCGGCAGACGTTGAGCGCAATGCGTATCAGCCATGTTTTTTCGCCCCGGCCCTCATAGCGTTCCATGAAGCGCCAGGCGCGCAGAAAGGTTTCCTGCGCCGCGTCCTCGGCTTCGCGCACGTCCAGCAGCGTCAGATAACACGTGCGAAGAATCGCATCGCCGTAACGGGCGATCCATTCCTCCAGCCGCCGCTCATTGATGTTTCCGTCCATGGCGCGCGCCTCCTTTCATAGACATAGACGGAACGGAGTCCCGCTTTTTTCCAATGCAGGCACAAAAAAACCCTTCGCATTTTTCGGCGTGGGCTGCATAGATTGAAAATGAGCGAGGTGACGCCGCATGCCTGTGGAAAAATGCTACCCCTCCGGGAAGAATACGCCCCTGATGATTGTGGGGTATGCCCTTCTGGCGCTGGGGGTGCTGCTTTTGTTTCTGTGCATTCCCTGCTGGGCATGGCTGGCGCTGCTGGGACTGGGGCTGATTGTTGCGGGGGCGCTGCTTCTTAGGCTTAGCAAGGCTTGGAGGTGAGAAAAATGTCGGTCAGGATGATCTGCGTGCGTGCGCCAAGGTTCTTAAGCGGCTTCTTTCGGCTGTTTCTGCGCAGGCGCGCTTAAATGGCGCGGGTAAGCCGGCGGCGTGACTGCCCCGGAAAAGCCCGGAAAACCTCACCGGACGGCTTTGTACATCACCGGCGCACGTCCTTGCGAGCGGCCCGCAGGGCCGGGGAAGGGCGTGCGCCGGTTTGCGCCTGTCAGGGTTCGCGTGCGTCGATGGCGGTCAGCCAGGTCCTGCCGGTCTGGCCGTCCGAGTCCTGCCAGGCGGTGGTGATCAGCCAGGCAGGGAAAAAGGTCACGCCATCGTCGGTGTGATAGGCGGGGCGGATGTCCAGCACCACGGGCCAGTGGGCGGGCAGCGCGCGCCCACGCTCGTCCTCGCGGGGAACCTGCCGGGTGCAGTCAAACTGTCCGGCCAGTTCCTCAAGCGCTTCCAGCGGCGCTTTCACTGCCCCGGCATAGGGCGCGGCGCTCACCTCGCGCGGTGCATAGGACAAAATGAATTCACGGATTTCTCCCGCGTCACCCACATAGAGGTTGGCGACGCAGCTGTGGCTCACGCCGTCCCCGCCCGGCCAGTAGCAGGGCGAAACGGGCAGGTCACGCAGGGAGAAGGCGAGCTGTACCCAGGTGTAGTCCAGCCGCGGGGTGAACCACTCGTCCAGCGTGCGCTGAACGAAGGCCTCCCGCGCTTCGGGAGCCTCGTTCAGCGCGGATTGCCGCGCCTCGTCCTCCGGACGCAGCGCTTCGAGAAGCTGCCCCTGCCCCAGCCCGCAGGCTTCTACAAAGGCAAGCGCCGTGTCGCAGGCCTGCCTGCGCGCCTCGTCCGTGTGGCCTGTGCCGGGGGAGAGGGGAGCGGCGTTTCCGGCTGCAAAGGCAGGACCGAAGCGCTCCAGCCCACCGTCTGACCAGCCCGCGCCGGTTGCGCGCATGGCCCGGCCGACAGCCGCCTCGTCCGGAACGACCCATTCCGTGGTCAGAATCGCCAGCTGCTCCGGCGCAAAGTCCGGCGGCGCAGGGCAGTCCACACGGAGGGTCAACGCCGTTTCACCGGTTTCCGGGCTCGTGCCCACGATGTCGCCCCGGAGTCGTCCGCCGTCCTGCACAACGCCTGAGGCATCGCGCACCTCCCCGGCCTGCGCTGCGCAGGGCAGCAGCAGACATAGAATCAGCATAGCCGCTTTGATGCGTTTCATGGGTCCATTTCCTCCTTTTCGGTGGGGACAGGCGCGGCGAGCAACGCGCTTTCCAGGCTCGCACACGCCTGGACGGGGTCGTAGACGGCCCATTCCAGACGGAGGGGAATCACGTCCCCGTCCGTGAGGGCGGGCAGGTCCGACGCGGCGATAAAGTCCGGGGGAAGCTGGATAGCCAGCATGACGCCGTCATCCTCTGCCTGCCAGGTGACGGACAAGCCGTCATCCGGCCAGCCGTCCCCGCCGCCGGGGCGGGTGTAGCAGGCGAAGCCATCCTCCAAAAGCACCGGAGCAGACACGGCCTCCTCAACGCCTTGCCCGTCCGCAAGGCGCACGCCGTCCTCCTCCAGCCACCCGACGGACAGCTTCTGCCCGTCCTGCGCCGCTATCCGAAGGGACAGCGTGAGCCGCCCTTCGATCCAGGCCGCGTCTAGCGCGGACACCTCCGTAAGCCGCAGGGCGGAAGCATCCGTCACGGATAAGGGGCGAAGGTGAAGTTCCGGCTGAACGCGTTCGCGGTTATGAAACAAGCGGTACGGGTTCGTCTCCCAAAAGGACAGAAGCCCCAGCTGCGCCGCAACCGCCGTGACGCAGACCAGCAGCGCCGCCGCCAACGCGGGGACAAGCCTCCGTATCGCGCGCCGGCGGGGCGCGGGCGCATCCGGCAGCGAGGCAAGCGCCTGCACGAGCCGCGCGCCTGCCTCGGGCGGTTTTTCCCGCACGGCCAGCCTGCGCATGGCCTGGTCAAATTCCCTGTCATCCATCATGAAAGTCCTTCCTCCTCGATGATCGCCTTGAGCCTGCGCCGCCCGCGGCTGAGGCGGGAGGCGGCGGTGCCGCGCGGTATGCCCAGCACGGCGGCGATCTCCTCCAATGGGTAGTTTTCAAAATACATCAGTTCCAGCGGCACGCGCTCCTTTTCGGGCAGACGCATCAGAAGCGGCGTCAGCTCCGGCTTCCGCTCCTCCCCGGCGGGCAGGTCGGGCCAGTCGCCGCGAAGTTCCACCCGGCCGCGGCGGCGCAGAATGCTGCGCGCCTCGTTGAGACAGGCGCGCATCAGCCACGCGTCGAACGCGTCCTCGCGCCGAAGACAGGCAAGACGGCGGTAACAGTTGAGCACCGCCTGCGCGGCGGCGTCCTCCGCGTCTGCATGGCTGTGCGTGACGCATCGCGCCAGGCGCACCATGCCCGGCCACAACGCCCGCACCCGCGCCTCGAAGCCGCTTCTGTCCATGCCGCCGTCCCCCTCCTGCCGCTTGGTTCGTTTGAAGGCCTTCACCTGATAGACGCGCGATCGGATGGAAAGTTTGCAAACAAAGGAAAAAAGTGCGGCCCCGGGAAAGGGGGCCGCACGAAGATGCGGAATGACCGCTATTCCAGCCAGTCCAGCTGCGCCTCGGTGGCGGCGATAAGCACATCCGCCGCCTTCACATAGCCGTCCTCAAGGCCGACGGTGAGCGCAAGCCAGTCCATGGGGCCGTCCGCGACGGCCACATGGAGCCAGCCGCCCTGCTCGGCCAGCACGCGCAGGCGGGTCCCTGCGGGCAGGTCCGCGAGGGTTTTGTCAAACCAGCCAGTCCCGGCCTTCAGTGCGGTATCCACGGTCGCGGTCGCCATGGGCGGCAGGGACGATTCGTTTTGCAGGGGTTCCATGCTGCACACGGAGCCGGGATACGCCACATAGATGCCGCTCATGTAGCCCTCGGTACGACCGATGCGCACATGATACCAGGGGTAGGGATCGCCGGGCAACTCCTCCAGGACCTCGACGGTCACGCCGCTGAAGTAGTCGCCCAGAATGTCCGAACGTGTGGAGGTTTCCCGGCGCAGCCGCACACCCGTCACCACGCCGAGGCCGTCGGGCAGAACGTCGCCCTCGGCCTCATAGAAGGCGGCTTCGGTGCGGGGAAAGGCGCTGATGTCCCAGAAGTCCAGGAATAGGGGCAGGAGGACCGGGGTATAGCTGACGGTGGCAGCCTGCCCGGCGGAGGCGCGGCTGGTCATGCGGTACCAATGGCAGCTGACGCCCGCGTCGCCGGTTTTGCTGTCGATCTGGAAAAACGCGCCTGTATCGGCGTTTTCATAGACGTAGCCGTTGAGGCGGCAGTAGCGCAAAGTATGGTTTTCGCTGGCGGCGAGGGCGATGGGGGTGACGGAGAAAACTTCGCTCTCCGCATCGGAGATGGGATAGCGCAGCTCGAACGCGCCGCCGCCCCCGTAGCGCACGGTCACCTCGCGGCCGGGAAGCAGCGCCTTGTCCCCCACGGGCAGGAAGAACCAGCCGTCCGCACCATGCCAGAGGGAACACAGCATCCGCTCCTCCCCTCGCTCAAACACAGTCAGTCCCGTGCTTTCATGACCTTGCCGCACAACGTAGGCGCCGCTGCCGGGCGTCCAGCCGGACAGGTTGGGGTTGGAGAGCGCGGAGGCCAGCTCCGGCGGCGTTTCCCCGGAAAACTCGGTTACCTGCACGTCCTCCAGGGGATAGGTGCGCACCCCCTCCGAGGGCTGGGAGACAGGCTCCGGGACGAAGCCGTAGCTGTCCAGCTCCTCGTCGCGCCACTGCGCAAGCGCTTTCGGCCAGGCGGATTCCGGGCCGTAGCAGGACAGGAAGTATTCGTTCAACGCCTGGGCGGGGGTGAGGGCGCCGCTGCTCAATCCCTCCGCCAAAGCCGGGGTGGGGGTCACGCCCCATTGCGCGAGCCACTCGGCCATTTCGGCGCGGGCTGCCGCATCCCAGCGGGTAAACCAGCCGTTTTCACGGGCGGCATACAGCCCCTGCCGCACGCTGTTTTCACCGGGGTAGTTGGGATAATCCGACGGAGCGCGGAAAGGCGAGGTGCCGGACCGTTCGCCGTTTGCCGCCTGCACGACGGTGTACTCCCATCCGGGATGGTTGAAAAAGGTCACGGTCACGCCTTCGGCGGTTTCCTCCACCTCGAAGGTGAAGGCGTCCGCGTCCTCGGCCGTGTAGCCGTACACCTCGGTGAGGCAGATGGAGGCATAGGCGACGGCGTCGTCCGCGGGGGAGGCGGCGAGGACCGCGCAGGGAAACAGCAGGCATGCAGCCATCAGGCACAGCAGGCGTTTCATGCAAAGATCACTCCTTTGACGGCGATGGGGTTAAATGGCTTTGAGGGGATTGCCATACAGAAGAACGCGAAACACGGGTTCCACCTGCACGTCGAACTGACGCAGGGGCTGGCCGTCGCCGTTCAGGCTCCAGGCGGTGATGTAGCGCCGGCCGTCCGGGTTCATGCCTTCGCCCAGGTACTTCATGGCCCCGGCCTCCTTCGCGGCCGTCGGCTCCACCCGTGCGGCAAATTCCTTCAGATAGGCAGACAGGCGGGCGTACCAGTCCTGATCGTGATGATCGGGCGAGGCGCAGGCAATGGCGCGGTCACGTCCGCGCGCGACGGCGCCGTTGCGCAGGGAAATCATATGCCCTTCTCCATCCACGGACAGGACAAGCTCCGATTCCCCGTCGCTGCCCAGGACCGTCCATCCGCCGCCGTCCGACGGGGAGGCGCTGAAGGCGAAGCCTGCGGTGTCCTGGTTCAGGTCGGCGCTCTGCCAAAGGGCCTGAGCATAGGCCACGGCGGCATCCTTGTTCTCAAGCGCTCCGGGCCGCGGGACCTGCGGCGCGGAGGGAATGGCGGGCACGGGCAGGTATTCGCCGGTGGCAAACGCGCCCACCAGCGCCATGCATGCCAGCAGCACGGTCGCTGCCGCCAGCCGGCGCCGCACGCGCGCGCCCCCAACGATGGAGGCGACGCGCATCTTGAGCCTGGAACCGGCCATGGTCATGCCCGTGGCCAGCACGCCTGTGCCGGGCGCGTCGCGCCGGGCAGCGGCCAGTACCAGCACCGAGGCATACGCCCTGCGCTGGCGCGCGTCCATGCCGTCGGTGACGCGCTCGTCGCAGGCGAGCTCGCCGTCGGTGCGGCTGAGACGGGCAGCCAGCCATACCAGCGGATTGAACCAGTGGAGGACGCAGCAGGCCAGGCGTACGAGGCCCCACCAGTGGTCGCGTCCTCGATAGTGGCACAGCTCATGCCGGAGCACCTCCACGGCCTCGGAGGGCGGGAGGGTGAGCGGCAGGGCGATGTAGGGCTTCACCACCCCCACCAGACAGGCGGAGGGCAATGGGTCGGTGAAGTAGACGGGCAGGGGCCGGATGCTCATCCGGCGGCAAAGGGCCTGATACTGCTCCCTGAGCTGCCCGGATATGGGTTCGATACGCCCCCGGCGCAGCAGCAGGCGAAAGCGCACGTTGCACAGGACGAACCATCCCGCGACCAGCGCCGCGCCCATGGCGTACACCTGCATGCCCCGCAGGGCCAGCATGCCGTTGTAGGACGCGTCCACGAGATCGTCAAAAACCCGCTCCTGTACGGAACCGTTCATGGCGGCCTGATGCAGGTCTTGCGCCGCATCCGTCAGCCGCACCTTGATCTGCCCGGCGATGGGGCGGATGGCATCGTCCAGGGCAAAGGGCGAGCGAATTTCATTGATGGCGGGGTTGGGCAAAACCAGCGGGCAGAGAAGCCTCAGCGCCACCAGCAGCCACAAGAAGCGGATGACGCGGCTGCCCAGCTGGGGCCGCAGGAAGCGGCGGATGGGCAGCATGAGCAAAATGGCGATGCTGGCCATCAGGTTGGCTTCCAGCAGAAAGTTGTAGAGGGTTGCGGTACGCATGGCGGACAAGCTCCTTTCGTGGCTCTGGTCTTTCGCATGTTGCCGACAACTGTCTACCTACAGAATACACCTGTCTACCATCCATGTCAAGAAATGACTTGTAACAAAAAAGCGCCCCCGGCGCGGGGCGCGCAAGCGGTTATTTGGCGCGGGGCTTGAAGGCCAGCGCGATCAGCGTGCCGAAGAACACGGCTGCTGCGATGCCGCCCGCCGTGGCGCTCAGACCGCCTGTGAAGGCGCCGATGAAGCCGATTTCATCCACGGCGCTCATCACCCCCTGGCACAGCGCGTGCCCGAAGCCCGTGAGGGGCACGGTTGCGCCCGCGCCGGCAAAGTCCGCCAGCGGACCGTACAGGCCCACGGCGCTGAGCAGCACGCCCGTGAGTATGTAGCATACCAGAATGCGGGCAGGCGTGAGCCGCGTGCGCAGCACCAGCAGCTCGCCGATGGCGCACAGCGCGCCGCCCACCAGAAAGACCTTCAGATACATCCAAAGTAGCGACATGGGTTTGCCTCCATGGTTATGTCAGGGTTTTGGGGACTCCAGGACGACCGCGTGGGCGATGCCGGGGATGGTTTCGCCCTGCTGGCTGCTGGTCACGCTCATCAGCGCGCCCGTGGCCATAAAGATGATGCGCCTGAGCTCCCCCCGTTGGAGGGCGGGCAGAAGGCTTGCGCACAGCACAGACGCGCTGCATCCGCAGCCGCTACCCCCGGCGTGCGCATCCTGCCGCTCACGATCGTAGATCATCAGGCCGCAATCGCGGTGGAGACGTTCCTCCAGCGGCATGCGCTGCTCGCGCATGAGCTGCAGCAGCAGATCGCGCCCAACCTGCCCCAGATCGCCGGTTACGATCAGGTCGTAGTCCGCAGGCCGGGTATGGGTGTCCGCCATCAGGGCCAGCAGGGTGTCGGCGGCGGCGGGGGCCATGGCCGCGCCCATGTTGTTGGCGTCAGTCACGCCCAGGTCCACCACGCGGCCCATGCAGATACGCGCGATCTGGGCCAGCGGCGGGACGGAGGGCTGCAGGCTCAGCAAAGCCGCGCCTGCGCCGGTTACGGTCCACTGCGCCGTGGGCGGGCGCTGGGAGCCAAATTCCAGCGGAAAGCGGTACTGGCGCTCAGCGGTGCAGAAATGGCTGCTGGCCGCGCAGACCACGGTGGAGGCGTGTTCGCCGTCCAGAAGCATGCCTCCCAGGCACAGGCTTTCGGCCATGGTGGAACAGGCGCCATAAAGCCCGATAAAGGGAATCCCCAGCTCCCGCGCGGAAAAGGAGGCGGTGATGATCTGGTTGAGCAAATCGCCGCCGAGAAGAAACTGCACGTTTTCGGGTTTCAGACCGCCCTTGAGGATGGCTTTGCGGATGGCGTCCAGGTACAGGCGCTTCTCCGCCAGCTCAAAGGTCTCCTGCCCGTAGAGCTCATCCTGTGCCACATGATCGAACAGCGCTCCCAGCGGCCCCTCGCCCTCTTTTTTACCCACAAAGGCCGCCGATGCGCACACGGCGGGCCGGAGCGGAAGTTCAATGGTTTGCAGGCCGGTGCGCTTGAGCGGCATGGCAGTTCCCTCCTCGCGTTGCCTTAATGGAAAAACAGAGCGTAGATCACGCCCACCAGAACGGATGCGCCGATGCCGTATACCAGCACCGGCCCCGCGATGGAAAACAGCCTGGCGCCCAGCCCCAGCACCAGCCCCTCGCGGCGGAATTCCAGCGCGGGCGATACCATGGCGTTGGCAAAACCCGTGATGGGCACGAAGGACCCAGCGCCCGCGTATTTGCCCAGCTTGTCAAATACGCCCACGCCCGTGAGCAGCGCGGTGAGAAACACCAGGGAGATGCTGGTCAGGCTGGAGGCTGCGCGCGCGTTCATGTCCAGCCAATGGACGCCCGCATCCGCGATGGCCTGGCCCAGCACGCAGATGAGGCCGCCCACCCAAAAGGCGCGCCCCAGCCCCGCGCCCAGGGGCGAGGGGGGCGAGAGCTGCTCGGTGAGCCAGGAGTAGTGCTGGGGATTGGTATGAACACGCTGCTTATCCATGCTGCCCGCCTCCGTTGGGAAGGGCAGACGGACGTCCCTGCCCTACGGGCGGCGGGTCACGGCGGTAGATTTCCCGCTCCGTGGGACGTGGCCCGTGGGCCAGCGCGGACGGCGCGAAGGTGACGCGCTTGACGCTCATGCAAAACCCTCCATTCGTTGCTTTCGTTTCAAGTATGCCGCGCGGGGTTGAAAAGCATGCACGCCGATTTGCAAAGAAAGGCGAATGGAAAGCAGTCTTCAAAAATGGTTTTGTTGGTTGATCTTTGTAAAAAAATATGATACGATGTAAAACTGAAAAGGAGATTGCTGGTAACACAGACGGCGGCTCGCTTCCCAAAATAATTTGAAAAAGGGGATTGCAAATGAAAAACAGAATCTGGATACTGCTGGCGCTGATCATGACCCTGGCGTTTGTGCCGCTTCTGGCCGGAGAAGCGGAGGGAAAACCCGACGATGATTCTTTCGGCTTAAATACGGTGTACTACAACGGGAAGTATTATCCGACCCTGAAGGAAGCACTCACGGCCGTGTACATGAGCAAGCCGGCAGGCGTGGCGGAGCTGTATTGCAAAACCGGCGCCGACGTGGGTCCCCTCACGCATGGGCATGTGGCGGATGATATCATTATCTACGGAAACGGAGCCAGGGTGTCCGGCGGCGAGTACGATATGGAAATCGATACTTACATGTTTGACCGCAACACAGGCAATCAAAGCGAGACCGGTTCCTTTCTGGATAAGGACATCACCGTCAAGGTATACGACCTCAACGGCATCGCGGCCTGGGGCCAGCGGAATACGAACCATACGATCAACCTGTATTTTGAAAACTGCAAGAACATGAACCGCATCTACTTCACCAACACGGCCAATGACAAAGGCCGCATCAACGTCACCCTCAGCGGCTGTTCCTTTGACGCCAATCAGGGGAGTAATGCCAATACGTCTGTTTACAGCAACGCCCCCGGAGACATTCTCATCAGCGATACCACGTTTACGGATATTGCCGTGGGACTGAACATCAACCACAAATCGGCGGGCGTTCAGAATATTACGCTGGAAAACTGCACCTTTACCGATTGCGCGCTGAGCGCGAGCACCAAAACCTATGGTGCGCCCGTTCGCATCGTGGCACGGCTCGGCGCGACGACCAATCTGACCGTCGAAGGCGCGAAGTTCCATTACAGCGCGGGCAATCAGAACGTCGGAAACGGCGATGTCCTCATCGGGGACGGCCGCTACGACGCGCCCGAAAAGCAGGGCACCGTGACCCTGCAGATGACGGACACCGAGGCGGACGTGGTGGTGCAAAAGGCAATGTATTATGATGAGGCGGGCAACGTGACCGATCCGCAGAAGGCCCAGACGACGGTCGTTTCCCGAAGTGATATGCTGATAGCGGATACCGATAACCACTTCATATTGGACTGCCACGATCAGATCAGCCTTGTTGGCGAAAAGCAGGCAACCTGTATCGCAGAAGGCTATACAGGTGACAGGGTTTGCAGCGTGTGCGGCATGGTGGTGGAGAAAGGGAAGAGCATCCCCAAAACGGAGCACAATTTCCAGAATGGCGTATGCACCATGTGCGGCATGGCGCAGCCCAGCGAACCTGCCGCCGTGCCGCCCCGGACGGGCGAGGGCAACCAGCGGACCCTTTGGCTGGCTCTGCTGCTGGTATCCGGCGCGTGCCTTGCGGCAGCGGTGCTTGCCAGAAGAAAAGGCAGGCATCAGGCATGAGCCCCCAGCGCTCGCGGAATGCTGGTTCCGCGAGCGTTTTCTTTTGGACGGAACGCCACGTCGACAGGCCCTGCATAACGCCGTCCGCGCCTGTCGGGCGGGAGACGGTGCGAAAGTGAGCGGATCAGCGACCATTTTTTCACTGAAAACATGCCTTTTATCTTGACATGGGGCGGCACGTTGGCTATACTAGAATAGTTGTTTTGTGGTATCCTGCGTGCTGCCAACGCTGCGCGCGACGCCATACATTGATTTCTGTAAGGAGTGTTTACTGATGTTCCGTACCTATCAGCCCAAAAAGCGCCAGCGCAGCAAGGTGCACGGCTTCCGTGCCCGTATGTCCACCAAGAACGGCCGCCGTGTGCTGGCCGCCCGCCGCCGCCGCGGCCGCAAGGTGCTCAGCGCCTGATTGCGCCTGACGGCTTCATACGCATGGTTCGGCAAAGCCCGCCCCATTTCTGATATCGGGTGAAGTGGGTACGGGCTTTTCCGATACCGCCCAAAAGCGCGCAACCCGGAAAGGACGATGGCAAGGTCGTGCAAAGGCAGAACCGTTTGGGCCCCAACCGGCAGTTCAGCTATGTCTACCGCCGGGGCAAGCGGGTTTCCACCAGGGATCTGACGCTGCTGTATGTGAAAAACAGGCAAAAGCGCGTGGGCTTTTCGGTGAGCAAAAAGGTGGGGGTGGCTGTGGTGCGCAACCGCACCAAGCGCCGTCTGCGCGAATGCGTGCGCCCGCTTCTGGAACGTATGAACGGCGGCCTGTACGTATTCGTGGCGCGGCCCTCCGCGGCGGAGCAGTCCTTTGCACAGCTCAACCGGCAGGTGGGCCAGCTGCTTACCCGCGCTGGTACGCTCGCTGCGCCTGATCACAACACGCCATGAAGCGCGTCCTGTTGGGTCTCATCCGCTTCTACCGGATGCATATCAGCCCCCACACGCCGCCTGCGTGCCGCTTCCAGCCCACATGCTCGCAGTATGCCTACACGGCGATTGAGCGCTTCGGCGCACTGCGGGGCGGTTGGCTGGCGCTGAAGCGGCTTTTGCGCTGTAACCCGTTCTGCAAAGGCGGCTACGACCCCGTCCCCGACATCCCGGATACCACATTAAGGAGGGAATGACCCCCGATGAACGACTTTCTGGTCGCAATCCTCAATGGCATCAACTCCGTCATTCACAACTACGGCTGGAGCATGGTCGTCTTTACGATTCTGATCAAGCTGATCCTGCTGCCCCTGGACTACAAGAGCCGCAAGAGCATGCGCCGCATGACCAAGCTGCAGCCGCAGATTGCCAAGCTGCAAAAGAAATACGCCAACGACAAGGAGAAGCTCAACCAGAAGAGCGCCGAGCTCTACCGCCGCGAGGGCATCAACCCCATGAGCGGCTGCCTGCCGATGCTGGTGTCCATGGTGATTCTGTTCATCATGTTCGCCGCCATGCGCACCGTGGCCAATACGGAGATGGCCAGCCAGGCCCTGAACCTGCTGACCACCGGCACGCAGACCAACGAAAGCTGGCTGTGGATCAAGAACATCTGGATGCCCGACAGCCCCTTCAATCCCGTCATTGCCGACAGCGCCAACCTGCGCGTCATCCCCGCCGATATCTGGGCCAAGGTGTTCGCTTCGCTCGATCCGGCTTCGGTGACGGCGCTGGCGCAATACGGCATCGACGCCGCCACCATCAGCGGCGAAACCGTCTTTGCGGCGCTTCAGACCTTGCCCATCTACGCGCAGGAGACGCAGCTGTGGGCCACCATGCCGCAGATCAACCTGCTGATCGTCAATTTGAGCATCTACGCGCACAACAACGGCTGGTTCATCCTGCCCATTCTGGCCGCCGTCACCCAGTATCTGATGACGCTGTCCCAGCCGCAGACCGCCGCCGCCGATCCCAACAATCCCGCGGCCGGTACCAACAAGTTCATGAAGTACTTCTTCCCCCTGTTCTCGCTGTGGATCTGCTCCAGCTATAACGCGATCTTCGCCCTCTACTGGGTGGTCAGCAACGTGTTTGCGTGGGTGCAGGGCCTGGTGATGAACAAGATGTTTGAGAAGATGGACGAAAACCAGGTTGAGACCGCAGGGGAGGGAACGTTGAAATGAGGTCTGTGGAATCCAGCGCCAAAACCATGGAAGAGGCCGTGACCCAGGGACTTGAAAAGCTGGGGGTCTCCTTTGCGGATGTCAAGATCGACATTCTGGATGAAGGCAGCAAGGGATTTCTGGGCATTTTGGGCGGCAAGCCCGTGGTGGTACGCCTGACCGTGCGCGAGGACGTCGAGGGCGGGGAGGACGTGCTGTCCTCCGTCGCGCTGGAAGATGCCGTCAAGGAGCCGGAGCAAAAGCCTGCCCGCAAGCGCAAGCCCAAGGCTGACAAGCCGGAGGACAAGCCGGAAAAACCCGCTGCGCAGGAAAAGGCGGACCAGCCCAAGGCCCACAGGGCCGAAAAGCCTGCCAAAGCGCCCAAAGCCGAAAAGCCCGCGAAAGCGGAGAAGGCGCCCAAGGCGGAAAAGCCTGCCAACCCTGTGCCGGAGGCGGCGCAGCCCCCTGCCGATGCAGAGGCGCCGGAGGGCCGCGCCTTCACCTTCCTGACGGACGTGACCCGCCTGATGGGCGTGGAAGTCACCATCAACGCCCGTCGGGACGAGGAAGGCAATGTCCGTGTGGATATGTTCGGCGACACGCTGGGCATTTTGATCGGCCGCCGCGGCGAAACGCTGGACGCGCTGCAGTATTTGACCAGCCTGTATGTCAACAAAGGCAGCGAGGATTACATCCGCGTTACGCTGGACACTGAAAACTACCGCGCCAAGCGGGAGGAGGCGCTGCGCCGCCTGGCCAACCGCATGGCCAACCGCGCCGTCAAGACGGGCCGCAAGGTGGTCATGGAGCCCATGAACCCCTACGAGCGCCGCATCCTGCACAGCGCCCTGCAGCAGAACGACGCCGTGACCACGCACAGCGAGGGCGAGGAACCCAACCGCCACGTGGTCATCACCCTCAAGCAGCAGAACTGACGGCCCGCAGCAGGCCTGAAAAGCAGTCGTGGAGGCATGTTCCACGGCTGCTTTTCTCAGGCGCTTTCATCCGCACATGCCTTGTGAGGAAACAAACGTTGTGCTATAATAGAAAATGAATTTTCAGACAAATGTCGCGGAGCGGCCCAAAGGGGGGGAGGCCGCTGCTTTGACAGCTCGGAATGGAGGAACGTTCGCTATGGCAGGCTATGTATCCGAGGCGGTCATCAAGCGGTTGCCCGCCTACTACCGTCATCTCAAGGAACTGGAAAAAGAAGGCATTCATCAGATCTCTTCCCAGGGACTCGGCAATCGCATGCACCTGACCGCATCCCAGATTCGTCAGGACATCAACTGCTTCGGTGGATTTGGCCGGCAGGGATATGGCTATTCCGTCAGCGGCCTGCGCGAGCACATCGGCCACATTCTGGGCGTGGACCGCACGCACCGCATGATCATCGTGGGCGCGGGCAACATAGGCCGTGCAGTGGCGCTTTCGGACTCCTTCCCCGCCAACGGCTTTGAAACCGTCGCCATTTTCGATAACGACGAAACCAAGATCGGCATGACCGTAGGCAGCCTGACCGTGCAGGATGTGGCAGAGCTGAAACGTTATCTGGATGAGAACACGGTGGACATCGCCGTGCTGGCGGTGCCGGTTTCGCATGCGCAGCGGATGGTGGAAGTGCTTTGTGAACGCGGAGTCAAGGGCTTCTGGAACTTTGCGCCGCTGGATCTGAAGGTGCCGGAGGGAACGTCCGTAGTGAATGTGCACCTGGACGAAGGCCTTGAGATATTGAGTTTCCGCATGCTCAGGGAACTG
The DNA here is from genome assembly GCA_018710985.1 of Candidatus Limiplasma pullicola. Classification (GTDB taxonomy): domain Bacteria; phylum Bacillota; class Clostridia; order Christensenellales; family Aristaeellaceae; genus Limiplasma; species Limiplasma pullicola. The sequence continues at coordinate 60,231 of DVIV01000005.1, forward strand.
GCCTGAGCTGCGGCGGCAGGGAGGGTATTGGATGGCGTCAGGGCGCTATGATGCGGGCGGCCCGGGCCTGGCACGATCCGGGCCGAGCGTGAAGCGTGCGCAAAGGCTGGCCGTGGACGGACATGGCGAATTTGCCGCCCCTGCGCGGCTGGGTGAGACGCAGTACCGCAGCGTGCTGGATGCCGGGCCGGACGGCGAAACCGCCGTCCCCTCCGCGCGGGACGCCTTTGTCTATGACGACGATCTCTCCTGGGAACAGCCGCTGGAAACGGCGCCCGTGAAAAAAACGGAACCCAGGCCGCCCCGACCCGCGTCGGCCCCGCCGAAGGGACAAAAACCGGCGCATGGCGGCGGCCAGCCGCCCAGAAAGCCCGGCGGCCACGGCAGCCGAGAAAAGCCGGATCATCCCGGCTGGCGCGCATATGTGTGCGTGGCCGTGATCACGCTGAGCGTGCTGGGCATGCTGGTGCTGGCGGTCATCATGATGCCGCAGATGGCAGGGTATTTCTGGAAGGATTTCGGCAACTATGCCTTTATCAATGGCGAGCTGTTGCGCTACGATCCCGAAATAGTGGCAACCTACAAGCAATACCGCGATTACATGGACCGTGATGTGATCTATCCCGGTATCTTTGTAGACGGCATCCATGTGGGGGATATGACCGTGGAGGAGGCGCGCCAGCTGCTCACGGCCAACGGGTCGGATGTGCCGGATGCCTTTTCCGTGACGGTGGCGATCGGTAACAAGACCTGGACCGTGGATTCCAGCAACGTGCCGGCCCAGCGGGATCTGGGCAACGTGCTGGAGCGCGCCTATGCCATCGGCCGCACCAATACCACGACCATTCAGAGCACGCTCAAGACGCCCTTTCGCGAGCGGACCGACCGCGCCATGGCCCTGCGGGAAAGTGGAATCAACCTGACCACGACCGCCAGCTACGATCATGAGGCCGTGCGTGCGCTGGTGGCGGACATCGCCGCCTATGTGACGCGCGACCCTGTGGATGCGCAGATCCAGTCCTTCGACTATGCTACGCGCACCTTCAGCTTTACCGAATCCCAGCCTGGCGTCACGCTGGATGAGGACCTGCTCTATGAGCGCGTGACCGCCGCGCTGGACCGCTGGGAAAGCGGCGTGACGGTGACGGTGGACCCCATTGTGACCGAGCCAGCCGTTACCAAGGATGAGCTGGTGGCCAGCTTTGGCCTGGTGGCGGCCTACACCACCGAAACCACCAACGACTCCAACCGGAACACCAACATAGACCTGGCCTGTCAGGCCATCAACGGTACGGCCCTCATGCCCGGCGAAACCTTCAGCTTCAATCAGGCCACCGGCCAGCGCACCACGGAGAAGGGATACAAGTCCGCCGGCGCCATCGCCGCGGGGCAGAGCATCGAGGAGGTGGGCGGCGGTATCTGCCAGGTGTCCTCCACGCTCTTTAACGCCGTGGCGCGCGCCAATCTGGAGATCGTTTCCCGCAGCCCGCACGCCTGGCCCAGCACCTACGTCAACATCGGCGAGGACGCGACCGTCAACTGGCCCAACCTGGATTTTCAGTTCAAAAACAATACTAACAGCCCCATCTTTGTTATCACGTACTACAAAAACCGGCGCATGAGCGCTGAAATCTGGGGCATGTCGCTGGGAGAGGGCGTGACGATCGACCTCCAGTCCACCGTGGTCAAGACCATCGACCCGCCCAGCGAGGTCAAGTACGAGCTCAATACGGAGCTTCCCTACGGCACGGAAAAAACCACCGTCAAGGCCCGTACCGGCTATGTGGTGGAAACCGAAAAGGTGTGGTACAAGGACGGCCAGGAAACCAGCCGCGAGCTGCTGCACACCAGCAACTACCGCGCCTACCAGCAGGTGATCGAGTACAATTACTGAAATGGAGCCAATCCAAGCGGCGCCCGGCGATCGTAAAGATATCGCCGGGCGCCGTTTTTGTGAGGGGTATGTTACTCGCGCGGCAGGCAGATAAGCTCCTCCAGCATACGGGCGCAAAGCTCCATATCCTCAGCCGCGATGTGCTCGAAGGGGCCGTGGAAGGCATGGCCGCCGGTGCACAGGTTGGGGCAGGGCAGACCCATGTAGCACAGCTGCGCGCCGTCCGTACCGCCGCGCACCGCCGCATCGAAGGGTTCGAAGCCCGCCGCGCGCATGGCGGCCCTTGCGTTTTCGATCAGGAAGGGATAGGGCGCGATCTTCTCCTTCATGTTGCGGTACTGCTCGCGCAACGTCAGGGTGACGGCGCCTTCGCCCCAGCGGTCGTTCATGGCCTCCGCGATGTGGCGCAGCTGCTCCCGGCGCGCCTCAAAACGCGCCGCGTCGTGGTCGCGCACGATGTAGACCAGCCGTGCGTGCGCTACGTCGCCCGCCATCTCCTCCAGATGATAGAAGCCCTCGTAGCCCTCGGTGTGGCGCGGGGTTTCCGTGTCGGGCAGCATGGCGTTGTATTCCATGGCCAGCAGGCTTGCGTTCACCATGGTGTCCTTGGCGCTGCCGGGGTGCACGTTCACGCCGCGAAAGTCCAGCGTGGCTTCGCAGGCGTTGAAGTTTTCATAGCTCAGCTCGCCCAGCTCGCCGCCGTCCACGGTGTAGGCATAGGCGGCGCCGAAACCCGCCACGTCGAAGCCCGCGATGCCCAGGCCCGTTTCCTCGTCCGGCGCGAAGGCCACCGCAGCCGGCCCATGCGGCCGGCCGGAGACGATGACGCGCTCCAGCGCGGCCATGATCTCGGCCACGCCGGCCTTGTCGTCCGCGCCCAGCAACGTGGAGCCGTCGGTGGTGATGAGCGTTTTGCCCTTCATGCCGCACAGATCGGGGAAGCGGGCGGGGGAGAGCACCGCGCCCGTGGCGGGGAGGATGATTTCGCCTCCGTCGTAATCGGGGTGAAGCTGGGGCTTGACCCCCTCGCCGGGATAGTCGGGCGCGGTATCCATGTGGGCGATCAGGCCCAGGCAGGGCTGGCCTTCCAGCCCCGGCGTGGCGGGCAGCGATGCATAGACGAAGCAGTTGTCCGTCACGCGCACATCCGTGAGGCCCAGAGCCGTCAGCTCCTCCGCCAGGAGGCGGGCCAGAGAAAACTGACAGTCCGTGGAGGGCGTGGAGGAGGATGTAGGGTCCGACCGCGTGTGGACGGCGGCATAGCGAAGGAAGCGTTCCGTTGCATTCATGGGTATTTTATCCTTTCAAAGCATGGGATTGAAAAGCGCCCGCCCCTAGGGGCGGGCGCGGATTCGCTCAGGCGAGCAGCCGGATCAGGATGAAGGGGGTCAGCTCGTCGCCCTGGCCGCTGGGGTTGTCCGCCATGGCGTCCTGGATCTGCGCGTCGGTGAGGGGAAAGTCGGGGCTTTTGCCCAGCTGGTCGCGCTGCAGGTCGTTGGCATCCATGAGCACCACGGGAATGCCCGTGTCCTGATAGAGCTTTGCGCACAGCTCATCGGGGTTGTCGGGGTTGATGAGGGCCATCTGGTGGTACAATTCAAAGCTCGAACGGGTGTAGAAACCGTCGATGCCGCCCACGCCCTTGCCGCACACCTTGTAAAATACGCCGTGCATGCCAAACAGCTTGGTGACCGCGCTGGCGGCGGCGGCCAGCAGCACGCGCGGCAGACCGCACATGTCGATGACCAGCTGAAGCTTGTAGGGCTCATGCATGCCCACGCCCGTGTGGTTGATGCCCGCAAAGCGCCACAGGTGGTTGGCCCACCAGCCGGGCTTGACCTCGTCGCGGGTCTTGACGGACCTGACGCACATGCACATGACCTTTGCGCCGAAGCTGAGCATGTCGCCGGGCTGATAGAGCGGACGCACGTACTTTTCCACCAGAGCCGCCTGGTCTTCGCCCACCTTGACGAAGTGGGTCTGGATGGCGTAGCGGCTGTATTTGCGGCCGTCCCGGCCCTCGATCACGCCGCGGTCAAAGTAGGTCACGCCGTTCTGCTCGCGGCGCTGTTCCTCCAGGTTGCGGGATGGGATGATGCCCATGTCAATCGCCTCCAAAAGCTGTTACATATCCTCAAAGAAAGGTTCGCCCGTTTCGGTGACCAATATGCCCATGTCGTTGAAATGCAGGGGCACTGGCTTGGCCATGATGTATTTGAGAATGGCGTCGAAGCGCACGCTTTCGGTATAGGTCAGCAGCGTAAAGGCGACGCCGTGCTTTTTAGCGCGCCCCGTGCGGCCGATGCGGTGCAGGTAGTATTCGTTTTCATTGGGCAGATCATAGTTGATGACGGCCTCCACGTCGTCCACGTCGATGCCGCGGGCGGCTACGTCAGTGGCCAGCAGAATCTGGAACTTGCCCTTGCGGTACGCCTGCATGACCTCGTTGCGGGCGGACTGGCGCATGTCGCCGTGCAGGCAGTCGGCGGGATAGCCCGCGTCCTTGAGGCGCTTGCACAGGCGCTGGGTCATGTCCTTGGTGTTGACAAAGACCATCACACGCTGGTACACGTCGCTGTCGAGCAGATAGAGCAGATGCTCATATTTGTGTTCGCGCTCGGTCGCAATCACGTACTGGGTGATCTGCGGCCGGTTTTCCTTGGTGGCGGGAATGACGATCTCCACCGGGTCCTGCTGGTACTTCCAGGCGATGGTCATCACGTCCTGGTTGGTGGTGGCGGAAAAGAGCACCAGCTGGCGCTCGATGGGCGTAGCCTCGATGATCTTGGTCACATCCTTGACAAAGCCCATGTTGAGCATTTCGTCGGCTTCGTCCAGCACCATGGTATGCACGCTGTCCAGGCGGATGTTCCCGCGGTTCATGTGGTCCAGCAGCCGGCCGGGCGTGGCCACCACGATCTGCGGGCACTGCTTGAGCTGGGAGAGCTGCTTGGTGATGGGCTGTCCGCCATAGAGGCAGGCGATGCGCACGCCTGGGATGTAGCGCGCCAGCGCGCGCAGCTCGTCGGTAATCTGCAGGCTCAGCTCGCGCGTGGGGGCCAAAACCAGCTCCTGTACGCGCTTGTCCTTGAGGTTGACGTACTCCAGCATGGGAATGCCGAAGGCGCAGGTCTTGCCCGTACCCGTGGGAGCGATGGCAATCAGGTCGCGCCCCTCCATCATCAGGGGCAGCGTTTTCGCCTGGACGGGGGTCATTTCGCTGAACCCCATTTTTTCGACCGCCTTGAGAATCTCGTCGCTGAGATCGGCGGCCTCGGAGAATTTGGTGATCTGTAGTCCTTCTGTTGGCAAAGCGGGCGCTCCTTACTTGTGTTGTTGCTGGCTGAGATAGGTTTCTATGGCGCGGCTGAGCTGGTCGGGGCAGGAGGTGCCGCCGCGGCATTGAACGCCGCGCAGGCGGTTCATCACCTCGCGCGCATCCTGACCCACCACCAGGCGCGACAGGCCGTCGGTATTGCCCCGGCAGCCGTTGGTGAAGCGGCAGGCCGTGATCTTTCCGCCTTCGATTTCCAGGTCGATGGCGGTGGAACAGGTGCCTCGGGTTTTGTAGTGCATCATGCGTGTCTCTCCTTCTGTTGCGGCTTACACAAAATAAGCCAATTTATTGCTTTCGACACAGCTGCCCGCTTTTCCTGCCGGATTTTTCACATCCGGCGCGGTTTCGCATAGGGTGACAGTAGCGCTTGAAACGAGGCGGGGAAGGGAGCGGTGCCATGAGCCTGATCATCGCGGACGCCCGGCTGGGCGTTTGGAAAGCCACGGACGAGGGCGGGCCGCTTGCCGAGGTGGCCTGCGCCCTGGAACAGCCCCGCCTGACCTGCGCCGGCAGCGCGTGCGTGTGCGTGGGCGGCAGCAGGGAATGCCTGTGCCTGACCAGCCATGGGCTCAGGGAGATCAGCCGCATGCCCGCGGCGCCGGGGCTGGCTGCCATGTGCCTGTCGCCCTGCGGGCGGTATGTATACCAGCTCAGCTCGGAGGCCGACAGCATCCACACGCGCCTGACCGCGACCGGAGAGTTGATCTTTGCCGCCCCCGTGGGGGTATTTCCCCGCGCCATGTGTCTGGACGCGTCGGGACGGCTGCTGCTGGCCGCAGGCGGAGCGGTGGACGAAGCCTACCTGCTCAGCGCGCCGGAACTGATGCGCGAGCGGACCATCCACACCCAAAGCCCCTGCTTTGCCGCGGGTTTTTGGCGCGGAGGCCTCCTGCTAGTGTGCGCCGCTGAGGGGGAAGATATCCACACGGCGGTATATACGCTCGCTCCCGGAACGCCGCGCCCGCATAAGCTGATCGACCTGCCGGGCCAGCCGGGCGGGCTGTGCGTATGCCCGGACGGCGTGGGCGCGCTCATCAGCACCCGCGACGGGCTGATGAAGCTGGACATCCCGCAGGGACGGCTGCTGTGGAACCTGCCGGATCTTGCGCTGTGCGCCGGGCTGTGCTGCCGGGGCCCCATGGCGCTGGCGAGCCTAACGCTGGGAGGGCAGGTGCGGCTGCTGTCCCACTACAAGCCGTGGCTGTCGAGAACCGTATTTACGGGCACGGATGTGCACGCCTGTTTTTTGATGGCATAATCCGGGCACGTTTGGCGCATCCTTGACACAGAAGCCCCGGCAAAGGCCGGGGTAAGGGACGGAAGGAGGTTACTTGCTATGCTGGATAAGATCTCGCTGGTGCTGGTGATCATCGGCGCCATCAACTGGGCGCTGATCGGCATCTTTCAATTCGACCTGGTGGCGTATCTCTTCGGCGGGCAGGCGGCGGTGGTCAGCCGCATCGTCTACACCCTGGTGGGCGCGGCCGGGCTGTGGTGCATCTCGCTGCTGTTTGGCGAGCGCGTATCCGCCAAGGAGTGATCCAGCCGGATCTGTTGGGAGGCCTGCATCAGAAAGGCCCGGTTGGTCGGCTTGCCGCGTTCCGGGTCCACCGTGGCGCCGAAAAAGCGCTCAATGCCTCGCATACTGCCCTGGGTAAACACGCTTTCCACCGCCACGCGCAGGCAGCGCTCCACGGCGGCAGGCGTGGTGCCGAAGGCGCGGGCGCACGACCGGTAGAGCTGACCCATGGAGCGCTCCTCCAGGGCTGGTGAAGGCGCCAGATGCGCAAGGAGCCATGCCGCATAGGCCCGGCCCTTGTAGCGGCCGTCCATGGAAATGGTGCACAGAAAGGCATCCACCGCCTGCGCGATGCGCGGCGCCTGAGCCGCTGCCAGTTTTGGCAGCGGCTTTTGCGCCAGCGTTTCCATCAGCATGCACAGCTTTTCCGGCGATGCGCAGATGGGCGCGACCGCGTCCGCCATGGCCGGGCGGGCGGCGCACAGCTCCGGCTCGCAAAGAAACATGACGCGCGGCGGACAGGGATGGCGCATGGCCCCGAGCGTCTCCAGCACCTCAAAGCCGTCAAGCTCCGGCAGGCATGCGTGCAGGAGCAAAAGGTCAAACCTTTCCCGCGACAACAGCCGCACGGCCTGCGCACCATCCCGCGCGATCAGGGCATCAAAGCCCCGAAGCTCCATACCCGCCGCGACCCGGCGGGCCGTTCCTCCGCTTAGCACAGCGATCAAAAGCCGCATGAGCGCACCTCCCGTCTGTAAGGATACGCCCATGCGGCCCCCGCAACCTGCCTGATATGACCGAAACCTTTGTCGAATCCTGTCAGCGCGTTTCCAAAAAAGCGTAAGCCTCGTTCACCGCGTCCACCGCGGCCTGGCTGGAGAGGGTGGCGCCGGAGACGGCGTCGATGTCCTGATTCAGCTCAAGCGGCGGCGTTTTGCCGATGAATTGCGAGGTAAACGCCTCCTCGCGCACGCCGCTGCCCACGCCCTCCGTTTCCAGAAACCGGGCGCCGCCCACGTCGATGGCGGAAATCGCGCCGGCGTCATCCAGCGTCAGACGCACCAGCACGGGACCGGCATAGCCGATGGCGCTGGCGTTGGCGATACGGCCCGCGGCCATGGGGGATTCGGTGGGCTGCGCCGCCTCCGGGGACGGGCTGACCGCCGGCGACGAGGTGACCATGGGGGTTGGGCTGGCCGCCGGAGGCTCCGCCGTGCCCGTCGTCATCACGACGGCAACCACGGCAACCGCCGCCACCAGCCCGGCGATGAGCCATCCGGCCCATTTTTTCTGATTCTCCATACGTGCGTTCCTCCTGCCTGGATAGGTTCGCCCCTAGCTTGCGCCGCACGGACCGCTCCTATACGGCGCGAAGAATGGCGTATTCTGCGGGATGTTTGACAGGCTTCGCGCCTCAAACCGACACTGCGCGAAAACTGCGCTGGCTATACTGGCTGTACACTGGCATGGGGAGGCGGCGTATGGAGACTTCAACAGCCCGGCCGCAGGAGGCGGTCGAGCGCAGAGGAAAAGGCGCACGGCGCGCGGGAAGGCGATTGATGACGTTCGTGCGCAGCGCGGCGCGGCCTGCGGGACAGGCCCTGATGGTCTTTCTGTTTACCTTTGTGCGGTGGTTCGGCATTCCGTCTCCCTTTGCTGCGGCGCTGCTGCTCGCGCGTGCGGAAAAACCCACGGCGCTGATGCTGGCCGGCGCGGGTGCGTCGCTGGCGGTGCGGGCGCTGTGGGGGCTTGAGCCGGACGTGTGGCAGTATGTGGGAATTGCGGGGCTGTGGCTGGTGCTGCGCCGCTGCCGCCCGCGACCCGGCATAGAAACGGCGGCGCTGGGCGGCCTGGCGATGATGCCGCGGGTATTTGCGGCGCTGGCCGGCCATGCGCCGCTGGAGGTGCTGCTCAGCCTGGCGGCGGTGCCGCTGGGCATGCTGAGCGCTGCCTTTTTCCGCAGCGCGATGGACGGCATGGCTTCTACCGCTGCGCCTACCTGCACGCGGGAGAGAACGTGCGTTGCGGCGCTGGGGTTGCTTCTGGTAGGTGGAATGGGTTATTTCTGGATGGGCGCGCTCAACCTGGGACAAGTCGCCGCCGTATGGATGACCGTGGCGTATGCCGCCGCAAACGGCCCGGTCTATGGCGTGGCTGCGGGGCTTCTGTGCGGACTGTCGCTGGCGCTGGGCGGGCATGATGTGCGCATGGCGGCGACGCTGTCGGTGATGGGCCTTTTGTGCGGCCTCCCGGCGGTAGAGCGGCGGCGCTGGCTGATGCCCCCGGCGGCTGTGGCGGGCTGGGCGGTTGGATACTCCCTGACGCCGCTGAGCGGCCCGACGATTTCGCTTGCAGCGGTGCTGGCAGGCGCGGCGGCCTATGCGCTGCTGCCCGGGTGGGTGCTGGAACGCGTGCGCGCCCTTGCGCGCGGCCCGGAGCCGGGCGTTCGGAGCATGGAAACCGCGTTTGTGACCCAGCGCATCGCGCATATGCGCGATGCGCTGGAACGGCTGGCCAAAGCCCTGCCCGACCCGGGCAGCCAGGCGTTTACCAGCGGCGAGGAGCTGGGCGAGCTGCTCTGCGCACGTTGTGCCAACCGTGAGCTCTGTTGGGGCAAGGGGCGCATAAAGACGGAACGCCTGCTCGCGGAGATGATGGAGCGGGTGGAGCGCGGCGAGGAAGTGGACGAGGAAAACCTTCCCGCCCTGGCCGAACACGGCTGCCTGCGGGCCGATGCCATCGAGGAGACGGCACAGGAGGCGCTGGTGGCTCTGAAGCGGCGGGAGGCCGGGATCCGGAAAGCGCGCTATGAACGCGAGCTGACCCTGACGCACCTGGCGGCGCTGTCGGGCACGCTGGGAGAGCTGGGGACGATGGCCGGCGGAGAAAGCCTCAACGACCTCAAGGCGGCGCATATCCTCAACCTGGCGCTGGAAGAGCTCAACGTACCGGCACGGCTCAGCTATGCGCGGCGGGTGGACGGCCATCTTCAGGCCACACTGGAAACCGACGGCATGATGCCGGTGCAGAAACCGCTGGAGATGCTGTTGCGTTATCTGTCCAAGGAAGAGGACCTGCCGCTGTCCATCACCCGTGCGGGACGCGGCCGCGTGGAGCTGGAGGAGATTCCGCTCTACAGCGCCTCGGTGGGCATGGCGTCGGTGTGCGCGGGCGAGCGCGGCGAGCGGGAGGGGGTATGCGGCGACGCATGCTCGGCCAAGCGCTGCGAGGGCGGGCGACTGCTGCTGATGCTGCTGGACGGCATGGGACACGGCGAGGAGGCGCACCGCCAGAGCGAAAAAACCCTCGAATTGCTTACGCTGCTGCTGGAGGCGGGATATACGCGCCGTCAGGCCATTACGGCGGTGAACGGCATCATGCTTTCCATCCAGGAGGAGGAGCGCTTCTCCACCGTGGATCTGGCGGATGTGGATCTGTGGACAGGCAACGTCTATTCCGAAAAACTGGGCGCATGTGCCTCGTGGGTGGTGCGCGGCAGCCATATGAAGAAGGTGGAAGGAGCGTCTTTGCCGCTGGGAATCGTGGAGGAAGCGGCAGCCACCTCCACGCAGTACCGCCTGCACAGCGGCGACATCCTCATCATGGTCAGCGACGGTGTGGCCGACGCCTTTGAAACGGACGAGCAGTTTACCCAGGCCCTGACCGACAGCCTCTACATCCAGCCGCAGCGCATGGCCGATGCCCTGCTCCGCAATGCCCTGCTGGCCGGAGGCGGCGTGCCGAGGGATGATATGAGCGTGATGGTGCTGCTGCTGTTGGACCGGCAGCAGGTCAGGGGATCATGAAAGGCGCGGCCATGGGCCGCGCCTCAGCTTGTCGAAAAAGTCCGCCTGCGGCGGCCTTTTCCGCCAGAAGCTTAAGAAATGTTTGCGCCCAGGGGCGCAAACTCCCCGCCCGCCCGGCACCGGAGGGAAGCGCCAGCCCTGTGGGCTGTTGCCGC
>DVIV01000006.1 GCA_018710985.1 Candidatus Limiplasma pullicola
CTGTCTCTGACAATAAGGGTGCTTGGAACAGAGACTTTCTTACACACCAGGCTTCCTGCCATGATGCTGTAGACACCGGCTTCCACGTAGGCAGCGGAGAGCAGCCCCGCGCACTCGATAATACCATTGGCGGTCGAGACTACATCGCCTTCCACCTCAATGGACGGCGCGGACAGCATGCGCCCCCGTATGCCGTTTCGGCTTCCCTGCGAATGGACAGACCGCTCCCCTGCCCGCTGCAAAAGCCCGGTCTTCGCCGCCATCCCCATCAAGCCCCTTCGATCAGCATTTCCTTGTTATTATTAGGAAAAAAGCGGCGCAAAAGCAAGCGGGTCGCCAAATTGTAAACGTCGCGTAACAAAACGGTCAGAGCACGCGCATGCGGTAGCCGCAGGTGAAGGCCTGCCCCACGCCGAGGGAAATGTGGTAGGGCTTGTCCTCGAAGCGGCCGGTTTCGTCCGCGCGGGCGGGCATGCCCTGCCACGGCTCCAGGCAGACGTAGGGGGCGTTTTTGCCCGGCATGGTCCACACGGCCAGCACGGGCATGTCAAACGAGAGGCGGACGCCGCGGCCCGTTTCCCGGTGGACGAGGTCCACGGCGCGGCTGCTCAGGCCGTCGAAGATGAAGGTGTCGATGCGGTCGTAGTCGGCGTGGCGGAGGGGCAAGGTGCGCATGTCCGCCTCCAGCGGGGCGGGCGCGGTACGGTCGATGAGATGGGTGGCGAGGTCGCACAGGCTGACGCGGCCGTCCTCCGGCTTCTCGAAGCGGAGCACGTAGTCCTCAAAGCGGCCCTGCCCGCCCACGGGGCAGGCGAAGGCCGGGTGCCCGCCGATAAGGAAGGGCATGGGGCGGCCGGCGTGGTTTTCCACGGTGAAGCGGGTTTCAAAGCCGTCGCCGCAGAGGCGGTGGGTCACGCTCAGGGCGAAGGCGAAGGGATAGAGGCGTTTGGTTTCGGGGGTTTCGGTGAGGGTGAGGGTGACGAAGTCCTCGCCCTGCTCGGTGACGCGGAAGGGCAGCTCGCGCGCGAAGCCGTGGCGCGGCACGGGGTAGAACGCGCCCGCGATGGTCGCGCCGCCGCCCTTGAGCGCGCCGATGGCCGGGAAGAGCACGGGCGAGACGCCCTTCCACACGGCGGGGTCGCCGCTCCAGAGGTATTCGGTTCCGTCCGCGCCGCGGTAGCCCCGCAGCTCGCCGCCCAGCTCGGCCACGCGCAGCTGCGCGCCCTCATGTTCCAGGCAGATCATGCGCATTCGCTCCTTTGCAGATGGGTTTTGACTGCTGGTTTCGGCGCGCAGGGGGCGAAACCCTGCCGGAAGATGAAAAAAGAGCGGGAGCGCTGGGGCCCGGCTGGGGTGGGGAAACCATGCGGGGCGCGGGCCGCCGCGTTTCTTGCACCCTTCGGGTGCTCGCAACGCTTGCTTTTTGTGCTGCGGCACAGGCCTTGGGGCGCCGAAGGGAAGCGTCAGCCCTGTGGGTTGTTGCGCGAAGCGCAAAGCGACCCGCAGGCGGACCGCGAAACGAGCGGTGGGCGCGGCCAGCGCCCTCCGCGACGATTGAGCGGGCAAAAACGGATGCGGTATGCCGGAGGGAAGCGCGAATGATTGAGCAACCGGTGACCCCCCTGCGCCCCGCTCATTTTATCCCCATCCTCACCACAGCTTTTCGATGCTCACATCCCGGAAATAATACGTGACGATCTCCTCCGCCGTGCTGCCTGCCTGCGCCATGCCGTAGGCCCCCCACTGGCTCATGCCCACGCCATGGCCGTAGCCCGTGCCGGCCATCACCAGCTTGCCCTCCTGCGCGCGCAGGCTGGTGATGAGCGTTGAGCGCATCTTCGTGGACCCCAGCGCGATGCGAAGGTCGGCGGCGTCCACCGTCTGCCCGCTGAGGCCCAGGCTCACCGCGCGGCCGCTGTCGCCCCGCTCCTCGATGGTCAGCTTCGCACCGTCCTCCAAGGTCACCTCCACGCCCAGCGTCCCGCAGGCCGCCTCGACCTCCTCATACGGGAAGGCCGCCTGCCAGTGCTGCGCCTCCGAGAGCATCTGCGCGTCCTTCTCCCCCGCCGCGCTCTCCGGCTCGTTGCCGGGCACGACCTGCGTGTAGGGCGGCTCGGCCTCGTCCCAGCCCAGGCCCTCGCGGGCGAGCGCGGTCAGCCCGCCGCTGTGCGCGTGAAACCACGCGTAGGGCAGCTCGCCCCCGGCGCTGAGCACGAGGCCCTCGGTTTCGCTGACGGCCTGACGGATGCGGTCGTTGACGGCGGACGCGTCGTAGGCCTGCGCCTCCTCGATGTCGGTGGAGATGTCCGCGCCCTCGTAGCGGCTCTCCTTGTCGGAGAGGAACTTGAGCACGAACGTGCGCGCGAGGATCGCCTGCGCCTTGAGCGCCTCGATAGGCCAGTCGTTTTTCATCTCGCCCGCGAGCACGCCCTCGACGTAGGTTTCGATGTCCACGCGCTCCACCGCCTCGTCCGCCACCACGTACACGTCCACGACGGGCACGCCGTCCTCGTTCGCCTCCAGCCGCTCGCGGGGCCAGTCCACCTGAGCCGTCGCGCCCTCGGGGGCGGGGGCGGGTTCGGCGCTCACCGCGCAGCCGCCCAGCGCCAGCGCCGCCGCCAGCAGCAGCGCCAGACCTGCCGTTTTCTTCATGCAAAACGACCTCCTTCGGGGGCAGTATGCCCCGAAGGAGGCCGCGCAAAGCCTGTTAAATTGCGGTCATGCCCTGGGATGGACCTCGTAGCCGGGCTTGCGGCTCATGCCGTCCTGACGCTGGTGGTTTTCGCGGTTTTTGCCCACGTAGATGCGGTAGAGGTCGTCGGCGGTCATGCCCGCCTCGATGCACATGCTCACAAAAAAGTGCAGGATGTCGGAAAGCTCCTCGCGCACGCAGTCCGGCCGAAGCTCGTGGGGGTTCTTCCACCACTTGAAGTTGACCTCCTCCAGAAGCTCGGAAAGCTCGGAGATCATGGCCAGGGTCTGCTTTTGCAGCCAGGTTTCCATCGGGATGCCCTCAAGGCCGCGCTCGCGCTTGAGCTTGTCCTGAAAGCCCTTTTGCAGCTCAAAGATGTGGTCCAGCTTATCCATGGATGTCGCCTCCGATCTGCGCAAGCAGCGCCTGCGCGCCCCGGCCCACGATGGCGGCGCTGGGCTTTTGCCCCAGCAGGCGGCGGGCGAGGTCCATCACGGCCTCCGGGGTGACGGCTTCGATGCGCGAAAGGGTTTCCTCCTGCGTGCGCACGCGGCCCAGCAACAGGTGGCCGCGGCCCAGCGCCTGCATGCGCCCGCCGGAGCTTTCCAGCCCCAGCAGGAAGCCGCCGCGCAGCTGCGCCTTGGCGCTTCTGAACTCCTTGTCGGTCAGGCCGTCGCGCAAAAGAAGGGCCAGCTGGCTTTGCAGCTCGCCCAGCACCGTGGGCGCGTTGTCGGGCGTGGTGCCCGCGTAGACGCAGAAGCTGCCCAGCCCCTGATAGGAGCTGGCGTAGGTATAGACGCTGTACGCCAGGCCCAGCTCCTCGCGGATGCGCTGGAACAGGCGGCTGCTCATGCCCCCGCCCAGCGCGTTGCTGAGGACGGAAAGGGCGTAGAGGCCGTCGCTGTCGGAGGGCACGCCGGGGAAGCCCAGGCACAGGTGGGTCTGCTCGGTGTCCTTCTCGCGGGCGAGGCGGCCGGGCGCGAAGGCCTGCGCCGGGAGGGGCCGCGCCTCGCCGGAGGGGGCCGCAAACGGCGCGAAATGCCGCTGGACGAGCGATACGAACGCCTCCCAGTCATAGTTGCCGGCGATGGCCACGACCATGTTTTCGGGGGTGTAGTGGCGCGCCCAGTAGCCCCGGAGCGCGTCGCGCCCGTAGCCGCGGATCTTCTCCGCCGTGCCCAGGATGGGGCGGCGGAGCGAACCGGTGTACTGCGCCTCGCTGAGCAGGTCGTGCACGAGGTCCTCGGGGGTGTCCTCCACCATGGCGATTTCCTCCAGCACCACGCCGCGCTCCTTCTCCAGCTCGCCCGCGTCAAACACGGGACGGAGCGCGAGGTCGGCGAGGATGTCCACCGCCAGGGGCAGCTCGTCGTCGGTCACCTTGGCGTAGAAGCAGGTGCATTCCTTGCTGGTGAAGGCGTTGAGCTGGCCGCCGGCGAGGTCCATCTCCTCGGCGATGTCGCGCGCGGAGCGGTTTTGCGTGCCCTTGAATACCATGTGCTCGATGAAGTGGCTCAGGCCGTTTTCCTCCGGCAGCTCGTTCATGCTGCCCACCCGGACCCACACGCCCACCGTGCAGCTGCGCACATGGGTCAGGCGCTCGCCCGCCAGGCGCAGGCCGCCGGGCAGGGTTACGAAATCAAACATCGGCTTCGTTCCTTTCCTTGCTGAAAAACCGCCGCGCGCGTGCCCCGGCGGGGCGCGCGGCGGCGGTCATGTCGCTTGGGGAAATCAGCTGCGGTCGCTGCCGCCGGAGGGCCGCCCGTCGCGGCGCGGGGGACGGCGGCGCTCGCCGCTGAAGGGGCGCTGGCCACCCTCATGGCTGGCGTAGGTGATGTCGTTGCGGATGAGGTTGACGCGGCCCTGCGAGTCGATCTCGTTGACCTTGACCTCGACCTCGTCGCCGATGTTCATCACGTCCTCGACCTTTTCCACGCGATGGTCGGCCATCTTGGAGATGTGCAGCATGCCGTCCTTGCCGGGGGTCAATTCGATGAAGGCCCCGAAGTTCATGATGCGCACAACCTTGCCCAGATATACGTCGCCGACCTCGACATCCTTGGCGATGCCCTCGATGATCTTGCGCGCCTTGGCGGCGGCGGCCTCGTCGGGGGTGGCGATGTAGACGCGGCCATCGTCCTCGATGTCGATCTTCACGCCGGTTTCGGCGATGATCTTGTTGATCATCTTGCCGCCCGGCCCGATGACCTCGCGGATCTTTTCGGGGTTGATGGTGAAGCGCACGATCTTGGGCGCGTAGCGGCTCAGGTGCTCGCGCGGCTTATCGAGGGTATCGAGCATGATCTTGAGGATGTGCAGGCGGCCCGCCAGCGCCTGGCCGAGCGCCTTTTCCAGAATCGCGCGGTCGATGCCGGCGATCTTGATGTCCATCTGGATGGCGGTGATGCCCTTGACGGTGCCGGCCACCTTGAAGTCCATGTCGCCCAGGAAGTCCTCCAGGCCCTGGATGTCGGTGAGCACGGCGACCTTGCCGGTCTCCGCGTCCTTGATCAGGCCCATGGCCACGCCGGCCACGGGGCGCTTGATGGGCACGCCCGCGTCCATGAGGCTCAGCGTGCTGCCGCAGACGGAGGCCATGGAGCTGGAGCCGTTGGAGGAGAGGATCTCGCTCACCAGGCGCAGCGCGTAGGGGAACTCGTCCTCGCCGGGCACGACCGGCTCCAGGGCGCGCTCAGCCAGCGCGCCGTGGCCGATCTCGCGGCGGCCGGGGCTCTTCATGCGGCCCGCCTCGCCGGTGGCGTAGGGGGGCATGTTGTAGTGGTGGATGTAGCGCTTGAAATCCTCGGTGCCCAGGCCGTCCAAAATCTGCACGTCGCTCATGGAGCCGAGGGTTGTGACGGTGAGGGCCTGGGTTTCGCCGCGGGTAAAGACGGCGCTGCCGTGCGTGCGGGGCAGAATGCCGACCTCGCACCAGATGGGGCGCACGTCGGTCAGGCCGCGGCCGTCGGGGCGGATGCCCTCGGTGAGGATGCGGGCGCGCATGATCTCCTTGTTGAGGTAGTACAGCGCGTCGTCCACCTCGCTGAGGCGGCCTTCGAACTGCTCCGCAAAATGCTCCTCGCACTCGGCCTTGACCTGCGCCTCGCGCTCCTGGCGCTCGTGGCGGTCGGTCGTCTCGAACACCCAGCGGCACTTGTCATAGGCGTATTCGCGCACGGCGGCCTTGACGTCCTCGCCCGTGGTGATGAGGGCGACCTCGGCCTTTTCCTTGCCGATTTCCTGCTGGATGCCCTCGATGAAGGCGACCAGCTTCTTGATTTCCTCATGGCCAAAGAGGATGGCGCGCAGCATGAGCTCCTCGGGCACTTCCCTGGCGCCCGCCTCGACCATGAGCACGGCGTCGCGGGTGCCGCTGACGGTGAGGTGGAGCGTGCTCTTTTCGCGCTGGGCGGCGTCGGGGCAGAGGACCAGCTCGCCGTCCACGCAGCCGACCACCACCGTGCCGGTGGGGCCGCCCCAGGGGATGTCGCTGACGGAGAGGGCCGCGGAGGAGCCGATCATCGCGGGCACCTCCGGGGGGATGTCCTTGTCCACGCTCAGGCAGGTCGCGACGACCTGCACGTCGTTGCGCATGCCCTTGGGGAACAGGGGGCGCAGGGGGCGGTCGATCAGGCGGCAGGTGAGGGTCGCCTTCTCCGTGGGCCGGCCCTCGCGCTTGATGAAGCCGCCGGGGATCTTGCCCACGGAATACTGCTTCTCCTCAAAGTCCACGCTCAGGGGGAAGAAGTCCACGCCCTCGCGCGCCTTTTCGCTCATGGTGGCGTTGACCATGACCACGGTGTCGCCGTAGCGCACGAAGGCCGAGCCGTTCGCCTGCTGGGCGTACTTGCCAAATTCGATCGTCAGCGGGCGGCCCGCCAGCTCCGTTGAAAATACCTTGTAGTCCATTCTTCTTCTCTTCTCCTCATTCCATCGGCCCCGCGGCCTCCGCCGGGGGCGCTTCCACGCTTGCGCGGCTTCCTCCGCGCGTGTGCAAAACAGCCGCGCCGGGCGGGGCGTGCCCGCCGTGGCGCGGTTGCGGATCGAGAGGGCTTTACTTGCGCAGGCCCAGCTGGGCGATCAGGGCGCGGTAGCTCTCGATATCGGTCTTTTTGAGGTAATCCAGCAGGCCGCGGCGCTTACCGACCATCAGCAGCAGGCCGCGGCGGCTGTGGTGGTCCTTCTTGTTGATCTTGAGGTGCTCGTTGAGGTGGTTGATGCGGCTGGTCAGCAGCGCGATCTGCACCTCGGGGGAACCGGTGTCGCCCTCGTGGCGGGCATAGGTCTTGATGATTTCGGACTTGTCCATGGGTTTGCCTCCTCAGACTGGCGGCGGGGCCGCCGTGTAGTAATCGCCGCGTCCATAGCGGGCCGTTGGCCTTCGGCAGGCCAGGGGCGCGGTTCTTCGAGCGTCGGAAAAGCTCGCCTGACGGCGATCTTTCCCGCCGGGGGATGCACGTTTCTCCCGCGCCTTCGGCGCGGCCGGAGAAACGCGTAAGGAAACCTTGCTCCGCAAGGCTTCCGAATCCACCGCGCATGTCGCTGGATTCGGAATCCATTCGGAGTGGCCTGCGGGCCCCTCCGAACCTCCCCGGAAAGGGGACGGGAGCGGGGCTTGCGGGGGCTTTCCGAACGGGCCGGGCACAAGGATTTCCCTGCGCTATGCGCACGTTCTTTATTTTACCACGCCGCATAGCGTTTGTAAACGCTTTTTGCAAAAGAAAGCCGGAGATTTTGCGGCTTGACGCGCGCGGGGCGGGGTGCTATGCTCAGGGGGCCGGAAAGACGGCGTTTTTTGTCATATCGGAAAAGGGGGGGCTTGGGTTTGAGAAAGCGTTTGGCGGCGCTGGCGCTGCTTGCGCTGTGCCTCATCCCCCGCGCGGGCCTGGCGCGGGAGACGGTGGAGGCGGATTTTGAAGGCGGGCGCTGGCTGTACGAGGACACGGAGCGGGGCGTTTGCATCGAGATCGTGCGGCGGGAGGATGAGGAAAACCGCGTGCTGTGGTACGAGGCGGACCTGCGCTTTGGGGAGGCATCGCCGCTTCGGTTCCTCACCGCCAACGAGGAATCGCCGGGCAAGGGCTTCTGGTACCCGGAGCGGCTGGCGCGGGAGAAGCGGGCGGTCTTTGCCATCAACGACGACCAGTTCGGCCACCGGGTCTACAACCATGACACCGTCGGCGTGATCGTGCGCGGCGGGGAGGTGCTCAGCGAGCGCACGCGCAAGAGCGGCAGCAAGGGCTGGCCGCCGCTGGACACCGCCGCCTTCTTCCCGGACGGGAGCATGCGCGTGTTTGAGAGCGCGGAGCACACGGGCGAGGAATACCTCGCCATGGGCGCGGAGAACGTGCTGGCCTTCGGGCCGTGGCTGGTGCGCGGGGGCGAGATCAACCCCGCGCTGGAAACGTCCTACCGCACCAAGGAGCCGCGCACGGCCATCGGCATGATCGAGCCGTACCATTACGTGGCGCTGTATGTGGAGGGGCGCGTGGAGCGAAGCGGCGGCGTGGCGTGCGAGTGGCTGGCCCAGCGCATGGCGGAGCTGGGCGCGGCGGAGGCGATCAACCTCGACGGCGGCAAGACCAGCTGCCTTGTGTTCATGGGCGTGAAGCTCAGCATTTCCAACCCCGACGGGCTGGTGCGCGACGGGCGCAGCGTGTCGGGCATGATCGGCCTGGGCGAGAGCGACCTGGCGCCGGCGTGGGAGGGGCTGGACAAATAAACAGGCGAAGCGGCGGCGGACCCGGCGGGGCGATGCCGCCGTTTCGATATGCGAAGGCGCCGCCCTCCCATCGCGGGAGGGCGGCGCCCTGCGTTTGGCCGGCGGGCTTTGGGGCCGTCAGGCGTTGGCGAACTTGCCGCGCACCTTGTCGATCTGCTGCTGCTGGGCCTGCTCGCTGGGGTACCAGCCCTGCGCCGCCATCTTCTGGTAGATGCCCTCCTGCATGCACAGGCTCTCCGCCAGCACCTGGTCAAAGGCCGCATGCACGTTCTGCGTCGCCGATTCGATGGTGCCGTGCAGGTAGAGGTCGCACGCGCCCTTGGTCGTCAGAAGCAGGCTTTCCATGATTTCCTGGTCGTTCATGCCGCGTTCCCCCTTCACATCAGGCCGTAGAGCTTCTGGAACAGCTGCTGGTGCTGGTTGGCCAGCTGGGTGACGTAGCTTTTCAGCTCCGGGTTTGTAAGCGCCTGGGCGGCCTGACGGCACTGGCTTTGCAGAAACGTCTCGTGACCCAGCGCATCCTCGATGTACATGAGCTCCTTGGGGCTCATTTCAATCACCTCCGGCAAACAGGTTTCCCAGTTTCCGGCAGGTTATGCGCGCGCGGCGCCAGCAGGAGGCCGATCAAAAGCGGCGCGCCCGTCATCATGCAGAAGGAATAGCGGTTGCCCACCAGCGGCCCCAGGCATACCGTGAACAGGTACATGAGCAGGCACAGCGCCGCCGCCGCCACGCCCCGGTCGCGCCGGCGGGCGGCGCAGGCCAGCGCAAACAGCGCAAGCCACGTATACAGCGCCGGCTGGATCAGCAGGGAGACAATCGGGTACGCCCGGTAGGTATTCTGGTCAAAGAGGCTGAGCATGGCGCTGCGCAGGCCCGGCAGGAAGCTGTGCTGCTCCACGCCGAGGTTGTCGTAGAACCACAGGTAGATCGCGCCCGTGCGGCTGGAGAAAAGCGTGTCGTCCACAAACCAGTAGCCCTTGCACTGGTAGAGAAACGCGTCGATATACTCCACGGGATAGTGCAAAAGCTCCCGGCCCCAGAACTTGAGGAAGCCCCACAATTCGCCCGGACGGCTGACCTTGAGGTGCAGCTTCACCCGGTCGGCGCTCCACACGTCGTACTGGTCCGCATAGGGCACGAATTCGACGATCTCATACCCCACGGGGTCCTCCGCCCCGTGCAGCACATACACGCGGGAGAGCTGCTGGGCGGGCACGCTGAGCATCTCGTTGACCAGGCCGCTCTGGGCATGGGTCGCCAGCTGCAGGCCCTTGCCCGCGCCCAGCCCCAGCACCAGCACGGCCGCCAGAAGCGCCGTCATGCGAAGCCGCGCGCCCCGGCCCGCCAGCGCCGCCGCGAAGGGGACCAGCAGCGCCAGCGCGTAGGGCGCGTTGTTGCGAAAGAGCGCCATGAACACGCCCGCCGCCACCGTGCCCGCCACCCACCGGCGCGAGCGCAGCAGCCGCGGATCGCGCACGGCCGCGTGCAGCCTGACCGAAAACACCGTGATCAGCGCCGCGAAGGGGATGTCCTTGGTGCAGCCCAGCGCGTGCAGCGAGATCTGCGGCAGGCAAAACAGCATAAGCAGCGCAAGCCGCACCCAGCGCGGGCACCCCAGGCGCGCCAGGTACGTCAGCCCGTAGGCCAGCGCCCACGCCAGCAGCAGCATCTGCGCCACGGAATAGAAAAGCATGCCCAGCGCATGGCTGCCCATCAGGCCGCCCAGGTCGTACAGCCAGCCGGTGAGGAGCGTATGCAGCAGCGGGTGATGCGTGCTGAAGCTGCCCGACAGGTATTCGGGGATCTGGGAGAAGGTGTCGTAGGCGTGGATGCCGGGGTAGAAGGCCAGCAGCATGGGCGTCCAGGCCAGCAGGAGCACGGCCATGGGGAGCAGCACGCGGGGACGGGGGGAGGGC
>DVIV01000007.1 GCA_018710985.1 Candidatus Limiplasma pullicola
GCTGAACGCGCCGCGCCGCCCGGCCCCATTGCAGGGAGACGGGCGGCGCGGTTTTTCATATTATCCAATAATATTCCCGGCATCTTTTCCCAACGCCGTCTTCCTTATAAGACACCCGGCGCGACCCAATAGGGATGCGGGGCTTCCGTCCACAGCGGCATGGACATTCCTCCGGGATCAAAGGCGATTTTGCCTGCTCTGATGGTCATGGCGCATTCCAGCTTCCATTGTCCGTCCAAGCGTGCATTGCCGCAGTCCGTGTAACTGTAGTGTCCTTTACGTAGCCGGAGTACGGCAATGTCTGCGCAGTTACCGATTGAAAGGCTGCCCGGGCCTGAAAGGCCAAATTGTCTTGCTGGATGTACTGTTACCCTAGCAATGGTTTCTTCCAGCGGCATACCGATGCACATATACTTAGACATCACGTTGAGCAGATTCAGAGCCGCACCATGGATATTGTCCATATACAAATCCGTTGAAAGGCTATCTGGTCCAAAACCCTGCTGATAAGCCGGAACGGCATTTCGGAACCAAAAGCTGCCAGCCCCATGCCCTAGATCAAATTTCAATCCGCGCTTCCTAGCCTCATGCAGAAAACCGCTCACTTTTCCTTTGGTGTCGAGCACCGGAAACTGCTGTGCATACATATGGGTATGAATGTCTCCCGGACGCATTCTCTGCAGTAGTCCTTCATAGGGACGATCTACCGGCCAAGGGAAAAAATCGAACATGCAGGGCTTGCCACAGCGTTCCCCAGCCTCAATAGCCGCATCCACAGATGTCCATGGCGGATGCTCCTTGGTAAAGGGTTTTTGTGTCCAATAGTGCGCTGTTTTAATTGCTACAATAATGTCCGGATAAGCGTTGGCAATCTCCGCGGCCACAGCAGCGTTCATTTCAGCCGGTGTCTGTTCGGACTCCATGCGCACCATACCACCCGCCGCAATATTGAGCATTGCCAGCACGCGCACCTCCGAACGGTCGATGACCTGCTCCTTGAAATGCATGAAATCGCGCCAGCCGCATGTGCCTGCATCAATAACCGTCGTTACGCCCGCTTGAATCATATGTGCATCGGCATTAATGTTATACAGTTTATCGGGCGTCTCCGGGAATGTCGGATACACATGGCAGTGGCAATCAATTAGGCCAGGCGTTACAATGCACCCGCTAACATCAACTGTCTTCTGGGCATTTTCACCAATATCAGGTGCAATCAAGACGATTTTTCCATCTCGAATCGCCACATCGCGAACACCGTCAACATGGTTTGCAGGATCAATCACATGTCCGTTTTTCAAGAGCAGTTCAAAGGATTCCATCCCATACATACCGTTTCACCTCGTTCACTTACATAGTCAGCTCATAGGCCTGGGAATTTAGTGCTTTAAGGAACAGTTTTCTTTGTATCAGTGGTTTTCCCCACAGCACACTGAGGCGGATAATACGCTTTGTATGCGGCGCCATGTGGAAATAGTTGTCTGACACATCCAGTCCTTCCATCTCTCCGTCAAGCTTCACCATATCTGCAAACACATCTGTTTGGATTTCAACGCTATTGCTTTCCATCTTCACCTGCAGTTGTGCCGGCGGAAAGGCCAGATCCTTGTGCTGCGCAAAAAAGCGAAACTGCGGCCTATCCTGTCCTTCAAGGTAGGCCGAAAGATAATACTGTCTTGGACGGTTGGCAATGATCACGTTGGGATAAAAGCGTCCACCTACAGCCAGTTTTTTAAGGCACTTCCTTTCCCCCGGCTTAAGCACCGCTGTTAATTTTCCTTCATAGGCAACATAGCCAAGAAAACTTCCAACCTGCACATTCATCGTCACCTGTCTGACATTACCACTGTCATTTGCACACCAGATTTCCGATACAACATCATCCACAGCAAGAATGCTTGCTGCCACAGATGCAAAGCTCTGCTTTACAGCAAAATATGCTGCTTTGGGAATCAGGTCCACATCAATGATACTCCAGCTTTGTACAGGGCAACAGTCGTTATGCTGCCATACCAGCGCCCCACCGCAGCGCGGAAAGCGCCGCCGGAAATGCTCACAGGCAAAGGCCAGCGCCTCCGCCTGGACCAGCATCGTCAGATCCACATACTCCTCTATGGTCTTGGGTTCGCCCACATGTGTACGCAGGTAGTACCACATGCGTTCCAAGTCTTGATCACGGTTAAAGTAGCGGAAAGCAAAATCATTTAGTTTCACCTTCTGTCCGCAGCCTTTACGAACCGTAGCGAGTACAGGGGAGGCATGGATACCAAATTCACTTGCAAAAGTTGTTTGATCCTCGGCATATGCGGTATAGGGCAAATCTTTGAACCAGACATCCCAGTTATGCCGGTCATAGCTGTCCTGACCGTTCATCTGTTTCTCACCCCACGGAGAGGAGGGAAGATAGCAACGTTCAGGATCCAGATGTTTGAGCCACTGAGGTATCCATTCCTCAAACAATCTGCGTCCATACATAGGACGTTGGAGAGCAATCTTCTGACAGAGCATCTCGCTTTCTACATTTCCGATCCACATGGCGATGCAGGGATGGCCAGCCAGCCTGGAAACGACCTTTTCTACCTCTTCTCGGACGGCACTGACAAACTGCGGGTCAAAATCCGGATACTCACCACAGGCAAACATGAAGTACTGCCATACCAACAGTCCCATTTCATCACAGGCGTTGTAGAATGCATCGCTTTCATACACACCGCCTCCCCAGACGCTGATCAGATTCATACCGGCACTTTGCGCCATTTCGACCAGTCGGCGGTATACGCCATCCTTTACACCCGAAAGTCGGTTAGATACGGGTACCCAGTTTGCTCCACGCGCACAGAGCGGTTTGCCATTGAGGCGAATAACGAAGCAATTTTCGCCGTTTTCAAGGGTTGTCTGCATCTCGATGACGCGCACGCCCAGCCGGCATAGCCGTTGATCCTGAATTTGGCCCTGTGCAATCAGCTCGCATTCTGCCGTATAGAGATAGGGCTGTCCCAGATCGTGAGTCCACCACAGACGAGGGTTAGAAAGTTCGATTGTCGTTTCCGAAACGTCGGTGGTCATTTGTGCGACCACTCTTCCCTGGTCATCGCGTATGGAAAATCGATAAGCCCAATCTCCCTCCGGTGCATGAAGGCACTGAGCAGATAGACGGATTAGCGCCGATTTACCCTCTGGTGTCAAATTCGTCGTCACCGCTTGGAAACCGTTCAGCAGGCCGTTTTCCTCCATCACCAGATAAACGGGTTTCCATATGCCTACCGTGAGTACGCGGGGAGTCCAATCCCAGCCAAAGGTATAACCCGCTTTACGCGCATAGGCGCGGTCCGTCGAATAATTGATCCAGAAACCTTCCGGCAGTTTTTTTTTGGCACACTCGGCATGCACGGGGTAAAAGCATACGATCAGATCGTTTTCTCCTACTCGGGCATAAGGTCCTATGTCCAGCGTATGCGACACGAGCATATTTTCGCAACGAGCCACAAATGTACCGTTGAGGTAGATTTCCGCAAAGGTGTCCAATCCCTCAAATCTGAGCCAAGGATATCCCTTTCCAACTTGGAGGGAGCAGCGGTATACCCAAACCCGCTCCTCTACCCAGTAGCATAACTCATCGTTGGCTCCGACGGCCGGATCACTGATTCGCCCATGACGAATCAAGGCTGAATGCACATCCTCACAGGCATATGTGTCTATCCATCCCACATCCGGCGCCACGCCGACCAGCACCTTTTCCACATTGAATTCAGAGCTGTCAAACCCGCCAAGTTTCCATTGGTTTTGGATCAAAATCTCCGTTTTCATTCAGCTTCTATCCTTATTTAATTTCAATAGCGCTGGATGCACCAGACAATTCGGTTTGCGCCTTTGCTATCAATTTTCCCTCCTCCAAGGCAAAGAATTGTACATTGTTGCTGCGCTGATTCATGGAAAGTACCGTTGAAGCGTCCGATGATACAGCCAGCGAACGCGGAAACTGTCCATTAAGGGGCGTTTCCCCCAGCTTCTTCATTCCGGATCCACTCGTATCAAAAAGGGAGATAGAATCTGGACCACGGTTTGGAATTAACAACAGACCACTGACCGTAAGACATGCCGCGCCGGGATAGTTGTTTTTCGGAAGTTTCCAGGTATGGAGCACAGAAAGCAAATTCGGATCCATCTCCAAAAAACTGGGATCGCTTTCGTTCACCACATAAATACGTCCACTACATGGATCAAAAAGGATTTGCCGGGGTGCGGTGCCTTCACGCATGGGAACCACACGAACCAGTTTCCCGTCCTGCGGCTTGTAGATAAGCAGGCAGTCCAGCCCTACATCCGCGCAATAAAGCCTATTGTCCGGACCGGTAACCGACCAGTGTGCATGTGGTGTTTTATTGGACCCATCGTCGTTGCGTACGCACCATTTGACTTCCTTCAACGCATCGTCCACGCAGAAAAGATGACCGCTCGCCCAGCATGCGCCATAGATATGGCCTGCATGCTGCGAAAGATGACATAGTCCATAAGCGCCCTCAACCGAAATTCGTTTGCCCGTTTCAATCTTACCGTTACCAACAGAAAGCTCCACAATGGTTGCCGCCACGTCGGGCTCATGCACTTCAAATGCTGCAAATACTCTGCCACCATCCGAAATTAGGTAGGACGGGTTTTGTCCAATCGCTGTGTGCGCCTCCGTGACGACCTTTCCTGACTGCGGATTATAGCAAAGGAGCTTCACATCGGGTTCGCCTTCAGCGGAGTAGCCGCTTACCAGCCAACGCTGTTCCTTCATGTGCGCTTCACCTCTACAATTACTTCAAACTCACACGGAATGTTTCCGTTTGGCAAATTATGTGTCCCCATGACCGTACGGGCATGATAGCCGCGCTCCTCAAGTGCCGCCATGATCGTATCGGAAAAACCATCCATGACATATTCCAGGTCATCGAACCCTTCTGTACAATTCACCAGTGCAAACACCTTGATGAACCGGCTGACAAAATCCAAACTTCCCAACGTATCTTTGAGCACACCTAAAATGATCTTGGCACATTCCCGGGCAGCCTGATAGCCTTCCTCGCGGCTTAGATCAGAGCCGATCCTACCCTTAAAAATCGGCTCACCCGATACTTGGTCCTCGGGTCCATGACCGGAGATGTAGAGCAGATCATCCACCCACCTTAGCAGCACAATACCGCGTTTTTTTGCATAAGTGGGCTCCTGTACCCGTCCATCGGCAATATATTGATGAATCCTGTCCATTGTGCGATCTCCTCTCTCGCTGCTCTTATTTTCGAATGCGGACGATCGCTTCCACCGAAACCGCAGCGCCCATCGGCAGCGAATATGCGCCCATTGCCGATCTGGCATGCTGGCCTCTTCGGCCAAACACCTCCACCATCAAATCGGAAAAGCCGTTGATAACTGCAGGCTGGTCGCAAAAGTCTCCGGCACTGTTAACCAGTCCCAAAATCTTAACGAAGTAGTCCACGCGATCCAACTCGCCGATATGATCCTTAATGGTGGCAATCACATTCAAGCCACAAAGTCTCGCTGCCTGGTATCCGTCCTCAAGAGTCAACTCGCGTCCGACCTTTCCTACATATACCGGTTTTCCCTCCACATCAACCGGCAGTTGTGCAGAAATATAGAGCATATCATCCTTAAGAACAGCGTCAACCTTGCCCGTTCCCTTCCTGTCGCGAATCGGCAGTTCGATTCCCAGTCTTTCCAGCCGGATTCCGGTTTCACTCATGTTGGCTTCCACTCCTTTTTTGATGTTTACATATTGTGCAGGCATTGTTCAAACAGGTTACTAAGCATGGCAGCACAGCGAACTACATGATAAGGGCCCTTGTTCTCCATACCTTTATCTGTCCTGATTACACGATTGTCCGAGCTCAGCGCAGCATACCATTCCCCCATCTGATGATCGCGGAAATGCTGATCGACGTAGGCATGCAACTGTCCAAAGCGCTGGAAATGCATCTCGTTAGCGTTATAGATCGCACTGATGGCCAGTGCGTTAAGCCCCTCAGCTTGTGCCCACCAAATTTTATCATTCCAGTGAACGATAGTGCCGTAATAATCTTCAGTTTCAAAGCCCTCCCGCGGCTTTCCTCCCTCTACATCGCACAGGAGTCGCAAGCCACCGTTGGCTTTGTCCCATCCCTTTTCCCAGATCCAATCCAACACTGTCTCCGCTCGTTGCAGATATGCTGACTGATCATACATTTTGCCGGCTTTCATCAGGAACCAGCACGATTCCAGCGCGTGGCCGGGGTCCATCAGACGCCCCTGGCCCATGGGTACGGGTTGGTACTGTTCATCCAAGGTTTCAAACACCGCTTGATACGTGTCGTTTTCAAAACCACACATGATTTTTTCAGCATAGTCTTGAGCCTGTCTGCGATAGCGGGGACCAAAAACCTGTTCAGACTCCATAGCACACAGCAACATCATAAAATGCAGTGCGTGAATGCGTCTACCCTCTGCCATTCCTTCCGAAACCATCAGGGCCTCATCCTGTGCGTTGTGCAAAAGCGCATCCATCGCTTCACGCGCAAAAGTCACCTGTGCCTGCGTCCGGTGATCGCCCAGTGCGGCAAGGTATTCCAGATATCCTTTCACGCTAAAGGCGTCATTAAAAATAGAACGGGAACCATCCAGAACTCCTCCCCGACGATCCATCAGGCTATTGAAGCGATAGTCTCCCTGATGGGCATAGCGCAGCAGCCAATCTGCACCTGCCTCAGCCAACGCCAGCCAGTCCTCACGCCTTTCGACGGTATTGTACAGATTGGCAAAGGTGTAGGTATTCCGACCTACAAACCATCCTGATTTGATATCCTTCAGTCGCTTTCCCTCCCGATCAAAGCAGGAAAAGAAACCGCCACATTCGCGGTCATAAACCCTGTTTTGCCAAAACGGAATCAGATCATCCAAAAGTTCCTGGCGATAGTAGGCGGCATATGTCTCGATTTCTTTGCGATGATTTTGTAAAAATGCCTGATTCATCCCTTTTCTCCCTCCCATACTGGCGGCTGAAACTCACGCATTCTAATAGTCAGACGCTCCGCATCCCCATATGCAAGGCAGCTGGAAAGCTGTCTCAACGCGCAGAGAACGGCCCCTTCCACAGGTTCCCTGTCTAGAATCATCACACGTGCTTCTGGGCAATATCGATGGATTTCCGCTCGATAGGCATCTACAAGTGCCTGACAGGTCCCTTTGCAGTAAATGGATCCAGCCAAGACCACCGGCAGTGACTTATGTTCCATACCTGCATATTTGATCATGCGTCCTGTCATACCAGCCTGTATCCGACCGGCATCCGCAAGGATGTCGCGAGCTACACCGTCTCCGTCATTTGCTAGTTCATCCAGTAGTCGGGGAAGCTCGAAGCCATATTGGTAGGTAAATCCGCTCTCCATCACGCGCTGCGCAAGCTCATCCAGTGTTTTACAGCCGCAGCAAGCGGCCACATGGCTTTCCAGAAGGGTAGGATCACCCGTGTGCTCATGGCTCATAAAGGCAGCATTGAGCGCGCAGTCGCACAGCATCCGTCCTCCGCCGAAATTTCCCAGCGGATAACGATTAGCCCGCATACAAAGTCGTTGTCCGTTGCTCATCAAAACGCCCGTATTATGTCCCGTACCGCAAATGGAAATGGCTCCACGGGCTTCGCTGGTCTGAGCAAAAAAAGCTATCCACAAATCGTTTTCAACGGTATGGGGCACAGCACCCAGCAACGTATGACGTAGGGCCGCCTCCAGGCGCTCCCGATCCTTTTCGGTATCTATGCCTGCAAGGGCCATATGGACATGGCCGATCTGTTCCAGTGGAATATTGGCATGTTCGGCCAAGAAACAAATACCTGCCAGCAGACGTTTCACCGTCTGCTCCATGCCGCTTAAATCATGGTTGGTACAGCCATTACGGAACTTCATCACCAGCCGTCCCTGCTCATCCGCAAGAGCGTACATGGTTTTGGTTCCGCCTCCATCAATTCCAATTACATATCTCACAGCTCTACTCCCCGAAAGTACGCCACCAGCGCAGATGCAACTGTTTGAGCCTCCTCATTGCTCAGGTTCAACGGGCTGATGTAGAGGCTATTCTCTGCTCTGTCGCAACCAACATAGATTCGTCTCTCCAGCATATGCCACGCTACTTCTCCGGCGCTGTACCCCTGCGGCATTTCCACTACCAGCCTAGGATAGGTCTGTCCCACGGGTCCATAGGGCATGATGTGAGTCATTATTCCCTCGCGAGTCAGCACATCAGCTATCAATCGATTGATGATCTCCAGAGTGCGCCGGTGAGTCTCATGATCCATTTCCATATACTTTTTGAGTGCAATCCATAGTCCTACCACAGCTTCACGCGATGTTTTGCAAGCCCGGCAAACACCATGCGCAGGTGCGCCGAAGCGATGGCAGTCTTCGATCCATTCCTTTTTTCCTACCATCAGCCCACTGTCTTGGGGACCACAAAGGGTCTTTCCACCACTGAAAATCACCAGTTCGGCCCCCTTGCGTGCAATTTCCCAAAGGTTGCTGATTGGCGGAAGCTGCGCCGCTGCATCTACCACCACGGGAACTCCACGTGCATGCGCAATTTCAATTGTCTTTTCCAAAGAAAGGGAAGCCCGCCGGTATTGGCTGTTGATAAAATAAAAAACACCAGCCGTCTTTTCTGTGATGGCTCCCACAAGATCGCTTTCCAGCGTTTCATCCGCATCACCTACCAAGACCACCTTGGCGCCCGATGCCAAAATAGCGGCATCGTAAGCGTTATGCTGAGCATGCAAGACGATGATCTCATCTGCTCCGGAAGTTCGGGGAAGACGCATATAGCGGAACAAATCACCCTGTGCAAGACAAGTTGCTGCCGCTAACTGCAAAGCGCCTGCTGCGCCATTGGTCACGTAGGCCGCCTCGTTGTGCGTCATCTGTGCTATCTTTTCTCCTACGGCCCGCTGCAGTTGAGCAAAATCTACAAAGTGCTGCGATACCTGCCGCATCGCCTCAAAGCATTCCGGCGGCATGCGGCTTCCCCCATAGACGGTATAAGTGTCATGTGCGTTGATGTAGCCATCTATTCCAAGCTCCGCAAAGATATCCATGTACTTCCTCCGCCTCAGTCCAGATTGATTTCGTCGGGGAACCATTCCCTGGCTCGCTCCACCACCATTGTAGCGTTTTCAAATCCATGCACCAGAGGATGATTCAGCAGAGCACATACCGCTAGTTCTCTGCTGCGCTCTACCGCTGCGCGCACGGTCAACCGCTCATACTGCTTTACGGTCTTGACCAGACCGGCCATCTTCTCAGGCAATGTACCGTAGGTAAGCGGTTCCACTCCGTTTTGGTCCACCCGACAATTGGTTTCAATCACATCATCTTCTGCAAGATCCTTTACTGCGCCGCAGTTTGAGGTGTTGACTACCAGTTCCTTAGGTGCAACGCCTGCCAACGCTTCAATGATGTCCAGCGCTGCAAAGCTGTACAGCGATCCACCGCGCCGCGAAACCTCTTGTGGAACGTCGAAAACGTTTTCATTTTTATATAAAGAAAAAATGTTTTCATTGATTTGCCTGACCTGCACAGCGCGACATACCCGGTTCTTTTTCCACTCCTCCTCCTGTTTTTTGCGCATTTGATCCTCAAAATAGTAATACTGCAGATATGGAGAAGGGAGTGCTCCCAGCACGCCGGCCAATTCCCCCACGCCGCTAGCCTTGGGAATGTTTTTCATCAGCGTGGCGTTTTCGCCCAAAAGCTGAATCACCTCTGACAGTCTATCGTTTCCATGCACGCGAACAGCAGTAATAAAACTAAGGTGATTAAGACCGACAAACTGGCACCACACTTCGCTTTTCTCCAGGCCCAGTACACCTGCAACGTCGTTGATCATGTTAATTGGCACATTGCACAAACCTACGCAACGAATACCGCCATACTTTTTCAGCGCTTCAGTGACGATGCCAGAGGGATTGGTAAAGTTCACCAGCCATGCCTGCGGGCAGATTTGTTCCATGTCGCGGGCAATATCCAAGGCGACGGGAATGGTGCGCAATGCATTGACAAATCCACCCACACCCGTCGTTTCCTGTCCAATCAGGCCCAGTTCCATTCCAAGGCGTTCATCCTTCTCGCGTGCCTGCAGACGTCCCACACGAATCTGGCTGATGACAAAATCAGTGTTTTCCAAAGCTGCCTTACGGTCCAATGTCAGATATAGGTGGGTTTTGTAACCATGCTTTTGGAACATTCTTTGGGCCAGTCCCATAACTAGCTCCGCCTCGTGCCAGCCCTGTGGAATGTCCACCAGTACGATCTCCTCGAAGTGCAGACGTGGCTCTCTGAGAATCAATTCATGAAAAATCTCAGGAGTATAAACGCTGCCAGCACCAATTACCGTCAGTTTCATACCCGGCATGCTCATCTCCTCCCTCTATGGATGCGCCTTGATACTCGCTCCGCCATCGACAAACAAAGTCTGTCCTGTGATATATGTAGACATGTCGCTGGCAAAAAACAGTGCTGCATTGGCAATATCCTCCATCTGTCCGGGTTTAAGAGGCTGCATGCCGTCCAGCAAAGCCAAAAACGCCTCGCGCCTGGGGCCTTCTGGTTGGTCGCGTACCTCGTCCATTACGGTATCACTCATAATCAGTCCCGGACAAATGGTATTGACGCGCACGCCCGTACGTGCATAATCCAAGGCCATGGCACGGGCGGACGCATTCATGGCTCCCTTGGTTCCGGCATAGAGCGCATTGCCCGGCATGGTATATTCGCTGTGAATGGAAGAAATGTTTATGATGCTACCACAGCCCCTTTCTACCATACCTGGCAGAAAGTGTCGTGCGAAACGCATGCCACTGATGTAATTGGTTTCTACCAACCTAGCCATGGTTTCATCCTGCCAGGTATGGGCTGGACCGCGGGCGTTGACACCGACAGTGTTGACCAGAATATCTGCACCGCCAAACGCATCCTGCATTTTCTGACAAGCGTGCTCCGTTTCCTGTGCTTGAGATAGGTCGAAAACAAACCCAGCCGATGCCGGAGAATAACGCCGGATCTCCTCCATGGTGCCATGCAGAGAAGTTTCATTGCGCCCACCTACCAGCACCACCGCACCCTGCTTTGCAAACAGGAGAGCGATCGCTTTGCCAATCCCCCTTGCTCCCGTGGTTATAATCGCCCGCTTGCCTGCGAGCATTTGCTGATAATTCATAACGGCTCCTTCAAACCTAGGGTCGCCAAAAACACACACTTTGTTTTTCAACAACCCTGGTTCCATAGACTTTTTTGATGGGAAAGCTCACTCTGTCACACAGTTGATCTACCAACAGGCGGATGCTGTCATACCCGATTTGAAATAACGGCTGTTCCACCGAAGTAATCTCAGGACCGGGATACTTTTCCGGTAAGATGGCTTGATTGTCAAATCCCATTACTGAAATATCCTCCGGAACCCTCAGCCCGGCGTTAAGTGCCGCACGCACGGCATAGCTGGCGATGGCATCATCCGAGCAGAAAACGGCTGTAGGACGATCCTTCTGCTGCAATAACGTATTCATGCTGTTGTAGCCCGTGCTGTATTCCGCCATGGTATACTGAACGCTTCCATCACGCAGTTCCAACCCGTTGCTGTGCATGCAGTCCACAAAGCCATTGAATCGGTCGATCATAACCCTGCGGTTAAGATTGCCGCAAATGTGAGCGATATTGGTGTGTCCATGGTCAATCAGATACTGCGTAGCCAAACGAGCGCCGCCAACGTTATCGATCAGCAGTTTGTTGCATTCTAGATTGGGAAGATCGTTTTCAATCAGCAGGTAACGGACGGCATTTTCGTAGCTCATGTAGCGGGTGAGCTCCTTATCGCTAAGGTAAGAGCCATAGAGTACCACGCCATCCACCATGCCTTTGTTGAGATACTGAATGTACTTCTCCTTAACGGCTACATCACCGTTCATTACGCTGCAAAAGATAACATTATAACTGGTCTGCTGCGCGCCGGTTTCAAAGCCTCGGATGAGATCATGAAAAAAGGGATCGTGCAGATTGTTAACAATAACGCCTATGGTTTCCGTGTGGCGCTTGACAAGCGCACGCGCAGCCTGATTGGGCATATATCCCAAATCTTTGATGGCCTGCTCCACCTGTTTGCGTCGCTCGTCCCGAACGCTTTGAGGGCTGTTGATCACCCTGGAAACCGTTGCAAGGGAGACACCAGCCGCATTGGCCACGTCTCGGATCGTTACAATCTTTTCCACGCCTGAACTCTCCAAATCACAGATTCTATCTTCTTATGCTCAGAAGACATAACGCGTGGTGTGATCCTCATCGAGCATATGAAGCACTTTTTGCTCATCAACCTCTATCCCCAGTCCGGGTCCTTCCGGAAGGACGTAGGCACCATTGCGCGTTACAATCGGTTTGGCCAGAGGATCCTCTGCATGTGCATGATAGGTTGAATCTATCGGCAGTTTCAAGGCCTCTAGCGCGCATACCGTCTGAACGATGGCAGCCGTCTTAATCCCCATATCCCAAGCGCAGTGATGCGCCAGAGGTAAGTTAGCAGCTTGGGCGATATGTGCCAGCTTGACCAGTTCCGATATGCCGCCAATGGATTCCATATCTACAACTGCAGCATCCACAGCACAGTTACGAATGGCGTTAAATAGCCCGCCGGGGATGTAGCAATCTTCATTAATGGCGACTGGCACGCGGCAACGCTGGCGCAGTACAGCGTAATCCATCAGGTCGTTGCAGCGCAGGGGCTGCTCCACATACTGCAGACGGCAATCCTCCACCGCACCGACATAGGCGACCGCCTGAGTCATATCGTAACCCTGGTTCATATCTACCCGGATATCCATTTCATCGCCTGCCAGCGTGCGTAGCATATGAGTGCGATGAATATCCTCCAGGACATCGTTGCCTCCCTTGGTTTTGATGGTAGCGTATCCCTCCTCGCGTAGCTGAGCCATTTTTTCGGCCAATTGCCCGTCATCCATCATTCCCATAGCATAGGCTATGGGCGCGCAGGAGCGCACCGCACCTCCCAACAACACATGAACTGGCTTTTTGGTAGCCTTGCCCATAATATCCCACAGTGCCATCTCCACGCCGCTTATGAAATGGAGCATATTGATATCCGGATTATACAGCGAATCCACACGTGTCTTGATCCGATTGATATCAAAAGGATCTTGACCAATCACTGCCGGACGGATCACCTCGTCCAATAACGCATTGGTCAGCTTGAGGGTAAGAATCATATTCATCTCGCCCCAGCCAATAATGCCATCGTCTGTAGTCACCTTATACAAAGCGCTGGTAGCGGATGTTGTTCCAGCGCCGCTGTCGCGACTCCCGCGGTACGGTGCAATCCCTCCATTTTCAATCGGCACTACGGCTGTACGAATGGGATACATTACGATATCCATGACTTTCATTGTACAACCCCCTTGGTTGCCTGTCAAGTCTATCCAACCCGCAAGCCCGCTCCCTGTCTGGTTTTTGGCAGAGGCGGGCTGCGGATGAGCCTTGCCAAAAGGATTTACAAGAGAATTTCTCTTCCATCCTTAGCGGAACGCAGAAGAGCTTCTACTACGCGTACCTGCTCAATGCCACCTTCCAGCGTCGTCAAGGGAGACATCGGGTCCTCCTCACCGTCAAAGCTGTCGGCATAGATGCAAATGCCGCTATTCCAGTCAAAACCATTTCCGTTGTCACATTCGCGCATTACGACCGCATAGCCGCCCGTCTGCCCACAAGGTTCCACTGATGCGGTATATCCGCATTCCGCCAGACGTTCGCGCGCCTTTTCCGCCTTCGCCTCACCGGCATCTACCACGAAGCTCAGACCCTGCTGACACTGGAAGCCACCGGTCTTATTGAAGATGAATCCACCCTGCGTGCCGGTAAACTGCATGTAGTTTTCACACAGCTTGTCGATGCGTTTGGTCCATTCTGTCTTCAAGCGGATGGTCAGACCACCATCATAGGTGAGGAAGCAGTCCATATAATCCACATCCGAACCGATGATGCTCTTCCTACCGATGGCATAGACCTTGATTACCTTTTGTCCGAACAAGAACGTGAGAAGGTCCACAGCATGGCTAAGCAAAAAGAATGCAGGAGAAGAGATGGATGCAAAATGGCGACTATCCTTGCCCCACAGCTGAAGAGGCACATCGATGGAATCATCAATGCGGAATTCACCATATTCGGGCCTACCGATATAGTTTTCCTTCACCAACAGCCGAATGGAACGATCCAGCGGGTAAAAACGGTTGGGAAACAGCACCTTGATCACCGTACCGGAAGCCTGCGCGGCCTTCTGTACCTCCAGTGCATCCGCAAGGGTTGTGCACAACGGTTTTTCGGAAATCACGTAAGGTACCCTGTGCGCACAGGCAGAGAGCAGCGGTTCCTTGTGATAAGGATCCTGCGTGGCTACCACCACAAGGTCAATCGCTTCATTTTCAAACATTTCATCATAGTTTGAATAGGCATGTGCACCGTTTGCTGCAGCCCACGTTTGCGCCTTTTCAGGCTTGATATCGCACACTGCCACTACACGCGTGCTTTCATGCGAGTGCAAGCGATCCGCATGTTGTGTGCCCAGAAGTCCCATTCCGATTACCGCACAGTTTTTCATACCCTGTTCATCCTTTCACTGATCCTGAAGTAAGGCCCTTGATAAAGTATTTATTACAGAAAAGGAATACCAGCAGCACAGGGAACGAAATCACAACCGCTGCGCTCATCATTCCTCCCCAGTCGATAATAAACTGTCCCTTGAATTCTTTGATCGCCACCGCCAGTGTTTTATACTTCGCGCTGTTGACAAAGTTCATGGAGAACATAAATTCTTCCCACGTGTTTAGGAAAGCGAAGATACCTGCTGTCACCAAGCCGGGCGCTGAATTGGGCATCACGACTCTGAACATGGCACCAATCCGGCTACATCCGTCGATCATAGCTGCTTCATCCATCTCCTCAGGAATGGAGCGGAAGAAGGCAGTCATGGTAAGCACCGCCATTGGCATATTTACAGCCAAATTGGTTATAATGTTGACACGGTATGTATCGATAAATCCAATGGCAGAATAGATTTTGAAAAGTGGCACCAGCAGCACGACGGCTGGCATCATCTGCCCAAACAGAAGACTCGTAGACAGGGCCTTGCCGCCGGGAAGCGCAAAACGCGCGAAACCATAGGCAGCAAAGGATGCAATCAGGATGACCAGTGCAGTGGTGGTGCTAGAAATCAGCAGGCTGTTAAAAAAGGCTCTAGGCACGGTGGTTTCAAACAGAACGCGATGATAATTCTCAAACGAGGGATGCTCAACGACGAAGGAGGGCGGAAGGCTAAAAATCTCGCTGGCGTCCTTGAGCGAGGAAATGAACATCCACAGCGCTGGAAACAATGCTACAACAATCACCGCCGCAAGGATAATATATCCGGCAACAGCCGGAAGAATCCTATGGGTACCAGGCTTTTGAGGCTTTGCTTTCATCTTTCCTGATCCCTCCCTATAACGAATTTGTTATAGAGCAGCGCGACGATTGCCGTAAAAGCAAATAGTACGGTGGAGGCTGCACTTGCCTTGCCCAAATTGTAGCTCTTGAAATAGGTACGGTAAATATAGAGAGAAAGGATCTCCGTCATATGGGCGGGGCCGCCCTCTGTGAGAACATAGATAAACGTAAACGCATTCATCGTCCAGATAGTCAGCAGCAGGATGATCGTATTACAAGTCGGTGCAATAGCCGGAAGCTTGACATGCCAAAAGACCTGCAGGCTATTGGCTCCGTCGATCACCGCAGCTTCCTTCTGATCGTCGGAAACGTTTTTCAGCGCTGCTTCGGTCATCAGGATGACAAAGGGCGACATCTTCCAAACATTGATAATAATTGCGGCCATCATAGCTGTATCTGCAGACGATAGCCAACCCACGCTCTGGGAAATTACTCCGATGTCCTTTAGCACTTGGTTGATGATGCCGAAATCCGAATGATACATCCATTGCCACACCAGGGCACTCACCACACCGGGAAGTACCCATGGCACCATCAACGCGATGCGCAATCCCGATTTGCCACGAATGCAGTCCATGTTGAGAACGTTAGCAATCAGAAAGCCAATAAGAAATTGAAATACTACGCTGCCGATTGTCCAGGTAATGGTGTTGCGAATAGAAAGGACAAAAATGCTGTCGCTGAATATGCTCTGAAAGTTTTTCAGTCCTGCAAAGTCCCACTGATTGTTATAAATATTAACCTTAAACAGGCTAGACACCAACGTATAGATCAGGGGAACCAGCATAACCAGAGTTACCACCAGCAAAGCCGGCAGAATATAGAGATAGTTGCCTAGTTTCAAACGTTTGATTTGGATAAGGTTTTTCTGCATGGTCAGCATTCTCCTTTTGAGGCTGCGCCGCGCAGATGCGCTTGGACAGCGGCTTGGGTGAAATTCCCGTCCCAGAGTGCCTCCGGGACGGGAAACAGTTCTGACAGAAATACCATTTTACTGAGCCAGAAGATCGTTGACCTGCGCCTCGGCATCCGCCAGAGCGGTGGCGGCATCCTTCATGCCGGCCAGAACAGCCTGAGACTCATTGTAAATGATGTCGGTTATGGCGTTCATATTGATGTTGCCAGGCACAGGTTTGCCGTATTCAAGCGCATCGACAAAGGGTTTGAGATCGCCGCTGGTATAGGAAGGATCAGTGGCAGAACCACGGTTGGCCGACAGAGTATCAGAGAACACGACCGCGTTTTCGGCATTGGTTAGCCAAGCGCTGAAGAGGAAAGCGGCATCTCGCTCAGCTTCCTCGCAAGCGGTTGTTATGCCCAGGTCCCATCCGCCAGCCTGCGCCTTGGCGGGATACTTATCGCTGAATACGGGAACCGTGGAGAAGCCCAGCTGGATATCAGGATTTGCCTCGTAAATGGCCTCAAGGTCATAGGAAGCGGACATATACATACCCAGCTTACCTTCCGCAAAAAGGTTACGGTTAGTGGTATTGTCGTTTTCAAGGCAGGAGGAGGGCACAATTCCCTCTTTCAGGTACATGTCGGCCCAGAATTGCAACGCCTCTACACCTTCGGGAGTATTAAAAGCCGCTGCGGTCTGGTCCTCATTGAGCAGTTCCACCCCATTGGAGAACATCAGGGTGTATACCTGAGCGGTGCAATTGCCGCTACCATAGCCACACAGGCCGAATCCATAGATGCCGTCACCCAAGGCAGTGATAGCCTTTCCATATTCCACCACGTCGGCCCAGGTCTCCGGAGCTTTTTCGGGATCCAAGCCAGCTTTTTCAAAGATCTCCTTGTTGTAGATGATCGTCATGACCTCGGTACGATACGGAATCGCATAGTGTTTTCCATCTACCAACCCGGTTTCCAGACTGCCTTCATAGTAGGTTTCTTCCAGATCAATGCCATGTTTTTCCGCCAGCTCATCCACGTTGATCAAATAGCCCATCTTGGCATAGGGAATACACCAGGCAATAGCCATATCAATGATGTCGGGCATTGTGCCGGACATCATAGACGCAAGATACTTATCTTCCATGCCATCCCAGGGATTATATTCGAAGGTAACGTTGATGTTGGGGTAGGTCTTTTGGAATTCTGCAAGCAATTCCTCCATCTTACCATCGTTCCAGGTGCCGGTCCACATCGTCAAATCGGCGGAGATTGAAGTATCCTCTGCCAGACTTGTACCGATCGTAAGCAGCATCATCGCAGCGAGCAACAGACTTACCAGTTTTTTCATTGGGTATGCCTCCTTTTATAATGTTTTTTTGATGCCCAAGCAAGGTGGTTATTTACAGCGCTATGCGCTGTCCGGTTCTAACTGATTCGCACTCTTTTTCGACCATGAAAATGGTATTGCGTGCACTTTGAGGAGTAACTGCTGTTTTTTCAATTCGCCCTGCAATCCAGTCCACAAACTCCGTCAGTTCCTGATAAACACCCACAATCTCGGAAGGGACCCCTTCAAGCGTTTCCAGTTGTGCCGTAAACGGTTCTGTTCTGGATGGATAACAGGTGACCACGCCATTTTTGTACTCCAACGTTCCATGCTCAAAAGCAGCCAGATACCCCCCTGCCCATGGAAGGGTAGAATCATTCCAGCCGCCAAGTGCCGACACCGCAAAACCTTTCCCATGGTACAAATAATGCGTATTGATATAGCTCATATGGATTTCGGGCCGTTCGCTGCCCACGCTGTCTACAGCATCCGGCAGTCCAAAAAGATAGTTGACCATATCTGTATCATGGATGTGCATTTCATAACAGACCATTTTACACAGGTCCGGATTAAGATACCAAGATCCCTCCGGATGCATTCCGTACTGGCGCGTCAGTGAAAGATAGCACAGTTTTCCATAGCGCTGATCGTCAATACATGCTTTGAGAAATCTGTACTCCGGCCAGTACCTGAGCACCTGTCCCACCATGAGTTTGACACCGCTGTGAGCAGCTCTTGCGATCATTTCGTCCGCTTCCCGGCACGTGTGAGCCATTGGCTTTTCACAAAACACATGCAACCCTCTGTCAATGCATTTTAGCGCATAGTCCGTATGCAAAAACGAAGGCACGCAGATATCCACTGCGTCAGGCTGTTCGTGTTCCAGCATCTCATCCAAGCTATGGTAGGCTCTGCAGTTCATTTGTTTGGCATAGCGCTGCGCGATTTCCAGGTTAGCATCGACAATCGCCATCACCTCAAGTCCTTTGACGTAAGGAAAGGCCTGAATATGATTGGCACCCATTCCGCCTGCTCCAACCAATGTGATCTTCATAATATATCTCCTCTACCAGCCATAAATTGAAAACGTTTTCAAATTTGTTGAATTTATTATATATTGCATATAGCAGATTGTCAATAGTATTTTCGATTTTTATGCTTATAAAGTTTTTATAAAGAATAAAATCACTATGTAAACAAATGATATCGTTTACATTTTCAAATGTGAAAAATCCAGTTTTTACCAAGCCTTCGGCGTTTTCTTGCGGACCGGATTTTCCTCTCCGTCTCTCCTCGTCTCAATCTGCGTTATATGTGTTATAATAGATCATCATCCTATATTCTTGAACCGAAAGGAGCCATATGCCATGCTCGCCTATACCTATGTCAGCCGGGGACGCTTCGAACTGATTGAGAAACCCCGTCCCATCCTTCAGGACAGCCGGGACGCCATCGTGCGCGTCACGCTGGCCAGCATCTGCTCCAGCGACCTGCACATCCGACGTGGAAGCGTGCCCAGGGCTGTGCCCGGCATCACTGTGGGGCATGAAATGGTGGGCGTGGTGGAGGAAACCGGATCGGACGTCACCCGCGTCAAGCCCGGTGACCGCGTGACCGTAAACGTGGAAACGTTCTGCGGCGAATGCTATTTCTGCCGGCACGGCTGGGTCAACAACTGCACCGACCCCAACGGCGGATGGGCGCTTGGCTGCCGCATCGACGGCGGGCAGGCGGAATATGTACGCGTGCCCTATGCCGACCAGGGGCTGGACCGGATTCCCTCCTCCGTGACGGATGAGCAGGCCCTTCTGGTGGGCGATGTGCTGGCAACCGGCTATTGGGCCGCGCAGATTGCGGACATCGGGCCGGAGGATACCGTGCTCATCATCGGTGCGGGGCCCACGGGGCTGTGCACGCTGCAATGCGTGCTGCTGCTCCATCCCCGCCGGGTGATCGTGTGCGACACGGACCCGCTGCGCCTGGCCTTCGTTCGCCGGCACCATCCGGACGTGCTCACCACACCGCCGGAGGGGCTGGAAGCCTTTGTCCGCGAGCACTCGGACCATGGCGGGGCAGACGCGGTGCTGGAGGTGGCCGGGACGCCCGACACCTTCCGCATGGCGTGGACCTGCGCGCGTCCCAACGCCACCGTGACCGTCGTAGCCCTCTATGACGGCCCGCAAACCCTGCCCTTGCCCGATATGTACGGAAAAAACCTGATTTTCAAAACCGGCGGAGTGGACGGATGCCACTGCGCCGAAACCCTGCGTCTGATCGAACAGGGCAAAATTGATACCACGCCGCTGATCACCCATCGCTGCACGCTGGCCGGTATCGAGGAAGGCTACCGCATCTTTGAAAA
The DNA here is from genome assembly GCA_018710985.1 of Candidatus Limiplasma pullicola. Lineage (GTDB taxonomy): Bacteria > Bacillota > Clostridia > Christensenellales > Aristaeellaceae > Limiplasma > Limiplasma pullicola. Next base: position 20,147 of record DVIV01000007.1, read on the forward strand.
CCGGCTGGACGGGGTTATCAAGGTGGCGGTAACGTCCCGGTAAACCGCCCTCACGCCTCCAGCTTCGCCTTGCCGATGCTGCGTTTAAGCCACCCGCCCTTGAGATAGTAGATCACAAACAGCACCGACGTGACCGACCACGTGATGGGATAGCTCAGCAGCACCACCGTGAGGCTGTGGTAGGCAGGCGCCACGCCCATCACCCACACCACGCGCAGGAGGCACACGCCCGTGAGCGTAAGCAGGGTGGGAATCAGCGAATCGCCCGTGCCGCGCACCGCGCCGGCCAGCACCTCGATGCAGATGTAGGTGACATAGGTGGGCACCAGCAGGCGCAGGATCTGCATGCCCAGCGCTACCACCTGCGCGTCATCGGTAAACAGCCGGTAAAGCGACTCGCCCAGCAGAAGGAAAAAGCCGCTCATCAGCAGCGTGGCGCAGAAGGTCATCAACAGGCACACGCGCACGCTTCGGCGCATGCGGTCGTACTTGCCCGCGCCGAAGTTCTGTCCCACAAAGGTGGTGATGGATACGCCAAAGGCGTTAATCATCATCCAGTACAGGCCGTCGAGCTTGCCATAGGCCGTATAGGCGGCCACGATATCGGTGCCGAAGGCGTTGATGCTGGCCTGGATGATGATGTTGGATAGCGAGTACATGACCGATTGCAGCCCAGCCGGAAAGCCGATGCGCACGATGCGGTCCAGCAGGTTGCCGTAGAAGCGGATTTTCCTGGGCTCCAGTCGGTAGGCCTGATGCGAGCGAAGCAACGTGATCACCACCAGCACGGCGCTGACCGTCTGGGAAATAATCGTTGCCAGCGCGGCGCCGGCAACGCCCATCTCCAGGCCCACCACCAGCAGCACGTCCAGCACGATGTTGACCATGCAGGCGCTGATAAGGAAGTACAGCGGCCGCCGGGAATCGCCCACGGCGCGAAGCAAACCTGCGCCTACGTTATAGATGAGGGAAGGGATCATGCCGGCGAAATAGATGCGCACATACACCTCGGCATGGACCAGCACATCCGCCGGAGTGCCCATCCAGCGGAGAATCACAGGCGAAAACGCGATTCCCAGCACCGTGAACAGCGCTCCGCCCGCCAGCGCCAGCGCCGCGGCGGTATGCACCGCCTGGCTGACCTCGCGGTCACGCCGCCCGCCGAAAAACTGGGAGAGGATGACCGTCGCGCCGGAGGACAGGCCCACGAAGAAGCCCACCACCAGGTTGACCAGCGTGCCCGTGGCTCCACCGACAGCAGCCAGCGCCTCCTTGCCGACGAATTTGCCCACGATAACGGCATCCGCCGTGTTGTAGAGCTGCTGGAAGAAGGTCCCCAGCAAAATGGGGAAGAAAAATGCCAGCAGGTTTTTCCAGATCACGCCTTCGGTGATGCTGTTGTGACCAAGCTCATGCTGCCTTCGAAACGCCATGTGTCCTTCCTCCTGCAAAGCCTGTGTGTCGTCGCGGATGCCGCGTTTTGGGTCATGCGGGGTACAGCTCCCACGCGTCATAGGGGCCGGCGATACGATAGCCCAGCCGGGCGGCCAGCGCGGCGGATTCGGGATTGGCCGCGTCCCAGCTCGGATAGAGGCCCCGGTCGAGGCATCGGAGAATCAGCCGGGCGCAGCAGGCCAGGGCAATGCCCCGCCGCCGCATATCCCGCCTTGTTTCCACCTGGAGCTCGATGCCGCCGCTCCAGCAGATATAGGACGAGGCTCCGCCCACCAGCTCGCCATTGCACACGGCGGCCATGCCCAGCCCGCGGGCAAGAAAGTCCTCCTCGCTGCGAAACTGTTCGCAGAAGGAGCGCGACCACGGCGCAGCCATGGCCATGCGGTAGGTTTCCCGATCAAACGGACATACCCGGACTTCCGGGGGCGCGGCATCGGCAAAACGCGCGAGGCGGCTTCGGTCAAAATCTTCGCCGCCCTTATGAAAGGCGTATCGCCGCGTAGGCGACGCGTCGCCGCCAAAGACGGCGGGCGCCAGCGCCGAGAGCGCGGGGTCGCGCGCCACGAGGATGGCATAGCGCCCTGCCCGTTCCTGCTTCCAGGCGCGAAGCAGGCTTTCGGCGCTGCGGGTGCTGCGCGACGAAAGAAACAGAAAGTCCGCGCACTCCACCAGCGCGCCGCCGGGGGCATCCTCAAGCGTCCAGACGTTTCCCATGCTTCCTTCCAGGGCGGAGACGATCATCATCTCCATCCAGTGTGCAAAAAGGGGCGCGGACTGCGCCCGCGCCCATGCCCCTTCGGCCCGGATCAGCTCCTGTCCCATGTGGCGAGCGCCTCCTGAATGTAGTCCAGCGAAAGCAGCTTTTCCTTCACCTGCTCCACGTCCAGCAATCGGGTGTTGCTGGAGTTAAACTCGGTCAGGAGGTTTCGGTCCTGCTCGCCGGCAACCACGTATTTGTCATAGTTGAGGTCGCGGGCATCCGAAGGGACGCGGTAAAAATCGCCCATATCCTCGGCATGCGTACATTCCTCGTTGGTCAAAAGCGTCTCATACATCTTCTCGCCGTGGCGGATACCGATAATCCGCACGGGGTGCTCCGGCGCGTGGAACACCTCTTTGACGGCCTGGGCCAGCACACCGATGGTGCAGGCAGGGGCCTTTTTGACCAGAATATCCCCGCTGTGGGCATGCTCAAAGGCAAACAGCACCAGCTCCACGGCCTCTTCCAGGCTCATGATGAAGCGCGTCATGTCCGGGCTGGTTACGGTGAGGGGCTGTCCCGAGCGGATCTGGTCGATAAACAGCGGAATCACCGAGCCGCGCGAGCACATGACGTTCCCGTAGCGCGTGCCGCAGATGAGCGTGCGCTCGGGGCTGACGGTGCGGGCCTTGGCCACAAACACCTTCTCCATCATGGCCTTGGAGGTGCCCATGGCGTTGACGGGGTAGGCCGCCTTGTCGGTGGAGAGGCAAATGACCTTGCGCACACCCTCTTCAATGCAGGCGGTGAGCACATTGTCCGCGCCCAGCACATTGGTCTTGACGGCCTCGATGGGGAAGAATTCGCAGGAGGGCACCTGTTTGAGCGCTGCCGCATGAAAGAGATAATCCACGCCATGAATGGCGTTTTTCACGCTGGCCAGCTCACGCACGTCGCCGATGTAGTATTTGATTTTATCATTCTGATAATGATGACGCATGTCATCCTGTTTTTTTTCATCCCGGCTGAAAATGCGGATTTCACCGATATCCGTGTCCAAAAAGCGCTTGAGCACCGCCTCGCCAAAGGAGCCGGTGCCGCCGGTGATCATCAGCGTTTTGCCGCTGAAGGGCGTCATAGGGTCATTCCTCCTCGGTATTCTTCAGCACATTGCCCGTCAGACGGTGCAGCACCTCGCGGTACGCCTCCTCCACGTCGCCCAGGTCATGCCGGAAACGGTCGATATCCAGCGGCTCATGGGTACGCGCATCCCAGAAGCGGCACGTATCGGGCGATACCTCGTCCGCCAGCAGGATTTCGCCATGAAAGCGGCCAAATTCCAGCTTGAAATCAATCAGCTCAATGTTGATTTCCCGCATGCATTCGCTCAGGATGTCATTGACCCGCAGGCTCATTTCCTCCATGCGGTGCATCTCGTCGGCCGTGGCGATATCCATGGCGGTGATGTGCGTCAGGTTCACCAGCGGGTCCTCCAGCTCAGGGTCCTTGAGGCAGTATTCCACCACGGTGTTTTTCAGCCGCGTGCCGTCCGGATATCCGATGCGCTTGGCCAGGCTTCCGGCCACAATGTTGCGCACCTTGATGGTCACGGGGATAATCTCCACCCGCTTGATCAGCGAGCAGCGGTTGTCGATACGCCGGATAAAGTGATTGGGCACGCCCTTCTGGGTCAGCAGCGTAAACATGTATTCACAGATCAGGTTGTTGATCTCGCCCTTGCCGATGATGCGCCCGCGCTTGAGGCCATGGAAGGCAAAGGTCTCGTCCCGGTAATAGACTACCGCCTCGTCGGGGTTTTCGGTGGCGTAGAGGCGCTTTCCCTTTCCCTCGGCGATCATGTTGGTAATGCTGTTCATGCTTCCTCCTCGCCATCCCGCGTGATATGGTTTCGACTTATTGTAACACGCTTCGACACCATGCGCAAGCACGCACATAAAGCCCGTCTGAAATCCTATTATTTATCTCCATAAGAAGCAATATACTACTATTTGTATTTTTATAATTGACATTTAATTGCATAAATGTTACAATCAATACATCCCAAAACAACTTGCTTATTAATAGGTAAGGAGAGGGGTTGCTGTGAAGTACGAGGACATTTTCGCCGCCATCAGCCGCCGGTACGGCACGTTTACCCGTATGGAGCAAAGCATAGCGGATTATGTGCTCGAACATGGAAAAGACGTTCTGGGCATGAGCATCAGCGCCCTGGCACAGGAATGCAATGTCGTGGACAGCACCGTATTCCGCTTCTGCCGCACGCTTGGCGTAAGCGGCTACCGTGATTTCCGCACGGCGCTGGCCGTGAGCCTGTGCGCCCGGGAACAGGCCAGCGATCCGCCCATAGCGGAGGACGACCCGGTTTCTGTTCAGGTCAGGCATATTTATGACAGCTGCCTCAACGCGCTGCGCGAAACCTACCAGCTGCTCCAGCCTCATCAGCTGGACGAGCTTGTTCGCCGGCTGATGCTGGCGGACCGTATTCTTGTGATTGGGGCGGGGAAATCGCTGGTATCAACGTTCAACGCCTACCGCCAGCTGATGCTTGCCATGCCAAAGGTGCACTGTGCGCTCAACGCACACGAGCAGCGTCGGCTCTGCGCCACGGTGACAGCCAGGGATGCGGTCATCCTGTTTGTGCAAGGCGACGCCCCTGCCTTTCTGACGGATCTGGCCAGACTGGTCCGCAGCAGGGGATGCTACCTGATCCTGATTTCACCGTTGGCCAAAATGTCATTGAGTGTTCTGGCGGACAGCACGCTTCTGTGCGGCGGATTCGGCGGGGCTGGCACTGCAGTAAGCGCGCAGGCCTTTTTGATTGAGCTGATTTACCGGCTCTATCTGCAGCGGTTGGAAAACGCGCGGCGTGCGCTGATGTAGCGAAACGACCGCTTATCCTGTTTCGGGGGGACGGCGGCGGCCTGGTGCCGCTGCTTTTTGTTCACTGCGCAAGAATTCAGTAAACAGCGGGTCCTTTTTGTGCTATGCTAAGCGGAGAACACCGGCAGGAAGGAGCAGCGGCATGGAAAGCGACCGGCTGGGGATGATCGGCGCAGCCCTCGACTTCATCGAAAGGCATCTGGAGGACGATATCGCACTTGAGGATGTGGCACGGGCGGCGCACTATTCCAAATATTATCTGCACCGGGCGTTTTCCAGCGTGTTGTGCACCTCTCTGTACCAGTATATCCGCCGGAGACGGCTGACCGAAGCGGCACGCCGCCTGATCTGTTCTCAGGCTTCCCTGACGGACCTGGCGCTGGCTGCGGGCTACCAAAGCCAGCAGGCTTTTGGCGACGCCTTCTGCGCCATGTACAAATGTCCTCCGGCAGAATACCGGCGGCTGCACGTTTTCTATCCGCTGCAGCTTCCCATCCGCCTGCACCCGCAAGCGGCTCTCTCCGGCATCCGTCCGGCGGCAGAAAGCGACATTCCAGCCTGGATGACGCTTCTTTCCCAGGTGGTGGACGGATATCCCCGGCTGGATGAGGCGGAGCACATGGCCTGGCTCAAGGCGCGCATCGCGCGGGAAGAGGCGCTCCTTCTCATCAGCGGCGGCGAGGCGGTCGGCGCGGTCGGTTTCTGCCGCAGCACCGGCTGCATCGACTATCTGGGCGTTCATCCGCAGGAGCGCGCGCTGGACGTGTCCGCACAATTGCTTCAGGCTGTCCGGGTCCGGCTCTCCCCACTGCTCCATCTGAACCTGACCACCTTCCGGGAACGCGACCCGGCGGACCCTGGCTACCGCAGCGAATGGAAGCGCCTGGGGTTTCAGGAAGGCGAGCTGCTGGTGGAATTCGGCTACCCCACCCAGCGCATGATCGGTCCCGTATGCGGCTAGGAGGCACGGATGCAGCTGAAAGAAAACTGGAAATTTCGCGCTGCGCTGTTTCTGATCAGCCAGAGCATCACCCTTTTCGGCTCCACGCTGGTGCAGATGGCCATTGTGTGGTATGCCACAATTGCAACGGGTTCGGGGGCATGGGTCGCTGCCTTCAGCGTCTGCTCCTATCTGCCCCAGTTTGCGGTTTCCTTCGTCGGCGGCGTGTGGGCGGACCGCTTTCCCCGCAGGCTGCTGATCGCGGGGGCTGATCTGGGCATCGCAGGCGTGACGCTGATCATGATTTTTCTTATGCCCGTGTTCTCCGAAGGACCCGAGCTGCTGCCCGTTCTGCTGATGCTGTCGTTGATTCGCTCCGTGGGCGCGGGCATTCAGACGCCGGCGGTCAGCGCCACGCTGCCCCTTCTGGCCCCGGAGGACAGGCGTATGCGCTTCAACGGCATCAACGCCGCCATGCAATCGGCGGTGCAGTTTGCCGCGCCGGCAGCAGCCGGCGCTGTGCTTGCAGCCGGCACGCTGCAATCCACCCTCTGGCTGGACGTGGGCACCGCCGCCCTGGGCGTGGCGCTGCTTCTGCGCGTGCCGATGCCCGCCGCCGCAAAGGGTTCGGCGTCCGATTCCCTGTGGCGGTCCCTGCGGGGCGGCGTGGCCTACACCGTGCGTGAACGGGCGGTAAGCCGGCTGCTGGCCATCTATGGCGCGTTTGTGTTCTTCTGCGTGCCCGGCGGCTTTCTGGCTGGGCTGCATGTGAGCCGCACCTTTGGCGACAGCTACGGCTATCTGACTGTCACGGAGCTGGCCGGCTTCGCCGGCATGACGGCCGGCGGCCTTCTCATGGGCCTGTGGGGCGGCTTTTCACAGAAGGAACGCACGCTGCGGACAGGCCTGGCAGCGTTCGGCGCGCTGTCCGTCCTCATGGGATTCGCAGCCCGCTTCGACGCCTATCTGGCGCTGATGGCGCTCTATGGCGTGGCGCTGACCACGGTGCAGACCGCCGTTTCCACCCTGCTGCAGGAGCGTTCCGCGCCCGCCATGCAGGGGCGCGTGTTCGGACTGATGAGCGCGGTCTATTCGATCTGCATGCCGCTGGGAATGGCGGTGTTTGGCCTGCTGGCGGACCGGATACCGCTTTGGTGCCTGATGACCGCATCCGGCGCGGCGCTGCTGATCCAGGCGGGAGCGGAGGCGTTTGTCCAGCTGCGGCGCCGCGGCTGAACAAGCAAATGAGGCCTCCTTGCCCGCGACCGTTTTTCTGATGTTCTTCCGCTTCCTAAAATTGCCGTCACCGGTTTACAGAAAATAAGGACTGTGATATAATAACAAAAAAGCTTCTAGTCCTTGCTTACACAGAACCGGCAAGCGAAAAAAGGAGGATTTCCAGGTATGAAAAAGGTCTTTTCTGTCGTTCTTGCACTATTGATGGTCCTGAGCGTATGCTCTTTTGCCAGCGCGGAGGGAAAGGATTACAGCGGCTATACCATCCGCATCTACTCCAACTCCAACTCCACCGAACGCGCCACCTGGCTGGAAAACGCCGCCAAGGCTGCGGGCTTCACCATCTCCCTGGATGACAACAGCGTCATCTCCGGCGACACCGCCGCCATCCAGGCCGCCAACGAGAACAAGGACGGCGACATCATCTTCGGCCTCAACGAAACCCGCTGGTCCCAGCTGGTCAACGGCACCTATGAGAACCTCAAGGTGATGGACTGGACCCCCACCTGGGCCGACGAGGTGGGCGAGTACAAGTACGACGGCAAGGCCTACGGCCTGGTCATCCAGAACGTGCTGATGCTCTACCGCACCGACGAACTGGGCACCAACGGCGAGACCCTGAGCTTTGAGCACTGGGCCGACATCGTGGACTGCGGCTACACCTGGTACCGCCAGGGCAAGGTGGGCGGCACCACCAACTCCAACATCAACAGCGCCATGCTCTTCCCCTTCGCCGATCCCGAATCCCCCGCGGGCGGCATCTCCGTGGAAGGCTGGAAGACCCTGTGGAACTACTGCCAGAACGGCATCTACACCGGCGACAGCTACGGCTTTGATCCGCTGAACCGCGGTGAGGTGCAGGTCTCCACCTTCTACTCCAGCTCTCTCTACGGCAACGTGGACAGCGCGGCCGACAGCTCCGAGCATCCGCTGCTGGGCACCCTGGAGCCGGAAAACTGGGCGCTGGTAGACATCGCTGACGGCACTTACTACATCGCCGAGTACCTGGGCATCTTGGACCGCGAGGGCCGCACCGCCGAGGAAACCGAGGCTGTGGTCGCCTTCGCCGAGTGGTTCGGCTCCGCCGATACGCAGGCCGAGTGGGCGGACGAGTTTGACTCCTTCCCCTGCAACACCGCCGCCGTGGCCGAGATCTATGACGAGACCCCCGCGATCTATACGATCAAGAACTTCGCGCTGGAGACCGTCGAAGGCACCGACATGACCTACGCCGAATATGTGGGCGAGCATTCCAGCGAATGGACCAACATCATGACCAACCTAGGCTTCTACTGGGCCGACAACAGCGCCGCTCCCACCGAGCCCGACTGGGATAACCTGGACTGGTCCGTGCTGACGCAGGCTGCCGGCGAGTGACGCTTTGAGCCGGCATCAGCCGGAAAAGGCATCTTTCTCAATAAGCGATGTGGCGGGCCTGAAGCCATCGGGCTCGCCATATCCATATTCTCAATAAAGGGGGCTGTCGGCCGCATGATCGAACTGAAGGACATTGTGGTCAAGTTCGGTGATTTTGAGGCGCTGCACAACATCAACGTGGAGGTGCGCGAAGGCGAGTTTTTTACCTTTCTGGGGCCGTCCGGCTGCGGAAAAACGACCACGCTGCGCACCATCACCGGCTTTATCGAGCCGGTTTCCGGCACGGTCAGCGTCAAGGGCGTGGATATTACCCATGTGCCCATTGAAAAGCGCAACATCGGCATCGTGTTTCAGAGCTATGCGCTTTTCCCCTCCATGACGGTCTACAACAACATCGCCTTCGGCCTGAAGGTGCAAAAGCTCAAAAAGCAGGAAATCGACGATAAGGTGCGCGCCATCGCCCGCAAGGTGGACCTGTCCGACGAGCAGCTGGAAAAGGCGGTCAGCCAGCTTTCCGGCGGCCAGCAGCAGCGCGTGGCCATCGCCCGCGCATTGGTCACGGGACCCGCCATCATCTGCATGGACGAACCGCTGAGCAACCTGGACGCGAAACTGCGCGTGCAGCTGCGCAATGAGCTGAAAAAAATGCAGCGCGACTTTGGCATCACCACCATCTACGTCACCCACGACCAGGAGGAAGCGCTCACCCTCTCGGACCGCATCGCCGTGTTCAACAAGGGCTTCATTGAGCAGATCGGTACGCCCAACGAGGTGTACAACCACTCCAAAACCGAATTTGTGTGCAACTTCATCGGCGACATCAACCGTCTGGAGGACGAGGTATCCGCCGCGATGAAGCTGGACCCTGCGCGGCACCACTTTGTCAGGCTGGAGCGCATCCGCGTCAACCGCCCCGCCGACGAAAACGAGCTGCGGCTGGACGGCGTGATTGAAAGCCGTGAATACTACGGCCTGTACATCAAGTACTACATTCATGTGGGCAGCCAGACCATCAAGGCCATCGAGAAAAACGACGGCATCAACATCTACGAGCCGGGCGAAAAGGTGACTGTGGGCATCCATCCCGTGGACGTGATGAGCTACGACGCCGCGCCCGATGCAAACTAAGGGGGCGGCCGCATGAACGCAAAGGCTTCCTCATGGTTCAAGCCAAACCTGCTGGCCAAGACGTTTGGCATCGCGTTTTTCGTCTATCTGTTCTTCGGCTTCATGCTTCTGCCATGCCTCAACACGTTGACGCAGATCTTTACCGTCAAAAACGCCGACGGCGTGACCGACCCCTTGGCCGTCATCCGCTTCTTCTTCGCGGGCAATATGCCCAAGTACGTGTGGAATTCGCTCAAGCTGGCGCTGTGCCTGGTGGTGACGGTCAACATCGTGGGCGTGAGCATCGTGCTTCTGACGGAATACTTTGACATCAAGGGCGCGAAGATCCTGCGGCTGGGCTACATGACCACGCTGATCTATTCCGGCGTGGCGCTGGTGACGGGCTACCTGTTCCTCTATGACAGCGACGGCATTCTGACCACCTGGCTGTATGAAATGTTCCCCAATATGGACCGCAACTGGTTCTCGGGCTTCAACGCGGTGCTGTTCACGATGACGTTTGCCTGCACGTCCAACCACGCGCTGTTTCTGAGAAACGCCATCCGCGGCATTGACTACAACACCGTGGAGGCGGCGCGCAACATGGGCGCCAAGCCCTTCAAGGTGCTGCTTCGCGTGGTATTCCCCACGCTGATTCCCACGATGTTTTCCCTCACCGTCATGACCTTCATCACGGGCCTGTGCGCCATGAGCGCCCCCACGCTGCTGGGCTATGACTCCATCAACCCGGAAATTGTCCGTCTGGCGGGCTCCTCCATAGCGGACGAGGCGTTCCCGCAGGCCCGCGCGGCGCTGCTCTCCATTTTGCTGGCCATGTTCACCATCATTTTGCTCACGGTGCTGTCCAACTACGAGCGAAAGGGACATTATCTCAGCGTCAGCAAAACCAAGGCCAAGCTCGTCAAGCAGAAGATCACCAACCCCGTGGCCAATGTATTTGCGCACATCTACGCCTATGTGCTGTTCATCATCTACATGACGCCAGTGGTCATGATCATTCTTTTCGCCTTCCAGAACTATCCCGCCATTCGCTCCAAGACACTCAGCCTGAGCGACTTTACTTTCATCAACTTCTTTGGCTCGCAGGACTACGAGTTCATGACCAACCGCGGCAAGCTCAAAACGCGCCCGGACGCTATCTCCGGTCTGTTCGCCAATTCGGACACCGTGGGCGGCATCCGGCTGAGCTTCGTGCTTTCGGCCCTTGCGGCAGCACTGGCCTGCGTGATCGTGGTGGTGGCGGTCAACTACATCTTTAAGAACCGCGGCAAAAAGCGCTCCACCGTGCTGGAATACAGCCTGCTGTTCCCCTGGCTGCTTCCCACCATCCTGATCTGCTATTCCTACCGCACGTTCTTCAACTCCGAGGATGTGTGGTATGTGTTCAACACCAATCTCTACATGCGCGACAACGTAAGGTTCCTCATCATCATGGCCTATACGGTGGTGAAGCTGCCATTTGCCCTGCGCATGATCAAGGCGGCGTTCTACGCCATCGACGAGGAGCTGGAGGACGCGGCGCGCAACCTTGGCGCAAGCGGGCTGTTCACCTTCCTCAAGGTGAAGCTGCCCATTGTGCTGCCAAGCGTGCTGGCGGTATTCGCGCTGAACTTCAACGCCCTCTTTACGGAATATGACATGTCCGCCACGTTCCATTCCAGCTATGGCAAGACCTATGCCATGGTGATTCAGAACATGTGCGCCGAGGAGGGCCGCGACGGCTACAACGTCAACGCTTCCGGCCGCAGGTGCGCATCCACGGTGTTCATCATGCTGGTGAGCGGGCTGATTCTCTACCTGGTCTACGGCGTGGGCGCGAGGGACCTGGCCGACCGTCTGGCCCTCAAGGAGAAGCGGCGAAAACGCCGCGAAAAGATCGTGGCCCGCTTGCGGGGCACGGGAGAAAAGGCCGCGGCCTAGCGCGCGGGCGGCATGGCGGATGCCATGCCGCCCTTCCTTTTCCGTTCGGACGACGAAAAGAGCCGCCGCGTCATTTTCGCGCGACGGCTCTTTTGGATTGCGTATGAATCAGTACTTGCGCTTGCGTGCAGCTTCAGCCTTTTTCTTGCGTTTTACGCTGGGCTTTTCATAATGCTCACGCTTGCGAGCCTCTGCCAAAACACCTGTGCGAGCACATTGACGTTTGAACCGCTTCAGAGCGCTTTCCAGGGATTCATTCTCGCGGATGCGTACCTCGGACACTGCTATCCCTCCCCTCGCTCATCTCGCCTGTCGCCTTGATCGTGTCAAGGGCATATGGCGACCATACGTCTATTATAGCGCTTATCCGTCAAGCCGTCAACCATTTATTTTGAACGAAACGTAAACTTCATGGCCGGCGCTTTGGCGCGTCACGCCATGCGCTCTGACAGCTTCTCCCCGCCCAGCACGTGGTAATGCATGTGCTTCACGGTCTGGCAGGCATTCTCCCCGCAGTTGTTGACGATGCGGTAGCCGCCCTCCTCCAGGCCCAGCTGCTTTGCCACCCTGGCGCAGGTGCGCAGGCAGGCGGCCAGCTCGTGATCAGACAGGTCGGCGTTGTGCGCCACGTCGGGGGTATGCTTCTTGCTCACCACCAGCACATGCGTGGAAGCCTGGGGGTTGATGTCGTAAAAAGCGTAGGTGTCCTCATCCTCATAAACCTTTTTGGACGGGATCTCCCCCGCGATGATCTTGCAGAACAGACAATCGGTCATGTCAATCCTCTCCTTTTGCTTGTTGCTTATGGCAGGTATTCTACAACCGTGCCCGCCATTCCTTCTTCGGTAAGCGTGTCCAGACGCACCATGGCCAGCGCGCCGGGCCGTCCGTCCCGCACGCACACATGGACGTATTCCGGCGTGTAGCCCTCCGCTCCGCCACCCGGCAGCGCCTCTTCCAGGAGCACAGGCACGCACTGTCCAAGGAAGCCCTCGCGGTAGCGGCGCGACAGTTCGCCGCCCAGCGCAATCAGCCGGTGAACGCGCTGAGCCTTGACCGCCTCCGCCACCTGGCCGTCCATGGTAGCGGCCGGCGTGCCCTCGCGCGGGCTGTAGGGAAACACATGCAGGCGGCTGAAGCCCACCCGCTCGCAGAAATCCAGCGTTTCCTGAAATTCGGCCTCCGTCTCGCCGGGAAACCCCACGATCACATCGGTCGTGAAGGCGGCAAGGGGCCACATGCCCCGGATGCGCGCCACGGCCTCCAGAAACTGGCGGGTGTTGTAGCCGCGCTTCATGCGGGCAAGCACCGCGTCGCTGCCGCTTTGCAGCGCGAGGTGGAACTGCGGGCACAGCTGCGGCAAAGCGCCCAGTGCCTCCACAAAGGCCTGCGTTGCCACGCGCGGTTCCAGCGAACCCAGGCGGATGCGGCGCACGCCCGGCGCTCCGCACGCGGCTTCCACGGCGTTTGCCAGCGAGGGGCGGCCCGGCAGGTCGCGGCCATAGCTGGTCAGGTGAATGCCGGTCAGCACCAGCTCCTGAAAGCCCGCCTGAGAAAGCGCCTCCGCCTCCCGGCGAATCTCCTCCAGCGGCCGGGACCGCACGCCGCCGCGCACGCTGGGAATGATGCAGTAGGTGCAATGGTTATCACAGCCCTCCTGAATCTTCATCACGGCGCGGGTATGGCCCTCGTGGCTGTGAATGGTCAGCGGCTCATAGGGCGCGTTGCTCACGCCCTCCACCGCCACCATCTGCACGCCCTCGCGCACGGCCTGCTCCAGCAGCTCCACCACCCTTGCGCGGTACTGCGTCCCCAGAATGAGCCTCGCGCCTGTTTCGCGCAGGGCCTCGCCCATGCGCTGGGCCAGGCAGCCGGTCACCACCAGCTCCGCGCCGGGATTGCGCCGGCGACAGCGGCGGATGGCCTGCAGGCTCTTTTTATCCCCTGTGCCGGTCACGGTACAGGTATTGACCACATACACGTCCGCCGGCGCGCCTGCGGGCGCCACGGTATATCCGTGCTGCTCGAACTGCTCCAGCATCGCCTGGCTGTCATATTGGTTGACCTTACAGCCCAGCGTGGTAAAGCATACGGTCTTTTGCATGCGTTTGCTTTCGCTCCTTTATCACATTTCGCCCAGAGCGGCCCACAATACGCTCAGGGCGCACAGGCCTGCCGTCTCCGTACGCAGGATGCGCGGCCCCAGCGTTACGCTGACCGCGCCCGTCTCGCGCAGGGCCTCCCATTCCTCCGGGGCAATGCCGCCCTCCGGTCCGATGACGATGGCCACCCCGCCCGGCAAACCGCGCTCTGCCATAAATCCGGCCACCGCCCGGCTCATGGGCATGGCGTGTTCTTCCTCCCAGGCGGTCAGCAGCAGGTCCGGAGGGTCGCTTTTCAGCGCCTCCAGCGCCTGTCGGAAGCTCCGCAAAGGCGCGACTTCCGGCACATGCGCGCGGCCGCTCTGCTTGGCCGCCTCCAGCGCGATGCGCGAGAGGCGCTCGCGGCGGCTTGCCTTGTCCCCACGCGTCACGCATCGCGCCATCTCCACAGGCCACAGCGCCCATGCACCCAGCTCCGTGGCCTTTTGGGCAATCCATTCCAGCTTGTCCGCCTTGGGCAGGCCCTGGATCAGCGTGACCTTCGCGCACGGCTCCGGCGAGGGGAGCGCTTCCAGCACGCGCGCCTCGCACGCACGGTCGTTCACGGTCTCCAGCCTCGCGCTCCACAGCGCCTGTCCATCCAGCAGTACGATTTCCTCGCCGGGGCGCAGGCGCAAAACGCGCGCGGCATGCGCGCTTTCCTCCGGCGAAAATACGGCCAGCTCCCCTGCCGCCGCGGGGCGCTCCACATAAAAGCGATGCATCACGCCGCCTCGTTTCTGAGCGCCAGCGCGACCCACTCGCCCTTTTCCAGGCGGTCCGCGACGGCGTAGCCCGCCGCCAGCGCAGCGTCCAACACGTCCTGCTCCCGCTCGCGGATGATGCCGGAGCAGATCAAAAGCCCGCCCTTTGCCAGATGGCGGGTGAGCGGCGCGGCCAGCATGCGGATGGCGTCGGCCACGATGTTGGCCACGGCCAGGTCGCAGGGCATGGCCTCGCTTTTGCACAGGTCGCCCTCCACGGCGCGCACGCGGTCCTCCACATGATTCAAAGCGATATTTTCACGCGCCACCTTGACCGCTGCGGGGTCGATATCGATGGCCAGCACCTCTCTGGCGCCCAGACGCGCCGCCGCGATGGCCAGAATGCCGCTGCCGGTGCCCACATCCATGACGCGCATATCGCCTTTGAGGTGCTTTTCGAGCAGCTGCATGCACATGTTGGTCGTCTCGTGCGTGCCGGTGCCGAACGCCATGCCGGGGTCCAGCTCAATGATCAGGTCCTCCGGCCTGGGCTGATACGCCTCCCAGGTGGGCTTGACGACCAGATGCGTGCCGATGCGGAAGGGCTTGTAATACTTTTTCCAGTTTTCGGACCAGTCCTCGTCCTTGACGCCGCTCAGCTCCAGGCGCAGGGTGCCCAGGTCCGCGCCGCCCTGCGCGCGCAGCTGCTCCAGCTGGGCGCGTACGGCATCAATCGTTTCCCGTTCCTTTTCCCCGCGCTCAAACCACGCCTTGACCAGCACATCGTCGGGCATGGCGTCGATCATGGCGGGGTCATACAATTCCCAGTACACGCCCGGCTGGCGGGGGTCGGGCACATCCGCGCGGTCCACGATTTCGCATCCCGCCGCGCCCAGCGCCATCATTTCATCGCTGACCAGGTCGCTTCCAAAGGTGGTGGTATGCACCACCGCTTCCAGCCATTCCACCGTAAGGCACCTCCGCATCTTCTTGGGTCCAAAAGCGCCCAGGGCGCCTGGCGCCTTGGGCTTTTGGGGTCAGTTGTTGAATATTTCCTTAATCTTGTCGGCGAAGGTTTTGCGTCCTTCGTATTCCTTGCCGCCCAGGCTCTGTTCCAGCTGGCGGAGCAGGTCCTTCTGCCGTTCATTCAGCTTGCGGGGAACCTCCACATGCACGGTCAGGATAAGGTCGCCCTTGAGGCCGTTCTTCAGGGAAGGAATGCCCTGCCCCTTGATGCGGAACTGCGCGCCCGTCTGCGTGCCTTCGGGGATGCGCTGCTTCACGGGTTTCTCCAGCGTGGGCACGTCGATTTCCGCGCCCAGAGCCGCCTGGGTGATGCTGATGGGCATATCCAGGAGAATGTTGTTTCCGTCGCGCTTGAACAGCCGGTGCGGCTTGACGGTGACGGTGATGTAGAGATCGCCCGCGGGACCGCCGCGCATGCCGGGCTCGCCCTCGCCGCGCTTGACCAGGCTCACGCCGTCCTGAATGCCGGCGGGAATGCGCAGCTTAAGGCTGCGTTTGCGCCGCACATGGCCGGTGCCGCTGCAGGTCTGGCAGCGGTCCTTGATGATCTTGCCCTCGCCGTGGCAGGTGGGACAGGTACGGACCGTGACCATGAAGCCGCCGCCCGTGCGCACCTGGCCCGAACCCTTACAGGTGGGACAGGTCTGGGGCTGGGTGCCGGGCTTGGCGCCCGTGCCGCCGCAGGCGTCGCAGTTTTCGTTGCGGAAGAAATCGACCGTCTTTTCGCAGCCGAAAGCCGCCTCTTCAAAGGTGATGGTGATGCGGTGCTGCAGGTCGTTGCCCTGAACGGGGCCAGCCCGGCGCGCGCCGCCGCCCATGCCGCCAAAGAAGGTATCGAAAATGCTTTCAAAGCCGCCCATGCCGCCAAAGCCGCTGAAATCAAACCCGCCTGCTCCGCCGCCGCCCATCTGCGGTCCGTCGAAGCCGAACTGGTCGTAGCGTTTGCGCTTTTCGGGGTCGCTGAGGACCTCATTGGCCTCGTTGAGCTCCTTGAAGCGCTCCTCGGCGTTTTTGTCGTTGGGGTGCAGGTCGGGATGGCATTCCTTGGCCTTCTTGCGGTACGCGCTCTTGATTTCAGCCTCGGAGGCATCCTTGCTTACGCCCAGCACCTCGTAATAATCGCGCTTTGCCAAAAGCTCACCTACTTACTTTCAAAACATGCGGTATATACAGACCGAATGCCCCGGCGCGCGTGCGGGAGGGGGCTCCCTCCCCCGCGCCGGGGCTCAACGGGGCCATGGGGTCCCGGATTACTTCACTTCCGCGTCGGCGTCGATGGTGCCGTCGTCGTTGACCTGCGGGCCCTCGCCGGTGCCGGCGCCGGGCTGGCCACCCTCCTGCTGGTAGATCTTGCCAAAGATCTGATAGACCTTCTGGGTCATGCTCTCCATGGCATTCTTGATGGCTTCGGTGTCGCCGCCCTCACGGACCTTCTTGAACTCGTCGATCTCGTGCTGCACGGTCTCCTTGTCGGCGCTGTCGAGCTCGTCGCCGTTTTCACGCAGCTGCTTCTCCATCTCGTAGATGAGGGTATCCGCGCGGTTCTGGATCTCAACCTCTTCCTTGCGCTTCTTATCCTGCTCGGCGTACTGCTCGGCTTCCTTCACGCGCTGGTTGATCTCCTCCTCGGTCATGTTGGTGGAGGCGGTGATGGTGATCTTCTGCTCGTTGCCGGTGCCCTTGTCCTTGGCGCTGACGTTCACGATGCCGTTGCGGTCGATGTTGAAGGTAACCTCGATCTGCGGCACGCCACGCGGCGCGGCGGGGATACCGGTCAGCTGGAAGCGGCCCAGCGTCTTGTTGTCGTAAGCCATGGGACGCTCGCCCTGCAGCACGTGGATTTCAACGGCGGTCTGGCCGTCAGCCGCGGTGGAGAACACCTGCGACTTGCTGGTGGGGATGGTGGTGTTGCGCTCGATGAGCTTGGTGAAGATGTGGCCCTCGGTTTCAAGGCCCAGGCTCAGAGGCGTCACGTCCAGGAGCAGCACGTCCTTGACCTCGCCGCCCAGCACGCCGGCCTGAATGGCAGCGCCCACAGCCACGCACTCATCAGGGTTGATGCCCTTGAAGGGGTCCTTGTTGGTGATCTTCTTCACAGCCGCCTGCACAGCCGGAATACGGGTGGAGCCGCCCACCAGGATGACCTTGTCGATCTGGTCAGGGGTGAGGTTGGCATCCTTGAGCGCCTTGTTCACGGGGCCGATGGTCTTTTCGACCAGGTCGGCGGTCAGCTCGTCAAACTTGGCGCGGGTAAGGGTCATATCCAGGTGCTTGGGGCCGGTGGCGTCGCTGGTGATGAAGGGCAGGTTGATGTTGGTGGACATCACGCCGGACAGGTCGATCTTGGCCTTCTCGGCAGCCTCTTTCAGACGCTGGTACGCCATCTTGTCCTGGCGCAGGTCGATGCCGTTTTCCTTCTTGAAGGTGTCGGCCACATAGTTGATGATGCGCTCGTCGAAGTCATCGCCGCCCAGGCGGGTATCGCCGTTGGTAGCCAGCACTTCAAACACGCCGTCGCCGATCTCCAGGAGGCTGACATCGAACGTGCCGCCGCCCAGGTCATACACCAGAATCTTCTGGCCGCCCTCCTTGTCCAGGCCATAGGCCAGGGACGCGGCGGTAGGCTCGTTGATGATGCGCAGCACTTCCAGGCCCGCGATGCGGCCCGCGTCCTTGGTCGCCTGGCGCTGGCTGTCGCTGAAGTAAGCGGGCACGGTGATGACAGCCTGGGTGACGGTTTCACCCAGGTAGCTCTCGGCGTCCGCCTTGAGCTTCTGCAGGATCATGGCGCTGATTTCCTGCGGGGTGTAGTCCTTGCCGTCGATGGAAACCTTGTGCGCGGTGCCCATCTCACGCTTGATGGAGATGACGGTGCGGTCGGGGTTGGTGATGGCCTGACGCTTGGCGATCTGGCCCACCAGACGCTCGCCGTCCTTGGTGAAGGCGACCACGGAAGGCGTGGTGCGCGCGCCCTCGGCGTTGGGGATGACGGTGGGTTCGCCGCCTTCCATGACGGCTACACAGCTATTGGTAGTACCCAGGTCGATACCGATGATCTTAGACATATGCTTTATCCTCCTCAAAATGCTTGCGCGCTTGCGCAAATTTGGTAATTGCCGGTTTGATGTATGTAAAGCGGCCGCGCCGCCTGTCGGGGAAAAAGGCCGTTATTCGGGGACGACTTTCACCATCGCGTGGCGAAGCACCGCGCCCTCCATCTGATAGCCCTTGAGCAGAACCTCGCAGACCGTGCCGGGTTCGCCGTCCTCCGGCGCGCCCTGCATCACCGCGTTTTCCAGGTTGGGATCGAACCTTTCGCCCTTGCGGCTGATGGGGGTGATGCCGCGCTTTTCAAACGCTTCACACATCTGCCTCAGCACCATTTCCACGCCGCTCTTCAGGGAATCTCCCTCGCCGGCGCTTTCGCCCGCGGCGGCAATGGCGCGCTCCAGGTTGTCGATGACCGGCAGAAGCGTCGTCGCAAATGCCCGCGCCCCGTCGTCAAAGGCCTCCTTGCGGACGTTCTGGTTGCGGCGGCGGAAGTTTTCGAAATCCGCCTGCACGCGCTGAGCCATGGCCAGGTATTCTTCCTGCTTGGCAACGGCGGCGGCCAGCGCCTCGGCCGCCTCAGCTGCGGCGGTGTCCTTGGCCATTTCCTCCTTGGCCTGCTCGTGAGCCTCGTCGGCGTCCGTGGCGGTTTCCACGGCCGCTTCCATGGTTTCGACAGCCTCCTCCGCCTCGCTGGTCAGCGGCTTTTGCGTAACGTCCTGCATGGTGTCCCCTCTTTGCTTTCTTTTCTTCTTTGCCATATTGTTACTCCTTGTCCCGCCCAAGCAGGTCGGTGAGCTGCTTGCCCATGGCGCTGAGCACGCTGAGTACCCGTCCGTACTGCATGCGCGTGGGGCCGATGACGCCAATGGTGCCATGGGTGTTGTCGCTCAGGCGGTAGGTGGCCGTGACCAGCGAGCAGTCCTCCAGTTCCGGAATCCCGGTTTCAGGACCGATGCGCACGGTAAAGGCCATCTCGCCGTGGTTTTCCATCAGCTTGAGCAGCTTTTCCTTGGTTTCCAGGACGCTTAAAAAGCACTTTGCCTTTTCCACGTCCGAATACTCCGGAAAGTTGAGGATGTTGCTGGCGCCGCCCAGGGTGAGCTTGGCCTTGCCGCCCTCGCTGTCCACCGCGTCCAGAAATTCCGCCACGCCGCTGAGTACCTGGCGTTCGGCGCGCATGTCGCGCTCCGTTTCCTTGATCAGGGCCAGGGCCTCGCTGAGCGTATGACCGCCGAGGCGCTCGGTCAGCGTGCGGCTGACGGCATAGAGCGCGTCGGCGTCCATGTCGCTGCCGACACGGATCACGGAATCGCGCATGATGCCGCCGTCGGTGACGATCACCAGCAACGCGCTCTGGCTGCTGACCGGCACCAGCTGCAGCGTGCGGATGCGAAGCTCCGCGCCCTTGGGACTCATCACCAGCGAGGTGTAGTGCGTCAGCCCTGACAGCACCTGCGCCGCCCGGCTGATCACGTCCTCCATCTGCTGCGCGCGGTTGGTAAAGTAGGCGCGCACATCGGCGGCGTCGCCGGTGCGGATGGAGCCGTTCTTGAGCAGCTGGTCCACATACAGCCGGTACGCTTTCGCGCTGGGGATACGCCCCGCGCTCACGTGCGGCTGATCCAGATACCCCAGCTCCTCCAGATCGCTCATCTCGTTGCGGATGGTCGCCGAGCTCAGGCCCATCTCATACTTTTTGGAGATGGTGCGGCTGCCCACCGGAATGGCGGTCAGGATATAGTCGTCGATGATCGCCTGCAAAATGCGGAACTTACGCGCGTCCATCGTCATCCTTTCCACCTCCCTGTCGGTCTGAATCGCATTTCCGGGTTGTTAGCACTCGTTAAGGTCGAGTGCTAACACATGCATATCATATGCCAGCGCCCCCTGTTTGTCAAGTGCTTTTGAAATTTTCTCGTTCAAATTCAACATTTGTTCATAATCGGTCCGGCATGGTACAATGGATGCGGGAAGGGGGCGCATCGCCTTGAAATCAAGCCGTCTGTTTCAGATCGTCTATGAGCTGATGAGCGGGGGACGCATCACTGCGCCGGAGCTGGCGCAGCGGCTGGAGGTGTCGGTACGCACCATCTACCGCGATGTGGACGCCCTGTGTCAGGCAGGCGTGCCTATCGTGACCGGGCAGGGCCAGGGCGGGGGCATCCGGCTGATGGACGGCTTCGTGCTGGACCGCGCGCTGATGAGCGCGGCGGAGCAGGAGCGGCTGATGCTGGCGGTGAGGGCGCTATCCAGCGCCACCGGCGACAGCGGCGAGCTGCTGCAAAAGCTGGGCGCGCTGTTTCGCGCGCCCGGGGCGGACTGGCTGTCGGTCGATCTGGACCGCTGGGGGCAGACGGGCAAGCGGGACACGCGCTTTGATGCGCTCCGCCAGGCCATTTTGGAAAAGCGGGTGCTGGCCTTTGACTATGCGGGTGCGAATGGCCTGCGCGCCCGGCGCGTCCGGCCGGCCCGCCTGTGCTTCAAGTCCTCGGCGTGGTACCTGCAGGCGGTCTGTCTGGAGCGTCAGGAGTGGCGCACCTTCAAGCTCACCCGTATGAGCGGCCTGCGCCTGACCGACGAACGCTTTTCGGATACGCTCATTCCTCCGCCGATCGAGCCGGCGTCCGGCGGTCCCTCCGAATGCACGGTAACCCTGCGCTTTCCGGCGGGCGCAGCTTTTCGCGTATGCGACGAGTTTGCCAGCGAATCCATACAGGCCAATGAGGACGGTTCCCTCACCGTGACCGCGCGCATGCCGCTGGCGGATGGTTGGCTGTACAGCTATCTTTTGTCCTTTGGCGGCGCGGCCGAGGTGCTCTCCCCGCCGCAGGTACGCAGGGGACTCGCCTGCTTTGCGCGGACGGCCTCTGAACGCTATCAAAAAGATTTGCCGCAGGGTGCAAACCTGACACAGGATGTCAGGTTTGAGGTGCTATCCTATGCCTGTCCCCCGGAGGATCAACCAGACGAACAGGAGGCGGAAGCATTGGAACAGACGTTTTGTCAAAGCTGCGGCATGCCCCTCACCGGCGCCCCGCAGGAGCTGGGCACCGAGAAGGACGGCACCCCCAATCCCGAGTACTGCACCTACTGCTACCAGAACGGAACCTTCACCCGCGAGTGCACCATGCAGGAGATGATCGATTTCTGTGCGCCCATCATGGCCCAAAGCCATCCGGGCATGACCGAGGCGGAGGCGGCCGCGCGGATGCAGCGTTTCTTTCCGCAGCTCAAGCGCTGGAAATGAATAAGGAAAGCTGATCTATAAGGCACAGGAAAGGGAGAGCGTCCGCTGGACGTTCTCCCTTTTCCGTCAGTTTTCCCCATGCACCCGCCGGTTCATGCGGCGGATTTTTCCTCTCAGCGTCAGATATTGCACCGCCCAGGCCACCGCGAAGATGCCCGCAAAAACGCCTGTGTAAAGCGCCACTCCGCCCGCACTGTGCTCCATCCAGCCGCACACCCAGGCTATAGGCAGCATTACCAGAGCCGTTATGGCAAAATAGATGGCGGATTGTTTCAAAAAGCTCCAGCGCTCCATTTCCCAGATCAGCGAGCACATGGCAAACGCTGCGCCCAGCACACCGCACAACACAGCCTGCAGGCCCACCGCTCCCGCCTCGCTGCCTGCCAGCGCGGTCAATTCGGGCATGCAGGCCACATACCGACCCTGCCCCCAGCCCAGTGAAATGACGATAGTAATCAGATACCCCATGGCCATGCCCAGCGGGACGCCCAGCAGGCCGCGCAAAAGCGCCTTTTTCTTCACGGCTGTTTCCTCCTTGTCCAATCGTCTAAATGCCCAGCACCTGACGAATCTTGGAGACGTATCGCCGGGAAACCCAGGCCGCCGTGCCGTCCTCCAGCGTTACGCGAATGGTGCCGGCCAGGTTCAGGTCAAAGCCCCTGGCCTTGCCGAGGTTGATGATTTCCGAGTGCGATATGCGAACGAAGCGGGACCGATCCAGCCTGTTTTCCAGCTCATAGAGCCGCATACGCACGACATATTCCCCCTCTACCGTGCTCACGTACACCTTGCCGCCAGCGGCATAGGCGCGCAGAATTCCGGCCGGGTCGAGAATGGCGGCCTTTTCGTCCCGAAATCCCATGAGCATTCTGGGCGCCTCCAGCTTTTCCAGCATTGCGGCGATCTCCCCGGTCATCCGGTCGGTATGGACCACGATTCTGGGCTCCGTGCAGGCAGGGTCGATCTGGATGTCGATGCGCACCTACCTTCCCCCCTTCCGCATCCAGTATAGAGACTTGGGAGGATACCATGCAACCTTTTTGGTACAATCGGTCGCAACAGCGGTTCAACCGGCAGACATGGAAAATCGCCCGGCAGAGTCTTGTCTCCAACCGGGCGATTTGCGACTTTTTGTTCTGCTATGCGATTTCTGTTACAGAAGCTCCCCGCCGCGTACGCCGTCCAGTTCAGGCTTGCGCTTCCAGGCGGTCATCACGCCCGTGCCCAGCCCTGTGCGCTGCCAGCTCACCTCTTCAAACGACAGGTCCGACAGCCGGCTTTGCAGCTTGCAGCGGTTCACGGCCGCGCTCTCCGCGCCCGCGTTCATCCAGCGGCGTAGCGCGTTCATCGCTGCGGGCCAGCACGCCGTTCCCAGCACCAGCTGTCCGCCGGGCTTGAGCACGCGAAGCACTTCGCTGAGCATGCGCTCAAGCGCGTCCGCTTCCCCCTTCCACTGCATCAGCACCGTATCAAAGGCATCCTCGCGCCAGGGAATATCCCCCATCGGCGCATAGACGATATCGCAGCTCTGCAGCCGCGCACGGGCAGCCCGCACATCCTCCATGTCGGCAGATACCCCGCACACCTCGCACTGCATGTTGCGGCGCAGGTATTCGGCGATCAGACCCCGTCCCACGCAGGCATCCAGCACACGGTCCTCAGGGTCCACCACGGCCCATCGGAGCATGGCTTTTTCCAATGCGTTCAGCCGTGGACATGCTTTGACGGACAGCTCACCGGATACGGTTTTGCCTTGTACCTTGGTGATCATGTGCGTCCTCCTCAGCCATTCTGTTTCCTGTCACGTAGCTATTATATCACAGAATTGCTAAGAATGCACGTACTTTTGTAACATTTTGTTTATTATTTTGAATACTCTCGTAAACAATAAGTAACGGATGCCTTGCGGGACAGCACCAGCCACAGCGCCGCATCCAGCACGATCAAAAGGAGAAGATCCACGCCAATCGCCGCGCTGACCGGCCATCCCCAGATGACCATCAGCACCGCCGCCCCCACCAGCGCCGCAATGATGATCATTCCGCCAAACATGCTGATCATGGCGTTCATGCTCTGCTTCACGGCCTCGGTCTCGGTCTTCCACTTCAGCTTGGGGTGATACACATCCAACAGCAGGCTGATGAGGCACCACAGCAGCGAAAACACCTGCGATACGGCCAGCGCGCCCAGCGTTTCCAGCCACATGCCGGGCAGCAGCACCCACAGCGCCACCGCGCTCACCAGCGCAGAAGCCAGGTTGAAGGTCATGCCCATCAGTAGCTTGGCGCCCAGCTGCACCTTACCCGCAACGGGATAGATGCGCCGCATGTCATGCCGCGCGCCTTCGCGCGAAACGGCGGTGGATACGGCCAGCCCCATGGTGCAGGTCAGCGCCAGGAAACCTGTGGCGCAGGCCAGATAGACGCCTCCGGGCACGAACTGCACCACGACCTGGGAAAGCGCCATCCCATCCGTTTCACGGCCGATACCGATCGCCGCCACGACCAGCAGCACCGGAAACATCACCGCGCCGGTGAGGCAGTTGGTGGCATAGGTGGGCACGGTGAGCACCTCGCGCACCTCCTGACGGTACAGCGCCCAGAAGGGGCTGTGCACGCGCCAGCCCGAAGCCCGGCGGCGCGCGCCGCTGTTGACGCGCTGGATGATCTCCGCCTGCCTGAGCGCCAGGCGCATGTATCCGCCTCCGCACAGCGCCACCACCAGCGCCAGCGCGGCAATGGACACGCCAGCGTACAGGGCTGCCTGCCCCCACGCGTACAGGCCCGAGGCGGTAGCTGCCGTCGTGAGCCACTGCAGCGGCGGGAACGCGCCCAGCACCAGCTCGGTCAGCGATCCGCTGCCCAGCAGCAGGCCGGCGGCAACCTGGGCCAGCTCGCCCTCATCCATATTCATGTTGATGCTCATTTCAGCGCCCACAATGGCGGCCACCAGCACGAAGGTCATCACCGTGGTCACGCCCTCGCGCCGCTTCCACAGCGCACTGATGCGGATGAGGGCAAAGGCCAGCAGCGTGGTGACCGCCACCGGAATGCCCGGCACGAACAGCGTGCCCAGGAGGGAACGAACATAGTAGTCCGCCGCAGCGCCCGTTTCCACCCCGTAGCGAATGAGCAGCGGCAGGCACACCAGCACCGTCAGTCCCGTTTCTCCGGCCAGCACGGTGGCCAGCTTGGCCAGGAGCACCCCCCGCGAGGGAATGGGCAGCGCGCCCACAAACGCGCTGTCCCGGCCGAAAAACAGCAGGCTGATCACATAGAAAAAGCTGTAGATCAGCGTCATCAGCGTACAGGCCAGAAAAGCAAGGGCAATCACAGCCTGAGGCTCGCCCATGGCCCTGGCCTGGTCGTACATCACCATTTCAAACAGCACAGCCATGGCAAAGAGAAGCACCACCAAAACGGCCATCCCGGTCCACCCGAGCATCGCCTTCCAGGCCGCCTGTCCCTCGCGCCTGCGTCCGCCGGGCCGAAGCGCCATCAGGCGGTCGCGCATCAGCAGCTTCCAATAGGCCAGCATGCCTTATTCCCCCTTCTTCTCCACCAGCTCCAGGAAGACTTCCTCCAGGCTTGAATCGTCCCCATGGCGGAGCTCGTCCAGCGTGCCAAAGGCAATCAGCCTGCCCTGCTTGATGATGCCGATCTCATCGCACAGGCGCTCGGCCACATCCAGCACATGGGTGGAGAAAAACACCGTGCGGCCGCTGTCGGCATGCCGGCGCATCTCCTCCTTGAGCATGAACACGCTCTGCGGGTCCAGACCCACCATGGGTTCATCCAGCACCCAGATGCTGGGCTCATGGATGAGCGCGCCGGTGATGGCCAGCTTTTGCTTCATGCCGCGGGAATAGCCTCGAATTTGCTGGTTGGCGGCGTCCTCCAGCTCAAACAGCGCCAGGTATTTTTCGATATGCCGCTTGCGGCTCGCCGCGTCCACGCCGTAGAGATCGGCCATGAAATTGAGGTAATCCATGCCGGTCAGGCGTTCGTACATATCAAAGGCGTCGGGCACATAGCCAAAGCTGCGCTTGGCCGCAATGGGATCGCGCGCCATGTCGATGCCGTTGAGCAGCACGCGCCCGCTGTCGGGCGAAAGAATGCCGGTGAGCAGCTTGATGGTGGTGGTTTTTCCGGCGCCGTTGGGGCCGATAAACCCGAATACCTTGCCATCCTCTATCTGCATATTCAGGCCGTCCACAGCCTTCACCTTGCCCCCGGCATAGGTCTTGGTCACGTTTTCAAACTGGATCATGGTTTTCCATTCCTCCTGATAAGGGTTTTCCCGGTTTGCAGGCACAGTATAACGCCTCTCGCGACGAAAGGAAAGTGGAAAATGCACGTTTTCCGCTTCCCCGCCTCTCAATGCCGCGCCTTTTTGACTGAACGTCTGTTTCTGCCTGCGTGCAGTGCATGCATATCATGAAACTCTTTGCGTCTTCTTAGCAATCCGCCATTTTCCGAAGTTTCCCCATTCTGATCCAGGTGTTTGCCAGAAAGACAATCCGCATGGTTTTTCAATAAAAAATCCGTGTATTCTTCACACCTGCTTGACAAAACGTCCATTTCCGTTACTATATTATATATAGTAGGAAAGAAGGTGATGTCATGAAGATACAGCCGGCGGTGCGTACAGAAACCGCCAGGATTGCAATGGGCACGGCATGTTTATCCCTTGTGATGCTGCTGGTATTCGCGCTGCTGGGCCGGCTGGACGTGACGGTCGTTCTGGGGACGCTATGGGGCGCAGGCGCGGCGATCCTCAACTTTTTTTTGATGGCGTTAAGCGTGCAGCGCGCCGCCGAAAGTATGAACGGCGTCACGCTTCCGCCGGAGCCGCTGGATGAAAACGGCGACCCCGATCCGGATGCTCCGCCTCAGCCTCCCGCGCCGGAGGTGCAGCGCGCCAAGCACCGTATGCAGCTGTCCTACACGGGACGGATGCTGCTGCTGGTGGGCGTGGCCATCGTGGCGCTGACCGCGCCGTGTTTCCATCCGGTGGCGGCGGCGCTTGCGCTGCTGTTTCCGCGCCTGGTGATCTTTTTGCGGGGATTTGTCAAGCCAAAGAACAAGGAGGCCTGAATGCCGATGAAACGGGACGCGAAGGCGCGCGTAGTCGATTGGCTGCTGGTGGCGCTGATGGTATTGCCCTTTGTACTGAGCATGACCCTGAAGGTTCTGTTGAAGCCCGCCGGAGAGGGAATTTCCATCACGGGCGCGCAGGTGTATTTTACCATTCCCATGCCGGTGATGGATCTGCCCATCACGGAATCGCAGGTCAATTCCCTGATGGTGGTCCTCTCCATTTTGGGGCTGTGCCTGTACCTGACCCATGGCATTTCCGTGGCGCCCCATTCCAAGCGCCAGATCGTGGCTGAGTGGATTGTGGAAAAGGTGCAGAACCTGGTGAACAGCAACATGGGCGCGTATTTTTCCGCCTTTGCGCCGTTTATAGCCGGTATCATGTTTATCTCGGCGTTTTCCAGCCTGTCCAGCCTTTTGGGCCTGTTCCCGCCCACGTCGGATATGAACATTGTAGCCGGATGGGCCATACTGGTGTTCGTCCTTATTACCCATTACAAACTCAAGGGCGGCCTGCTGCCCTATGTGAAGGGATTCTTTGAACCGGTGTTCATCTTCGCGCCCTTCAACATTATCGGCGAGGTGGCCACCCCTGTCTCGATGTCCTTCCGTCATTACGGAAACGTCCTGTCCGGCATGGTCATCTCCACGCTGGTGGCCTATGCCCTGCAAAATCTCACCCGCATGCTGCTGGGCTGGCTGCCCGGCGTGCTGGGACAGTTCCCCTTTCTGCAGGTAGGCCTGCCGGCCATCCTGTCCCTGTACCTCGATATCTTCAGCGGGTTGATGCAAGCATTTATATTTGCCCTGCTCACCACAATCTACATATCCACAGGTTTCCCGCAGGAGGAATATGAACGGCGCAAGGCAAAGCGCAAAAAAGCTTTGCATACCGCATAAACAATCACTACATTCAAGGAGGACTCTGACATGCTCGAACTCGCCATTGGTATCATCCTTGCCGGCTGCGGCATTGGCGCCGGCCTTGCCCTGATTGCAGGTATCGGCCCTGGTATCGGTGAAGGCAACGCTGCCGCCAAAGCCTGCGAAGCCATCGGTCGCCAGCCCGAGAGCAAAAGCGACGTAACTTCTACCATGATTTTGGGTTGTGCCATCGCGGAAACCACCGGTCTTTATGGTCTGGTCGTCGGCATCCTGCTCATCTTCGTCGCACCCAATATGTTTGTCAACATTTTGCTCAACGCCATCAAATAATGCCCGAGCGCGGCGATAGAGAGAGGCCGAACCAATGAGCGTGCAATCTTTAGATATCATTTCCGTCAATCTATGGCAAATCCTCATCTCTCTTGCCAATCTGCTGATTATCACCTTTGTTCTCAAGCGCTTCCTGTTCAAACGCGTTCAGGCGGTCCTCACGGCCCGTCAGGAGCAGGTGAGCAAAATTTACGGCGAGGCGGAGGAAAGCCGTAACGCCGCAGTCAGCATGAAGCAGGAGTATGAGGCGCGCCTGGCCTCCGCCCGCGAGGAAGCGGACGGGCTGGTGCGCACGGCTGTCGTGACGGCCCAGCGCAAGGGCGATCAGATTCTCGCCGAAGCGTCCGGTCAGGCCAGCCGACTCAAGCAGAAGGCCGAAGAGGAAATCGCCATGGAGCGCAGGCAGATGCTTACGGGCGTTCGGAAAGAGATTTCCGATCTGGCCGTGGGCATCGCCTCCAAAGTGGTCGAGCGTGAAATCCAGCCGAAGGATCACGAGGCCTTTGTGGACGAATTTATCAGGAACGTGGGTGACGAAGCATGACCGATCTGGCGGAGGAATACGGTAAAGGCCTGTATGATCTGACCGAGGAGGAGCATGTCTCCGAGGACGTGCTTTCGCAGCTTCGCGTGCTCAAGGGGCTTTTCCGCGACCAGCCGGATTTTATCCGCTTGCTTTGCAACATGTCGCTTGCAAAGGAAGAGCGCACCGCCATCTTGGACGGCGCGCTTCGCGGTCAGGTGCATCCCTACGTGCTGAATTTTCTCAAGATCCTGTGCGAGCGCGGGGCGCTGCACGAATTTGAGGGCTGCGTGAGCGCCTTCACCGCGCTGTACAACCAGGCGCACGGCATCGTTGAGGCCAGTGTGACGACGGGCGTTCCCCTGGAGGCTGAGCAGCGCACCCGTTTGATCGACAAGCTGTCCGCCATGACGGGCAAGCGGATCGTGCTTTTGGAAAAGGTGGACCCCGGCGTGGTGGGCGGCGTTATGCTGGAGATGAACGGCAAGCGCTACGACAACACGCTGCGCCACCGGCTGGAAGCCATCCACGCCGCCCTGACGGCGGAGGCGTGAGCCACGGCCTCATCTACTGAAAGCTGGTGATACTATGCAGTTGAAACCCGAAGAGATCTCCAAGCTCATCAAAGAGCAGATCAAGCATTATGATAACCGCATCGCGCAGGACGACGTGGGCACCACCATCATGATCGGCGACGGCATCGCGCGCGTGAGCGGTCTGGACAAGTGCATGGCCAACGAACTGGTGCAGTTCCCCAACGGCGCCTACGGCATGGCCCTGAACCTGGAAGAGAACAGCGTCGCCGTGGTGATGCTGGGCGACGACGAGGACATCAAGGAAGGCGACGTCGTCCGCCGCACGGGCAAGGTGGTTTCCGTGCCCGTGGGCGAGAGTCTGATCGGCCGCGTGGTCAACGCCCTGGGCCAGCCCGTGGACGGCAAGGGGCCCGTGGACGCGAAGGAGTTCCGGCCCATTGAACGCAACGCTCCCGGCATCATCGAGCGCAAGGGCGTGAGCGTGCCGCTGCAGACCGGCATCAAGGCCATCGACAGCATGATTCCCATCGGCCGCGGCCAGCGCGAGCTCATCATCGGCGACCGCCAGACCGGTAAAACCGTCATCGCTCTGGACACCATCATCAACCAGAAGGGCAAGGGCGTCATTTGCATCTACGTGGCCATCGGGCAGAAATGCTCCACCGTGGCCCAGCTGGTGGATACCCTGACGGCCTCCGGCGCGATGGATTACACCATCGTGGTCAGCGCCACCGCGTCCGAGCTTTCCCCGCTGCAGTACATCGCGCCCTATTCCGGCTGCGCCATGGCGGAATACTTCATGGACCAGGGCAAGGACGTGCTGATCGTCTACGACGACCTGAGCAAGCACGCGGTTGCCTATCGCGCCCTCTCCCTGCTCATCCGCCGTCCTCCGGGACGCGAGGCCTATCCCGGCGACGTGTTCTACCTGCACAGCCGCCTTTTGGAGCGCGCCGCGCGGCTGGACCCCGAGCATGGCGGCGGTTCCATCACGGCCTTGCCCATCATTGAGACGCAGGCCGGCGACGTGTCCGCCTACATCCCCACCAACGTCATCTCCATCACCGACGGCCAGATCTTCCTGCTCACCGAGCTGTTCCATTCCGGCGTCATGCCCGCCGTGGACCCCGGTATCTCCGTCAGCCGCGTGGGCGGCAACGCGCAGATCAAGGCCATGAAGAAGGTCGCCGGCAGCCTCAAGCTCCTCTACAGTCAGTACCGCGAATTGCAGGGCTTTGCGCAGTTCGGCTCCGACCTGGACGCCGATACCAAGGCCCGTCTGGCCCAGGGCCAGCGCATCGTGGAGGTGCTCAAGCAAAATCGCAGCCATCCCATCGCCGTGGAGGATCAGGTGTGCATCTTCTACGCCGTAACCCGCGGCTTCCTCAAGGATGTGGAGGTTACCGACGTGGCCGAGTATGAGGACGGCCTCTACGAGCGCATGGCCGCCCAGCATGCGGACGTGCTGGAAGCCATCCGCACCACCGGCGATCTGAGCAAGGAGACCGAGGAGGCCCTTCGCGCCGCCCTGGACGCCTACACGAAGGATTTTCTCAAAAGCAAAAAGTAAGTAAGGAGGTTTCGCCATGGCCGGAGCGTCCATGAAAGACATCAAGCTGCGCATCCGAAGCGTGGAAAGCACCATGCAGATCACCAAGGCCATGCAGCTTGTGGCGACCTCCAAACTGCGCCGCGCCAAGGAGCGCATGGAAAACAGCAAGCCCTACACCCGCATCTCCACCGCCGCCATCTCGGCCGCGGTGGCCTGCTGCGACGATCCCTCCGTTCCCTACGTGACTCCCCGCGCAGGCAAAAGGCGCTGCTACGTGCTCATCGCGGGCGACCGCGGCCTGGCGGGCGGCTATAACGCCAACCTGTTCAAGGCGTTCAGCGCCCACGCCGAGGGGGCGGATGTCTGCGCGCTGCCCTTGGGCCGGAAGGCCGTGGAGCGGTGCCACCGGCTGGGCATCGAAACGCTGAGCGACGACTATCCCCGTGTGGAGGGCATGTCGGTAGGTACGTGCTATCATCTGGCCCGGCTTTTGCTGGACGGGTATGACACAGAGCGGTACGACGAGCTCTGGCTGGTATACACCAACTTCGTCAGCATGATGAGCCAGGAGGTCGTGATCGAGCAGCTTCTGCCCGTGCAGCGCCCGCCGGAGGGGACGTCCCACACGCTGGTTTCCACCGTGTATGAGCTGCCTCCCGCCGAAACGCTGGCCCATGTGCTGCCCGATTTTCTGGCCGGCAGGCTCTACAGCGCGCTGTGCGACGCCTTTGCCAGCGAGGTGGCGGCGCGCCGCAGCGCCATGGATTCCGCCACCAAGAATGCCGGAGAGATGATCTCCGACCTCAAGCTCAGGTACAACCGGGCCCGTCAGGGCGCCATCACCCAGGAGATCACGGAAATCGTGGCTGGCGCGGAGCACTGACGCGTCAGGAAAGGAGTTTTGCCATCGTGAGCACGAAAAACATCGGCAAGGTGGTTCAGGTCATCGGCCCGGTGCTGGATATCCGCTTCCAGGACGGCCAGCTGCCCGAACTGCTTTCCGCCATTGAAATCCAAAACGGCGACCGCAAGATTGTGGCCGAGGTGGCGCAGCACATTGGCGACAACGTGGCCCGCTGCGTCTCCATGAACGCCACCGACGGCATGGTGCGCGGCCTGGACGCCGTGGACACCGGCGGCCCCATCACCGTGCCCGTGGGCGACAAGTGCCTGGGCCGCATCTTCAACCTCCTGGGCCAGCCCATCGACGAAAAGCCCGCGCCAGAGGGCGTGGAGCGCTGGCCCATCCACCGTCAGCCCCCCAGCTTTGAGGAGCAGGAAACCTCCACCGAGATCCTCGAAACCGGCATCAAGGTGGTCGACCTGATCGCCCCCTACGCCAAGGGCGGCAAGATCGGCCTGTTCGGCGGCGCGGGCGTAGGCAAGACGGTTCTGATCATGGAGCTGATCAACAACGTCGCCAAGCAGCACGGCGGCCTGTCCGTGTTCGCCGGCGTGGGCGAACGCACCCGCGAGGGCAACGACCTGTACAACGAGATGCAGGAAAGCGGCGTTATCAACAAGACCGCGCTGGTCTACGGCCAGATGAACGAGCCGCCCGGCGCGCGTATGCGCGTGGCGCTGTCCGGCCTGACAATGGCGGAGTACTTCCGCGACGTGGAAGGGCAGGACGTGCTGCTGTTTATCGATAACATTTTCCGCTTCACGCAGGCCGGCTCGGAGGTTTCCGCGCTGCTCGGACGTATGCCGTCGGCGGTAGGCTACCAGCCGACGCTCGCGACCGAGATGGGCGCCCTGCAGGAGCGCATCACCTCGACCAAGAAGGGGTCGATCACCTCCGTGCAGGCGGTCTATGTGCCGGCGGACGACCTGACCGACCCTGCGCCGGCGACCACGTTCTCGCATCTGGATGCGAAGGTCGTTTTGTCGCGTGATATCGCGTCGATGGGCATCTATCCGGCGGTCGATCCGCTGGATTCCTCCTCGCGCATCCTGTCGCCGGAGGTTGTGGGCATCGAGCATTACGAGGTTGCGCGCGCGGTGCAGTCTATTTTGCAGAAGTATAAGGATTTGCAGGACATTATCGCCATCCTCGGTATGGATGAGCTGTCCGACGAGGATAAGCTGACCGTTGCCCGCGCCCGTAAGATCCAGAACTATCTCTCGCAGCCGTTCCACGTTGCGGAGCAGTTCACGGGCTTTGAGGGCAAGTATGTGCCGGTGTCGGAGACCATCCGCGGCTTCCGCGAGATCCTTGACGGCAAGCACGACGATCTGCCCGAGTCGGCGTTCCTGTTTGCCGGCACCATCGACGAGGTCGTGGAGAAGGCGAAGAAGGGGGCATAATATGGCTACCTTTCATCTCAAGGTGATGACGGTGGACCGCTGCTTTTACGACGATGAGGTGGACCGGATCGTCATTCGTACCACGCAGGGCGACGTCGGCATCCTGCCGAACCACGTTCCGTATATCGCGGCGATCGGCATCGGCGGGCTGACCATCTACAAGGATGGAGAAAAGCGCATGGCGGCGGTCGCTGGCGGGTTTGTGGATGTGTCCAGAGAGCAGACCGTGGTTCTCGCGCGTACTTGCGAATGGGCGGACGAGATCGACGTGCATCGTGCCGAGGAGGCCGCCGAGCGTGCGCGTGCTGCCCTTCAACAGAAGGAGAGCGCCCGCGAGTATGATCTGGCACAGGCCAGGCTGAAAAAGGCGGTCAACCGCATCCGCATTGCGGAGAACAAATAGGCAAAAAGCCGTCCGTTGCCTAAACGGGCGGCTTTTTTCTGTATCGGGGAAACAGAAAGACAGAAAAGGGGAAATGGGAATGAGGCAGACACGCGGGCAGATGTCCGAGTCCCTGCTGCTGGGCGCACTGCTCGCGGTGGCAGGCGGCTTTTTTGACGCATATACTTATATCTGCCGCGGCGGAGTATTCGCCAATGCGCAGACGGGTAATATCGTGCTGCTGGGTTTGAAACTGGCCGAGCGGGAGTGGCTGCGCGCGCTGACCTATCTGCTGCCGATTCTGGCGTTTGCGCTGGGTGTGGTTCTGGCCGAGGTGATAAAACAGTATGGAAAGGCGCGGCAGACAGACGGCAAGGGGATGCACTGGCGGCAGTTCATCGTGCTGG
>DVIV01000049.1 GCA_018710985.1 Candidatus Limiplasma pullicola
AAAAGCTGAGGGATGACCGGTCCTTCTCGGTGTTCCTGCTGCTGCTTTCGCTTTCGGCGGCGCTGGCGATGCCGGCGCTGACCCCGCGGGCTGTGCGGCAGCAATACCCGCAGGCCACGGCGGCGCAAAGCGGGGAAGGCATACAGGCGCGCGCCGTGAGCGCGGTGAGCTATGGGCTACCCGAGGGAATCGAAATGCAATCCATCACCTATACCTATGAACAGCTGCTTCGGGGCAGACTGCTGCTGCTGGATGAGGAGCATCCGCTGCCGCAGGGTGCGCCCGCCCCCAATACGATGAGCATAGCCGACTATGGCAAGGGCATGGTGCCGGTGAACGGTTTGAGCGTCAAGAGCGGGCGCGATACGATTGAAGCGCTCGCGGAGCTGTTTGCCAATCTGCGGGCAGAGGGCGTCAGCGGCCTGTGCGTATGGAGCGGCACGCTGACGCGCGGCGAGCAGGCAGACGCTCAGGTCCGGTCAGCGCTTCGCTACGCGTCGCAAATGCCTCTGGAGGAAGCGGTGCGAAAGGCTCTTGCGCAGGATACGCCCGTATCCGCCGCCGAGCAGCGGCGGGACGATACGGTGGAAATCCGCCTGATTGCGGGCGGTTCGGAGGATGCGGACCCCCGGCCGCTCGATGGCACGGAGCAGGGGCGGGCGCTGCTCAGGCTGGCGTGGCGCTGTGGCTTCATCCGGCGGGAGCCGGGAAGCGAAGGCGCATCCGCCTTTCGATTCCGGTATGTGGGCAAGGCGCATGCGACGGCCATGACCTATCTGGACCTGACGCTGGAGGAGTATGTCGAATGGCTCCATCAAAAGGGAGTCGTGGCGGTGCGGGAAGATGGAGGGCTGAAATACCTGATTCTGTGCAAGCCCCTCACCGGCACACACATCGCCTTTGATGTGCCACAGGGAGCTCGCGTGGAAGCCAGCTTCGACAACGACGGCTATGCCGTGGTGGCCTGCACCCTTGAAGCGCCATGAAAATGGCGGTATCGCAAAAGCGGCGCTTTCCCGGCCGGATGACCGGCGGAAAGCGCTGCTTGTATTGTTGCTTAGCTTCGGCGGCACGCATGACAGGCCGCGCAGCCGCCCTCGCCGGTTTCGCGCAGGGAGGAGGGCATGGCGTCGCCCACGTCGCGCATGGTCAGGATCATCTCATCCAGGGAGATGGGACAGGCGACCCCCGAAAGCGCGAGCTGCGCCGCGCTGATGGCCTGGGAGACGCCGCCCACGTTGCGATAGACGCAGGGCACCTCTACCAGTCCGTCCACGGGATCGCATACCAGTCCCAGCGTGTTCATCAGCGCAAAGGCGCAGGCGTGCGCCGCCGCCTCCGGCGTGCCGCCGTAGAGCTGGGCGAGCGCCGCCGCGGCCATGCCCGCCGCCGTGCCGCATTCGGCCTGACAGCCGCCTTCCGCACCGCTGATGGTGGCCTGCAGCGCGATCACACGTCCGACGGCCGCGGCCGCAAACAGCGCCATCACCAGCTCATCGTCCGAAAAGCCGGCCTCCTCCTGCGCGGCCAGCAGCGCCCCGGGCAAAATGCCGCAGCTGCCCGCCGTGGGCGCGGCTACGATCTTGCCCATGCAGGCGTTGTACTCCGCGATGGAAAGCGCGTATACGCCTGCGCGGCCCGCCAGCCCAAAGCGACCGGCAAAGGGTGCTTGCGCCAGCAGCGCCGCCTGTCCGCCCACCATGCCGCTCACGCTGCGCAGCGTGGGGGAGAGGCCGGCCTGTGCGCTTTCGCGCATCACGCGCAGGCGCTCGCGCATCAGCGCAAGGGGTATGGAGGGATCTCCGCCCCGCTCGCGCGCCTGCCAGTCCAGCGCCGCAGCGCCGAGGCTGCCGTGCTGACGCGCGGCGTCCAGCCATTCCGCGATGGTGCGCATGCCTTACTCCTCCTTGGCGGCCAGATAGGCCACATGATAGACGCCCTTGAGCGCGGACAGCCGGGCGATGAGCGCCGCGTCCGCCGAACCGTCCAGCTCCAGCGCCACCATCGCGTCGCCGCCCACCGAGCGGCGAAACACCCGCATGGTGGCGATGTTGAGATTTGCCGCGGCCAGCTCGCCGCTGATGCGGGCAATCATGCCGGGCGTATCGTGGTGGGTGATGACCAGCGTGTTTTCATGGCCGGAGAAGCCCGCCTCCAGCCCGTCGATGGCGTTGACGACGATCTCGCCCCCGCCGACAGACGAGGCCTGCACGCAGACATGCCGCCCATCATCCCCGTCCACGTCCAGGATGACGGTGTTGGGATGCGCACCGCGCACATCCGCGTCGTAAAACGAGTATTCCAGCCCGCTTTCGGCCGCGTGGCGCAGGCTGTCGCGCAGGCGCAGGTCGTCTACGTCCATGCCCAGCAGCCCGCCGATGAGCGCCTTGTCGGTGCCGTGGCCCAGATAGGTCTTTTGAAAGGACCCATACAGCCCGATGCGCGCGCGCACGGGGCGGCTGCCCAGCAGCATGCGCGTGATCTTGCCGATGCGCGCCGCGCCCGCCGTATGCGACGAGCTGGGCCCCACCATCACCGGCCCGATGATATCAAACAGGTCCATGCGCCGTTCTCCTTTCGGTGTCGATGGGAAAAAGCCGCTTTGTCATGATCTGCGCGCGGGCCGGATGCGCATTTCCTCACGCATCTGGTTCCCTCCCGGGTCGGCAGGGCTAGTCGAACACGACCTGCCACGCGGGGTCGCGCCACGCGCGCAGGCACAGGTCGATCTGCTCGGGGCTGGTCTTGCTCAGCGCCAGCGGCGGCAGCGCGTCCGGCGCGAACCAGCCGGAGGCAACGGTCTCGCTGTTGGGGCGGAACGCGCCGCCCAGCAGCGTGCACAGCACGAACGCCTTCACGATGCCGTAGGGATAGGCGGGCGGATTGTGCAGATTGTGCTCCTGCAGGGCCACGATGCGCTCGGCGCGCACGATAAGCCCGGCCTCCTCCCGCGCCTCCTTTTCGGCGTTGGAGCGGATGGTCTCAAGCACGTCCACCCAGCCGCCGGGCAGGGCCCACAGCCCGCTTCGCTCCTGCACCAGCAGGATGCACCCCTCCTGAATGATGGCGGCGCGCGTGTCCAGTTTGGGGGTCTGGTAGCCGGTCTCGTTGCAGAACAACGCCTCGACCCTCTCCACGGGAAGCTCCGAAACGGCGGCGAGCATCTGCGCCGAAAGCTCGCGCAGGCGCTGGTACCGCTCGATGTCGTACACGTCCTTTGCGTAGGTCAGCCCGCACTGGGCGATGCTTTGCAGCTCGATCACCCATTGGAGCCACGGCGGGCGCCGGTCGTCGCAATGCATGGCGTTCTCCTTTCGTACATGCGGCCGCGGCTTATGTCGCGTCCTCCCAGGGGGCGAAGCGCTCCTCCTCCAGAAGCGCCTCGATCCGCCCGTCCGTCACGCGCGTCAGCTCCGCGCGCACGCGCTCGCCGTCGGCGGCCTTCATGTCCAGCTCAAAGCTCACCGCGGCTGCAAAGTCCGTACCTACGAGGCGTGCTGGCTGGGATTTGAGCGTATGCTGCACCCGGTCCCACAGGGGATAGGCCACCTCGAACAGCCACCGCTCGGTGGGGTGCATTTCGCACACGCGCGCGGCGTCCAGCGCCATGGCACAGCCGTGCGAATAGGCGCGCACCAGCCCGCCCGCGCCCAGCAGCACGCCGCCGAAGTAGCGGGTCACCACCACGGCGCAGTCCACCACGCCCCGCGCCTTCATGACCTCGATGATGGGCATGCCGGCGGTGCCGGAGGGCTCGCCGTCGTCGCTGTAGCGCATGATGCCGGCGTTTTGTCCGATGATGTAGGCGTAGCAGTTGTGCGTGGCGTCGCGGTGCTCCTCGCGGATGCGCGCAAGAAACTTGAGCGCATCCTCTGCGCTGCTCACCGGCGCCGCGTGCCCGATGAAGCGGCTCTTGTTGATGACCACTTCATCGCGGGCCTCGCGCAGCACGGTTTTATAGCCCTTCAGGCTCATTTGAGAATCAGGCGGCAATAGTTCTTCTTGCCCTTGCGCAGCATCAGGCCGTCGGGGCCGATCTGCGACGCGTCGATGCGGTATTCCACATCCGTTACCTTCTCGTCGGCCACCAGCACCGCGCCCTGCTGCACCATCTTGCGCGCGTCGCCGCGGCTTGTGCACAGGCCGCAGGAGGCCAAAAGCGTGGTCAGGCGGTTGTCCTCGCTGAGCATGGCGGCGTTTACCTCCCAGGTGGGCACGTCCTGGCTGGCCGCGCCGCCTGCAAACAGCGCCAGCGCCGCGTCGGCGGCCTTCTGCGCCTCGGCTTCGCCGTGGATCATCTTGGTGACTTCGAAGGCCAGCACGCGCTTGGCCTCGTTGATCTGCTCGCCGGGCAGCGAGCCCAGACGGTGCACCTCATCCATGGGCAGAAGCGTGAGCAGGCTGAGGAAGCGTTCCACGTCCTGGTCGCCCACATTGCGCCAGTACTGGTAGAACTCAAAGGGCGTGGTGCGCGCGGGGTCCAGCCACAGGGCGCCCTTTTCGGTCTTGCCCATCTTTTTGCCGTCGTGCGTCATGATGAGCTTGCAGGTGAGGGCGAAGGCATCCTCATGCTCCTTGCGGCGGATGAGGTCCGCGCCGGAGAGCATGTTGCTCCACTGGTCATCTCCGCCGATTTGCAGGCGGCAGCCGTAATTCTTGAACAGCTGCAGGAAGTCATAGCTCTGCATGAGCATGTAGTTGAATTCCAGGAACGTCAGGCCCGTTTCCATGCGGCGCTTGTAGCATTCGGCGGTCAGCATGCGGTTGACGCTGAACAGCGCGCCCACCTCACGCAGGAAGTCGATGTAGTTGAGGTTCAGCAGCCAGTCGCCGTTGTTGACCATGATGGCCTTGCCGTCGCTGAAATCCAGAAAGCGGGAAAGCTGCTTCTGGATGCCGGAGACGTTCTCGCAGATGGTTTCGCGGCTCATCATTTTGCGCAGGTCGCTTTTGCCGCTGGGGTCGCCGATCATGGCGGTGCCGCCGCCGCAGAGGATGATGGGCCGGTGACCCGCCCGCTGGAGGTAGCCGGCCACGATGATGGGCATGAAGTGCCCTACGTGCAGGCTGTCCGCCGTGGGGTCGATGCCCAGGTAGAAGGTCATGGGCTCGCGCTCCAGCGCCTTGTAGAGGTCCTCCTCAAAGGTGACCTGCGCGACGAAGCCGCGCTCCTTGAGCATGTCCAAAACGTGCATGAATCATCGTTCCTTTCTTTGTTGGGTCAAGTCAGCCCAGATGGGCGGCAAAGAGCTCGCGCAGCTTGCCCATGCCCTCGTGAATCTGCTGGGGCGTGGAGTTGCTGAAGTTGAGGCGCAGCGTGTTGTGGTGGCCGCCGTCGGGGTAGAAATGCGTGCCGGGCACATAGGCCACCCCGCGCTCGACAGCCTCGCTGAACAGGGCGGTCGCATCAAAGCCCCCGGGCATCTCCACAAAGATGAACAGCCCGCCCTCCGGCGCGGTGTAGCGCGTGCCCTCGGGGAAGGAGGCAAGCTCCCCAAGCATCAGTTCCAGCTTTTCGCGGTAGCCGGGGATGATGCTCTGGATGTGACGGTCCAGCAGGTCCCGCCGCAAAAACTGGTCGATGATGGCCTGGTTGAGGTTGGGGGTGTGCAGGTCGGTTCCCTGCTTGCCGATGGTGCACTTGCGCAGCAGCCCCTGGGCAGCGAGCAGATAGCCCACGCGCAGGCCGGGGCTGACCAGCTTGGAAAAGCTGCCCAGATAGACCACGTTGCCCGTGGTATCGTAGCTTTTGATGGGCGGCAGGGACTCGCCCCGGTAGCGGAGATCGCGGTAGGGGTCATCCTCGGCCACGATGAAGCCGTATTTGGCGGCCATCTCTGCGATGGGCTTGCGGCGGTCAGCGGCCAGCGTGCGGCCGGAGGGGTTCTGGAACGTGGGGATCACGTAAAACAGCCTGGGATGATACCTTCGCGCCGCTTCCTCCAGCGCATCCAGCTTCACGCCGCCCTCGTCGCTCTCGATGGGGATGAGGTTGGCCTCGTAGAGGTGCATGGTTTGCATGTTGCCAAGGAAGGTGGGGCTTTCCACCAGCACCGCGTCGCCGGGGTTGACCAGCGCCTTGAGCAGCAGGTCCATGCCGCTGGTGCTGCCGGTGGTGGGCAAAACGCCGTCCTCCTCCATGGAGAATCCGAAATGTTCCTTCAAATACGCCGTGAGACTTTCCAGAAAGGGCGGATACCCCTCCGTGGCGCCGTATTGCAGGATGCGCTTGCCGTCGGCAAGCAGCACGTCGCGCGCAAGATCAGCGCACAGCTTGTCCGGCAGGGCGTCCAGAGACGGGTTGCCGCCGGCGAAGCTGATCATGCCGGGCCGGCCCAGCACCTTGAAGATCTCGCGGATGGCGCTGCCGGTCACGTTGTCAAACCGGCGGGCGTAAGAAACCGAATCCATGAAAACCCCTCCTTTGCATTTGCCGGACTTCTCCGGCCGGGAAAAAGGAAAGCCGCCTCCCTCCCTTTTGGGGAGGAAGGCGACGGAAAAATCGCGGTACCACTTCCGTTTTGGCGCAAACGCGCCCTCTGCGGGCCGTGCAGGCCCCGCGCTGTAAACGGCGCACCGTCGGTCCGCTACTGGAAAAACGTTCACGGCCGGGCTCGGGGAGGTATTCGCCGGGGCAGCCGCCGCCTTCTTCCACCCGCCGAAGGCTCTCTTGAGGCGCATCTGCCCAGGGTACTTGGTCCCGTCATTGCCGATGGTGGTATTATAGGGGAACAAGGCGGGAAAGTCAAGCGCATCCGTCACTCGTCCCTGCCGTCCTCCTCCACGTCCACGAAGAACGGCTTCCCGCAGTACTCGCACACGGGGCTTTCATCGTAGTCGATGTCGGCGGCCTTGACCAGCACGGTTTTGCCGCAGTGCGGGCAGTCAAAGGACAGCTCTTCCTGATCATCGCAGGAGCAACCGTCTTCCTCGTCGCAGTCGCACTCGTCGTCATCGTCGCCAAAGAGAACCTCTTCCATATCGCTCAAATCGGAATCCAGATCCTCCACGTATTCTTCCAGCTCGCCCACATCCGCGTCCAGGTCGGCGACCTTCTGGGCCATTTCGTCCATCAGCCCGAGCATTTCCAGAAGCAGCTTGTGTTCGTTCTTTTCCTTGTCCAGGCCCATGCCCTCGGCCAGGCCGCGCAGATAGGCGGCACGATCGGTCAAATTCGCCATATATACTCCTTTGCCGCCTCAGCAGCGCTCCATGTATTCGCCAGTGCGGGTATCCACGCGGATGTGGTCGCCCGTGTTGATGAACAGCGGCACCTGCAGGGTATAGCCGGTTTCCAGGGTGGCGGGCTTGTAGGTGTTGCTGGCGGTATCGCCCTTAAAGCCGGGCTCGGTATCGGTGATCTCCAGCTCCACAAAGTTGGGCGCAGCCACGCTGAAGGCGCTGCCCTTGAAGAACTTCACGGTCACGTTGGTGCCTTCCTTGACAAAGGGGATGGCTTCCTCCACCTGGTCGTGGTTGAGGGGCAGCTGCTCGTAGGTGTCCATGTCCATGAAGTAGTACAGTCCGCTGTCGTTATAGACGTACTGCATTTCCTTGGTCTCCACGATGGCGCGGGGCATTTTGTCGGTGGGGTTGAAGCTGCGCTCGATGACCGCGCCGGTCATGACGTTCTTGAGCTTCGTGCGCACAAAGGCCGCGCCCTTGCCGGGCTTGACGTGCTGGAAGTCCACGATGTTCCATACGCCGCCGTCCCATTCGATGGTAATGCCCTTTTTGAAATCGCCTGCCGTAATCATAGTGATGGTTCCTCCTCGTTTCTGTATAGATGATGATGGAATGGTCCCGGCTTACAGGATGATGAGCTCGCGGTCGGGGTGGGTGAGCACCTCGCAGCCGCCCTCGCGCACCACGACGGAGTTTTCGATGCGCACGCCGCCCACACCGGGCAGGTAGATGCCCGGCTCCACGGTCATGACCTGACCGGCCTTGAGCACGGCGGTGGTGACCTGGTTGAAGCGCGGGTCCTCGTGGATGTCGATGCCCACGGAATGGCCCAGTCCGTGGCCGAAGCGGCCCTCGTAGCCGTGGCTGTAGATGTAGTCGCGGGCGATGGCGTCAATGTCGCGGCAGGACTTGCCGGCGGCCACGGCGTCCTGCGCCATCTTCTGGGCGTCCAGCACGATGCCGTAGACCTTCTTCATTTCGTCCGAGGGCTGGCCCAGCGCCACGGTGCGGGTCATGTCGGCGCAGTAGTTGCCGTAGCGCGCGCCGAAATCCATGGTAATCATGTCCCCGCGGCGCAGGCGATATTCGCCGGGCACCGCATGCGGCAACGACCCGTTGGCGCCGGCCGCCACGATCGTGGAAAACGACGGCTTGCTGGCCCCGTGGCTCATCATGTCAAAATCCAGCCTGAGGGCGAGCTCCTTTTCGGTGACGCCCTCCTTGACATAGGGCAGGATGCGCTCGAAAGCTTCGCCCGTGATGCGGCAAGCGTGACGGATGAGGGCGAGCTCATCCTCGTCCTTGATTTCACGCAGGCGGGCGATCTCGCTGCCCACGGCTTTCCACTCCACGCCGCGCACGCTCTCGCGCAGGGCGTTGAAGGTATGAACGGTGACGAAGTCCTCCTCGTAATAGAGGGTGTCGATGCCGCCGGAGGCGCACAGGGCG
Source organism: Candidatus Limiplasma pullicola (assembly GCA_018710985.1). Classification (GTDB taxonomy): domain Bacteria; phylum Bacillota; class Clostridia; order Christensenellales; family Aristaeellaceae; genus Limiplasma; species Limiplasma pullicola. The sequence continues at coordinate 8,635 of DVIV01000049.1, forward strand.
CCGGCGATATCCTCGTGGGATTTGCCCTTTTCGGTCATCAGCACCTCAAAACCGGGGGCCTGCGCCTGCGCCTGCTCGGTGTAGCGGAAATCCGTGATGATGGCGGAAATCCCGCGGGCAACCAGCACCAGGCCCTCGCCCGTGTAGCCGGAGAGGTAGAACATATTGCTGGGGTCATAGACCACCACGCCCTCATGCTCGCCAAGACGCATGGAATCAAGAAGCCGTTTTACACGTTCTGTCAATGTAGATCCCTCACATACGGTCTTTTTGGCACACAGCCATTTTTTATTTTACCATAAACAAAACAACAGCGCCACAGTTTTTTGCATTTTGATTGGGAAAATGCGTGCCCAGAGGCCTTTTTCTCACCTTGAGCAGGCGGGATAAATGTGATATGATGTTGTTTGCGAAGAAAAAAACGCCGCAGAACAAGGGAGGCGACGAAATATGAAGATCATCAAGGCGTTGCTGGTGATCCTGGTGGTCGTGGTGCTGGCAGCCGGCGGGCTGGTGGGCTATCTGACGCTGACGGAGTACCGGCCGGACGATATCAAGCAGGTGGAGGTAACGCAGGCTGCGCGCAGCGACAACGTGCGCGTGGGCGAGCGGCTGGACGTGCTTACCTTCAACACCGGCTACTGCGGGCTGGGCCGTGACCAGGATTTCTTCATGGATGGCGGCACCATGGTGCGGCCGGAAAACGAGCAGATTGTGCGCGACAACATGAACGGCATCCTCAGCGAGCTGGCGCGTCAGAATGCGGACATCTACCTGCTTCAGGAAGTGGATTTTGATTCCTACCGCAGCTATTATGTCAATCAGGCGGATACCTACCGTCATGGCCTGTCGCTGAACATGGCTGTGGCATACAACTACAAATGTGATTTTGTCCCCTTCCCCTGGCCGCCGCTGGGCAAGGTGGAAAGCGGGCTGGTCACCTTCACGGACCTGAACGTGACGCAGGCTACGCGCGAAAGCCTGCCTGTGCCCTTCACCTGGCCCATGCGTGTGGCCAACCTCAAGCGCTGCCTGCTGGTGGAGCGCGTGCCTGTGGAGGGCACGGAGAAGGAACTGGTCATCATCAACCTGCATCTGGAGGCGTATGACGATGGCGAGGGCAAGCGCGCCCAGACCGAGCAGCTGATGCAGATCATCGCCGCCGAATACCGCAATGGAAACTATGTCATTGCCGGCGGCGATTTCAACCAGACCTTCGAGGGGGCGAATACCTTCCCTATCCTGGACGAAAGTACCTGGCAACCCGGAAAGCTTTACAACAGCGAGCTTCCTGCCGGGTTTAGCTATGTCTTTGACGCCTCCAAGCCCACCTGCCGCCTGCTGGACAAGCCCTATGACGGCGACCGGGAAAACGCTCAGCTCTATGTGATCGACGGGTTCATCGTGTCCGATAACCTGAAGGTGAACCTCATCCAAACCGTGGATCTCAATTTCCAGTACAGCGACCATAACCCGGTGCTTTTGCAGGTGACGCCCCAGTGAGCGGCGCACGCCTTTTGATTGATGCGGACGCCTGCCCGGTGGTGGAGATCGCCCTGCGGGAGGCAAAGGCGCGCGGGGTTGAGGTGCTGCTGGTGTGCGACGACGCGCACGAGATGCGCCGCGAGGGAGCGTGCACCGTCACCGTGGCCCGCGGCGACAACAGCGCGGACCTTCGACTGGTCAATCTGCTCAAGCCGGGCGATATCGTCGTGACGCAGGACTATGGCCTGGCCGCGCTGTGCCTGGCCCGCGCCGCCCGCGTGCTGGACCAGAACGGCCGCATCTATGACGAAGGCAACATCGATGCGCTGCTGAGCATGCGCCATCTGGCCGCCAAAGCGCGCCGCGCGGGCGGCCGCGTGAAAGGGCCGCCCAGGCGCAGGTCGGAGCAGGACGAGGCGTTCCGGCTGGCGCTGGAAGAGATGCTGGATCAGGCCGGGGATAGCGCGGTCCGTTCCTGAGAGAACAGAAAATAGTTGTTGACATATGTCATAAATGGGTGTACCCTATTTTTGATGGCATATGTCAATTATTTTTGGGGAGGCGAAGCCATGCCAAGACCCTGCAAGCGCAGGCGCATCTGCGGCCATCCGTCCTGTGGCCGGTTCGGGCCGGCGGACCCGCCTTGTGACCGGCCGGATGTGACCATGGGGCTGGATGAGTTTGAAACCATCCGCCTGATTGACCTGGAGGGCCTTCGGCAGGAGCAGTGCGCCGCACAGATGAACGTGGCGCGCACCACCGTGCAGGCCATCTACGGCACGGCCCGCCGCAAGCTGGCACAATGCCTGGTGGAGGGTCGCGGATTGGTGATTGAAGGCGGGGACTATGAGCTGTGCAGCGCCGCCTCGGCAGAGGAATGCCCCGGATGGGGCTGCCGCGGGCGCTGCCGGTGGAGTACCTGCCCAACCGACAAGGAGGATAAGATTATGAAAATTGCAGTCACCTATGACAACGGACAGATCTTTCAGCATTTCGGACACACGGAGCAGTTCAAGCTCTATGACGTGGAGGACGGCAAGGTAACCGCCCAGACCGTCGTGGATGCCGGGGGAGAAGGCCACGCCGCGCTGGCACAGGTGCTCAAGGCGCATGGGGTTGATACGCTGGTATGCGGCGGTATCGGCGGCGGCGCGCAGCAGGCGCTGGCGCAGGCGGGCATCCGCCTCTATGGAGGCGTGAAGGGCGAGGCTGACGCGGCGGTAGAGGCGCTTCTCAGGGGCGAGCTGGCCTACGATCCCAATGCCCGGTGCGACCATCATGACCATGCGCATGGCGAAGAACACTGTGGCCATCATGGCGAGGGACATACCTGCCGCCACGGCCACTGCAACGACAACTGAATGAACGAATTTTGCCGGCGCGCGCTTCGTTTGGAGCGCGCGCCGCTTTTTTGTGTGAAACGTATCCATCCGTGCCGGGCATATCGCTCACAGGGAGCGCATAAGGTTGAAGGACCAAAGCGAAGGGGGCGCGGGCATGGCAAAGGCATGGAAACGGCCGTTGGCGGTGCTTTTGCTCCTGACGCTGCTGGCGGGAGCCGGGGGTCTGGCCGCCGCGGCGCATGCGGGGCAAGGCGACGCGCTGACCCCTGCGGAGCGTACCCGCCGCGCCAACGTGCCGGAGGGCCTGTGGATCTGGATTGATATTCCTCAAAAGTCCCTCACCCTCTATGAGGGCACGGAGGTCAAAAAGCGCTACGCCGTGGCAACCGGCACGGGCGATACGCCTTCGCCCATCGGCACCTTTCGCATCACCAGCCGTTTTGCGGGCGATCTCGGGGGCTTCGGCACGCGGTTTCTGGGGCTGAACGTCCCGTGGGGCCAGTTTGGCATCCACGGCACCAACAAGCCCGGCAGCATCGGCAGCAATGCCTCGCATGGCTGCATCCGCATGTATGTGAGTGATTCCGAGGAGCTCTACGGCCTGGTGCCCAACGGCGCAAAGGTGGTCATTGAGGGCGGCCCCTACGGCCAGCTGGACAGCTATCTGCGCTACCTGATACCCGGCGACCGCAACAGCCATGTGGCCGCCGTGCAACGCAGGCTCACGGTGCTGGGCTATTATACGGGGCAGGCCGACGGCATCTACGGCCGGGGCACGCAGGCGGCGGTCACCCGCGCGCGCAAGGACCTGGGCCTGCCTGCGCGCGACGCCGTGGATGAAGCCTTTTATCGGGCCATCGGCCTGATTTTGTTTGAGTGATGGGAGGAATGGCGGCATGACCTGGCAGGAGACCATCGGCTTTTTAACCGGCTGCATGCCAAGGCCCGTGTCACGGGTGCTGGTGCAGCAGGCGGAGGGCAGCGTACGCGAGGTCCGTGTGCGTGCGGGCGGAAAGGTGCGCATTCTCACGGCGGAGGGGGAGATCACCTGCGCCTGTACACCTACCCAGCCACAGGTGGAGCAGATGGCGGAGGCGCTGTGCGAGCACGCCCTTTATGCCCGTGCCGAGGAGCAGCGCCAGGGCTTTGTCACCCTGCGCGGCGGACACCGCATGGGCCTGTGCGGCCGGGTGGTGGCGCAGGGGCAGAGCGTGCGTGCCCTGCGCGACATCAGCTCCCTGTGCCTGCGCGTGGCGGGCCAGTGGCGCGGCGCGGCGGATGTGCTGATGCCCCATCTGTGGGACGAGCAGGGCCGGGTGCGCAGCGTGCTCATCGTAGGCCTTCCCGGCATGGGCAAGACCACCATGCTGCGCGACGCCTGCCGCCGTCTGTCCGAGCGGGGCGCGCGCATGTGCGTGGTGGACGAGCGCAGCGAAATCGCGGCCATGAGCGGCGGCGTGCCGCAGCTGGATGTGGGGCCGAATACCGACGTGCTGGACGGGTGCGCCAAGGAAGCGGGCCTCAGATGGATGCTGCGCGCCATGTCGCCTGAGGCGCTGGTCACGGACGAGCTGGGCGGCGCGATGGACGCGCAGGCCGTATTGGACGCGGCGCGCAGCGGCGTGAGCGTGCTGGCCACGCTGCACGGGCGCGACCTGCAGGCAGCCCTGTCGCGCGGAATCCTCTACCATCTGGCGCAGAACCGCGTTTTTGACCGTTATGCCCTGCTGGATGAAAACGAGGTAGGCCGCGTGCGCGCCGTGTGCGACGAGCAGCTGCGGCCGCTGGAGGCGACCCTGTGATGGGCGCGGCGGGCGCGCTGTGCTGCCTGCTGGCAGGCACGGCGGCGGGCAGCTGGCTCCGGGACCGAAGGCTCCGGCGTCTGCGCACGCTGCGCGCACGGCTGGATGTGGTAAGCAGCCTCAGGCTGATGCTGGAACAGGAGCGTATGGGTCTGACGGAGCTTCTGTGCGAGTGCGCGCACTATGCGCCCACTGGTCCGGGGGGCGAGCAGGTGTCGCGCAGGCTGCTATGGGTGGCGCATGCGCTGGCTGAGGAGCCGCTGCTGGGGCTGGGCGACGCGTATGCGCAGGCATGCGCTCACATCCCCATTCCGTGGGAAAAGGCGGAGGAGCGCGAGGCCATGCGCGCCCTGTTCTTGCAGCTGGGCAGCGGCACCGCCGCCATGCGGGCGCAGGCCGCCGCCGCATGCCTGAGGCGTCTGCGCCCGCTGGAGGAGGACGCGCGCCGTGAGGCGGAGACAGGCGGCGGGCTGGTGATGCGGCTGGGTCTGCTGCTGGGGCTGATGGCGGGCATCGCGCTGTGGTAAGGCAAAGAGGGAGGCGAAACGATGGTCCAGATGGATCTGCTCTTCAAGCTGGCGGGACTGGGCGTGGTGGTGGCCGTCCTGTGCCAGGTGCTCACGCGCGCGGGGCGCGAGGAACTGAGCACGTTGGTCACGGTGGTAGGGCTGGTGATCGCCCTGTTTCTGGTGGTGGATCTGGTGGCTGATCTCTTTTCCAGCCTGCAGAGCATCTTTGCGCTGTACTAGGCCATGGCGTTTCTGCAATGGATGGGCCTTGCGGTGACGGTGGCGGTGCTGTGCCTGCTGGTGCGCCAGCAGCAGCCCCAGCTGGGCGGACTGTGCGCCGCGGCGGCGGGAGCCATGCTGCTGCTCGCCGCGCTGGAGCAGCTTTCGGACGTGCGGGAGGTCTTTGCGCGCCTCACGGCGATGGCGGGCCTGGAAGAGGGGTATTTGGGCACGCTGGTCAAGGTGCTGGGGGTCAGCTATGTGGCCGAGCTGGCCGCTCAGACCTGTCAGGACCTGGGCGAGGGCGGCCTGGCCCTCAAGGTGGGGCTGGTGGGCAAGCTGTGCGTGTTCACCCTCACGGCGCCCATGCTGATCAGCCTGTTGGAAATGATTTTGGAGCTGACGCCATGAGAGGAAAGACCGCGCTGCTGGCGGCCCTGCTGGCGGCTCTGTTGCTGCCTGCTCCCGCCCTGGCACAGACGGTGAACGAAGGTCTTGCCGAGGTGGTGGGAACGCTGAATCTGGACGCCCTGGCCGAAGCGGCGGAGGATGCGCCCTGGCTGGAGGGCGGCGTGGAGCAGGTCATCACCCGGCTGGCCAGCGGACAGGCGGCGCTCACCGCGGACGAGGCGCTGCGCTGGCTGATGGACGAGGCCGCGGGCGTGCTTCGCCGGAGCATATGGCGCATCACGCGCCTGCTGGTCCCGGCGCTGCTGGTGGCGGCGGCGGAGCTGATCGCAGCGCCGGGCAAGGCGGCGGGCAAGGCCGCGCGCTATGCAGGGCTGGTGATGACGATGGCGTTTCTCGTCGTGGACCTGCGAGAGCACGTGGCCCTGACGGAGGAAAGCATTGGGCGCATGTCGGAGATGATGCAGGCGATCTTCCCGCTGATGGTCACGCTGCTGGCTGCTGTGGGCGGCACGGCCAGCTCGGCGTTCTATCAGCCGGCGGTCATGGCCGCGGCAGGCTCCATGACCACGCTGATCAGCCATGTCACGCTGCCCTTTGCGGTCAGCGTTGCGGTGCTCACCATGGTGGGAAGCCTGAGCGACGGGCTGCGCATATCGCGGCTGCGCCGTCTTCTTCGGCAGGTGGCGGAGTGGACGCTGGGGTTCGGCTTCACGGTGTTCATCGGGGTGATGACGGTGCAGGGCGTGAGCGCGGCTGCGGTGGACGGCGTGAGCATCCGCACCGCCAAATACGCCATGGACAACTTTATCCCCATCGTGGGCGGCATGTTTGCCGATACGGTGGATACGCTGGTGGGCTGCTCGCTCATCGTGCAGAATGCCGTGGGCGCGCTGGGACTGATCCTGCTGCTGGGCGCGCTAGCCGCGCCGCTGCTTCGCACGGTGGTGACGATGTTTCTCTACCGGGCGGCCTCGGCCTTTTTGCAGCCCATCGGGGACAGCCCACTTGCGCGCGGCATGGGGGACTATGCGGAGGTGTTTTCGCTGCTGTTCATCATCCAGCTCAGCGTGGGAGCCATGTTCTTGCTGCTGGTGGCGCAGCTGCTCACCGTGGCCAATCTGACCGTGATGTTGAGGTGAGGGGGATGGATGCCTTTGTCAGGCAGCTGACGGTATTGTCGGTGCTGTGGTCGCTGTCGGAGCTGCTGCTTCCCGAAGGAAGACTGCAGAAGATGGCGCGCATGACGGTCAGCGTGCTGGTGATGGCGGCGCTGATTTCCGGTCTGGGCAACCTGATGAATCTTCAGGTGGAAAGCGCGCTGCCCGCCGTTTCGGACGCGGCCGCCGTGGGGGAGAGCTATGTGCGCGCGGCGGTGCGCGCGGCTGCCAACCAGGCGGAGACATACTGCGTGCAGCTGGCGCGCAGGGCGGGATATGAGGCAAGAGCCGCCGTATACCTGACCCTGGAGGGAGCCGTGGACCATATCGACCTGTCGCTTGCAGCCGGGGAGGCCCCGCTTCTCGACGAGGAGGAGCTGGCCCGGACCATCGCCGGGCAGCTGGCCATTTCGCCGGAGCTGGTGCACTTGAAGGGAAACGAGGCGAGCGGTCCATGAACCTCAAGCGACTGATGGAGCCCAGAATGCTGCCCTGGCTGGCGGCGGCGCTGGCGGCGGCGCTGTTGCTGCTACTGGCCGGCGGAGGCAAGGACGCGGGCCTGGCCAGCCAGGAGGAGCAGCGCATCGCGGAGGTGCTGAGCGCGATGGCAGGCGCGGGCAAGGTGGAGGTCGCGCTGTTTTACGGCGGGGAAGCGGACGCGCTCGGAACGCGCACGGACGGGCCCACGGGCGCGGTGGTCGTGGCCGAGGGGGCGGACGATCTCTCGGTACGGCTGTCGCTGATCCGCGCGGTGCGAACGCTCCTGGGCCTGCCCGAGAGCGCCGTGGATGTGTTTGTGATGGAGGAGGAACGCCGATGAACGCAAAAAAAACGCCCCCGGAGGGACGCGCAAAGAAACGGACGGCTACCTGGCTGCGCCGGGGGCTGCTGGCCGCATTGATCGCTGCGGCAGCCGCGCTGGCGTGGCTGCGCCTGCCTGCGCTCACGCCGTCGGACGCACCGCCGGATGCGCCGGAGCCAAGCGCCAGCCTGTCGCAAACGCCCACGCCAGCCGCCACGCAGGAGCGCACCGCGCGGGAAGCCGCCTACGACAAGGACGTGGCCGCCCTCACCGCGCTTTTGGACAGCGGCGCGGCGGATGAGGAAACGCGTGCGCAGGCTGCGCGGCGGCTGGATCAGCTGGTAGCCGACCATCAGAGCGAGCTGGGACTGGAGGAGGCGCTGAACCGGGCGGGCTATTCCCCCTGCGTGGTGCTTTTGCAAAACGGCGCGCTCACGGTGATCGTAGCGTCTGCCGACATGACCGCCGAAACCAGCGCGGCCATTCTTTCGCTCTGCGCCGCTCATACCGACATCGGGGTGGAGAACATCCGCATCATGGCGCGGGAAACGCTTTGACGTCCTTGGGACGCCAGGCCAGCCCACACGCGGCCAGCGGCACCATCATGGGCAGGTAGATCATCAGGTACTGGGATTTGGCTTCAAAGAGCATGTGGTAGAGAAAGCCGCCCAGCACCGCGACCATCAGCGCAAGCGGAGCGTACAGACGCGGCCAGGCCCAGGCCTTGCGTCGGAACAGCCCAAGCGCCAGCAGCGCCGCGCCAGCGGCAAAGCCCAGATACAGCGTGAGCGTATACCCCTCCATGTACAGGGCCAGCGCTTGCGAGCCGCCGCCCGAAAGCAGGCTGCTCACCAATGCGGGGAAGGGGCTTTCGCTGGGCATCACGCGGTTGACCAGCATCGCCTCAAAGGTGGTTTCCGCCCATTGGGAGACCATCTTTTCATGATAGAAGGATAGGGCGTAAGCAGGATCGGCGGCAAATTCGGAAAGCCGCTGCGCGATGTCCTGCCGGTTGAGGGCAAGGGCGGTATCGGGGTCCAGCTCCGCGCGTTCCATCAGCGTCAGGGAATAGCGGTTGTACCAGCCCGGCGCGATGGGGCCTTCCTGCATGCCCATGGCCAGCCAGGTGGTCTGCGGCGCGCCCTCGCCCAGGGGAAAGCCCGTGCGCTTTTCCAGCGCGAGGCGGGCCAGCCGGTCCGCCGCCATGGGCGCAGCCAGCAGCCCGGCGCACACCAGCAGCGCGCCCAGCCGGCGACTTCCCAGCGCATACAGCGCCGTTACCAGCGCCGCAGCCAGGGCAAAGATCAGGTAATTGGGCTTGAGCACCACGGCCAGCGCCATCAGCATGAACGCCGGGACAAGCCATCGCCTGCGCCCGCCCGTCAGCCAGCGCAGCAGGCAGTCCAGCGCCCACAGAGACAGGCACAGCCCCGGCAGGTTTCCGTACAGGAAGGTGGTAAAGCATACCGGCTGCACGCACAGCGTCAGCAACAGCACAACGGCCACCTGCACCCGCCGGTCGTTAAGGCTGCGCCAGCTGAGGTCCATCAGCGCGCCGTAGGCGGCGGTGAGAAACGCCGCGTTGATTAGCCCCTGGGGCACATAGCTGTGGCGGCCGAAAACGCGCTGCAGCACCTCGGAGTATTGCAGATATCCGGCCTGAAAGGGATTGGTGCGCAGGTAGACCTCGTGCCGCCACAATTCCGACGGGTCGCCGCGCGTAAGCTCCGCGGCGGTATAGTACAAGATGCCGGGGTCGTTGACGGGCACGGCGCGCAGCACCAGCACCCAAGCCATGCCCAGCGCAAACGTCACGCCCAGCGCCATGCCGGTCAGCCATCCCAGGCGGATGCGCCGTTCAAATCGCAGCGCCAGCCGCAACAGCACCAGCCAACCCAGCAGCATCGCCAGGTTGACGGCCACATTGTCCCAGACGTAAAGCACATGCTCCCCGGCCGGCTCGGCAGGGTCAAGTACGCTGGTGCGCAGCAGGCCGTATGCCAGCAGGTAGGCGAACACGACGGCCAGCAGCCCCGCCGCCGCGCCAAAGGCTGCGCGGTCAAAGCGGGTCAGGCGGGGTGCGGTCAGCTCTCGCTGTTCCATGCGTTCAACGCCTCCCATTCTTCTGTCGGGATCTGGCCTGCGCCGTATTGCTCCACCAGCTGCTGCATGGCAAAGAAGCGGTGCATGTCGCCCGGCAAGGCGGTGTCGCTCTGATAGGGCAGCATGTCCAGCGGAAAAATCGCCGGCTGCGCGCTCAGAAAATCCACCGAAGCCTGCGCCTCGGACAGCGACTGGGCGGCGAGCAGCGCTTCCTCGCGCGCGAGGATGTCCTCGCGGTACTGCGCGGCCTCGCCGGTGAGCAGGCTGTAATATGCGCCCAGCGTAGGGGTGGCGAGCACCGCTCCGGTGGCGAACAAACCCCAGGCCAGCATGCCGGCGCACAGACCCAGCTGCCATACTCGCAAGCCGCCCTGCCCGGATGCGACGCTGTGGCGCTGGGCCAGCCAGCCCAGCCAGTAGATCAGATTGAGGAGCATCAAAACCGCGTAGAGCATGTACAGGCTGCCGAGAATGCGGTCCAGCCGGTAGCTGTCCACGCCGGTGGCGTAGATGGGCGGCACGAAGCTGGCCGCCAGCACTCCGAAGCTAAGCAGGCTGACCCAGCCGGGATAGCGAAAGCGCAGGGAGCTGCTTTTCAGCGGCTGCCACAGAAGCGGCGCCAGCACCAGCACAAGGCCGATCAGCTGCGGTCCGAACCATTCCGCCGTGCAGCGCAGGCATTCCGACACGCTGTATACGATAGCCGCCAACGGGGCCATGCTTTCGCCCACGCGCCCCTGACGCACGGCGTTTCCGGGCGCCACTACCACCGCCAGCAGCGACAGTGCCGCGCCCGCGAAGGCGATCAAGGCGGCGACGCGTGCGGGAGAACGCCGCCATACGCACCAGGCGGCGGCCAGCGCCAGGCCCACCGTGCCGCCCAACGCCAGCGGATAGGGCAGACCGCCCAGCGCCACGGCGCACAGCAGCGCCGCCGCCGTGCGTAAGGCGTAGGCGGCGGGGCGCGCCGATTCTGCGTGGAGGCGGATCATCAGCCCGCACAGCAGCATCACCGCCACCACGCTCAGCGCGTATTGGATGGCCGACTGCCAGTAGATCAGCTCCCGGATGCCGGGCACGTACTCCAAGAGCAGCGTCATCAGCGCGGCATAGAGCGCCGCGCACACGCACAGATCCCCCTTGAGCAGGTGCCTTGTAACCCGCCGCGCCAGATACCAGGCCGACAGCGCCAGCAGCGCCAGCGCGCCGAACGGCGCCATCCAGAACAGCCGCATGGAAAACACCATAGGCTGAAACGCACATACAAACATGGCCACATACGTGCCCTGCCAGGTCTGGTAGTCGTACATGGCCTGGTTCCAGGCCGCCTTCAGGGTATCCCAAAGGCTTCCGGTCATGGCCCAGGCATCGGCGGCGAGGCGGACGCTGGGAAAGTCGTCATGGGTGGGATAGGCGTAGAACGACATGGCCATAAGCGGCGCAAGCAGCAACGCCACCCATATCAGAAAGAGCGCGGTCAGCACGCGCCGCGTGGGCCGCGCGCGCAAAAAAAGGGCGGCTTTCTGCGCGGCGCGGCGGGGGAAAACGGTTGTCATCAAAGGCCTCCTTCGGCGGAAAACGCAAGGCGGTCAGGCTTCCGGCAGCTTTGCGGCTTCGACTGCCTCGGCCTCCTTGCATTCGCGCTGCCGCTTTTCCTCCACGTCGATCTCCCAGTGCAAAAGCAGCGTCAGCAGGCTGCGCAACAGAATGACCGCCGCCAGCGTACCCAGCTCGTTCCAGCCGCTGACGATGACCGAGCGAAGAACCTCGCTGCCGACCTTGAATTCCAGGCCCAGCATGATGCCCTGCGCAAGTTGGATGCGGGTGCCGTTGTCCTTCTGAACAAAACCGATAAATCCTCTGACCATGCTGATGACGATGACGATGATGCCGGCAAGTTCGATGAGCAGGATACACAGACGCACCAGCGTGTCAAAACCGAGTTCGATAGCTTCCATGGTGGCGGCCTCCTTCGTAGGTGTGGTATAATCGCACCGGGAGGGTTGCGATTTGCTACTGCAATTATATCTCCATTTTCCATTTTGTAAAAGGAAATGTTTTTACTGCGACTTCTGCTCCGCCCCTGCGGGCGCTGGAACCGTTGCGGCGTATTGCTCCGCGCTCAAAAAAGAAATTTGTCTGACGGCGGAAAAATACCCCGGCGCCAAGGTAAGCACCGTGTTTTTGGGCGGCGGCACCCCCACGCTGGTGCCCGGCGCGCAGATGCGGGGCGTGCTTGAGAAACTGCGCCGGTGCTTCGACCTCCTGCCGGATGCGGAGATCACCGCCGAGGGAAATCCCGGCACCCTGTCGCCCCAGTGGCTGGAGGCGGCCTGCGCCTGTGGGCTGAACCGTCTGTCGCTGGGGATGCAGGCCGCGCAGGACCGGCTGCTTCATGCCGTCGGGCGCATTCACACCTTTGCCCAGGCGCGGGAGGCGGTGACGATGGCCCGTTCCTTTGGCATCCGCAACCTGAGCGTAGACCTGATGTCCGGCCTGCCGGGCCAGACGCTTGAGGACTGGCGCGGGAGCATTGAGGCGGCCGCGGCGCTCGGCGTGGAGCACGTCTCGGCGTATAGCCTGATTCTGGAGGAGGGCACGCCGCTGTGGCGCATGGTGGAGGGGGGAAGCGTGCGGCTGCCGGACGAAGAGCTGGCCGCCGAGATGTACGAACGTGGCGTGACCTGGTTGGAGGCGGCGGGGTACGCGCGCTACGAAATCAGCAACTATGCCCGGCCGGGCTTCCGCTGCCGCCACAACATGGGCTACTGGCAGGGAAGCTGGTATGCGGGACTGGGTGTGGCGGCGCACGGCATGCTGCCGCCGGACGCTTCGCAGGCCGCGCAGGGCGCGGTGCGCATCCGGCGCGCCAACACCGAACGCCTGCCGGATTACCTGCATGCCCTTGGCGCAGAAAACCGCCTGCCGCCGGCGGAGATCACGGCGGTGGATCGGCGGGAAGCGATGTTTGAGACGATGATGCTGGGCCTGCGCATGACGGACGGCGTTGCCGAGCGCGATTTTGAACGCCTGCATGGCAAGGCGCTTTTGCAGGTTTATGGCCCGGCGCTGGATGCGCTCGTGCGGGAGGGACTGGGGGCGTGGTCCTCCGGTGCGGCGGGGGAAAGGCGCTTCTTCCTTACCCCGCGTGGGCTGGAGGTGCAAAACGAGGCGCTTATGGCGCTGATGCCATAAACAAAAAAGGTCCGCCGCACCGGTTCGGTGCGGCGGACCCGTTTGTGCAACTTACTGGAGGGAATCCTTGGTCAGCACGGACACGCCGGTATCGGTCACGGCATGGCCCAGGTCCTCGCCCGCGATGGCCTTCACGGCAGCCTGCACGCCCTCATAGCCCATCACGTCGGGGTTCTGAGCCATGGTGCACAGCAGATAACCGTCCTTGATCAGGCCCTGGATCGCGTCGGACTTGTCGAAGCCCACGCCGATCACGCCGGTGTTGCCGGACGCCTTGATGGCGTTGCCGATGCCGGTGGTGGAGCCTTCGTTGCCGCCGAAGATGCCGACCACGCCCTGGGTGATGTAGTTCTCGGCGATGGTCTGGGACTTGGCAGCGTCGCCCTCGCCGTACTGGGTTTCGAGGATGTTGTACTCGGTGCCCTCAAAGGCGCTGCGGAAGCCCGCTTCGCGCTTCACGGTGGAGTCGGTGGCGGCGTTGACGTTCACGATGCCGATGTCGCCGGAGGTGATGCCGGCCTCGGTCAGGGCCTTGATCATTTCCTCACCAGCGGTCTTGCCGGCGGCCTCGTTGTCGGTGGAGAAGGTGGCTTCCGCCTCGACGTTGGCGGGAGAGTCGACGTAGACGATCTTCACGCCCGCCTCAACGGCCTCGTTGAGCGCGGAGGAGATGGCGTCGGGGCCGTTGGCCGCCACGATGATGGCCTGGTAGCCGCCGGCGACGGCGTTGTTGACGCACTCGATCTGCTGGGCGTCATCCTTGGTGTTGGGGGACATGAAGGTCACGGTCACGCCGAGTTCCTCAGCGGCCTTCTGGGCGCCCTCGTTGAGGGTGATCCAGTGCTGGTCGATGGAGTCCATGGTGATCAGGGCGATCTTCTCGCCCGCGGCCATCGCGCTGGCAACGCCGAGCACCAGGCACAGGCTGAGCAGCAGAGCAACGATCTTTTTCATAAACGGTACCTCCTGTTTCTATTTCTGAACGCCCGCAGGCAATTCATTCGTCTTTTTGGTGCTCTTGCGGCTGAAGATGCCGCGGCGGAACACCACGTCAAGCAGCACGGCGAACACCACGATCACGCCGATCACGATGCGCTGGATGCCCACCTGCGCGCCGATCATGTTCAGGCCGTTTTCCAGCGTCTGCCACACGGCCGCGCCGCCGAGGGTACCCAGCAGCAGTCCCGTGCCGCCCAGCGGCGAGATGCCGCCGATGACGCCCGCGGCGACTGCGTACATCTCATAGGTGTTGCCGGCCTCCATGTTGCCCATGCTGGCCTGCGCGCACAGGATCAGGCCCACCACGAACGAGCAGAACGCAGAAACCAGGTACGCCTTGGTCACCGTGCTGACCACCGACACGCCCGACAGCTTGGCCGCGTCCGCGTTGGAGCCGATGGCGTAGATGTGCCGGCCCGTGCGGGTCTTGCTCAGCAGGAAAAAGAAGGCCGCGAAGAGGATCATGGCGATCCAGAAGGTGTTGTACAGGCCCAGCGTGTCGCCGTAGTAGAAGAAGTTTTGGAACTTGTCGCCCATCTCCTGGCCGATGCCGCTGGCGATGGCGTTGGTGTTGCGGTTGCCGTTGACCATGTAGGCCACGCCGCGCGCCACGAACATCGTGCCCAGGGTCGCGATGAAGGGCGGAAGCTGGAACTTGCCCACCAGCATGCCGTTGAGCACGCCCACCAGCAGGCAGGCCACCAGCGTGACCAGAATGGCGGGGATGGGATGCATGCCGCCGGACATCAGCGTGCCGGAGATCATCGCGCTCATGCCGACCACCGAGCCGATGGACAGGTCGATGTTGCCGGTGATGAGCAGGTAGCTCTGGCCGATGCCGATGATGAGGTACTTGGACATGGAGCGCGTGAGGTTGACGATGTTGCGTCCGGAGAACACCGTGGGATTGATCAGGCCGAACGCGATGTAGATGATGATGAGTCCCGCGAAGGCCGTCAGCGCTGCGCCCATGCCGCGCACGCTGAGCAGCCGCTTGAGGAAGGGTTGCTTGCTGTGTTCCATACGATCCGTGCCTCCTACGCTCATTGGCCTGCCGCCATTTTGTTTTCAAACCGGGTTGCCAGCGTGAGAATCTCGTTTTGCGTGGTCTCCCGCGCCATCACCTCGCCGGTGATCTGTCCGTCGCACATGACGATTACGCGGTCGGCGATGCCCAGCACCTCCGGCAGCTCGCTGGAGACGAACATCACGGCGATGCCCTGCTTTTTGAGCTGGTTCATCAGGTGGTAGATTTCCACCTTAGCCGCCACGTCGATGCCGCGCGTGGGCTCGTCGAAGATGACCACCCGCGAATCCCGCGCCAGCCACTTGCCCACGACCACCTTCTGCTGGTTGCCGCCGGAGAGGTTCGCCGCGTCCACGTCCACCGACGGGGTTTTGATCTGCAAATTCTTGACCGCGCGTTCGCACATGGCGTTTTCCTTGCCGTGGCTAACCACGCCCAGACGGTTGCACAGAAGGTCCAGGTTGGGAAGCGCGATGTTGTGGCGGATGCTCAGCTTGGTGCACAGGCCGTCCTTCTTGCGGTCCTCGGGAGCCAGCACCACGCCCTGACGGATCGCGTCCGACGGGCTGTGAATGAAGATCTCCTTGCCGTCCAGGAAAATCTGGCCGGACTGCTTGGGGTCGATGCCGAAGATGGCGCGGGTGGTTTCGGTGCGCCCGGCGCCCATCAGGCCCGCAAAGCCCACGATTTCCCCCTCATAGAGCGAAAAGCTGACGTTGCGCACCATGCGGCCGGCATTGAGGTTTTTGACCTCGAAGATCTTTTTGCCCTTTTCGCAGGTCACGCGGGGGAATTTCTCCTTGATCTCGCGGCCCACCATATGGGTGATGATCTGGTCGATGGTGGTGTCGGCGAAGTTCATGGTGGCGATGTACTGGCCGTCGCGCATGATGGTCACGCGATCCACGATATGCTGCAATTCCTCCAGACGGTGGGAGATGTAGACGATGCCATGGTCCGTGGCGCGCAGGTCCCGGATGATGCGGAAGAGATCCTCGATCTCGCGCGCGGTGAGCGCGGAGGTGGGCTCATCCATGATGAGGATGCGCGCGTCCATGGAAAGCGCCTTGGCGATCTCCACCATCTGCTGCTTGGAGATGGGCAGATCGCCCACCACCGTGCGGGGGGAGATGTCGATCTTGAGCCTGCCCAGCACTTCGGCGGCCTCTGCCTCCATCTCGCGCTGGCTGAGCACCACGCCGCGCACCTTCTCACGGCCCAGGAACATGTTTTCTGCCACGGTGAGGTGGCGGCACATGTTGAGCTCCTGGTGGATGATGGCCACGCCTGCGGCCTGCGCCTGCTTGGGGGTGAGGTTGCCATACGCCTTGCCCTGGATTTCCATGTCGCCGCTGTCGCGGGTGTAGACGCCGCTCAAGACCTTCATCAGCGTGGATTTGCCCGCGCCGTTCTCGCCCAGAAGCGCCATGACCTCGCCGCTTCGCAGCTCGAAATCCACATGGTCCAGCGCCTTTACGCCGGGAAACGACTTGCAGATATCGTGCATGGATACGATGATGTCGTTCATTGGCCT
>DVIV01000050.1 GCA_018710985.1 Candidatus Limiplasma pullicola
TTCGTAAGCTCCGCGCTCGTCAGCGCGGTGTTTGCAAACGCGTTCGCGCCGATGGTGGCCGCGTTTTTCAGGTCGACGGCGGTCAGCGCCGTATTGGCAAAGGCGCTCTCACCGATTTCGCTTACGCCCTCTCCCAGCGTGAGCTCGGTTACGCCGCTGCCTTCGAACAAGTGCGCCGGTATCGCGCCGGTTTCGATGGTCACGTCGGTCAGATTGGACATGCCCGCGAACGCGCCCGCGGGAAGGATGGCGGGATCGCACTTGACCACCAGCCTTTTCAGCCCCGTCAATCCGTCCAGCGCGCCTTCGCCGATCTCGGTCACGGACTCGGGCAGCGTCAGTTCCTCCAGCTGCGCGCAGCCCGCAAACGCCCGCGCGCCGATGGTGGTCACGGAATCGAACAAATCCACCTCCCGAAGCGTACTGTCCATGAACGCTTCCGCGCCGATGGTGGTAAACGCATCGTTGTGGGCGACCGAGAAGTATTCGATAGTCTGACTTCCCTTGAACACGCCGTCGCCCAGCCCGACGACCGGCTCCTGCGAGACGGTGAGGTGGGCGTGAATGCGCGGCTGCGCGCCGGTGTACTCGGTCAGCATGAGGTTTTCATACTGATACGCGCCGCTTTCGGGCGACTCGGCGGTCGGGTCCTGGGCACGCCAGACGCGGCAGGGAATGCCCAGCGCGTCCACATACGCCTGCCAATCGAGCATCTGCTGTTTGGTGCCGTGCGCGTACAGGTCGATGTCGTACAGATAGTCGCAGCCCGCAAACACGTCCTCACCCAGCGCGGGCGGGGTCGGGCTGTCCACGATGACGTATTGCAGCAGCAGATTCCCCTTGAACGCGCCATCGCCTATGGTTTCAAGCGACGCCGGCAGGTAGAGGGTGCCGCCCAGAGAGCCGCAGCTTTCAAACGCGCCTGTGCCGATGGAGGTAAGCCCATCGGGCAGCGCCACAGAACCCTTGATCCCGGCGAAATAGAACGCGAAATCGCCGATAGTCTCAGCGCTCGGAAGCTCAAACAGGCTTCCTTGATAGGCGTTGTAGAAGGCGTTGTCGCCGATGGTCTTGAGCGTAGAGGGAAACTTTACATGGCCAAGCGTCGCGCAGTTGTAAAACGCGCCATCGCCGATGGCCTCAAGCCCCTCGGGCAGCTCCAGCAGCGCCAGATAGTAGTGGTGCGCAAACGCCTCAGGACCGATGGCCTTCACTGCTGCGCCGCCGATGGTCTCCGGGATAGCCAGATAGGTGGCGTAGCCGTTGTAGCGGGTGATGGTGCCGGTGGAAGCGTCAAAATCGAACTCCGATTCCACATAACCGTTATTGTCCACGACAACGGCGCTTTTGCCGCTGGGCTGGACGGACACCGCGCTGCCGGCGCTTGCAAACGCCTCCGCGTAGGCATCCAGCTGATCGTCCGGAACATAGGCCACCGCGTCCTCGGGAAGAACGGTAAAGCAATCCTGGTCAATCACCGGGCATACGCCCTCGAAGGTGATTTTGCGCAGAGATTCGCAGAATGTGAACGAGCTGTCGCCGATATAGCGCACACCTGCGGGGATGGTGACTTCAGCAAGCGCGCCGCAGTTGCCAAAGTTCAGGCGGTTGATGACCACCAGGCTCTGGGGAAGGGATACGCTCACCAGGTTGGGACACCAGGTGATGGCGTTGCTCCTGAGCTCGAGCACCGTCTCGGGCAACGAAAGTGCGGTAATGGTTTCCCCGGTGAAGACGTTGATGTCGATCACGTCCACCGTGCCGCCATTGATCTCGCCGGGCACGGCCACATCGCCGCCCGCACCGCTGTAGCCGCGGAGCACGCAGTATTCCGCGTCATAATTCCATTGGGCGGATTCGGCCAAAGCGGGGATGCATACTGCCAGCATCAGCAGGGAGAAAACCAAGCAGAACCGTCTCTTCATGAATAAACTCCTCCGTTTCCTTTTCATCGCGGGTCATGTCTCCTTTCTTACAGCGCGTCCAGCGCGGCGGTCAGATAGGCAGGTGTAACGGAAGCGTACAGGAATGCGTCGATCAGCCGATCCTGCCTGGCGCGTTTGACGCTCTGTGCCAGCTCGGGATCGCCGTTTTCATCGCACAACAGCACGAACTGGCAATGTGGAACCGCCCCGCGCACGCGATCGATCAGTCTCAGCCGGCTTTCCAGCGTATACGCATTCACGCGGCTGACCTCCATCAGCAGAATATCCGCCTGCGCAGCGCGGCAGAGCGAAAAGATGTCGTCCGTCTTCCCAGGCAGAACCTGCTCCACGCGGAATTCACCCGTTCCCGAAAGCGCCTGAGCGACGGCCTCCGAAAAAAGCGTGTTTTGCATGCTGATGACACACTCTCTCATAGAATCCCCCCTTTGTACGCTTAAGCGTATCAGAAACGCAAGCGCCGCACATCCGTCTTTTGGCTATTTTTTCAGCCAAAACAAAAAAGGCCGCCCGCAGGCAGCCTTTCTTCAAAAAATTTAGTTTTTCCGATTCAGTATGACCAGACCGCTTTCCCGGGCGCGGACGGCAAGCTCGGTGCGGTTGCGAAAACCGGTCTTTTCCAGCATGTTCAGGATATGCGACTTAACCGTAGCGACGGATATGTGCAGCCGATCGGCGATCTCCTGATTGGTATCGCCGCCGGTCATCTCGCGCAGCACCTCCAGTTCGCGCTGGGTAAACTCATAGCTGCTGGCAAGGCCCAGCTGAAGCTCCGGCGTTGCGTCCGGATAGACGGATTCGCCCGCCATCGTGCGCTCCATCACGTCCAGCAGGCTTTCGCGCTGCTCCTCCTTGTACCAGAAGCTCTCCACCCCGATTTCCCGCGCGCGGCTCAGATAGGAGTATTCCGGCATGGAGGTCACGATGATGATCTTGATTTGGGGAAAGGCGCGCTTGATTTTGGCCGCGGCGTCCAGACCGTTTTCGCCGTTGCGCGTGACCACGTCCATCAGAATCAGATCCACCGGGAAGCGCAGGCAGTATACCTCCGCCAGCGAGGCGTTGTCGATGGAAAGCGCCGTCTCAAAATGCTCGGAAGATTGAATCCTGAGCTCAAACAGTTCCCGGGGCATGGTCTGATCCTCGACGATCATAACTTTGTATTTCATTCCGCCTCCCGCCTTTCCTGCGGTAAAATCAGCGTCAGCCTGAAACGCGGCGCGTGCTCCACCGCCATCGCACCGCCCGCCGCTTCGACCTGAGCGCGCAGCGTGGACAGCCCGCTGCCCTCGACGATCGGTTGGGACGGCGCATCGCCGTCGTTCAGATAGCGGATCTCCCATCCATTTGCGGTTGCCTCGCCGAAAATTTCGAGCCTTGTGCCGTTTGCGTGGCGCACCAGATTCGTCAGGCATTCATGGGCGGCGGATTCTATCAGATGGGCGTTCTCCGTGCCATCCTCGGGAAATGCTCCACTGCGCTCGATGGTCACGCCAATGGCCCGCGCCGCGAGGGAAAGCTGTTCAAAGGTATCCAATGGTTTTTCATCCGCATATTTTCCCAGCAGAAGATGGGTGTTTTGCCGCCACTCGGCGCAGATGCTCTCCGCGTCGCCCCGCGCGCCGGAGAGAAACTGCCGGGTTTGCAGCAGCACATGGCCGATCTCGTCATGGACGCGGGCCTTGGCGCGCAGGATTTCCTTTTCGCGGGTCAGCTCCTGCACCTCCTGCCCATACTGCCTGAGCCGGAGGTTCATTGTTTTCAGCCGCAGGTTGTCCTTTTCCAGCTCCCGCTGAAGCCGTGCTTCCTCGGTGATGTTCGTGCCGGTGATCTGGTAAACGCTTTGCCCGGACAGCGCCATCCGCGTCCGCTCAAAGCTCCATGTCTGGCCATTTGAAAGCGTGACGATGGGCTCATACGCAATGGTCTCCCAGAACGCATTCGCATTGAGCAGCGCTTCGCCCGTGAGCAGATGGCTTAGTTCGTCCATGATGTAATTCTTCAGGCAGGGCTGTCCGTTTTCCCAGGCAAAACACAGCGCGCAGGGCAGGTGATCCGAGCTTTCCTTGATGGAAACCGGGGAAATCTGCCGGCGGCTTGCGAGAAACAGCTTGCGCGATATCCAAATGCCCAGGGCCACCAAAAGCAGCGCCGACGCTGTCCACGGGGCGGGAGAAAGCGCACCCGGCGGGGAGGAAAGCGGAGCCACCAGCAGCGCGGCATCCAGCGCGGTCAAGCCCAGACAGAGCGCAAAGGCGAAATACCTCCGGCAGCGCGCCGCGCTCATGCAGCCGAACATGCCGGCCATCGTCCCGATCAGCAGCAGCGTGCAGATGAGACCCGCGTGCATTTGGGTCACAGGCATTCACCTCCCTGGGAAAAAGAGAGCGTCACGCATAGTTCGCCATCCGCGTTATCCGTGGTAATTTGCCCCAGCCGCGCGTATTTGTCCGCGTCCGGCAATCCCGCCGCGTCCTCCATCATCAGCCGGATGGAAAAGCGCTCGCCGCATTCCACGCGCGCCATCAGCGCGGTGAGCGAGGGTAGCGCGGCCTCCAGACAATCCTCAAAATAATCATAGGCAAGCTGAGCCGCGCGGCTATCGACGCTTCCGCTCCCTTCCTGATGCAGCGCGCAGACAGCGCCGTACTGCGTCAGGTATGCCAGCGATTCCCGAATGCAGTGCGTCAGCTCCTCCACCGGCACAGCCGCCTTCTTTTCGCAGATCAGCGCCAGATTGACCCGGCGCTTGACGTATGCGCCCAATAGGCAAACGCTTTTCAGGTTTTTCGCGCCTCCGTTTTCCAGCAGTCGGTTGATCTGCTGAAGCTGCGGCTGCACCAGGCCGGTCATCGCGTCCATCAGCCGGTTCTTTTCTTCGATTTGCGCGCGCTGCCGCTTCAAAGCATTTTCCGCCTGAATCAGCTCGTTTTCTTCGGACAACTGAGCGTTGATTTCCGCGAGCTGCTCCCGGATGCGGTTGATTCTGGAAATATCCTCCACCCAATACACGCGCCCGTCCTGAATCGGCGCGCTTTGCAGCCGCGTATTGGCGTCCAATAGAATCGCTTCCTGCGCCGCTGCGGCCAGCTGATCGGGCGAGAGAACGGGCGCGTTTTTAGCCCGATAAACCGGATGCCCCTGTCCGTCCACGATTTGCGCGGCGACGGTAGATTCGGAAAAGAAATAGCGGTAATGGCCGTTGGTCGTCAGCAGCCCCACCTGCAGGCAGCTTTCCCAGAGCGCCGCAAACGTCAGGCAAAAGCATTCCGGCATTTTGTGAAAGGTATAGATGTTGGCAAAGCTCAGCGCGCACAGTGCGAATCCGCCCAGAAACACGCTGAGCGGCACCCATGCGTATTTCCTGCTTTCAAACACGCGGCATTTGCGGTAAATGATCGTTCCGGTTATCAAAAGCAGAGCGATCGTCCAGGCCATGACGAGGAAGTACAACCATCCGTGGGTGTAATCCGCCTCCAGCGTCGCCGCGCCCGGCGCGGCCCGAAACACCATCTGATGCAGATCGTTGGTCATAACGCCACAGATCAGCAGCGCCGCAGGAATAAATAGCAAATGCCACCGGGCGGAAATGGCGTCTCCATCCCGCCGTCCAAGCTCCAGCGCCGCGAACAGGCTGAACAGCGGCGCAAGAATCTGCGGCACATAATACAGATACCACAGGTGACGCGTTATATCGGGATCTGTTAGAAAAAAGCGATATTTGACCGCGCGAAGGAACATCCACATAACGGCCATGGCGCAGCCCAGCAGCAGATACCGCCGGACATTTCTGTGCAGGATCCGGCTCGATATGGAAAAGCCCCACGCCATGGCCAAGCCGATGTAGATCAGATTGGTGAGAACGAAACAAACGGCAGCTGGCAGCGGGGGGCTTTCGTAATCGATCTGACGAAAAACGCCGGCGAGTATGAACAGACCCAGTGCCAGACAAAGCTTCGCCGTGGTTTTTCGTTTGATGCTGTTCACTTCTTCACCCCCTGTCTGTATCGTAATTACTTTACCATACAAGCTGGGGAAAAACCAGTATTGAAAGCAAAACTTGTACTGCTCTTTATAGGTGCTCTATGCCCATTACTCCTTCAAATAAGAAAGGAATCTGCAAAAGTCATCGGAAAAGAAAAAAGCGAGATTGCCATTTCCGACAATCTCGCTCAATTTGGTGGAGCATACCGGATTCGAACCGGTGACCTCTACAATGCGAATGTAGCGCGCTACCAACTGTGCTAATGCCCCAAATATTCCCGATGAATTTTGTGCAGATTCACCATTAACTGCTTACGGCGTTCAAACCCTTGGGGCGACAGTACGAACAACTCGTTCTACCAACTGTGCTATAGCCCCATGTAGTGCCGACCAAACCATTCCGTTCGGTCAACGTATGGTATTATACCAGAGTGCATACGAAAAAGCAATACCCTCAAGATGATTTTTTCCCCAAAAAAGGAAAGCGGCCGGGCAGGCAGGAAAGGGGGGAATCGGGATGGAATACTAAAGCACATACCCATAAAAAGGGAATAACGGTGGAGGGATCAGGAAGATGAAAGTTATCATCGTGGGCGGCGTCGCCGGCGGAGCAAGCGCTGCGGCGCGTATTCGGAGGTTGGACGAAACGGCTCAAATCATCGTGTTTGAGCGCTCGGGATACGTATCCTATGCAAACTGTGGCTTGCCATATTACATTGGCGGTGTGATCGAGGACCGTTCGCTGCTTACGCTGCAAACGCCCGAGAGCTTCAAAAGCCGTTTTGACATTGATGTGCGCGTCCACCATGAGGTAGTCGCGATCCATCGGAAACGCAAAGCCGTAACCGTCCGGAGTCTGGAGAACGGAACGGAATTCGAAGAGAGCTATGACAAGCTGATCCTTTCTCCAGGGGCCCGGCCGATTCGGCCGCCCATGCCCGGCTTGGATGCAAAGCGGCTGTTCACGCTGCGCACGGTGGAGGATACCCTGAAGATCCGTGCTTTTGTCGAAAAGGAGAAACCGCGCCGCGCCGTGCTGGCCGGCGGGGGATTCATCGGCCTGGAGCTGGCGGAAAACCTTTGCGAAATGGGTGTTGAGGTCACCATTGTGCAGCTGCTCGACCAGCTGCTTACACCGCTTGATAAAGACATGGCCTCCTTTGTGCATGCACGGTTTCGCTTAAATGGCGTGCATCTGATGCTCAAAACCGCTGTAAGCGGATTTGAAGAGCGCGAGGGCTGCATTTTGACGCATGTGGATGGGGGAGAGCCGCTCTGTGCCGAAATGGCCGTCCTGGCCATCGGCGTATCTCCGGATTCTGCGCTGGCACGTGAATCCGGTCTGGAGATAGGGGCCCACGGGGCCATTGTCGTGGATGAGCACATGCGTACCTCCGACCCCGATATCTATGCGGTAGGTGATGCCATACAGGTACGGAATGCCGTAACCGGCTCGTCAGGGCTGGTGTCCCTGGCCGGTCCTGCCAACAAACAGGGACGGATCGCCGCGGATCATGTTTGCGGCCTGGACAGTGCGTACCATGGGGCTTACGCTTCCTCGGTCATCAAGGTGTTCGACATGACGGCCGCCACAACTGGCATCAATGAACATTCCGCAAAGGAAGCGGGCCTTTCCTATGAAAAGATTGTCCTCTCTCCGGCAAGCCACGCATCCTACTATCCGGGCGGACGCGCCATGACCATCAAATTGCTCTACGAAAAGGAAACGCTGCGCATTCTGGGCGCACAGATCGTCGGCTTTGATGGGGTTGACAAGCGCATCGACGTGATCGCAACCGCCATGCAAGCGGGGCTCAAAGCGCCAAAGCTGGCGCAGCTGGACCTTGCCTACGCGCCGCCTTATTCCTCCGCAAAGGACCCGGTAAACATGGCCGGCTTCATGGTGGAAAACATCGAAACGGGCAAGGTGAAGCAGTTCCATTATGAGGACCTGGCTGACCTGTATGGCCGTCCCGGCATTACGCTGCTGGATACGCGAACCGTAGGGGAGTATGATGCAGGACATGCCGAGGGCTTCATCAATATCCCTCTGGACAGCCTGAGAGAGCGCCTCGGCGAGCTGGACGTGCATCAGCCTGTATACGTCATGTGCCAAAGCGGTCTACGCAGCTATCTGGCCTGCCGCATCCTTTGCCAGCATGGATATGACTGCTACAATTTCTCCGGCGGTTACCGCCTCTACCAGGCCATTGTGGAGAATGCTTTTAACGAACAGGCCAATACGCCCTGCGGGTTTTGCGTCGGCACCGCAAAAAGCGAATAATAGGGGAGAGAACCCCCAAATCCAGCACAACGGCCGCGGAAGCTGCTTCCGCGGCCGTTGGCCAGCCTGTGTCAGGTATTTCGTGTGCGAATGCCCTGAATGTTGGCGTATTCGGACAGCTTGTTCACGATGTCCTTGTAAGTGGTCTTTCCCTGCATGTCCAGGGTGTAGATGTTAGTGTACAGATTATATTTACCCTTGTTTTCCACATGAAAGTCTATGTCCAGCACACGCACGCCGATGGTTTGGAAATAGTCGTTGATAAAGGCAATCGTCTCTACACGGTGAATAAACTTGATTTCCACATGCTTGACGGAATTGACGCGCACAAGACGCTGCAGCAGCGAAAGCGTGATGATCACGATCGCGCAGCCGGCGATGGAGATGGTGTAATATCCCATGCCGACCGCCAGGCCAAGGCATGCCACGTTCCACAGCGAAGCAGCGGTGGTCAGGCCGGCAATCTTTTTCTGGCTGATAAAAATGGTTCCGGCGCCCAGAAAGCCGATGCCGCTGATGACCTGGGCGCTGATGCGCCCATAGCTGATCGCGATACCCGTGCTTTCATTGTTCATGTTCAGCGTGATAGTATCCGCAATCATCAGGCTTTCCATGATGGCGATGATGGAGGCGCCCACACACACCAGAACATGCGTGCGCATGCCGGCCGGCCGGTTTTTTCGCTCGCGCTCAATACCTATGACACAGCCGATAAAAACGGCCAATAGCAAACGTAATCCCTGCTCCCACCAGGACACGCCGAGCACCCCCATTGATCATATAGATTATATGGAACGAACCTAAAAAATGCGATAGAGAGAAACCACCTTGCCCAGAATCGTTACCTCCGGTACGATGATAGGCTTCATGGCGGGATTTTCAGGCTGGAGCCTGAAAACGCCCTTTTCCTTATAAAAACGCTTGACCGTCGCCTCGTCCTCGATCATGGCAATGACAATATCCCCGTTATAGGCGGTATTCTGCCGATGGACAACCACAAAATCTCCGTCCATGATCCCGGCGCCAATCATGCTCTCGCCGCGAACGGACAAAATATAATGCTCTCCCTGTCCCAGCATGGTTTGAGGCAGGGCCACATAATCCTCGATATTTTCGGTTGCGAGAATGGGAACGCCCGCCGTCACGCGTCCCACAACGGGCACATTGACCATTTCCGTGCGATACATCTGATGATCTGCAGGTACGGAAATGGCCCGCGGTTTCATCGAATCGCGGTACAGCAGCCCCTTTTTCTCCAGGCGGATCAAATGGCCATGAACCGTGGAGGTACTCTTGAGGCCGGTGGCGTCGCAAATTTCACGCACCGATGGGGGATATCCCTTTTGCAGCGTAGCCTTCTCAATATACGCAAGGATCTTAGCCTGGGTGTCTCCCCGCGGATTGCTCATGGCTTCACTTCCTTACGCTTCAATCGGTTATAGCATACCATAAAATGAAGGGAATTGGCAAGTGTTTTACGAACGAATGTTTCTATTTCTGCGCGTCTTCCGGCAGAGAGGGAAGATGCACGTTGCGGGCTGCGTCCCGGCGTCGCTGGTCGCTCATGGCGGCATAATGCCTGCGTGTGGTGTTGACATCGGAATGCCCAAGTGCATCCGCCACCAGGTAAATATCCTCCGTTTCGTGATACAGACGCGTGGCATATGTGCTGCGCAGCTTGTGAGGGCTCATGCGCTTTTTGAGCGGAACGGCCACGGAGCAGTACTTCTTGACCATGATCTGAACGGCGCGCTGGGAGATGCGCTTGCGCTGCAGGGACAAAAACAGTGCGTTTTCATCCGCCTTGGTTGCAGGCTGAATCTGTTTTCGCTCCTCCAGATAGCTTTTCAGCGCTTCGGCCACCTCGTTTGGATAATACAAAATCACCTGATTTCCGCCCTTGCGCGTAACCAGCACAGCCTTGCCGGCAAGATCCAGGTCGCCTATATCAATGCCCACGCACTCGCTGACGCGAATGCCCGTGCCCAGAAACAGCATCAGGATGGCATAATCCCGTTTGCGCGTATGCGCATGGAAGCGCTGCTGGGCGGCGGTCAGCTCTGCGCCATCATCCGCGACAGCCAGCAGACGCTCGATTTCCGGGCCAATCAGGTGCAGAATTGGCTTCTCGTGAAGCTTTGGCAGGGAGACCAGCGCCGCGACATTTCCGGGGATACGCTCCATCTTGAAGAGATAGTCGAAATAGGAACGCAGGGAGGACAGCTTGCGCATGACGCCGCATTCGTGGTTTCGAAGCACCTTTTGCTGCTCGACGGTTTCGCCGATACTGGCATCTTTGTAGTACAGGGTTAAATAGTCCGCATAGCCATTGAGGTCGCGCGCGGTGAAATGGGCCATGTCGTCATCAGTCCACGCAGCGGGCGTTTTTGTCGAAAAATAGGGCAATTCCTTTGCCGCGTAGTCACAAAACGTCTGTAAATCGATCGTGTAGGCCATACGGGTCAGCGGACTGGTGGTCATAGTGATGCTGTTGATAAAATCCGTGCAGGATGGCGGCAGTTCCCGAAGCATACGGCGAACTTTTTCGGTACGCTCGGCATTGATGCGTTCCTGATACGTTATTTCAGGCATTGGGCTGACCTCCCGGCATAGAATCTCAAATCGCGCTTCAACTATTCGTAAAAGTGTTCTTTAGCGAAAAGTTCTTTTATAGCATACATCATCTTTTCTGGCCTGTCAAGTTCCCTCTCCGTCAGATATTCCGCTATCGCTTTGCGGCCTCTTTCACGGGTGGCAATCACGGATGAACGCGGCATATGAGCAAAAAAGAAAGGCCGCTCTTCAAAGCTGCCTTTCCTTTCAACGGGTCAGGGCTTTTGCTCCTCCCCCACTTTGGTTTCTTCCTCCGGCTTTTCGCCGTTAAGCCTGCGATATTCCCGGATAGCTGATGTCGCCAGCTCGTCGCAGCGATTGTTCCAGGGATTATCGGCATGCCCCTTCACCTTATGGAAGGTGATCTCATGCTTTTTGGTGCGAATCACCTGCAGCAAAAGCTTCCACAAGTCGCTGTTTTCCACGGGCTGCTTTTTACTGTTCACCCAGCCGTTTTTCTGCCAGTTGTCAATCCAATGATCGTTAAAGGCGTTCACCGTATAGGCGGAATCCGAATAAACCTCCACCACACATGGCTCCTTCAGCGCGCCAAGCCCTGCGATTACGGCAAAGATTTCCATACGGTTGTTGGTGGTATTGGACATGTGGCCGGACATTTCCTTGACCTTGTCCTTATAGCAGAGCACACAACCCCATCCGCCGGGCCCGGGATTTCCGGAACAGGCGCCATCCGTGTAAAGCTGTACGGTCCGCTTGGGCTTGACTTGGGTCATAGCTTCCCTCTCCGATCTGCCGGGGTGGACATTTTGCGGTTCTTACGCGCACAGGCATCCATGGCTTCCAGAACAGCGCTGCGGAAGCCGTTCTTCTCCAGGGACTGGACCGCTTCGATGGTCGTGCCGCCCGGTGAGCAGACATTGTCCTTGAGCGCAGCGGGATGCTCGCCTGTTGTCAGCACCATCTTGGCCGATCCCAGCACCGCCTGCGCAGCCGCCTGAATCGCCATTTTTCTGGGCATTCCCAGACGGACTGCCCCATCCGCCATCGCTTCGATGAACATGTAGACATACGCGGGACTGCTGCCGCTGACGGCCACTACAGCATCGAAAAGGCGTTCCGGCAGCACCTGCACCACACCCAGCGTGGCGAAAAGCTCCTTTGCCCAGCCCAGCGATGCCTTGCTGAAGCTGTTCTCCTCGCAGAGTGCCGTAAATCCGGCGCCGACCAACGCCGGTGTATTGGGCATGACGCGCAGCACCTGAGCGCCGTTTTCGCGTCCGAGGATTTCCGTGAGCATGGCCATGGACCATCCGGCAGCGATGGAGATAATCTTTTTGTTATAGATATACTTTTGGATTTCCTCCAACACACCGCGCATATAAACGGGTTTGATCGCCAGGATGATAAACTCGCACTCTCTGGCAATCTGGACATTGCTCTCAGCCACGTTAACCGGATAGGAGGCGGTCAGGGCCGCAAGCTGCTGCTC
This sequence comes from Candidatus Limiplasma pullicola, assembly GCA_018710985.1. GTDB lineage: Bacteria > Bacillota > Clostridia > Christensenellales > Aristaeellaceae > Limiplasma > Limiplasma pullicola. The sequence goes on from DVIV01000050.1 coordinate 12,275, forward strand.
GCTCACATCGTATACCATGGTTTCATACGGCTTGAGAAAGCCGCCCTGAAACGCACCGCGCATGATGGCGCAGCCCATGTTGCCCGCACCGATAAACCCAACCTTCATAGCACCGTCGCTCCCTTCATTCGAAAAAGCGGCGGACGTTTTGTCCGCCGCGGATCGCGCTTACGCTTTCGGAACTGCCGCTTCTACGGGCGTCGTTCCAACCTTTGCGTTTGCATCGCGGGGATGCTTGCGCACCTTCAAGGTAATGGCCTTCTTGGGGCACTTCTTAACGCACTCGCCGCAGCCGGTGCAGGCCTCGTTGACCTCGTGCACCTGCTTGAGCGCGCCGGAAATGGCCTCGAACTGGCACGTCCGTTTGCAGATGGTGCAGCCGATGCACAAATCACGGTCGATTTCAGCGATCTTGCGGTTATCGAAATCTCCCCACAGCGCACCGTTGGGACAGGTTTCAGCGCACATCATGCAGCCCGTGCACTTCTCACGGTCGATCACGGGCAGGTGGTTGACCATGGTGATCGCATCGAACTTGCAGGCATTCTTGCACAGCTCGCAGCCTACGCAGCCGATCTTGCAGTTGTCGCTGACCAGATTGCCTTCCTCGGCCGCGCGGCACAGAAGCCGCACGGGAACGGTCTCGGGCTGGAGGCTCAGCACATGCTTGGGGCACGCCTTGACGCAGGCCCCGCAGCTCTGGCACTTTTCGGGATCGACCTTGGCGATTCCGGAATGCTCGTCGATGTGGATGGCGTCAAACTTGCAGGCCCGCACGCAAGTGCCCAATCCCAGGCAGGCATATTGGCAGGCACGGTTTCCATCGTTGACCAGAGAGGCCGCCACACAGTCCTTGATGCCATGGTACGGGAATTTGGTCTTACAACGGTCGAGCGTTCCCTGGCACACGACGGTGGCCACTTTGCGGACTTCCTGAGGCGTTTCTTCCACGCCCATGATCTTGGCGATCTCCGCAGCCGCGGCGGCACCGCCCACCGGGCAGGCGTTGACAGGCGCCTTACCCGCGGCAATCGCATCCGCCAGCGCATCGCAGCCGGCATAGCCGCACCCGCCGCAGTTGGCGCCGGGCAGAGCATTGCGAACCGCATCACGCTTGGGATCGGAAGGAATTTCAAATACCTTGTTGGCTACGGACAGCAGCAGGCCCAGTATCAGTCCCAGACCGCCCAATACCCCTACGCCGATCAAAACAGCAGTCATTCGTGAGCCCCTCTCTTTCTTACTGAATCAGGCCCGAGAAGCCCTGGAATGCAAGGGACATCAGGCCGGCCGTAATCAGCGCGCCGGGGAAACCGTCCATCCATTTGGGCATGTTGCCCGTGGCCAGACGCTCACGGATGCTGGCAAACATCACAATGGCAATGGTGAAGCCGATGGCGGCGCTGGTGCCGTTGACAACGGACTCAATCAGGTTATACCCCTCGCGGGTGTTGAGCAGCGCCACGCCCAGCACGGCGCAGTTGGTGGTGATCAGCGGCAGATACACGCCCAGCGCCTGATACAGCGAAAGGCTGATCTTCTTGAGGGCGATTTCCACGATCTGCACCAGAACTGCAATGACCAGGATAAACGCGATGGTCTGCATGTACTCCAGATCCAGCGGAACCAGCAGGTAGGCCTGGATGAAGTAGGTGATGAGCGAGGCCAGCGCCATGACGAAGGTGACGGCCATGCCCATGCCAAGGGCGGTTTCCGTCTTTTTGGACACGCCCAGGAACGGGCAGATGCCCAAGAACTGTGACATGACAAAGTTGTTGACCAGCACGCTGCCGATCACAATCAAAAGCAGCTCATTCATGCGATCTCACCCCTTGCCTTCATTTGCTTGCGCTTGCCGATGTACTTGACGATGCCGTTCACAATCAGAAGCAAAATGCCCAGCGTGAGGAAGCCGCCCGACGGGGTGATGATGACCGACATGGGCTTGTAGGCATCGGGCATGATCTGCATGCCGAACCACTTGCCGCTGCCGATGATCTCACGCACGGAGGAGAGCAGCGTCAGCGAGCAGGTGAAGCCAAGGCCCATGCCCAGGCCGTCCACAGCGGATGGAAGGACAGGATTCTTGAAAGCGTAGGACTCTGCACGGGCGAAGATGATGCAGTTGACCACGATCAGCGGGATGTAGATGCCCAGCGTATCCGACATGGAAGGCAGGAACGCCTTGATGATCAGATCAATGATCGTCACGAAGGTGGCTATGACCACGATGAAGCCCGGAATGCGCACGCGCTCTGGGATGATGTGCCGCAGCGAGGAAATCACCATGTTGGAAAACACCAGCACGAACGTGGTCGCCAGGCCCATGCCTACGCCGGAAGAAGCGGCCGTGGAAATGGCCAGCGTCGGGCACATGCCCAAGAGCAGGCGGAACGTGGGGTTCTCATTCAAAAGGCCGTTGGTAAACACATGAAAGAGGGATTTGTTTTTCATGCCTTCGCACCTCCCTGCTTGGCCTCGCTCTTCTTCGCCTTCACGGGCTTCACCGCGCCAAAGGTGCGGGGCATGGTCCACTTGTCGATGAGCGGCGTGAGCACGTTCATGAACAGGATGGCGAAGGAGCAGCCTTCGGGATAGCTGTTGTTATAGGTACGGATGACGAACAGCATCACCGCGCAGCCGATGCCCATGATGACCTTGCCCCATTTGCTCACCGGGCTGGTGACATAGTCCGTCGCCATGAAGAAGGCGCCCAGCAGCAGGCCGCCGCTGAGAATCTGATACAGGGCGTTGTCCGTGCCGCTCTCCACGGAATAGATCACGCCGGTCTGAATCCAGAACAGGATGAAGGACGTTCCGATGAAGAACACGGGGATGCGCCAGTCGATGACCTTGCGCACGATCAGGTACACGCCGCCCAGAATCAGGGTCAGCTTGCAGGTTTCACCCAGCATGCCGGGCACGTCGCCGATGAAGAGCTGCCACAGCGAGTAGCTGCTGGAAACCAACGGCGTAGCCGAAGCGACGGCATCGACGGGAACGGTGGTCAGCCCGAAAAGCTGGCCGCCGGCCGGCAGGGCGGTAGCGGCGATGAGACCGGCCCAGGACAGCATCAAAATGGTGCGGGCCGCCAGCGCCGGGTTGATAAAGTTCTGGCCGATGCCACCAAACATCTGCTTGACCAGCACGATGGCGATGATGGAGCCGATCGCCGCCATCCACCAGGGGGCGTTGGCCGGCAGGTTGAAGGCCAGCAACAGGCCCGTGACCACGGCGCTCAGGTCGCCGATAGTACTTTTCTGATGAGCGATTCTTTCATACACCAGTTCGGAAAGAACCGCAAAGGCGACAGCCACGATCATCAGCGCCAGCGCAGGCGCGCCGAAGAACCAGATGGCCGCCAAAGCGGTGGGAATCAGGGCGATCACAACATCCCCCATCAGCCTGCGCGTGGATACGGAGGCGTCGCGCAGGAAAGGAGACGAAGATACGACCAGCTTCGTTTGCATATCAATGGGCTCCTTTCTTCGCGGCGGCTTCCTTGCGCCGCTGTGTGATGATGCGCTTGGCCACGCGGCAGCTCTGGGTCAGATTGCGCTTGGCAGGGCATGAGAAGGTGCATGCGCCGCACTCGATGCAGTTGAGGGCATTGAGCTTTTCCGCGGCTTCAAAGAGATCCTTGCGCACCGCGCGGTCGATAGCCGCGGGAGCCAGGTGCATCGGGCAGGCGTTCATGCAGCGCGCGCAGCGGATGCAGGGGCTTTCATCGGCCAGAGCGCCCAGCTTGTCCAACGCCACGATGCCGCTGCATCCCTTCGTAACAGGGATGTCCTCGCGGCTGATGGCCATGCCCATCATGGGGCCGCCGTAAATCAGCATCTTGGTTTCAGGCAGCAGGCCCTTGGAGGTATCCAGCAGCCATTCCACCGGCGTGCCGATGCGCACCAGATAGTTGGCGGGGTTTTGCACGCACCCCCCCACCGTGACCACGCGGTCCACGATGGGCCGGCCCTCGTAAGCGGCACGGCACAGCGCATGGCAGGTGCCCACGTTGGACACCACAACGCCGATGTCCAGCGGCAGTCCGCCCATCTTGACCGTACGGCCCGTCAGGGCATAAACGAGCTGTTTTTCACCGCCCTGCGGGTATTTGGTCTTCAGCGCCGTAACGCTGAACTCGCTATATTTCCCGCAGGCCTTGCGCATGGCTTCCACGGCGTCGGGCTTGTTGTCCTCAATGCCAATCATCACCCGTTCGATGCCCAGCACCTTCTGGATGATACGCGCACCGGAGACAATCTGATCCGCATGCTCCAGCATCAGCCGGTGGTCCGCTGACAGATAGGGCTCGCATTCCGCGCCATTGAGCACCAGCGTGTCCACCTTTTTGCCGGCGGGCACGTTAAGCTTGACCGCCGTGGGGAATGTGGCGCCGCCCAGACCCACGATGCCCATGCGCCGGGCAAGGTCGGAAAGCTCCTGCACGGTCATGGATTCAGGGTTGGCCACAGGGGTCAGCGGCACCCATTCGTCCTTAAAATCATTATCAATGATGACGCACATCTGCTGGGTGCCGTTTGCCAGGATGCAGGGCTGACAATCGACGACCTGACCAGAGATGGAGGCATGTACTGCGGCGCTCATCACGCCAACCGGCTCGCCGATCATCTGGCCCGTTTTGACGGTGTCCCCCTTACTTACCAACGGCTTGCAGGGCGCTCCGATATGCTGCTGCAAGGGGATGGCCACGCGCGACGGCTGCGGCGCTTCCACGATGGACAGCCCGGCGGTAGCCGCCTTGCCGCCTCTTCCCTCATGCGGATGAATTCCGCCGGGAAAATTGTGTACGGTGCTCATGCTCTCTCGTCCTTCCTGAACTGTTTTACCTGTGCGATTACGCCATACATTAGTATAGCACATTCTGCTTGATGGGGAAAGGTTTTTTTGAATTTCCCAAGCGCTTTATGTGCCCTTTTTCCATTTTTGGGCCGCAAGCAGCAGTGCGCGCGCGTGCGCCATTCCGCTTTCCTGCTGGCTTTCGGTCACGCCGATCAGCCGGGCCACCTCTTCTACGCGCCCCTCATCATCAAGCAGCCGCACCGTGGTATGGGTACGCCCCTGAGAAACCTGCTTCTGCACCAGATACTGCGCATCCGCCATGGCGGCGATCTGCGCCAGATGCGTCACGCACAGCACCTGGTGATAGCGGCCGATGGAAGCCATCTTTTCCGCCACAGCCTGCGCCACATGGCCGCTGATGCCGGTGTCGATCTCGTCAAAGATCATGCAGGGGATGCCGTCATGTTCCGCGCCCGCCGCCTTCATCGCCAGCATCAGCCGGGAAAGCTCGCCGCCGGAAGCGGTTTTGTCAAGCGGATTGAGCGGCTCGCCGGGATTGGGGGCGATGTAGAAGCACACATGGTCGTCTCCCCTGGGCGTGGGCACCCTTTTGCGGCCCGGCTCCGGCGGCTCAAAGACGCATGCGAAGCGCGTGCTCTGCATTCCCAGATCCCGAAGCTGCGCCTCCATAAGGCGCTCAAACCGGGCTGCAAGCGCCTCTCGCGCCTGGGTCAGCAGCGCCGCCTCGGCGCGGTACGCCTTGAGCTTTTCCTTATAATCCGCCTCAGCGCGCCGCAATCGGTCCTCCATGCCCTCCAGGCGGTTGAGCTCACTCTTCATCTCCTCGTGGTGCGCGGCCAGCTCGTCCGCCGACATGCCGTAGCGACGCTCCAACCGGCGAATCAGGTCCAGCCGTTCCTGCACGGCCTCGTTGCGTTCCGGATCAAAGCTTTCGTTCTCCAGCACGTCGCGCAGCTCGATGCCCATTTCCTCCGTTTCGTAGAACGCCGAGGACAGCCGGTCCGCCAGCGCCTTGTAGCGCGGGTCCAGCTCCTCGATTCTGCGCATGGCCTCCATGGCGTCACGCAGCTGGTCCATGGCGCTGGCTGCCCGGCCGCCGCCCATCACCGCCGCATAGGCGGTTCGTACTGCGCCGTCAATGCGCTCGGCGCTGGCAAAGCGGGCCCGTTCGGCCGTCAGGCGCTCCGTCTCCCCCGGCACAAGCTGCGCCGCATCCAGTTCCCGCACGCGGGTCTCCAGATATTCCTGCCGCTGGGCGCGCTGCTCGTTTTCCTTGCGAAGCGCGGAAAAGCGGCTGCTGCTTTCGCGCCACTGGCGGTAGCGCTCCTCCACCCGGCGCTTTTGCTCCCCAAAGGCAGCATCTCCGAAGGAATCAAGAAATGCCATGTGGTTTTTCGCATCCAGCAGGCTCTGGTGGGCATGCTGGCCATGCACGTCCACCAGCAGGTCCGTCAGATGGCGCAGAAAGGCCAGCGGAACAATGACCCCGCACACGCGGCACAGATTGCGCTCGCCCGTGGAGATTTCGCGCTGAATGCTGATCAGCCCGCCCTCGGCCTCAAGCTGCTGCTCAGCCAGCACAGCCGCCGCCTGCGGGCAGTCGGAAATATCCACCAGCGCTTCCACATAGGCACGATCGCATCCCGAACGGATCAGGCTCCGGTCGGCGCGCTCGCCCAGCACCAGGTTGATGCTGTCGACAATGATGGACTTGCCTGCGCCGGTTTCGCCGCTGAGCACCTGCATGCCTTTTTGAAATTCAATTTGAAGCTGCTCGATCAGCGCGATGTTGCGCACCGTCATGGACACAAGCACAGGCCGTTTCTCCTTTCCCCCGTGTTAAAGGCGTTCACCGGCGAATCATGGCATTGAGCCGCTCCATCACCGGGCGAACCTCCTCGACAGAACGCACGATCATCAGAATGGTGTTGTCGCCGGCAATGGTGCCCAGCACCTCCGGCCATTGCAGGCTGTCGATGGTTTCCGCGGCAATATTGGCGCTGGCCGGCAGGGTGCGGACGATGATCTGGTTATATGCGCTGACCATGCTGATGACCGTTTCGCTGAACATGCGGATCAGCCGCTCGTTCAGCCCGTTTTCACCCTTTTCGGCGGTGGCATAGCGGTAGCTGCCGTCGGGCGCAAGCGCCTTCACCAGCCTGAGTTCCTTGATATCGCGCGAAACGGTGGCCTGTGTCACCTGAAATCCCCGCAGGCGCAGCGCGTCAGCAAGGTCCTCCTGCGTTTCGATGCTTTTTTCCGCGATGATCTCCAAAATGGCAATTTGCCGCGCAGATTTCATGTACCTCAACGCTCCTTGTTAGCGAGTCCATTCGGACAGTTTAATGCGAATCGTGCTGAAGAAACTCTTGGGACCCAGGCGGATAAAGCGCGCCGCGTGCTCCGCCCTTGTGATGGTGAGCGTCTGCCCGTCCGAGAAGCTCCAGGGCTTTCGTCCGTCCACGGACACCATGGCGCTGTATCCCCCATCCAGCCGTACCGTGATGGTCTGGGCGGGCGATGTGACGACGGGCCTGTGCTGCAGCGAATGGGCGCAGATGGGCGTGAGCACCATGCACTCCACTTCCGGACAGACAAGCGGTCCGCCTGCCGAGAGTGAATAGCCTGTCGACCCAGTCGGTGTGGACACGATCAGTCCATCCGCGATAAAGGGGCCGACCCGGTCCCCATCCACCCATGCGTTGACGCCGATGAGCCGGGAGTAGCCTCCGCGGCTGAGCACCACGTCGTTGAGGGCATAGTCCGTGCGGTCCCCCATGGACGCTTTGAGCATCATGCGCGTCTCCAGGGTGTATTCGTCGCGGGCCAGGCGGGCGCAGGCCTCTTCCAGCCGATCCAGCTCCACCTCGGTCAGAAAGCCCACCCGCCCTACGTTGACACCCAGCAGGGGCAGGTTGTGACGGACGGCCAGCGCATTGGCGCGCAGCAGGGTTCCGTCGCCGCCGACGGAGACAACCGCCTCGCACTGCTCCGGCGTCCGCTCGCACAGCGACGCACCGGCATCTCCGCCCAGCCGTTCCCGAATCCAGGGCTCCGCCGCAACCGCGATATGCGCATGTTCCAGCGCCTGCAATACCCTGCCCGCCAGCTCCCTTGCGTCCGGCTTTCGCTGGTGCATGAGCATATAGACTGATTTCATATGCGGCTCCCCCGCCTTTCGCGCACAGTATAGCACGTTCTGCATAAATATGCAAGAATGCATGTTTATGCAGAATGTCGGTGTGTTCAGTTCAGTGTCGCGTGAGCCTGTTCCACCACCTGTGCGATGCGCTCCTGCGTAACGGCTGGCGCACCGGATGTATCGGGAAGCAGCTCCGCGATGTATTCGATATTCCCCTCCGGACCCGTCACGGGCGAAAAATCCACCTGTGACATCCGGTAACCAAAGCTGGGCGCAAAGGCGGCGACCTCCTCCACCACCTGCCGGTGCACACGTGGGTCGCGCACGACGCCTTTTTTGCCCACATTTTCCTTTCCCGCTTCAAACTGAGGCTTAATGAGAATGTAAAACCGCCCGCGATGCTCCATCAAATCCGCCGCGACCGGCAAAATGAGCCGCACGGAGATAAAGGATACGTCCATTACGGTGATGTCCGGCACACAGGGCACCTCGGCATGGGTCAGATAGCGCGCGTTGGTGCGTTCCAGCACGGTCACGCGCTCATCGTTGCGGATTTTCCAGTCCAGCTGGCCATAGCCCACGTCGATGGCATACACATGCCGGGCGCCGTTTTGCAAAAGCACGTCCGTAAACCCGCCGGTAGCCGCGCCGATGTCCATGGCCACCGCGTCCCGCACATCCGCGCCGAACACCCGCAGCGCCTTGTCGAGCTTCAGCGCTCCGCGGCCCACGAAGGGGTGCGCATGTCCGCGCACGGTCAGTTCCTCGTCCTCCCCCACCTTTTCGGAGGGCTTGAGCACCTTGACCTCCCGGCGGTAGACCTGACCCGCCATGATCAGCGCCTGGGCCTTTTCACGGCTGGGGGCCAGCCCCTGCCGCACCAGCGCCTGGTCCACCCGCAGCTTATCAGACACAGCACACGCCTGCCTCTCTGACCGTTGCGCGCACCGCCTGTGCGATGCTCTCGTCATCCAGTCCCACATCCTTGAGCAGATGGGCATGATCGCCATGCTGCACAAAGAAGTCCCCCACGGCCAGCGTGCGGATGCGCGCCGTGGCGCCAACGGCGGCGGCGTATTCCAGCACAGCGCTTCCAAAGCCGCCCATTGCCACGTGCTCCTCCAGCGTTACAACAGGGATTTTTCTGGCAAACAGTGCGTTCAGGCATGCGCCGTCCAGAGGCTTTACGGTGGATGCGTTGATCACCGACAGGTGGATCTCCTCGGCCGCCAGCCGTTCCGCCACACGAAGCGCCGCCGCCGTCATCGTGCCCGTGGCAACCAGCGCCGCATCCGCTCCATGGCGAAGGGTTTTCCAGCAGCCGATTTCAAAGCCGTCCACCGCATAGCCTTCCGGCAGGCATTCGGCGTTTTTGGGGTAGCGGATGGCGCAGGGTGCGCCAAGCCGCAGCGCCGCCGGAATCATGGCCTGCAGCTCGGCCGCATCGGCAGGGGCCAGCACCGTCATGTTGGGAATGTGACGCAGATAGGCGAAGTCATATAGCCCCTGATGCGACTGGCCATCCTCATTGGAGATGCCGGCCCGGTCCAGCATGAGCACCACGGGCAGCTTTTGAATGCACACGTCATGCAGTACCTGGTCGTACCCTCGCTGCAAAAACGTGGAATACACAAAGAAGAACGGCCGAAGCCCACCGGAAGCCATGCCTGCGCACAGCGTGACGGCATGCTCCTCCGCAATGCCCACGTCAAAATGCCGGGTGGGAAACGCCTGCTCAAACAGATGCGTGCAGGTGCCCAGCGGCATGGCGGCCGTAACCGCCACAATGCGTTCATCCTGACGCGCCAGATCAATGAGGGTGTGCATGGCAACCTCGCCATTGGCCTGACGGCTGCCGCCGCTGACCTCGCCGGTTTCCACCAAAAACGGCGGTGTGCCGTGAAAATCCTCCGGGCGCCGCTCGGCGCGGTTATATCCGTATCCCTTTTTGGTGGCGCAGTGAATGACCACGGGCTCATCCAGCTGCTTGGCCTGCCTGAGCATGTTTTCCACCGCGGCCAGGTTGTTTCCGTCGATGGGGCCGAGATAGCGGAACCCCAGCGCAGAAAAAAAGCCCTCATCCACGAAGATGCTCTTGATCATTCGCTTGGTGGTATGGATGATGCGATACAGCGGCTGGCCAAGGACGGGGATGCGGTTCAGCCGGCTTTTGACGCGCTTTTTGGTGCTGTTCCATCCCACGCTGGCGCGAAGGCTGGAAAGGTGCTTGCTCAAAGCGCCCACGTTCTGGGCGATGGACATTTCGTTGTCGTTGAGCACCAGAATCAGGCGGGTTTTGGAATTGCCGCAGTCATTCAGGGCCTCGTAACACATGCCGCCCGTCAGAGCGCCATCCCCCACCACGGCCACCACATGATGCTTTTCGCCCCGCGCGTCACGTGCGCGCGCAAAGCCCAGGGCGGCGGAAATCGCCGTGGAGGCATGCCCGGCTTCAAAGCAGTCGTATATGCTTTCGCTCCGGCGGGGAAAGCCCGACAGGCCGTTGTAGGTGCGCAGCGTATCAAAGGCCTCGTAGCGCCCCGTAATCAGCTTGTGCGCATAGGCCTGATGGCCGACATCGAAAAGGATTTTGTCCTTTGGCGTATCGAACACACGGTGCAGCGCCAGCGTAATCTCCACCATGCCCAGATTGGAGGACAGGTGGCCGCCGTTTTGCGATACCGTCTGAATAATCTTCGTGCGGATGTCGTCCGCCAGCTCCTCGCACTCCTCGCGCGAAAGGCCGCGGATATCCGCCGGGTCCTTGATCTGCGATAATTCTGCCATAGTGCTCCTTTGTGCGCCTCAGGCGTTTTTCAGCCCCGCTTTGCTTCCAGCCTTGCCGCCCAGCGAAATGTTGCTCAAAATATCGGAAGAATAGGCATAGTTGCTGTCGTCCTTATCCTTTTGCGCCTCCATGGCGCAGCGGACCATTTCATCAATCAGCCTGCTGTAAGGCAAGCCGCAGGCCTCCCACAGGTAAAACGCCAGCGAGCCGGGGATGGTGTTGATTTCGGTGATGTACAGGCCATCGGACGCGGCGTCGTACATGTAGTCGATGCGCACCACGCCCTTGCAGTCCATATCATTGAAGATATCGACGGAAAGGGCACGGATTTTGTCGCGCAGCTCCGGCTCGATGGGCGCGGGCAAAACGCGCTTGAGCGAGGCCATGCCCTTGGTGGAGCTTCCCGCCATGTATTTGTCCATAAAGGTCAGCAGGTCACCGCCGGAAATGGGCATTTCAATTTCGCTGGCCTGCGCCTTTCCGTCATAGCCAAGCACGGAGCAGTTCAGCTCCAGCGGGTCCTCCAGGCCCTTTTCCACCAGCACCTTTCGGTCAAACTCAAAGGCGAGCTTCAGCGATTCCTCCAGGGCCGCACGGTCCCTGGCCTTGGTCACGCCGATGGAGGAGCCCAGAGAGGCGGGCTTGACAAACACGGGATACGGCAGTTCCTTCTCGATCTGGTCCATCACCGCCGTGGGATCATCGTCCCAGGCGCGGCGCAGGAACCAGCAGCTCGGCAGCACCGGGAAGCCCGCCCCGCGGAAGTACTGCTTCATATAGACCTTATCCATGCCCATGGCGCTCGCTCCCACGCCGGAGGAGGCGTAGGGAATGTTGCACAGCTCCAGAAGGCCCTGAATGGTGCCGTCCTCGCCATGCATGCCATGGAATACAGGAATCACGCAATCCAACCGGGCCACGATCACCTCGCGGTCCTTGCCCAGCAGGCCCTTGCCATGCTCCAGCCGCGTGAGCGCGCCGGAGCCGGAGGTGATATCCAGATTGACGCGCACCACGCCCTTGCGGTTTTCGTCAAAGGGCGTGTAGGCGGAGATCTCAAACAGCGCGTCGCCGGTGAACCATTCGCCCCTTTTGCTGATATAGATGGGGATGATGTCGTAAAGCTGACGGTCGGCGGCGCGCATAAGCTGCACGGCGCTGATGATGGACACCTCGTGCTCACAGCTGCGGCTGCCGAACATCACACCCAGTTGAATCTTGCTCATATCCAGTTCCTCCAGTCAGGCTTCCTGATAATGGTCGGGAAGGTCGTTTTCATACAGGACGGTATCCGTTGGGCGGACCAGCCCGTGCAGCAGGCGGGTCGAATCGTCCAGGCTGTCCACGCGGTGGATGGACTCCTCCGGGAAGCCGGCCTCCTTCAGCCCTTCGATGATGGGCAAGGCGCGATTCTTTCCCACGATGATGGCGATGTCCACGCAGCCGGCCATTTCCCGGCCGAATTCACGGTTATATTCCGCCTCGCGCTCGCCCAGCTCCACCATGCCGGGGGTGATGATGATGCGCCGTGCAGGGAAGTCCCTGAGCACCTTCAGCGCAGCTTTGGCTCCCACAGGGTTGGAATTGAAAGCGTCGTTGATGATGGTGAAGCTGCCGGGGTGGCTGAGCAGCTCCAGGCGGTGCTTGACGGGAGAGAGCTTCTCCACGCCGTGCGAGATCTGGCGCAGCGTGAGCCCCAGGTCGGAAGCTACGGCTGCAGCCAGCAGGATATTCTGGATGTTGTGCTCACCCAAAAGCCGGGTATGGCACTCCACGCTGCCCACGCCGCGAATATGCAGCTGAAAGCGGCTGCCCTCCGCGGATACGCTCACCTCATCGCACCAGCAGTCGCAGATGGCCGGGTCCCGGCCGCAGAGGGACTTGGGCTTCTGCGTGCGGTCGTACATCTTGCGCACCCAGGCGCCGTCGTCATAGAAATAGGCGTGGGAACCCTCCGCGGGCAGGGCCTCGATCAGCTCATACTTGGTGGAGGCCACCCGTTCGATGGTCTTGAATGTCTCCAGATGCTGCGGACCCACCGAGGTAATGATACCGATGGTGGGATGTACCAGCCGGCACATTTCCTTAATGTCCCCTACGTGCCTTGCCCCCATTTCCCCCACAAACACCTGATGGGAGGGTGAGAGTTTTTCGCGGATGGTACGGGTGACGCCCATGGGGGTATTGAAGCTGGCAGGCGTGATGAGCGTGGGGTACTTTTCGCTCAAAATCGCCCCCAGGATATGCTTGACCGACGTTTTGCCATAGCTTCCCGTGATGCCGATGCGAACCAGGTTGGGATTGGAAAGCAGCTTTCGGCGCGCATCGCGGAAGTAGCATTCGCTGATGGCCTTTTCAATCGGCCAGGCCAAAAGTCCGCTCAAGGCCACCACCAGCGGCAGCGCAAGCGGCCACAGCGCAGGCAGCACCGCCCAGGGCGTGGCCGCGCACAATGCGCTAATGCCTGTCATCACCAAAAAAAAGACCGCATACAGCCGTTTGACGCGACCGGTGATCACGAATTTCTTTTTGGCGCTGCGCGGCGAAAAGGCCCTGCCTATCGCAAGCCCCGCTCCTGCCGACAGGGGGAGCAGCAGCACGGCCGCCAGAATTGAGGCCCACCGGGCACCGCCGCGCAGGGCCAGCAAGTCAAACCCGTAAAGCAGCACCAGCACCGCCGCCGTGGCGCAAAGGCCCGGCAGCAGGCTATGGACGCGATTGCGCTTGAGGGAGCGGAAATAGCCCGGAAACTGGTAGCTTTCCAGCTGAAAATAATGCAGGATGCCGCGCGCGGCGAACAGGCAGCAGCATACCGGTGAAAGCAGCGTAAGCCAGCGAAGGAGCGGCGTTGACAAACTCATGCCGTCTGACCTCCCCAAAAGAATTGCCTGACAATCGTCAAAAAGCGCTGCCATTCCTCAATGAAGGCAAAATGCGTCCGGCCCTCAAAGACCACCAGGCCGGCGTCGGGAATGGCCTTTTCCATCTGCTCGCCCATCCACAGGGGCGTTTCGGTATCCTCGCTGCCCCATACGAGGAGGGTAGGCGCCTGAACATCCTTGAGCAACGGGTACAGATCCTGCGAGATCACCTTGGAGAAGGTTTTGCGCATGTTTTCATTTAGCCGCACATAGTCGGCGGAACCATAACGCCTGCGAAGCGCGTCCTGCCAGCGCTCCACCGCTGGGCGCAGCAGCCCGAAGCGCTTGAGCGCGTTGAGCATGGCGTTCATTCGCTTGAAGCGGGCCTGGCGCTTCTTCTGCGTTTCCGTGAGCGGCTTGCGGATGCCCGCAGCTCCGGTAAGGACCATCTGGTCGATCTTTTCGGGATGATGCGATGCAAGATAAATGGCGACGCGCCCGCCGAAGGAATGCGCCACCACGCGCACCCTGGAAATGGAAAGCGATTCAAGCAGGCCGGCAATCTGTTCCGCATATTCGGGCACACCCCACGGCACCGGCGGTTCGCCGCTCTGACCGTGGCCGGGAAAATCCACCGTGAGCACATCGGCCTGCTCGCTCAGCCCTTTTTCAATAAAGGAGAAAATCGAGCCGTCGCACCCCCAGCCGTGCAGGAACAAAATGGTAGGGCCGTTTGCCTTTTCCGCCTTTGCATAGCGGTAAAACATGCGGCAGCCCTGAATCGTCGCCTCCAAAGAAGCACCACCCTTCCAGAACTTACCCCCGTATTTTACCCTATCTTATGCAAAAAGAAAAGCCGTAACCGCATTTTATCGTCTTTTGACATCCTCAGGGTCATATACGTAGCGCCGCTTGCGCTCGCTGATGGAAAACTCCTGACGGCACCACAGCGGCACATCCACAGTGGATTCCAGTATGCAGCCCAGCCGCTCACATGTGAGAATGCTGGGAAGGTTGTCCTCGTCCGTAGTGATGACGAAGGTTCTCATCCCAAGCTCGTGAAACACGGGCACGCACAGTCGGCAGGCATGCAGCGCGGCGCTGTGGCCGCGGAAGGGCGAATCAACATGGTAGCCGATGTGGCCCAGATAGAACAGGCTTTCGTCCTCTCCCACCCTCAGGGCGATTTCGCCTGCAGGCCCATGGGATATGCCGGGCATGACGATATCGAACACCAGGGACTTTGCGCCCCCCAGCTGCGCAACGTGCCCGCCGTATTCCCGCGGAACGAGGGCGATCAGCTCATCCTGCAAAAGCGCCTGTCCGCGCCGCCCCGCGCGGATAAACGAGTGCTCAAATTCGGTTTTCATACTTCCTGCACGGTCACCTTGGGCAAAAGCGTCTCAAAGTCCGGCCTGCGCAGCAGCTGGGTGCCGTCGGTCATCACGCTGGCCGCTCCGGCGGCTACGCCGCAGCGGAAGGAATCCGCCAGCGTTTCCCCGCGCGCCAGCCCTGCCAGCACGCCACCGATCATCGCGTCGCCTGCGCCCACGGTAGACCGGGCCTCCACCATCAGTGCGGGGGAAAAGAATGTATCCGTCCGGCTGACAAGCATCGCGCCGTATTTGCCCATGGAGATGATCACGTTCTGTGCGCCATATTCCATCAAAAACAGCGCCGCGTCCCGAAGGCCCCGCAGCGTGCGAAGCTCCTTTTTCATGATGGTCTCAATTTCCGGCAGATTGGGCTTAATCAGGAACGGCTTTTCCTTGATGCCATGCAGCAGCGTTTCGCCGTCGCAGTCCAGCACGCACCTTTTCCCCTCAAGCGCCTTCATGCAGCGCTGATAGGCGGTTTCCGGGCAACCCTCGGGCAGACGTCCGCTCAGGACCACATAATCGCTTTCGTCGGCCTTCTCCCTGAGCAGGCGCAGAAAGTCCTCCATCTGATCCTGATTCATCGAAATACCCGGTTCATTGAACTCCGTAACCGTTCGGGTGCTTTCATCCACCAGCTTCAGGTTGGTGCGCACCTCGCCGGGCATGGGCAGATAGTCAAAGGGCACGTCCTCCTGACGAATCATTTGGAGGAAGGATTCCCGCCCGCGTTCGCCCAGGCAGCCCACACAGCTGACCGGCACCCCCAGCCGCTTCAATACCACGGCCACATTGACGCCTTTGCCGCCCACATCCACGCGCACGTTGCGCAGGCGATTCAGCTCTCCCGGTTCCAGCGCCCCGACCGACGCCGTTTTGTCAAAAGAAGGGTTCATGCACACGGTGGTAATCATCGCGTCGCCTCCTTATGCTGCATGTCGATAATAGTACAACGGGACCGATGCAATGCGCGCATCGGTCCCAATCGGATGTGAAACAGCGAGAATTATTCCTCCTCGTCCTCGTCCAGCTTCGCGTTCTCGATGATCTTCTGGGCCACGTTGGAGGGAACCTCCTCATAGCGCTCGAAGGACATCGTAAACCAGCCGCGCGCCTGGGTCATGGAACGGAGGTCGGTCGCGTATTTGAACATTTCCGCCTGCGGGGCCTCAGCCACCAGCTGCTGCATGCCGTCCACCTGGTTCATGCCCATGATGCGGCCGCGACGCTTGTTCATATCACCCATGACATCGCCCATGTACTCGTCGGGCACATAGACCTCCACGTGCATGATGGGCTCCAGAAGCACGGGGTTGGCATCCATGCAGCCCTTCTTGTAGGCAATGCGGGCCGCCGTTTTGAAGGCCATTTCAGAGGAGTCCACCGGATGGTAGCTGCCGTCATAGAGCTTGGCATGCAGGCCCACCATGGGATAGCCGGCCAGAACGCCCTTGCGGATGTTCTCGCGCAGGCCCTTTTCCACGGACGGGATGAAGTTGCGCGGCACCACGCCGCCGACCACGGCATCCTCAAACTCGAAGTCAATGCCGGTATCGCCGATGGGCGAGAACTCAATCCACACATCGCCGAACTGGCCGTGTCCGCCGGACTGCTTCTTGTGGCGTCCCTGGACCTTGACGGTCTTTTTGATGGTTTCACGATAGGGAATGCGCGGGTCCTGCAGAACGGCGTTGGCGCCGAACTTGCTGGCCAGCTTGTTGCGGATCACATCCAGATGCAGCTCGCCCTGGCCGGAGAGCAGCGTCTCGGTGGTTTCGACGTTCTTTTCCAGCTTGATGGAGGGGTCCTCCTCCATGAGGCGGGCCAGACCGCCGAATACCTTGTCCTCCTCGCCCTGTTTGGCGGCGAACACGGCCTTGCTGATGCACGGAGCCGGATACTCAATCGGCGGATACTTGATGGGGCTGGCAGGATCGCACAGCGTATCGCCGGTGTTGGTGAACTGCAGCTTGGAGAACGCGCCCATGTCGCCCGCGTTGAGCAGCTGGGTTGCGATCTGCTTCTTGCCGCGCAGCACATAGATGCCGGTGACCTTTTCGGTCTTGTCGCAGCTGGCGTTATAGATGTTGCCGCTGCCGGAAGCCGTTCCGCTCATGACCTTGAACAGGCTCAGCTTGCCCACGAAGGGATCGGCGATGGTCTTGTAGACCAGGGCGCTGAAGGGCTGCTCGCTATTGCAGGCGCGCTCGATTTCCTCGCCGGTCTTGGGATTGACGCCCTTGTACACCGCACGCTTGGGAGAGGGCAGGAAGTCCGCCATCACGTCCAGCAGCTTGGCCACGCCCACGCCGGTCAGCGCAGAGCAGGGCACCACGGGGCAGATCTGGCCGGAGAACATGCCCATCTTGAAGCCTTCGATCAGCTCCTCGTGGGTGAGGGTGCCTTCCTCCAGATACTTCATGGTGAGGTCATCGTCCGACATCGCGGCGGCCTCAGTGATCTCTTCCATGGCCGTGGCAATATCGTCCGCCATTTCAGCGGGCACGGGGATCTCCTTGGGCTTGCCCTTGTTGACGCGCTCATACGCCTTGTTTTCCAGCACATTTACCACGCCATGATAGCTGGGGCCTTCGCCGATGGGCAAAAGAATGGGCACTACGCTGTTGCCGAAGCGCTCGCGCAGCTGGGTTTGAACCTTCATAAAGTCGGCATGGTCACGGTCCATCTGGTTGACGATAAACATCTTGCCCACGTTGTTCTTGGTGGCGTAATCCCAGGCCTTTTCCGTGCCGACGGCGATGCCGCTTACGGCGCTGACCAAAATCGCGGCGGTTTCCACCACGCGCAGAGGCCCCATCATCTCGCCCACGAAATCAAAATAACCGGGCACGTCGATGACGTTGAGCATCTTCTGGTTCCAGTCGATCGGGGCAATAGCGGCGCTGATGGAGATTTTTCTCTTGATCTCCTCCGCGTCGTAGTCGGTGACGGTATTGCCGTCCTCGACGCGACCCTGGCGGTCGATCGCTCCGGCAGCGAACAGCAGTGCCTCCATCAGCGTCGTTTTGCCTTCGCTGCCATGCCCCATGAGGGCGATGTTCCGGATGTCCTTGGTTTGATAGCTTGCCATTATGGATCCCCCTTGTTCTATTTGATTTTCGCATCCCTGCACGCCGCGCCGCGGACTTTCGGATAGGGACGGATGCCGCGAGATCTGTTGAATCACACGCAGGATGCATATGAACCGTATTTCAAACGATAATGATTATAACAGAAACCGGAGAAAAAGAAAAGCATAAACCTGAAAAATGGCAATCCGTTCCTTTACAGCCGGCCGCAGTAAAGGTATTTCACCTTCAGATAGCCTTCCAGATTGCCGTATTCGCTTACGGTGATGGCAGGCAGGTCCAATTCCTGCATGCATGCCAGCAGAATCGCAATGCCGTGAACCACAATATCCGCGCGCTGCGGCTGGAGGCTGGAAAGCGCCAGCCGTTTTTCCATCGGCATGGGCGCGAGGGTTTCCATGGCGGCAAGCACCTTTTCCCTTGTCAGAGAATAGCCGTGGATATGCTCACGCTGGTTCCAGGGAATTTCCTGAACCAGTGCGGCGCTGGTGGTAAACGTGCCGCCCACGCCCACCCACACCGGAGGCCGGATGGCGTCAAAGGCCGCGCGCTGGGGCAAGATGAGCTCCCGTGCTATCCGCACCACCGCATGCGCCTGTTCCACGCTCTGAATCGGATAGCGGCGGCACAGCCTGACCGCGCCCATTTGCAGGCTGACCGCTCTCTGAACCGTCGTGCCGTGCCCCACGGCGATTTCCGTTGACCCGCCGCCGATATCAATCAGCCCGGACGGCGCCCCGTCCGTCGCGCCAATGAAGGAGAGCTTTGCCTCTAGATCGCCGCTGCAGATTTCCAGCGATAGGCCGGTCGCTTCAAGGAGGGCATGCGAAAACGCCTCTTGGTTGGCCGCGTCGCGCACGGCGCTGGTTGCGAAGAGATGGACCTTTTCCGCCCCCTGCTCAAGAGCCTTGAGGCGGAAGGACTCGACGCTTTTGCAGGCCTTTGCGATCATATCCGCCATGATGTTTCCATCTCGGTCGAGCGCCGCAAAGACGCGAAGCCCTTCCCTGTAGCGTTTCAGCCTGAAAAGCCGCCCCTCATCCACGTCCGCAATCAGCATGCGCAAAGAATTGGAACCGATGCCAATGGCTGCTACCCGCATTCCCAGCACCTCATTTGTATCTGTTTTGCATTTTTTCACTTAAAAAACGGAAATACCCTCGCCGCTTTACCGCGAAGGTACTTCATCCTCGCCATATAGCGCTTCGGGATTGGTAATCACGAAGCGGATTTCATCGGGCATCATATAGCCGTACATGGTACGCGCCTGATTTTCAATGAAGGCGTCGGTGCCCACGGTTTCCAGTTCAGTTTTCAGGTCCGCCTGCTCGCCCTGCAGATCCGTCAGATGCATCTGCGTCTGATCGTAGGTGTCATTGAGCTCGTCGATGGTCTGGGAAAGCGTTCCGCTGTACCAGAAAAATGCTACCAGCACGCAGGCGGACACCGCAATCAGCACCCAGATGTTCATCGTCTTGCGCATAGCAGGTCGTTCCCTTCCAAAGCAGTCTGACTTGTAACATTCTGCGTCTGTAATGAGAATTCCTGCCTTCAGGACGGCTTTCCGTCCGACTTTTTTCTTTTTTTCAGCCAGGCGCCCGCCAGTCGCACAAGGCGGCCGATTCCCTGGGTGTAGATCAGCGCGCCCGTCAGGATGGCAAGCAGGTGATACAGGCGCAGCGTTTCATCACGCGAAAGAAGCATCATCCCCATCAGCGCAAAGCCGGCGGCGAGCATCATCAGCACATCCGCCAGCGGGCGCAGCGGCCCTGCCAGCACCGATGCGTCCAGGCAGGCCGCAAGCACCAGGCCCAGCGGCACCGCCGCCAAAAAGGCCTGCGCCTGACCGGCCGTTTCAAAAAACAGTTTCATTTTTTGCGCCACTTCCAGGCAAAGGCCCGCCTGGCCGCCGTTTTGGGCGATTCATAGATGACGCCGTCGATGTGGCCGTCGACCTCCAGCCGTCCATCCTCCAGAAGCAGTTTGGCGATGTGCAGGCCATCCCCCGTGAGAATCATCACGCCCGAATCAATTTTCAGCACGACCTCAGTCTCGTGAAAGCTGCAAACATCTGTTACGCCGGTTATCGCCGCGCGCCTCCGCTTGTCGATGGCGAGCGTGTGCGCACTGCGCACAGCACCGTCTGCTGCGTTCGTCGTTGTCATGTCCATGCCCCCTTCCAGGGAAGGGTATGCCATGCTTTTTTGAAAAAGAAGCCTTGACAGGGCACTTGCTTTGACGTATCATGCGTATACCAAAATATGATTTTGGTATACGCATGATCCTCAGGAGGTATGTTCCATGACCAAGCAGGTGCGGCTGTTGACCCTGTCTGCGCTGATGTGCGCCCTGATCATCATTTCCACGCTGTGGCTGAAATTCACCATTCCCGGTACGGACGTCATGTTCAGCTCACAGGTGTTTTTCGTGCTGCTGTGCGGGCTGCTGCTGCCGCCGCGCTATTGCTTTTACACGCTGGGCGCCTATCTCATGCTGGGGCTGGCGGGGCTGCCGGTGTTTACCGCAACCGTCGGGCCCGCCGTTATCGCCACGCCTTCCTTCGGTTACCTGATCGCCTTTCCCTTTGAAGCGGCGGTTACCTCCGCGGCCTATCAAAGGCTGACGGACAAAAAATGGGGGCGATATGCATCCGTACTCATCGGCGTAGCCGCGAGCTACGTGATAGCGCTCCCCTATGTGGCGCTCCTCAAAGGCGTGTATCTAAGCGCTCCCGTTCCTCTGGGCGTTTTGCTCAGCGCGTACTGCTTTGCCTTCCTTCCGCTGGATCTCGTAAAGGCGGCAATGGCCGCCGCCCTCGCCGGACGCCTCGAGAAGCCGCTTGGGCTGGCCGCCCTCAGGTCGCGGTAAGGGCCGCGTCAGGCGTTTTTCTCCTTGCTTTTTTCTTCCTTCACCAGCTTTTTGCGGGCGGTTTCAAAAATGGCGCCCACCACGCGCGGACCGGCATTGATCGCAATGGCCGCGCCGATCTGGAACTGATACACAGGAGGATAGCCCACCTTCTTGGTCAGTTCCTCGGCCAGCTCGTCGCGCACGGTGGTATCGCTGCCATAGACCAGGCTGTAGGGCGTGTTTGGCTCCATATCGTCATCCACCATTTTCACAAGCTCCTTGATGAGCTTCTTTTCGCCTCTCGCCTTGCCTACCGTGGAGATGACATGGTCCCATACCTGCATGATGGGCTTGATGCCCAGCGCCTCGCCCACAAACACGGCTGCGCCGGGAATCCGGCCCGACTTGCCCGCATATTTCAGGCTGTAGAGACCGAAATATACGCGCTGCTTTTTCAGCTGCCGGTCAATCAGCTCCAGCACATCCTCGACCGGGGTGCCCATCTCCAGCTTCTGCGCCGCCAGAATCGCCGCATAGCCATATCCGCCCGAATAGCTGGCGCCATCGAACAGATGGATGCGCAGCTTTTCCTGTGCACCCTCATTTTCCTGGTAAAAGCGTTCGCGGGTGCTGACGGCATTGAAATACGTCGCGGACCCCTTTGAATTAATCAGCAGCAGAATCAGGTCGCGGGTACCGGCGGCAAGCTCCGACTGAAAAAGTTCCTCGAACACATAGGGCGTGATCTGCGAAGTGACGGGAATGCCGTCATAGGCCTCCATCATCTCGTAGAATTCGTCGTTGGTAATTTCAACGCCGCTTTGAATGGTGCGCTCGCCCATTGTCACGGGGATGGGGAGCACTTCGATGCCATAGCGTTCGCGCAGCTCCACGGGAATGTCCGCCGCTGCGTCGGCGTAGATTTTATACTTGGAGATCATCCGAATTCCGTCCTTTCAATTCCTGGTATGAATGAGGAAGCCATCAGAAACCTCTGACCAACGTTGCAAACCCGGTGCCCGTCATCAGCCGGATCAGGATCAGCACGATCAGATGGATGGGATACAGCCAATATCCCAGCCTTCCCGGCAGCCGGAGAGCCGTCTTTGTGCGGCAGAGAATCAGCGGCAGCGACAGCCAGATCATGCCCTGCAGCCGGAAGAAGGCCGACAGAACGGGTCCCAGCCCCTTCCAGGACAGGAAAGCCAGCTGATAGCCGAACAGGCTGTTCACCTGCGAAGAGCTGCTGCCCCAGAAAAGCGCATAGGCCAGGAAGGCGGCGGCCAGTCCTCCTCTGGACTCTCGCGCCATGTAGAGGATCAGAATAAAGGTGAGCCCGCGCCAGCCATAATCCACCTGAACGAAGCCCAGAAGCACATAGCACAGCGCAGGTACCCAGATCTGACTGCCCATGAACCTGGTCCGGATGCCCTGCAGCGCCACCTGCGCGATAAACAGCAGGAAAAGGATGTTCAGATCCGTCCAGGTATGGTTGAGGGCCATCATGTACAGGGGTTGGGACAATACGGCCAGCCCAAGCAGCCTAAGCGCATATCTGAGCGCGTTGTGCGTCTTGACGCTGCCGACCACCAGACACCATGCGTACAGCGGCAGGGCCATCCTGCCGATCATGCGCAATTCCCCCACGCGGGGAAGCACCGCGGCTCCCAGATGGTCGATAAACATAAAGCACAGGGCCAGCACCTTTAAGAACGAGGTGTCCAGGTTGCCGGCCAGCTCGCCGCCGCGTCTCTCCTTCACAGCGATTTCTGACATCGCTTGGATGCCTCCTTTCGGTGCGGTTTTTCCATTATAGCATGTTTCTTCCGGCCTGTCACGGGAAATTGCACGCCTCGCGCCGCCTGCCCCATCCGGTGGAAAAGCGGACATTTGCTGCATATTGACAGATGAGGGCAAGTGATATAAAATATTTTCGATATAGAAGATAATCTATATCGAGCCTTGGACGAGGAGGTGTCTCATGGACTGTTTCAAGGCATCCATTCCTATTTTGAAAGTGCTTTGTGACGAAACACGGCTGAGCATTCTGAGTATGCTCTCCCAGGCCGATATGAACGGCTGCGAGATCACCCGCGCGTTCTGCTTTTCGCAGCCGACCATCAGCTATCACATGAAGCAGCTTGTGGACGCGCAGCTGGTCATGGCCCGCAAGGAGGGCTGCACCGTGGTATACAGCGCCAACCGCGATATCTGGCCCCATGTGCGCGCGCTGCTGGATGTGCTGTGTGCCGCCGCGAAAAAGAAGGGAGAGAAAGCCGATGGCTGAACCCATATTGCGTCTGGATGGGCTGTGCAAGGACTACGGCGAGGGTCTGGTGCTCAGCGACCTGAGCCTTGACGTTTATCCGGGCGAGTTTTTAACGCTGCTGGGCCCCAGCGGATGCGGAAAAACGACCACGCTGCGCATCATCGCGGGGCTGGAGCGCCCCACATCCGGCCACGTGTTTATCGACGGAACGGACGTGACCGGCCTTCCGCCGGAAAAGCGGCCCGTGAACACCGTGTTCCAAAACTATGCGCTGTTTCCTCACATGACCGTCTTTCAGAACATCGCCTACGGGCTGAAGGTGCTGGGCATCAGCAAGAGCGAGCAGAAGGAGCGCGTGATGGCGGCGCTTTCCCTGGTCCGCCTGTCCGGCTTTGAGCGGCGCATGCCCTCCCAGCTTTCCGGCGGCCAGCGGCAGCGCGTGGCCATTGCGCGCGCCGTGGTGCTTCAGCCAAAGGTGCTGCTTCTGGACGAACCGCTGGGAGCGCTGGACCTCAAGCTGCGTCAGGAGATGCAGCAGGAGCTCAAGAGCCTGCAGCAGAAGCTGGGGATCACCTTCGTCTACATCACGCACGACCAGGAGGAAGCGCTGAACATGTCCTCCCGCATCGTGATTCTCAACGCCGGTCACATCGAGCAGATCGGCACGCCGGAGGAGGTCTACGAGCATCCGCGCACCTTGTTTGCGGCGGATTTCATTGGGCAGAACAACCTGCTGCGCGGCACGGTGACGGCTCTTTCGCCGGAAGGGCTGACGCTGGAGGTGAACGGCATTTCGCTCCCTGCGCTGCCCAACGACGCCTTTTCTCCCGCAGCGGGTGAAAAAGCGGCCCTGTGCCTGCGTCCCCAGCGCATCCGCTACGGCAGGGAACCGCAGCACGGAATGGCGCTCAAGGGCATCATCCGCAGCAAGGAATATGTGGGCGGGATGCAGCATACGCAGATCGCTCTTGGCGATGCGCTGGTGCTTAACGCCGTCACCCAGTCCGCCGAGCTGGACAGCTATCCCGTAGGCAGCGAGGTGTACGTGGGCTGGAACCAGCGGCATGCGCCCCTCGTGCCGGATCATTCCGAGGAGGCGGTATGATGGACGCGTCGCAGAAGCAGGACCTGCGCTTCTCCCGGCTGCTCAAGCTGCCCATGTACCTGTGGAGCATCGTATTTGTGTTTGTAGCGCTGCTCTATGTCATTGGGTTGAGCTTTCTCAGCCGAGGCGAGATCATGGGCGTAACGGGCGAGATTACGCTGGACAACTATGCGCGCCTGGCTTCGCCGGACTATGTGAAAGTCCTCTTGCAAAGCCTGAAGCTTGCGGCGCTTACGACGGTCATATGCATTGCGGTCGGCTATCCCTTTGGCTACCTGATGGCGCGGCTGTCGCCGGTGGCGCGGTCCGTGGTGATGCTTTTGATCATCGTGCCGTTCTGGACCAACGCGCTGATCCGCATCTATGGCTGGCGCATACTGCTCATGGGCAACGGCCCCATCAACACGCTGCTGATGAACCTGGGGCTGATTCAGGAGCCGCTCAAGCTGCTCTATACGGATGGCGCGGTATTGCTGGGCATGGTTTATGCGCTGATTCCCTTCATGATTCTGCCGACCTTCACCACCGTGGATAAGCTGGACTTTTCCGTGGTGGAAGCCGCGCGCGATCTGGGAGCGAGCCCGCTGCATGCCTTTTTCACCGTCACCGTCCCCCTCACCCTGCCGGGACTGATGGCGGGCTGTGTGCTGGTGTTCATCCCCTCGATGGGCCTGTTCTTCCTCAACGACCTGCTGGGCGGCTCCAAAAGCGTTCTGGCGGGCGGGCTCATCCAGCAGCTCATCAACAGCCGTGACCTGCCCATGGCGGCCGCGCTGAGCGTTCTGCTGCTGTCAGTGACGGGAGCGGTGATCGCCGTATACCGCAAGGTGGGCGGTACGGGCGACATGAGCATGTTTTAGGAGGGAGCTATGAAAAAGCATTCGATTGGTTCCCTGCTGTTTATCGGGCTGGTGCTGATCATCATGTACCTGCCGATTGCGGTGGTTGTGATCTATTCCTTTAACGCCAATACCGCCCGCATTCCCATCGACTTTACCGGCTGGACCACGGCCTGGTATGGCAAGCTCTTTGAAAACCGGAGCGGCTTTGGCGATGCGCTGCTGCTCAGCGTGCGGGTGGCGCTTTGGGCCGTGCTCATCTCCTGCGTCATCGGCACGTTGGGCGCCATCGGCATGGCCTACCGGGCCGGCGGCCGGCATTCCCGTCTGGATACGGCCATGGAGTCGCTCATGTCCCTGCCGATCATGATTCCGGAGATCATCCTCGGCCTGGCCTTCATGGTGGTCTTTAACGCCATGGGCATCCGCGGCAACGACCTGCGCCTGGTGCTGGCCCACGTCACCTTCTGTATCCCCTATGTGTTTCTCAACGTCAAAAGCCGGCTGGTGGGCATGGACCCGGCCCTGTTTGACGCGGCGCGCGACCTGGGGGCCAGCCCTGCTCGCGTGGTGCGCGACATCACGCTTCCCCTGTGCCGCCCCGCCATCCTCAGCGGCGCGTTTCTGGCGCTGGCCATGTCGCTGGACGACTTTGTGATCAGCTTCTTCGTCTACGGCGCAGGCGAGGGCACGCTCCCCATCAAGATCTATTCCAGCGTCAAGGTGGGCGTTTCGCCGCAGGTCAACGCGCTGTGTACGCTCATCATGGGCGTGGTCTTTATCGCCGTGGCCCTCAGCCGCTACCTGTCCTCCGTGCGCGCCGCGCGCCAGCGCAGGCTGGAACGCCAGGCCCGCGCCGCCTAGAATCCCGGTGTCCCTCGCATGCCGCGTGCTGCGACTGGCATACAGAAACGTTGCGACTCAAAAATGGAACCAAATCCCTGAAAGGAGAAATGGCATAATGAAAAAACTGGTTGCTCTCATGCTTTGCGCGCTGCTGGCGCTTCCCGCCTTCGCTCTGGCGGAGGAGGAAAAGGTGCTCAACATCCTCAGTTGGGAGGGCTACGTGGACGCCGATACCCTGGCCGCCTTTGAGGAAGAAACCGGCATCGAAGTCATCTGGTCCCCCATGGATTCCATCGACAGCATGCTGCTCAAGGTCAGTGAGGGCGGCGGTGCGGATTACGACCTGATCATCTCCAGCGACTACTCCCTGGATATCCTGCGCAAGCAGGGGCTGATCCAAAAGCTGGATATGAGCAAGCTGTCCAATTACGGCAACCTGGACCCTGCGTTCCTTTCGCAGACCTATGACCCCGACAATGAGTATGTCATCCCCTACATGGCGGGCTGCCCGCTGATCATCTATGATCCGGAGCGCGTGCCCTTTGAGATCACCGGCTATGAGGATCTCTGGAACGAGGAGCTGGCCGACAGCGTGGCTGTGCTGGAAAACGCCCGCGTGCTGTGCGGGATCACGCTGAAAACCATGGGCAAAAGCATGAATGAAACCGACCCCGATGTGCTGGCACAGATGAAGGAAAAGCTGATGCCGCTGTATCCCAACATCCGCACCTTCGGCGATATGGAATCCTACAGCGCCGTCACCACCGGCGAGGCCAGTGTGGGCTTCCTTTTCACGCCCTTTGTGTACATGGTGCAGCTGGACCATCCCGAATTCAAGGTGGTCTATCCCAAGGAGGGGCTGGGCTACGGTATCGACGGTCTGGTCATCCCCACGGGCGCCAAGCATGTGGACGCCGCCCATCAGTTCCTGGATTACCTGATGCGTCCGGAAGTTGCGGCCCACAACGCCGAAATGCAGTATTACATGTGCGTCAATCAGGCGGCCCGTGACTATCTGAGCGTTACCTACCGCGAGGCCAGCGTGATGAACGTGCCCGCCGAGCTGCTTGAGGACGCCGAGTTTATCGAAGATGTAGGCGCGACGGAAACCACCTATCAGGAGATTTACACCGCCTTTAAGAACCAGTGAGGACCGTTGCGGAAAGGAAGCGCCCCATGCTTATCAAGAATGCAAAAGCCTTTATCAACGGAGAATTTCACGAGGGCACGGACATTGTGGTCAGTGAGGGCAAGATCGCTGCAATCGGCCAGGGGCTGATGGTAGAAGGCGCGGAGATTCTGGACCTTGAGGGAGATCTGCTGCTTCCCGGCTTTGTAGACGTGCATATTCACGCCTTCATGGGCCAGGATACCATGAACGGCGAGGAAGCCGTGCGCCATATGAGCCGCGAGCTGAAAAAGTTCGGCGTGGCCGCCTTTCTGCCCACCACCATGAGCGCAAGCCCGGAAGACACCCAGGCTGCGCTCAGGGGCATCAAAGCCGTGATGGACCGTCCGGAATCGGATGGCGCCATCGTGCTGGGTGCGCATATGGAGGCCCCCTTCCTGCAGGAAAGCAAAGCCGGTGCCCAGCTGAAGCAATTCTTCGCGCTGCCCTGCGAAGAAACCTGGGCCGCTTATGCCGGACCCTATGCTGATATCGTGCGAATGATTACCATGGCTCCCGAAAAGGAGGGCGCGATGGACTTTATCCGCCGCCTGACGGACAGCGGGATCACCGTCAGCATTGGCCACACCAGCGCGGACGCGGAAACCGTGCATTCGGCCGCCGACCACGGCGCGACCCACGTGACCCACACCTTCAACGCCCAAACGCCGCTCAACCACCGCGCACCCGGCGTACCCGGCGCTGCGCTGGTGGATGACCGGCTCGACTGTGAGGTCATCAGCGACGGCATCCACCTGCATCCGGACGTTGTGCGCCTGCTGATGCGCTGCAAGGGCAAGGAGCACACCGTCGCCATCACCGACGCCATGGAGGCCGCCGGCATGCCGGACGGCAAGTACCAGCTGGGAGGACAGGACGTGTTCGTCAAAGACGGCGCGGCGCGCCTGGCGGACGGCACGCTGGCCGGCAGCACGCTGACCATGGTCCGCGCCTTTCAGAACCTGATTCGTTTTGGCGCCTCGCCCGAGGAGGCCGCTCTCATGACCACCCGCACCCCCGCCCAGTCCATCCGCAACGAGGAAATGGGCGAAATCGAGCTGGGGGCGCCCGCTATCTTCGCCCGCTTTGACAAGCACTATCAGTTTGCCGGCACCATCGGCTGAAGAGAAAAAAACCGCCCCGCGCCTCTCCAAAGGAGCCGCGGGGCGGTTTTCGGTTACATGCCATACGTGGTTTTGAGGTTGAAGCTGACGCCCCATACATAATAGGTGACAATCAGTTCACGCACGGAATGGGTATCCTTGGGCGCCAGAATCTGTACGCTCAGGTCTCCTTCGCTTTTGGCGTCGAGCGACTTGACGCTGAAATCGCCGATTTGCAGAATATCCGTGGCCTGGGGTACCACCTGCACTTCAATCATGTCGATGGGCACCAGACAGTCGTTGCGGATGTGCAGCGTGTAGGTGAGATAGACGTATTCCGAAGGGTCCTCCCATTCCAGGGGCTTTTGATACAAAGTGCCCTGAAAGGTTTCTTCCACCACGGAATTTTTCAGCGCCTCGAAGGCGGCCGGGTCCTGGGCGGCTGAAGTGCCCACCACCTCAACGCCGGTCACCCGTACCTCTGCGGTCAAAAACAGGTAACCCACCATCAGCACCATCACCAGCAGCAGCGATACCGAGGCAATGGCTGCAATTTTCAGGCCGCGCATGGCTGAACCGTCCTTCCTTATTGATTGGCGTCGGAGCCGAGAATGCTGCGGATCTCGTCGATCATTTCCGAATCCTTCATGCGGAATTTGAACTCCACACGGCGCGAGGCGTCCATGTTGATGGAGCCGTCCTCGTTATAGATGGGGTCGGAGTAGCTGCGGCCCTTGGCCGTGAGGATTTCGCGAAGCTTTTCCAGCTGCTCCTCACTCAGGCTGGGCATTTGCAGGCAATAGGTGGCCACGCTGAGCGCTCGCTCCTGCGACAGTTCCAGATTGACCAGATAGGTGCCCTGGGTGTCGGTATGGCCCTCAATGATGATTTCCCCAAGATAGTCAACATATTCGGGCTGAAGCAGCACGCCCAGATAAACGGGGATGAACTCATCCAGCAGGGCGCGGCCGCTGTCCTTGATATTGCTCTTGGCCACATCGAAGAATACGGCGCTTTCAAGCATGATATCGCCGGTGTTGCCATCCACCGTGGCCTTGAGGTCCGCCTGGCTGAGCGCGGCGGTGAGGTCCCGCACGATCTGTGTGCGCACGCCCACCAGATCATCCAGCTTCTGCTGCTGGGTGTTGAGCGCGTCCTGCTGCTGGCCCAGCAGGATGGTGGCATCGGCCAGCTCCTGCTGCTTGCTGGTCAGTTCCTGATTGGCGGCGTTCAGTTCTTCTTCCTTCTGGCTCAGAGCCGTCTGCGCTGCCAGGATGATCTTCTCCTGTTCCTCCAGCGTAAGGCTCTGGTCGTTGAGCAGGCTCTCCTTTTCATCCAGCTGTGTCAGGGCGGCCGTCAGTTCGTTTTGCTTGTCGGTCAGGGCGGCCTGCTGCGCGCTGAGCTCCTCTCGCTGGTCATCCAGCGTCGCCTGCTGCTGCGTTAGCAGCGCGCTCTGCTCATCCAGCTCGGCCGTCTTGGTCTCCAGCATCAGAAAATACTGATACACGCTGTAGCACAAAACCAGCACAAACACCAAAAGCAGCGCCGCCATCATATCGGAATAGCTGATCCAGGACGCGCCGCCATCCGCCTTGCCTGCGCCGCGCCGGACATACCGTCTGCGTGCCATCTGCCACTCTCCTTACAGCTCCGCCGCCGGAGCCTGTGCATCCTCGGAGGGAAGCGTGTTCATTTCATCCGTCAGCAAATCTGCCGCCACCTGCATGCGGCGGAAGGATTCATTCAGCGCATCCAGCCGATCGGCGAGCGCCTGTCCCGAGCTTTCCGCGGTTCCCAGCGCCTCGGCGCGGCTGTAGCGCTCCTTTTGCATCTCCTGGGCAAACGCCTGCATCTGCCGGGCGATTTCCGCGCTGGCCTCCCGGATGGCCTGCGCGTCGGCAGCCATGGCGCGTGCGGCATCCAGCGTGGTCTGCAGGTTCTTCTGGGTTTGCAGCTGGCCCTGATTGACCGCGTTCATCGTGTCGCCCAGCGCGGTCATCTGACCGCTGAGCGACGTGTTCATCTGCTGCACAAACTGCCCCACGATGCGCCGCACGCCGTCTACCTGTTCGCGCGTGGCGCATTTGATAAAGGTGTCCAGCGACTGCGTGAGCGGCGCCATGGCGCGGCCAATGGCCATTTCCAGCGAAGCCGCCACATGATTGCCCACGTTTTCGGCCAGTCGGGCCATGCGCACTTCCTCGTCCTGCTTCTGGCACATCATCTGCACATCGGGCTGAAGCGGACGGGGCATGGCCAGTTCGTAGAAGGCATCCTCAAAATTGTCCAGCGCGCGCACCGCGCGGCCCGCGGACATGCGGTTGAACATGTTGAACAAAAGCGAGCACGAAATGCCCGCCACAGACGTGGCAAAGGCGAAGCGCATGCCGCTGAGCAGCTGGGGAATGCTCTGGATGGTCCCCTCGGCGTTGCTGAAATCCACGCTGGTGAGGCCCTGCATCAGGCCGATAAACGTGCCCAGAATGCCCAGCGAGGTCAAAAGGCCCGGGATGAGTTCCGCCAGCTGGGCATGGCCGGGCTTTTCAACGACGGTTTCCTCGTTGATGTATTCGCGCGTATCGCAGGGAATGCCGCGCATATCCAGCTGTCCGGCGTTGAGCAGAAACTGCTGCCACTCGTTGCGCAGCGACCTGCCCAAAAAGCGCGCTTCCCGCCAGATGGGCCGCTCGCCCGCAGCGGTGCTCTTTTCCAGCTTGATGACCGCGCGGTTGAGAAGCGATGCGTTGCGCAAAAGAGGATAAATGCACTTGCACAGACCTGTCAGGGTCACCAGCGCAATGGCTGCGTAAATCACGATTTCCGTCAGGCTGGACGAAAGCTGGGTCAACGTGGGCACTTGCGGCACCTCCGGTCCGTTTTGATCAAGGGATTCGCCTTGTATTGTAACGCTTTTTTCATACTTTGTAAATACGTACGGAATAACTGAGAAATGTTTGCGAAAAACACAGGCAGCGGCGCATCCTGAGAAGATGACCTGCCGCTGCCCGTGAAATCGCCTTATACAGCGCTTTTCTGCGTGTCCTCAAGACACAGGCTGTCGTCGCGCACGACGGTGATGTTGATGCCGCTCCCCCATCCGCTTTGCTCCAGCACGGACTGAAATAGCGATTCCAGGTTGCGTACCGTCACGCCCCAGGCATTGGCCTGGTATTCCTCGTTTTGGCTGTATTCAGCAAAAAGGCGGTCTTCCGTCTCCTGTTTGATCTCCGCGTAGCGCTCGGGGGTCAGCGGATAGAGCCAGTCGGTCTTTTTCACCTCATCGTCGTTGACCGTAAGCCTGGGATAGGCCGGCGCCGGAGAGGGCAGACGCACTTCCACCGTATCCTCAAGCGCGGAAACCACCGCCTGGCTCAGGTCCACCGTGAAGCTCATCTGAAAGGTGTAAGGCATTTCCACCTTCTGCACCGTTCCCAGCAGCCAGGCATCCTGCGACACGGTCTCCTGCCCGGTCACTTCCACCTCGTAGACGACCAGTTCATTCTTTTCCCGCAGGGTTTCCGAAAAGCGTTCACTGATCCACTGGGTATTGCCGCCGCCAAAAACCCGGATCCAAAGCGTGGGTCCGAAGCGGACCAGCACCATCGCAAGTACGATGCACGCGGCAAAGCCAATCAGCCGTTTTGCAAATCTGATCAACCGATTTCCTCCGTCAGGGCATCCATTTGCCGATTTCCACCAGCAGGCGCACCACCAGCTGCAAAAGCACATACAGCGTTGTCAGCGCGCCCACCATCATCAGATAGCCGCGAAAGAAGCGCGCGACGCGCCCGCGGCGGCGCCTTGCGCCCGGCGCGACGGCAGCCCTTTCATGGGCGTTGGGGGCGGCGGGGCTCCACATGCGCTTTCCTCCTCTGGCGCATTCGTCTTCTCCGTGAATGGCCTTTTTCAGTATACGACAAATTTCGCAAAAAGGCCATAGAAAGGGGAGCCATTTCCCCCGCACACTTGTAAAACCGACTTTTACGGCGTTTCCGCGGTCAGATACTCCTCCACCACATAGCCTTCCGCCACATCCGTGCGCACCTTGACCCACCCCTCCTGCGGGCAGCGCTCCAGCACCAGCAGCTGCTGGCCCTTGTAGAGGCGCATGAGGATTTCGCCGCCCAGGTCCGGCGTGCTGCGCAGGTTGAGCGAACTGTCATCGTCAATTTCGGTGACGGTGGCCAGCCATTGGCCCTCCTGAGGCGTCAGGGTCATGGGCATGAGGGTGGGGCGCGGGGTGGGAGAGGGCGCAGGGCCGGGCGTGGCTGCCAGCGCCATCTCTGGCTGGGTCATCTGCGCGGGCTGTTCCTCATAGCGCATGAGCGTAAGGCCCGGATAGTAGAACGCGATGATCTCCTGATAGGTTTTGCCATGCTCGGCGGCCATCCACTGCGCGCCGCGCTGGCTCATCCCCACGCCATGACCGTAGCGCCGCGCCTCGATGATAAAGGCGTCTTCGGTTTCGCGCACGCTCCACAATTCGTTGTCGTAATGGGCGGTAATGTCCAGTCCCAGAGCCTTTTCCGCCGTGGGAAAAATGTCCATTTCCAGCGTAAAGGGCTCCTCAATGGGGGTAAACGGACCGTAGACCGGGGTAGGAGTCGGGCTGGGCGTAACGGTGACCACCGGCACGAAGCCGGTCGTCTGCACCGCGGTGGGCGTGGGGCTGGGGGTTTCCTCCACCACCTCAAAGAGGCTGACCTCCTCGGCATTGAGGTCCACCACGGGCGCAGGCGCGTTTTTACGGGTGCGGCCGCTGATGGACACGGTCAGTGTCAGGCGGGTCATATACTTGTTGTCCTCGCTCGCGGCACCGGATACGCTCACCGCACTGACCCCGTCCACCCGAACACTTTCGGGCGCGGGATCGTAGCCAAGCGCCGTCAGCTGGTCGAAAAGCTGCGTGGCCAGCAGGCTGCGCAGGGCATAGGGCGCGGTCTCCTCCTCGCCATAGGTCTTTTTCATTTCAAAGCTGCGCACCACGCTGTCGGGATTGGCCACATCGTAGGGATCGTCACCGAAGGCATAGTAGCCGAAATCCTCGTCCGTGGGCCACACGGTTTCCACCAGCTCGGTCTGGCCGCCGTTGCTGGCCGAGTAATAGCACTGCGCCAGCTGGTCGCGGTAAAAGCCGCATACGCCGCGCGTTTCCCGGATGGCCTGCTCGGTTTTGTCGTTTCCGGGCAGATAGCCGCGGTACACCTGATCGTTGGTGGTGTCCACCAGATCGTAGGGCTGCGTGGCATCCTGACTGCGCAGCGCATAGGTGCGGGCTGCGACAGCCTGGGCCTTGAGCGCCTCCAGCGGGAAAGAATCACTCATTTCATAAGGCACCACGCCCAGCAGGTAGTCCTCCACATGCACGCTCAAAACGGGGCGGACCTTTCCGTCCACCACGTCAATCTGCAAATCGCCCGCATAGAGCGCAGGGTAGTTGGTCAGGCGAAAGCCGCTCTCCCCTTCCGCCTCGTCGCGCAGCAGCGTGACGTTCTGCCCGGCCAGCTGGCTCATTCCCTCATAGTACAGGTAGAGCGCGCTGTCCCTGAGCAGCACGGCCACCTCGCTGCCCGCCTGGAAATGCAGCCGGGCGCCCTGCTGCGTGGTCACGCTGTAAGGCGAGATCAACGTCAGATCCATGCGGCCGCTCAGGTTCAGGCGGCTCAGATAGACACGTACCGTTTGATCGCGCGTGCCGGCAGAAGGCAAAGTCTGCTCCTGCGCACACGCCGCGCACAGCGGCAGCACCAGCGCAATCATCAGCGCCAGGCAGCGGCGAATGGACCGTCGTTTGCAAAGCATGATAAAGCGGCCTCCTTTGACAACAGGACGAACGGTTTCGCGCATAAAACGCGGAGCAGTGCGCTTTGCCTGCAGGTAAATCCATACGGATGCACCGCCCAGAGGTATGGTACCATGCCCCGCGGAAAATGGCAAGCGGCGCACGCCTGCGCGCGCGCGTCATACCCTGAAAACAGGGTACGGAGGCAGCCCCCCTTCGGCCCCGAACGTAGATAGCAAGGTGGTGCGATCCTGATGGAACAAGCCTTTACATTGGATAGGCTCGAAAGCGGCGAAAGCGCCTGCGTTGTGCAGTTGACCGGCACGGGAGCGATGCAGTCCCGCCTCTGTGACCTGGGTTTTACGGAGAACAGCCGCGTGACCTGCCTGTTCTCCTCCGTATTTGGCGACCCCAGGGCCTACCGCGTCCGGGACACGGTTGTGGCGCTTCGCAGCGGCGACGCGCGCACCGTTTTGTGCCGTGCAGACGGAGGCGCAAGATGAGCGCCCTGCGCGTCGCCCTGTGCGGCAATCCGAACGTGGGCAAAAGCACGGTGTTCAATGCGCTTACCGGCCTTCGGCAGCACACGGGCAACTGGGCCGGCAAAACGGTTGATACCGCGCGCGGACTGGTGCGAGGAAGCGCAGTGGACTGGACGCTCACGGACCTGCCGGGCGCCTATTCGCTGCTCAGCGGTTCACCGGAGGAAATGGTCGCAAGCGACTGCCTGACCTTTGAAGCGCAGGACGCGGTGATCGTCGTATGTGACGCCACCTGTCTGGAGCGCAACCTGAACCTGGCCCTTCAGGTAGCGGAGGCGTGTCCGCGCATGGTGCTCTGTGTCAATATGATGGACGAGGCGCGCTCAAGGGGCCTGGAGGTGGACATCGCGCTGCTGGAACAGTTGCTGGGACTGCCCGTGGTAGGCGTAAGCGCCCGGAACCGGCAGGGACTGGACCGGCTCAAGCAGCGCGTGGAGGAGGTCGCAAAGGCGCAGGCGCCTGCGCAAGCCGCGGCTGCCCTTCTTCTTTCCTATCCCGAAGCGGTAGAGCAGGCGCAAAGCGTAATTGCACACGAGATTCAAAAGGCCGCCCCCGCGATTGAATCGGCAGGAACCGCCCGCTTCGCCGCACTTCGCGCCATGACCGGCGACGACGGATTTCTTGCACATCTGCTGTCCGAGGCAAAGGCTTCCGAGCGCGACCCGCTCAGAAATACGATTCAGCAGCAGAAAACCGCGCTGGAACGCGCCGGTTTCTTCAGGGAAAAGCTGGCCGAAGCCGTCGTCTCCGAAGGGTATCGCGCCGCGGGCGAGCTGTGCCGCCGCGTGGTGCGCCGGCCTTTGCAGTCATCCGCCGATCTGCGGCAGCTGCGCATCGACCGGCTGCTGGCCCGCCGGCATATCGGCATTCCGCTCATGCTGGCGCTGCTGGGCGTGGTGCTGTACCTGACCCTGTCGGGCGCCAACGTACCTTCGGCCTGGCTGAGCGAAACGCTGTCCGGCTTTGAGCCCCGTCTTTCCGCGTGGCTGCTGGGCGCGGGCGCTCCCCTGTGGCTGACGGATGCGCTGGTATCAGGCGTATACCGCGTGACCAGCTGGGTGGTTTCGGTGATGCTGCCGCCCATGGCGATTTTCTTTCCGCTCTTTACTTTGCTGGAGGACCTGGGCTTTCTCCCTCGCGTGGCGTTTCATCTGGACCGCTGCTTCCAGCGCTGCCGTGCCTGCGGCAAGCAGGCGCTGTGCATGTGCATGGGGCTGGGCTGCAACGCCGTGGGCGTGATGGGGTGCCGCATCATCCAAAGTCCGCGCGAGCGGCTGATCGCCATTCTGACCAATGCCCTGATGCCCTGCAACGGCCGTTTTCCCACATTGATCGCCCTGATCACGATGTTCTTTATCGCGGTGGAGGGGCCGCTGGGCTCGCTGCTGGGCGCGGTGATGCTGCTGGGGCTGATCGTGCTGTGCGTGGGGGTGACGCTGGGTTGCTCCCGGCTTCTGTCCGCCACGGTGCTCAAGGGAATGCCCTCCGCCTTTGCGCTGGAGCTGCCGCCCTTCCGGCGTCCCAAGGTCGGTCAGGTGCTGGTACGGTCTGTGCTGGACCGCACGCTGTTTGTGCTGGGCCGTGCGGTTACGGTGGCTGCGCCGGCCGGTCTGGTCATCTGGCTGCTGGCCAACCTGCGCGTGGGCGACATGCAGGTGCTGCGTCTGCTGGCGGATGCGCTGGACCCCGCCGGACGGTTTCTGGGCATGGACGGCGTGATTCTGCTGGCTTTCATTCTGGGCTTTCCCGCCAACGAGATCGTGCTGCCCATCATGCTGATGACCTATCTGAGCCAGGGAACTCTGGTGGAGGCACAGGGGCTGGACAGCCTGCGGGCGCTGCTGGTGGCCAACGGCTGGACGCTGAAAACCGCCATGTGCGTGGCGCTGTTTGCCCTGTTTCACTGGCCCTGCTCAACGACGACGCTGACGGTTTACAAGGAGACGCACAGCCTGAAATGGACGGCTGTCGCAGTGCTGCTTTCCACGCTGGCGGGGGCTGTGCTGTGCGCGCTGACCGCGGGCATCGGCAACATGCTCGGCTTCTGACGGGCATACAAAGCAAGCGGGCGGGGAGGTTTTTCTCTCCCCGCCCCTGATGCGCCGGGAATATCCACCCGGCTTCGGAAATGCTTCTTCTTATTTTTTACTGAGCCGCGCAAATCTCATCCAGCCCGGCAGCAAATGCCTCCGCCGTCAATTCGCCCAGCGCAAACTGCGAGCGCAGCTTCTCCTGCTTTGTATAAGCGTCGGTCGTACGGATGGGATTTGTGCAAAAATACAGCCATTCGGGACGGTAGGCGTCCTGCCATTCACGGGTGAGCACATACCCGTCCACCCCTTCAGGCGGGGTGAACTGGCTATCGGGAATATCCTTGTACAGCTCGCTGTTGCGGCGGCCCTCGCCGGTCTTGTACGTCTGGCTGGCGATAAAGCCCATGGCGACGTCCGCATACGGGCTTCCCTTGCGCACGACGAACAGAAAGCCATAGGCCTTGATGCGGGCCGGCTCATCGGCGGTCAGGCGCATGGGGAAGGCGTTGGTATACAGGTCCTCCGGTCCGCCGTAGCCGGTCCCGCCGCTGAAAAGCCCATCATAGAGCGAAAGTGCGTCCGCTGTGGGCTTTCCTTCCGCTCTGGCGAGCGCCCGACCTGTTTCGAGGGCCCGGTCGGCCAGCGCGATAAATTCCGGCGTGTTGAAAATCAGCGCTTCGCCCGCCGCCTGATGGCGCATGATCCAGGTATCCAGCAGAAGATCCGTCAGCCAGAGGGTATAGCGCCGATCATCCATCAAATAGCCACATGAACGGAGCGTGTTGAGGCAAATGTTGCCCGCCTCGCCTGCCTCCGCCCTTTCGGCCCATCGGCCGGCGAATTCCAGCAGCTCTTCATAGCTCTGTGGTGCGTCAGCCGTATCCAGCCCGGCCGCCGCCCACGACGCGGGGATGACATGCATGCCAAAACCATATACGCCATACAGCATGCCGTAGACACCGCCGTCCTCGCCGGTCACCAATGCCTGAAACGGCTTGTACATCTGCGAAAGAGCAGCGCAGATATCGGTGTTTCCGCTCAAATCTTCCACAAGCCCGCTTTTGAGAACCTTTTCAAAATCACAGAGGGAGCTTTCCAGCATCAGCAGGTCAGGGCCGTCCTCGCTTTGAAGGGCCTCAAGCACTTGCGCGGTATGCGCTCCGCCTGTTCTCCAGGAATCGGCTGTATCATAGAGGTTTTCATATTTGACGTCGGGGTGATGTTCCTCAAGCCAGTCCTCCACCAGATTCATGGCGTTGGTCACGAAGCGGAAGGGGACGGTTTCGGCGCAGGCCGGTGCAAACAGGGACGTGATGGGACACAGGACCAGCATCAGCACAATGATGCGTTTCATAACACGCACTCCTTCTTTCTGTTTGGTTCATTCGGGACACACGTCCCTTCATCTCTCCCGGCAGATTTCATCCAGCATGGCGGCGAACGCTTCCGCCGTCAGCTCACCTCCGGCAAACCTGTACATGGCCCCTTCGGACCGCTGAACCTGACGGGCCTGAAAAAACGGTTCCACATCGAAAAACAGCCATTCAGGGCGGTAGTGCTCCTGCCACTCACGGGTCAGGACATCGCCATTCGGGGAATAGGAAAAGTCGGGCGTACCGTACTGGCTTTCCTCGACTTTCTGAAACAGCATGCATTTGCGGGGCTGCCCATCTTCGGGACAGGTCATGTCGGCGATCAGCTCGCGGCATACCTGCGCGTAGGGGCTTCCCCTGCGCACGACGTAGAGAAAGCCATAGGCTTTGACCCGGACGGGCTCGTCCGTCGTAAGCCGCATGGGAAAGGCGTTGGTATACAGGTCCTCGGGGCCATAGGGCACATTTCCGCCATTGATATAAAGCGAGAGTGAGGCGGTGCCGGGCTTCTTTTCCGTCTGGACCAGTGCGCGGCCCAGCTCGCGGACACGGTTCGCCAGAGCGATAAACTCCGGTGTGCTGAAGCGGAAAGCTTCCCCCGCCGCCTGCTGCCGCATGACCCAACAGCGCCAGAGAAGACCCGTCAGCCAGAGGGTGTAGCGCCGCTCGTCCCTTGGATAGCCGGCAAACTGGATCGTGTTCAGCCTCACGTTTCCCACGCTTCCTTCCTCTACCAGCGCCATCCACTTCTCGGCGAAGTCCAGCAGCTCCTCATAGCTTTGGGGCACGTCCGACACATCCAGTCCCGCAGCTTCCCACGCGGCGGGTGCGATCAGCGTGGGGCTTGCATGCACCCGTTCAAACATGCCATAAATAGCCCCATTCTCGCCGCTGACAAAGCGCCGGAACGGCTCGTATTGCTCCGAAACTGTTCGCCGGATATCCGCATTTCCGCTCAAGTCCTCCACAAGCCCGCTGCCCAGCACCCTGGCCAGGTCGTAGGCATTGCTGTCCAACAGGTACAGG
Organism: Candidatus Limiplasma pullicola; assembly: GCA_018710985.1. Lineage (GTDB taxonomy): Bacteria > Bacillota > Clostridia > Christensenellales > Aristaeellaceae > Limiplasma > Limiplasma pullicola. Next base: position 51,288 of record DVIV01000050.1, read on the forward strand.
TCGGGGCCGTCCCCGCTTTGCAGTTCGTCCAGCAGGCGGTCCGTCAGGCTGGCGTAGTCTCCGGGAGAATAGTCGTAGTCAAAATGCAGGTTTTCATGAGGAATTTCGGGCACATGCTCATTGAGCCAGGCCGAAACCTCCCCGTTGTCGTTAACCAGTAAGCGCAGAGGACGCGCCGCTGCGCGGGCGGGCGCGAACTGGGCCGCCAGCAGGGTCATCGCCAGCACAAGCGCGGCGATTCGTTTCATTGTGCAGGATTCTCCTTTCACGGAAAAATGAGTTCAAAAAGCCGGACGGGCCAGCCGCCCGGCAAGGGCAGATTAGTTCAGATGTGCGATCGTTTCCCCGCCCACGACCGTCACCTCGTCGGGAAGCGTCTCCAGCGAGGCGGGCACCTCCAGCGTTGCCACGGGCAGCGCCTCCGCGTCAGGGCATATGGACAGGCTCAACCCCATCGGCAGTGGCGCGCCGTCCGCGTCGCAGATGCTAAGGGTATGCAGCACGTCCAGCGCCTCTTCCCTGGTCATCCCCTCGGGGGCGGAGAAGGTGGCGCAAAGGTACACGCCGGTCGCGTACCGCTCGCCACGCACGCTTTCCAGCGTCAGGCCGTCAAACGTGGCGTTTTCCTGCGGCAGGTAGGTCTTTTCCTCCAGAAGCGGGGCCACGGGCAGCGTCACTTCCTCCCGCGCCTCCCACTTTTCAAGCCTTTCACCCGTAATGGGGTCAAACTGCGTAACGGCCATGTACAGCGTGGCGTTCAGGTTGCCATCCACACTTCCGGGTGCCAGCATGGGCATGTTGAAGTAGACGATGGTGCCGTCCTCATTCCACAGGGCGTCCTCCATGGAACCCAGGTCGATTTCCGGGGGCAGCTCCACCAGCGCGCGCACGCCGTAGAGGGGCAGATCCAGCTCCTGCGCCGCCTCCAGCCACGTCTCCTGATAGTCCGAGAGGGAATAGAGGTTTGCGACGGTATCGGTGATGGCGCTGACAGAGTCGTAAATGTTGGTGTCGTTGGCGTAGAGCGCCTCGCCGCCGTCGGTCAGCCGAATGGCGGCGGAGCTTAGGACGATGCGCTTGTCCGTAAGCATCTGTTGATAGGTAAAGGTCATGGGGCCCACCTGATAGGTTTTGGACTTGCTGGCCGTTAACGCCTCCTGCGCCGACTTGGGGACAGCAATTCCGTACTGCTGATCGTAATAATCAATCCAGCCCAGCCGGACGGCCGCATAGGCCACCGCCATGGCCGCGATCAGGATGACGGCCGCGATCAGCGCGGCCCGATAAGAGAAGCGTTTCACAGGCTTTTCCTCCCCGACGGAGCGGGCGGCGTCCATCAGCGCGCGGTGGCAGGATTCCGGTACGGGACGAAAGGCCCGCTTTAGGTCCAGATGTTCCAAATCGCGTTTCATTCTGCCTCCAGCTCCTTTCTGAGTTGTTCCCTTGCGTTGTGAAGCCGGCTCCGGATGGTGGACTGTGGAAGGCGCAGCGCCTCGGCGATCTCGGCATAGCTCATGCCCTCGGCGTAGTGCAGAACCAGCGGCAGGCGCAAGCGCTCGGGCAGCTGTTCCAGCGCCATGGCCAGGCCGGGGTCCCGCGGTGGCACGGACTGCTCCGGGACTTCTTCCATAACGACGATGCGACGGTGCCTGCGACGGGTATCATAGCAGGTGTTGATAAGGATTCGCGTCACCCATGTGCGGAAGTAGCGGTCCTCGCGCAGGGTATGCCGCTTTTCCCATGCGCGAAGCGCCGTATCCTGCAGTGCGTCGCGGCAGGCGTCGTCATTTTGCAAAATGGTATACGCCACGCGGTAGAGCATCGCATGGTGCGCCTCCAGCTCCTCCACAAAGAAGTCTTTGTCCATTCCCCCACCCCCTTCGTAACGTTACACCCTTTAGACGGTTCAGGGCAAGCAATCCTCACGGCCAAAGAAAAAACTTTGCAGAAATCCGCAAAAAAAGTCCGCACCTTGCGGCCGCAGGTCCTGTGCGGGTGAAAAAAAGCAGGCTTTTTCGATTTATGGGAAAAACAGGATATGTTTTTTCGTTCTATTGTTATACAGGCAGAAAAGAGGGGATCTCATGCGCAAAAATGTTTTGATCGGTTTTGTGCTGACGCTTGTTCTGGCGGCCGGGTGCGCCTTGGCTCAGGCATCTTACGATGACTATGACCCCGCAGCGCCGCTCCTCCCCGTGCTTGATGCGGATGTACCGGACTGGCCCGCGTCCCCCACGGATGCGGAACTGATCGCATATACGCAGGCGCTGGCGGGCTGCGCCTACCTGCAGGCAGATGTATCCGGTGCAGACTGGGAGGTGGTTTCCTCCGCGGGCGGATACAGTGTATTTGCGAACGTCGAAGGCGGTGAGCGCTACACCTTCGTGTATCTGCCGGACGGACAGCTTGCCGCCTATCAGGCCGCGGAGCCCCTGCCGCCGGTATCGCAGCGCCTTGCGCCGCGGGAAGGCTTTGGCGACGAGCTGGCCGCCTATGCCCTGGCTTTTCTGGATGCCGTTGCGCCCTCGGCACCCAACGGTCTTGAGGCGTTCACCGAAGCCGAACAGACAAATCATGAGGGCATCATCACAGGCAGCCTTTGCGCCCTGACCTATACAACGGGCAGCCGTCGCGACGGCGCTTTCTTTGAAGTCGAGCTGGAGCCCGTCGCACGGATGGTTTCGTACCGGCTGAAGCCGGCCATGCTGCAGCATCTGTGGTCAACAATCCTGCTTCCCCGCAGGACGCCTTCACTATCCGTGGTCAGCGCCCCGGATAGCGAAGCCGGTCTTCCTGCGCCGGAGACACTTTTACCTGCGGTGAAGGACTGCCTGAAAGAGCGCTATGGGGAAACGGATATCAGCCTGGGCCGGTTTGATATCGAATGCGAGCTGCTCGAAGACGTGTGGTTCTTCCGCTTCTGCTGCGGCTCGACCGGCGACGGCTTTTTGGATCACTATCAGGTCTGGACGGACGCAAATACGGGCGAAATCGTGGAAGCTGCCGCCGCGGAAGAGGGAAAGGGCTAGGCGAAGACAACGGCATCGAAACAGGCATCAGCGTGCCATTTGCCGGATGCCCCTGAGCAGCATGCGAATCGTGACGGACACAATGATAATATAAATCACCGCGCTGGAGCCCGCGGACACAAGCAGCATATCCTCGCCTTTCTGTTTCACCATAATCAGCGTGTTTTGAAGGGTCAAAATGGAAACCAGCGCGTCAATGAGGTTCACCGTCCGCAGCTCCATGATGAGCGGATCTCCGCAGGCCCTGCGGCTCTGCCTTCTGAAGTGGATGGAGGCCATGGTGATCTTATAGGTGGTATAGGCTGCCATGGCGATGGCGGACACAAGCCCCATATTGACGGGCGCATCCAAAAGGACCATAAGGATGATGGGCAGCAGAAGAGAAACGTCCAGCGCCAGCATCAGTGCGGCGCTGATGAGAAACGTCCGGTAGCGGAAACGGGGCCGGTCCGCTTCCGGACGGATGCGGTTGCGCTTTTCCGTCAGAAGAATGCAGCCCCGAATGGCCATCAGGAGAAGATAGAACGCACAGATTCCCCAATGCCAGACCGAACGGTACAGAATCCCCAGGCAGCCGTGATAGAGGGCAAAGAGCACCGTGCAGGCAAAGGAAAAGCTCGCGCTGATCAGGGTTTTGTAGATATAGTCATCCTTCCAGGCTTCCACAAAAGGGCCAATCCAGCCGTATTTCTTCTTACCTTCCATGCGTTGCATTCTCCGGTCTTACGCAGTTTTCGGTGATGCGCCGGGCGGCATGAACGCATTTGCTTTCCGATCTGTTCATTTCATTGCCGTCCCTTTTCCTCGTATTCCGCTGATTTCCCTGACAAACCGGATGATCTGTTTGTCTTTTTCGGCCTGAAGCAGCTTCGGCTATGAATTTGGCTGATTGCAGGGCTTTGCATTCGCATGCCCGTTTTGCGGGGTATTCCGGCCGTAATATGATGTTATATAGAAAAAATCTCAATTTTGATACTTGGGATATCAAAATTGAGATTTTGCATGGTCTGGGTGAGAGGATTTGAACCTCCGGCCTCTTGAACCCCATTCAAGCACGCTACCAAACTGCGCCACACCCAGGCATTCGTGTTCTGATCTGCACCGCTTTCAGAGCACAGGTGATATTATACCTGCCTTCCCCTTGGTTGTCAAGCGTTTCTTTTTGCAATTTTGCGTTTTTTTTCGAGCGTGCGCGTCGAAAAAAACAGGCGAATTTTGTGAAAAACGATATTGACATTGTACGGTGATTGTGGTTTAATATCCTCTGCTTTGAAGTTTACTATTTCTAAACTTTCGGTCAGATGCGGTCAGGGACCGCACCCGACGCTTCAAGGAGGTCAGCGCCATGGAGATCGGTGAACGGCTTCGCGAGCTGCGCATCCAGCGGGGTCTTACCCAGGAGGAACTCGCCGACCGCTGCGAGCTGAGCAAAGGCTTTATCTCTCAGGTCGAGCGGGACCTTGCCTCCCCCTCCATCGCCACGCTCAAGGACATGCTGGAATGTCTGGGCGTAACGCTGCAGAGCTTTTTCAGCGACGACAGCAACGAAAAGGTGGTTTTTGCCCCGCAGGACATGTTTGAAAAAGAGGATGAGGAAGCGGGGCACAAAATCACCTGGCTGGTCCCGGACGCGCAGAAAAACAGCATGGAGCCGATTTTGCTGGAACTTGCGCCCGGCGGCAAAAGCCCGGTGCTCCCCCCGCTGGAGAGTGAGGAATTCGGCTTTGTGCTGCGCGGACAGGTGACGCTGGTGGCGGGCAAGCGCAGCTACACGGTGAAAAAGGGCGACAGCTTCTGCCTGCGTCCCAGCGCCGCGCATTACCTGGAGAACGTGAGCGCCCGTCCTGCAGCCGTCCTGTGGGTTTCCACACCGCCCAGCTTTTGATTCCCATTCTCAGACGAAGGAGAACGCGGCCATGATTGACAAGCAGCATCTGATCGACCTCAAGGGCGTTTCCAAGGAGTTTGACGGCACGAGGGTCCTGAGCAACATCGACCTGTATGTGCGCAAGAAGGAGTTTGTGACATTGCTGGGTCCCAGCGGCTGCGGCAAGACGACCACGCTTCGCATCATCGGCGGCTTTGAATACCCCACGGAGGGCACCGTGTTCTTTGAGGGGCGGGACATCACCGACCTGCCGCCCTACAAGCGCCGCGTGAATACGGTTTTCCAGAAATACGCGCTGTTCCCCCACCTCAACGTGCAGGAGAACATCGCCTTTGGCCTCAAAATCGCCAAGGTGCCGCGCGACGAGATCAAAAAGCGCGTGGAGCGGATGCTGGACCTGGTCAACCTCAGCGGCTATGGCAAGCGCAGCGTGGACCAGCTCTCCGGCGGCCAGCAGCAGCGCATCGCCATCGCGCGCGCGCTGGTCAACGAGCCGGAGGTGCTGCTTCTGGACGAACCGCTGGGCGCGCTGGATCTGAAGCTGCGCAAGGAGATGCAGCTGGAGCTGAAAAGCATGCAGCAGCGCCTAGGCATCACCTTCATCTATGTCACCCACGACCAGGAGGAGGCGCTCACCATGAGCGACACCGTAGTGGTCATGCGTGACGGCCATATCTTGCAGATCGGCGACCCCAAGCGCATCTATGACGAGCCGGTGAACGCCTTTGTGGCCGACTTCATTGGCGAGAGCAATATCCTGCGCGGCACCATGGTGCGCGACGAGCTGGTGCACTTCAGCGGCAACGACTTCCCCTGCGTGGACTCCGGCTTCGGCGAAAATGCGCCGGTGGACGTGGTGGTGCGCCCGGAGGACATCATGCTCGTGGGCGAGGATATTGGGCAGATCAGCGGTGTGGTCAAGAGCGTCCTGTTCAAGGGCGTGCATTACGAAATGATGATCGATACCGGCGAGACGATCTTCAAGGTGCATTCCACCGTCATGCAGCCGCAGGGCTCGCGGGTTGGCATCAACATCGTGCCCTTTAACATCCATATCATGAAGCCCATGCCCAAGGAGGAGCCGCAGGATGTATAACATGTCGCTGCCCTGGTGGGGCTGGGCGCTGATGGGCGCAGGGCTGGTGTGCTTTGTGGCGCTGGTGGCGCTGTCTGTGCGCCGCAACCATGGCATCAAGCGCAGCCTGTTCGCCTCGCCCTATACGCTGTGGATGATCATTTTCACCGTATTGCCCTGCATTCTGGTGGCGTACTACGCCTTTACCGATGCCAACGGGGCCTTTACGCTGGACAACTTCCGCCACTTCTGGGACTCCAACTACACCAAGAACCAGCTCTACGCCCAGATGGGCCCGGAGGCCGCGGCGTTTATTTCGCGCGGCACGGTCAATGTCGATACGCTGGTCTACTCGCTGTGGATGGCCTTCCTGTGCACGCTCATCAGCCTCCTGCTGGGCTATCCGGCCGCGCTGTACATGGCGGACCGGAACATGAAGATCGGCTCCACCATCGTGGTGCTCTTCATCATCCCCATGTGGATGAACTTCCTTCTGCGCACCATCGCCTGGATGAGCCTTCTGGAGGACCAGGGGCTGATCAACAACTTCCTGCGCCTGCTGGGCTTTGACGGCGTGCAGCTGATGTACAATTCCGGCGCGGTGCTCCTGGGCATGGTATACAACTTCCTGCCCTTCATGGTCTTCCCCATCTACACGTCGCTGAGCAAGCTGGACCCGCAGCTGGGCGAGGCCGCACAGGACCTGGGCTGCAATGCCTGGAACAAGTTTGTGCGCGTAACGGCCCCGCTGAGCCTGCCGGGCGTGATCAGCGGCATCACGATGGTGTTCATGCCGTCGGTCACTACCTTCTTCATCCCCCGCATTCTGGGCGGCGGCAACACCATGATGTTTGGCGACCTGATTGAAAGCAAGTTCCTCACCGAGGGCAACTGGAACGTGGGCAGCGCGCTGAGCCTGATCATGATGATCCTGATTCTGGTGAGTCTGAGCATCCTGCGCAAGGCCGATCCCGAGGGCGAAGGAGGGTCGCTGATATGAGAAAGCCACGGCTGTTCTTCAAAAAGTTCTACCTGGCCATCATCATGCTCTTCCTCTATATTCCCATCGTGGTGATGATCTTCCAGTCCTTCAACGCCGGCAAGAGCCGCGCCAAATGGGAAGGCTTCTCCTTCAGGTGGTATGCCGAATTGTTCCGCGATCGTTCCATCATGCAGGCGCTTCAGGTGACAATTGCGGTAGCCGTCATCGCCGCCATCATCGCCACCATTTTGGGCACGCTCGCGGCCATCGGTATCTACAGCATGAAAAAGCGGCCTCAGAGCGTGATGATGACGCTGACCAACATCCCCATGACCATGCCGGACATCGTGACGGGCATTTCGCTGATGCTGCTGTTCCTCTTTACGAAGGTGGAGCGCGGGCTGATTACGATGATCATGGCGCACATCACCTTCAACACGCCCTACGTCATCCTGTCCGTTATGCCCAAGCTCAAGCAGATGAACAAGCACAGCTACGAGGCTGCGCTGGACCTGGGCGCGACCCCCGGCTATGCCCTGACCCACGTGATCATCCCCGAGATCCGCCAGGGCATCATCACCGGCGCCATGCTGGCCTTCACCCTCTCGCTGGATGACTTCACCATCAGCTACTTCACCACCAGCCCTATGGTGCAAAACCTCTCCACGCTCATCTATTCCAAGGCGCGCATCGGCATCGACCCGACGCTCAACGCCCTGAGCGCGCTGATGTTCGTGGCACTGCTGGTGCTGCTTATCATCGTCAACCGCCGGACCGCTGACAACAGCCAAAAGGCGTGACGCATATCCCCAGAAACTTTAGGAGGTACTGTCATGAAAAAGTGGTTGGTTCTTCTGCTTTCCCTGGCTCTGCTTCTGCCCCTTGCCGCTTCGGCGCAGGAGGTCGTCAACGTCTACAACTGGGAGGACTATATCGACGAGGCCGTCCTGGACCAGTTTGAGGAGGAAACCGGCATCCACGTCAACTACATGCGCTTTACCACCAACGAGGACATGATGGTGTCCGTGCGCGCCAACCCCGGCGCCTACGACGTGATCTTCCCCTCCGAGTACTGCGTGGAGCGCCTCATCGCCGAGGACCTGCTGGCCGAGATCAACTATGACAACGTGCCCAACATGTCCTACACGCTGGAAAACCTGCTCAACCCCGACTACGACCCCAACAACGCGCACTCCGTGCCCTACATGTGGGGTACCGTGGGCATCCTCTACAACACCACCATGGTGTCCGAGCCGGTCGATTCCTGGGGCATCCTGTGGGATACCGACTACATGAACAACGTCTTCATGCTTGACTCCATCCGCGATACCATGGGCGTCACCCTCAAGTACCTGGGCTACTCCATGAACACCCGTGATCCCGTGGCGCTGGAAGCCGCCAAGCAGAAACTCATCGAGCAGAAGCAGAGCGGCGTGGTCAAGGCCTATCAGGTGGATGAAACCAAGGACAAGATGGTTGCCGGCGAGGCCGCGCTGGCCGTGATGTGGTCCGGCGATGCGCAGTATGCCATCGACCTCAACCCCGACCTGGCCTATGCCATCCCCAAGGAAGGCAGCAACGTGTGGGTGGACTGCATGGTGATCCCCAAGACCGCCAAGAACAAGGAGAACGCCGAGGCCTTCATCAACTTCCTCTGCCGCCCCGACATCGCGCAGAAGAACTGCGAAGCCATCTGGTACTCCACCCCCAACACCGAAGCCATTGAGCTCATGGGCGAGGAATACACCTCCAACACCACCATGAACCCTTCCGCCGAGGATGTGGCAAACTGCGAATATTTCCACGACATTCAGGACTTCATCGCCATCTACAACGCGCTGTGGCAGGAAGTCAAGAACGCCAAGTAAAACACGCACTAGGCTTTAGAAAAGGCCCGACGCGCCGGATTTGACGGTGCGCCGGGCTTTTGGGCATGGGAGGGATGGTCTATGCGGGAAAGCATTCATAACACCGCAAACGGCAAAATTCATTTCTGGCTTTCCGAAAGCATCAGCAGCAATCGCTTAACGCTGGTGTTTCTGCCGGGGCTGACAGCCGATCACAGGCTGTTTGAGAGGCAGACCGCGCAGTTTGAAAACAGGTACAACGTGCTTGTGTGGGATGCGCCGGGCCATGCCGCCTCCTGGCCGTTTGCGCTTTCCTTCAGCCTGATGGATGAGGCGCGCTGGCTGGAGGAAATTCTCCGTGCGCAAGGCATCGAATACCCCGTCCTCGTCGGCCAGTCCATGGGCGGATACGTAGGGCAAGCCTATTGCGAGCTGTATCCCGACAGAATCAAGGGCTTTGTGGCCATCGACTCCGCCCCGCTGCAAAGGAGCTATACCACCGGCTCGGAGATCTGGCTTCTGAAAAGAATGGAGCCGCTCTACCGGATCATCCCGTGGAAACTTCTGCTTCGATGGGGAACGGCAGGTGTCGCCGCAACCGAATACGGACGCAGGCTGATGAGCGACATGATGCGGACCTATGACGGACATCAGGAACGGTACGCAAGCCTGGCCGGGCATGGATACCGCATGCTGGCCGAAGCGATGGAAGCCAACCTTGGATACCGCATTCCCTGTCCGGCGCTGCTGATCTGCGGGGAAAAGGACCGGGCCGGTTCATGCGTGCGCTACAACCGCGCCTGGCACCGAAAGGCGGGCATCCCGCTGGCGTGGGTTCCCCATGCAGGCCATAACGCAAACACCGACGCGCCCGAGGCCGTCAACAGCCTGCTTGAGCGCTTTATCGGCGAATTGCCGCAGCCGGGAGCCTTTACATCAGCCCCCGGAAGCCCTTGCCGATAATCTCGGTGGAGTTGGTGATGAGCACAAAGCTGTGCGGATCAATCTCGCGCGTATACTGGCGCAGCTTAATGGCCTGGTAGCGATTTACCACCGTCAGGATGACGGTTTTGTGCTCATGCGTAAAGGCACCCTCGCCATGCAGCTCGGTTGCGCCGCGTCCCAGCACCGTCACGATGAAATGCACGATTTCTGATGGTTTTTCGGTGATGATCTGGAAGCATTTGTGCACCTTGATGTTTTCCAGCACCATGTCCACGATCACGGATTTGAGCACCAGGCCCAAAATGCTGAACAAGCCGGTTTCCATGCCAAAGGCTACGCAGGCCATGACGGTAATCAAAAAGTCAACGCACATCAGGCAGTTTCCGATGTTGACGTTGGTATGCCGCCTGAGGATCATGGCCACGATATCGGTTCCGCCGCTGGAAGCCTGAATATTGAAGAGAATCGCGCTGCCCACCGCTGGCAGCGCCACGGCAAAAACCAGTTCCAGCAGAGGCTGGCTGGTCATGGGCGCATCCATGGGAACAATGAATTCAAGACCCCATGTGACGCAGGACAGCAGCAGGCTGGCATACGCCGTGCGAAATCCGAAGGACCGGCCAAACACCGCAAACCCAAGCGCCAGCAGCAGCATATTGATGATGAACACAAACGCGCCCGCCGACAAATTCGGTGCGTAATGCGCCAGTATAATGGAAATGCCGCTGACGCCGCCGGTGGAGAAATTGTTGGGGAATTTGAAGAAGTACACGCCCAGCGCAATCAGCAGCGTACCAACGGTCAGCATGGCATAGTCCTTCACGGTCTGCATACGGGAATCGCTCGACATGGTTTTGTGCGCCTCCTGAGGCATTTGTGGTTTCACAGGCGTTATTTTATGCTATCATATAAAGAAATGCAATCCCCTATTGCATTTTAAGGAGGTTTTTTACAGATGTCCCCTGTGTCTCTGGCTTTTCTGGGCACGATGTTCACCTTTCTGGCCACTGCGCTGGGAGCCGCCACGGTTTTCTTATTCAAAAAGGATATTCCGCACGGCATGCAGCGGGCCTTTCTGGGCTTCGCCGCCGGCGTGATGATCGCCGCTTCGGTGTGGTCGCTGCTGATTCCAGCCATGGAAATGGCGGAAAATGCGGGTTCGCCTGCCTGGATTCCCACAGCTGGCGGCTTCGTGCTGGGCGCAGCGTTTCTGCTCGTGCTGGACCGTCTGCTCCCCCACCTGCATCCCGGAAGCAGCGAGCCGGAGGGAATGAAAAGCTCTCTGGCGCGTACCACCATGTTGGTGCTGGCGGTTACACTGCACAACGTCCCCGAAGGGCTGGCGGTGGGCCTGGCTTTCGGGCTGGCGGGCGAAAGCAGCGCCATGTCCCTTTCCGGCGCGTTGGCGCTTTCTCTGGGCATGGCGCTGCAAAACTTCCCCGAAGGCGCCGCGATTTCCCTCCCTTTGAAAAAAGAGGGCCTGAGCAACACGCGCAGCTTTGTCTACGGGGCGCTTAGCGGCATTGTCGAGCCCATTGCGGGCGTGCTGGGCGTGCTGGCCGCGGGCGCTGTGACCGGCATCATGCCGTGGCTTTTGGCCTTTGCCGCAGGTGCGATGATCTACGTGGTGGTGGAAGAACTGATCCCTGAAGCCAATCTGGGCGAGCACAGCCATACCGGGACGTTAAGCGTGATGCTGGGCTTTCTTGTGATGATGGTGCTGGATGTGGCTCTGGGCTAAATATCAGATGGAAAACTCTACCTTCACCACCCGCCCCAGGAAGCTTACATCCGGCAGGGAACAGGTTTCCGCAGCGTATTCGCGGTCGTAGCTTTGCAGAAGCACGCTCAGCGCGTCGAGCTTCTTGACCTTGCGTAGATAGCGGTGCTGGTTATGCTCTACCAGCATCACCGCCCCGTCGATGGGACTGCCGGAAGGAACGATCAGGCACAGGTCGTCGCGCAGGATGCGAAAGCCGCGCATGCTGTCATCCGGAGCCACGAGATAAAAGACCTTGTCCGGTGCGGCTCCCTCGATGCGGCCGTCCATCACGGGTAGCAGGCGATGATCCACCTCTTTGAGCACGGCGTTGTACACCGGCACACGCTTGAGTACGCTGGTCAGCGCATCCAGCCATACGCCGCCGGATACCGGCTTGTCGCTCTGATAGACGGCTTCGCTCTCGGCAGGTTTCTCCGCCTGGCGCTGCTGCTGCGCCGGCCGGGGCGCGGGCTTGGGCGCGACGGTTTCCAGATCAACCGTCGCGGCGATGTCGTCTAGGGAAAAGCCTTCCTCGTTATGTTCCTTCAATCCGATTTTTTTAAGGATGCGCCGCGCCTGATCGTCGGCGATGATGCGCCGGCCTTCCTCCACATCCTTGAGATACCCCTCGCTGACGCCGCCGATTTTGGCGACCTGCTTCAGCGTCATGTTTCTGCGCAGGCGTTCGGTGCGCAGCAAATCTCCCAAACGGCTCATAGACCAGATGCTCCTTTCCGTCCGGCATCCATTATAGCACGGCATGCGGCGTTTGAACAGAATCAAACGCCGCTTTTCTTCTTCTTGAAAGGTCTGTCGGTCCGCCGTATAATAGAGAAAGATCAAGCCAAATGGGAGGATTCAGCCATGTACGATTTACGGATGAGCCGGGGCGCATCCACGGTTGTGAATACATGTGCAGGCGTTCAGCCGGGAGAGCAGGCGCTTATCATCGCGGAGCATTCCAAAACGGGCATTGCGGAGAGCCTGGCCGCCGCCGTATATGCCGCGGGGGCTGAGGCGACCATCGTGCTGATGACCCCGCGCGAACTGGACGGACAGGAGCCGCCCGCTGCCATCGCAGCAGCCATGCGCGCCTCGGATGTGTTCCTCTGTGCGGTCAGCCGCTCCATCACCCATACGCACGCGGTAAAGGAGGCAACGGCAGCGGGAGCCCGTGGGCTGGTGCTGACCCAGTTTACCGACGAAATGCTGGTTCGCGGCGGCATCCGGGCGGATTTCCGCGCCATTGCTCCGCGCTGCCGCGCCATGGCCGCCGCGCTGGCGGGGAGCGATTGCGTTACCCTGACAACGCCGCAGGGCACCGATCTTTCCTTCAGCGCGAAAGGACGCAGGGGCAACGCGCTCTACGGCGTGGTGGAAAAGGGACAGTTCTCCACCATTCCCACGATTGAGGCCAACGTCTCTCCGCTGGAGGGAACGGCCAACGGGCGCATCGTGGCGGACGCGAGCGTGCCCTACCTTGGCATCGGCGTTTTGAAGGAGCCGGTCCGCTGCGAAGTCAGAAACGGCTTCATCGTGTCCATGACGGGCGGAGAGCAGGCGCGTCTCCTGCAAAACGACCTGCTTTCCCGAAATGACCCCAACGTATTCAACATCGCGGAGCTGGGCGTGGGTATGAATCCGTGCTGCTCGTTTATGGGCTTCATGCTTGAGGACGAGGGCGTGGAGGGCTCGGTCCACATCGGCATCGGAACCAGCATCACACTGGGCGGCTCAGTCAAGGCCGCGTGCCATTACGACCTGATCATGACCGGCGCCACGCTGGCGGCGGACGGTCAGACGCTGATCGAAAACGGGCGGCTATGCCTGTAAGCCGCTGTATTCGAAGCAGCCGTTGAATCCCGCGTGTCCCATCCGGGTTGAACACGCGCAAAAAGAGCCCATCCTGAAGGATAGGCTCTTTTTGCATGCGGATATTTACTTGCTGACTTCCTCGATGGCAACGGCCACAGCCACGGTCGCGCCGACCATGGGGTTGTTGCCCATGCCGATGAGGCCCATCATCTCCACGTGCGCAGGTACGGAGGAGGAGCCGGCGAACTGCGCATCGGAGTGCATGCGGCCCATGGTGTCGGTCATGCCATAGCTGGCGGGGCCGGCGGCCATGTTGTCGGGATGCAGGGTGCGGCCGGTGCCGCCGCCGGAGGCCACGGAGAAGTACTTCTTGCCGTTCTCGACAGCCCACTTCTTGTATGTGCCAGCCACGGGATGCTGGAAGCGGGTGGGGTTGGTGCTGTTACCGGTGATGGACACATCGACGTCCTCCAGGCGCATGATGGCCACACCCTCGGTTACGTCATCGCAGCCATAGCAGCGGACCTTGGCCTTCTCGCCGTCGGAGTAGGCGGTTTCCTTGACGATCTTGACCTCGCCGGTCTTGTAGTCCATCTGGGTCTGCACGTAGGTGAAGCCGTTGATGCGGCTGATGATGTAGGCCGCGTCCTTGCCCAGGCCGTTGAGGATCACGCGCAGGGGCTCCTTGCGCACCTTGTTGGCGGTGCGGGCGATGCCGATGGCGCCCTCGGCGGCGGCGAAGCTCTCATGGCCGGCCAAGAAGGCGAAGCACTTGGTTTTTTCGCTCAGCAGCATGGCGCCCAGGTTGCCATGTCCCAGGCCCACGGCGCGCTGATCGGCCACGGAGCCGGGGATGCAGAATGCCTGCAGGCCCTCGCCGATGGCGGTAGCAGCCTCGGCAGCGGTCTTGCAGCCCTTCTTGAGGGCGATGGCGGCGCCCAGCGTATAGGCCCACACAGCATTTTCAAAAGCGATGGGCTGCACGCCACGCACGATGCCGTCCACATCGACGCCCTTGTCCTTTACAAACTGCGCCATCGAATCCAGATCGGTGAAGCCGTACTGCTTGAGGACGCCCTCAATCTTGCCGATTCTTCTTTCGTATCCTTCAAAAGTAGCCATTTTCACTCACCTCTTAACAAATTCGGATTACTGATGACGGGGGTCGATGTACTCGGCAGCCTCGGCGAAACGGCCGTAGGTGCCGACGTTCTTTTCGTAGGCTTCCTTGGGATCGACGCCCTTCTTGATGGCTTCCATCATCTTGCCCAGGTGCACGAACTGGTAGCCGATGACCTCATGGTCCTTGTCCAGGGCCAGCTTGAGCACATAGCCCTCGGCCATCTCCAGGTAACGCACGCCCTTTTTGAGGGTGCCGTACATGGTGCCGACCTGGCTGCGCAGGCCCTTGCCCAAGTCCTCCAGGCCCGCGCCGATGACCAGGCCGCCCTCGCTGAAGGCGCTCTGGGTACGGCCGTAGGCGATCTGCAGGAACAGCTCGCGCATGGCGGTATTGATGGCGTCACAAACCAGGTCGGTATTGAGGGCCTCCAGCACGGTCTTTCCGGGCAGGATCTCGGCGGCCATGGCGGCAGAGTGCGTCATGCCGCTGCAGCCGATGGTCTCCACCAGCGCTTCCTGGATGATGCCTTCCTTAACGTTGAGGGTCAGCTTGCAGGTGCCCTGCTGGGGAGCGCACCAGCCAATGCCGTGCGTCAGGCCGCTGATATCCTTGATCTCGCGGCTCTGCACCCACTTGCCCTCTTCGGGGATGGGAGCGGGGCCATGGTTGGGGCCCTTTTTGACGCATACCATTTCCTCGACTTCTCTTGAATATTGCATTGATTGTATCCTCCTGTTCCAACATAGTGTGTGATGCGGACACATACAAGTATAGTATAGCACATCTTTTCCTTTGTAAAAAGTGGTTGCGCAAAAATTTGATGGGTTTTTGTCATTTCAGCTCTTGCGTTCAGGACAAAACAAAAGGCCCCGCCCCTTGTAGGGGCCGGGCCTCTTGCTTGTTGGAGGGGGTGAGGGGACTCACCCAATGGTCCTGTCTGCAAGGATCGGCTACTTCCCGGCAGATGGTTAGTATTTTCTAACCATCTGCATTATAACCAATATCTCTTGAGCTGTCAACCCCGAAAGACACTCTTTCCGGAAAGTTTTTTACTGGGGGTCAAAGCGCATGAGCGTCGCATCACGCCAGCTGCAAAGCGCGTCGCTCCACTGGCTTTCCGGCCCGTAGTAGGCTTCGAAGGTGGCCTGAATGGTCTGAGCCACGCTGAGCCGCCCCGCACGGATATCCGCCTTCTTTTCATCCGTAAAAGGGATTTCATAGCGGTAATCAATGGCATTGCGAACAAAGGCATCCCGGTCCTCCGCCTGCCAGCGCACGAACCAGCCTTCTTCCTCCACGCGGTACCACAGGAGGCGGATGCCCTCCTCTTTTGCGTGAGAGCCCAGCCGGGAGGTAAAGGGGGTTCTTGCTTCATCAAAGGGCATCATGACATAGTTCCATTCGGGATAAGCCGCATCATGGAAAATCAGAAACATCGTTGCATCCTGTTCCATGGCCGCGTATACAAAGCGGTCTGCGTCCGCAAAAGAATAGCCAAACGTGCCCACGAGGACTTCACAGGCCTGATTTGCAAGTTCCTTCATTTCCGGGTCAAGTTCCGCCAGTGGCCGGAAATCCGCCTCAACGCCCTGTGCGCCTTCCAGCGCGCGGTCCAGCAGCGTTTCCCGGAGGACCTCCCATGCCGCGTTGCTTGCCTGGATGCGCTCCACATCTTCCTCCCCCACGTTCCTCCGGCTCAGTTGAAATACCCGCATTTGTGGGGACATCTGAATCGACAGCGTTCCCTCGCACCCGGACTGAGCCATGGTGTAGCTCAGGGTCACGCAGCGCTCCCCTCCCCGCCAGGCATCTCCAGCGATGGCGAGGGTGTCAAACCCTTCTCCCAGGACCTGATCCGCGAAGCGATGTGCAAAGTCAAAAATGATGGCGCTGTACTCGTCATCGCTGGTGTAGGAGGGATTGGCGGGGGTTTTGTTCCGATTGAGCGCACCGGTAGCTGCCATGTCCTCGACTTCCCAGATTCGGCCCTCCGTGTCAAAGCCGAGCGTAAACAGCCCGCCTTCTTCCCCTTGCGGCGGCCAGACATGCACATGCCACATCCCCGCTTCTTCTCCCTCCAGTACCTGCCACTCCAGCTCATCAAGACGGTAGGAGTCCGCATTTAGCCATGAAGCGGAGGAAAGGAGCTCCTTTGCATAGGTTTCGGCCTCCTGCGGCGTAGTGACGGCGCGCCTTTCCAACGCCGGTCCCTCCCATTGGGGAATCACCGGTTCGGCAAGAGGCTGATGTAGCTCCGACGTGGCAAAAGCAAACAGCGTCCCCGCACAGGAGACTGCAAGCGCTGCGGCGCACAGCCACCGCAGCGCTGCCCGGCCGTCCACAATGGCCCGGACGCGGCGTTTGATGTGTCTGCCCTTCATGGTCATGCCCGTAGCCAGCACAACCGTTTCCGGGGCACAGCGCCGCGCGGCATTCTGGGCCAGCGCGCTGGCATACCGGATACGCTCCTCATCGTTCATGGGCCGAATGACGCGCTCGTCGCAGGCCATCTCCTGATCGCTTCGGGACAGCCTCGCGGCCAGCCACACCAGCGGATTGAACCAGTGAATCACGCAGCACAGGTTGCGCACAAGTCCCCACCACGGATCTCCAGCCTTCTTATGGCACAGCTCATGCGTGAGCACCGCAAGAAAGTCCTCGTCTTTGAGCAGGAGAGGCAGCGCGATGTAGGGCCTGAAGACCCCTACCAGACAGGCGCTTGGCAATGGGTCGACCCAATAGACAGGCAGAGGCCGAACCCCGCGCCGTTTGCACAGCTCCCGATAGCGCGCGAGCCTTTCGCCGCCAAGCGCCTCTACTCGCCCACGCCGCAGCGCAAGCAGAAAACGCATGTTCCGCCACGTCATCCACCCCGCCACAGCCAGCGCCCCGGCGGCATAGGCAGCCAGAAGCCGCTCCGCCATGCGCCCGTTGCGGATGTCCGTGCGAGCGGCCCACAGGTCATCCGCAAGCCCTGCTGCCTCCGTTCCGCCCTGTGCCTCGACCGTCATGGCGAGCTCCACGACCGCGTCTGCGCTGCGTACCCGCACCTGCTCTGCGATCGGCCTCACACCGAAGTCTTCCGAAAAGGCGGGACGCAGCTCGTTCATCATGGGATTGGGCAAAGAGACAGGGAACAGCAGGCGCAGCGCTACCAGCAGCCAAGCAAAGCAAAGGAGACGGCTGGTGAGTTTGGAGCGCAAAAAGCGCCGAACCGGCAGCATGAGCAGAATCATGACGCTGCCGGCCAGCGTTGCCTCGATCAGAAAGTTGAATACTGTTGCGGTCCGCATGGATTCACCTCTTTTTGAAATAGGGATCGCTTTCCTGTTCCGGTTTCAACTCCGCGTTTGTATTACCTGTGTCTACCCGCATTGTAGCAGAGAGTTGTACATTTGTCAACCTTGCTATAAAAAGAAATCGCGTGCGCTTTCCAGGCGCACGCGGAACAGATATCGCTTATTTTTCCAAAGAATCGTCTTGCCCCCCGGCGGCGCGCAGGTCATCGGCTGTCAGCAGCATCAGCGTTTCGCGGGTGACCTGCGGCTCCCGCGCCAGGCGGTTGGCCTGAGCGCTCACCGCGCGTTCAAACAGGTTGCGCGCCCCGCGCGCGTTGCCAAATCCCTTGGGGTCCGCGCTTCCCCGCTGCAGAAGGTCCAGCAGGGGCTGATGCGCGTCATCCGCCAGCCTGTACCCGCTGCTCTGGCAGCGCATTTCAAAGATGTCCGCCAGCTCCTGCGCCGTATAATCCGGGAAATGCAGGAACCGGTTGAACCGGCTTTCCAGTCCGGGATTGGAATGAATGAAACGCTCCATGGGCTCCGTGTACCCCGCTACGATAACCACCAGGTCCTCGCGGTGGTCCTCCATGGCCTTGAGCAGCGTATCGACGGCCTCCTGGCCGTAGTCGCTTCCGCCCCGGTCGGTCAGGGCATACGCCTCATCGATGAACAGCACGCCGCCCATCGCTTTCTGGATAACCTCTCCGGTCTTGATCGCGGTTTGTCCCACATACCCGGCTACAAGGCCGCCGCGGTCCACCTCGACCAGCTGTCCCTTGGACAGGATGCCCAGGCACCGGTACACGCGCGCCATCAGGCGGGCGATCATCGTTTTGCCGGTGCCGGGATTGCCCGAAAACACCATGTGCAGCGACAGGTCGCTCACAGGAAGGGCATTTTGCCTGCGCAGTTTCTGCACCGACACCAGATTGATCAGGCTTTCAACCTCGCGTTTGACAGCGGTTAGGCCGATGTAGCCTTCCAGCTCCCGCCGCAAATCCTCCAGCGTTTCAGCGGGCGGCGTCTGCGACAGACCTTCGTCTTTGCCCGCAGCCGTTTCCGGCTGCGGGGCAGCGGACGGGGCAGGCGGCGCAGCCTGGCCGCTCCACAGATCATCCGCGATGCGGCGCAGGTTGCTGCGCGTCATCTGGCTGATCACATCCATCTGCAGCCGGATGATCTCATCCTTTCGGTCCAACGGTGTCATTCCTCTCTGCGGTCAGTTCTGCGCCAGCGCCGAACGCGGGATAAACAACCGGCACACGCGCCCTTCCAGCCCGATCTGCACATACGCCCATTCATCGCCCATAAAGGCCAGCAGCGTCACCTGATCGCCCGCCTTGAGCGAGGTCAGCGTTTCCTTGCCGTAGAGCGGATCATCCGTGCCATCGCAATCGCTGGCCAGGGTGAGCGGCACGGAGCAGAAGCCCAGCTTGGCTACGTTCTCCGCGTCTGCCAGCGTGGTGTTCTTGATATAACCCATGCGTCCGCGGGAACCGTTGCCGATGGTGTAGCTCACCAGCACCCATCCGTTTTCCACGCCATAGATGAGCACGCTATCATCCGTATCCACCTGCGCGCCCTCCACGCGGTAGGTCTCTTCACCCGGCGCACAGTATACCGGCAGCGTCTGCGCCTTTTCAAACGCGGCGTCGCTCAGGTTTGCCAGGCTGGGCGCCTGCTGCACCGCCTGCTGATAGGGCGAGAGGGTCGGCGTGGGACTCGGGGTGGGCGTGGGCGTGGGCGTGGGGGTCGGAGTCGGCGTGGGGCTCGGCGTAGGCGTGGGGACAGGGGTGGGCGTGGGGGTTACGAATTCCTCCGGAGCCACGCTCTCGCCCTGACGGTTGAGCACATATCCGCTCAGCTCGCCGTTTTCTCCGCGCAGGGTAAAGGCGCTGTCGCTTCCGATATCCAGCGTGCCATTGAGCACATCGCTGGAAAGCACGCTGTCGGTCACGGTGTAGTCGGTTACGGTCACGGTGAGCAACTTGCCGTCCGCCGTAAACTGATAGTAGACCTCGCCGTCGGTCCCCAAAGGCTTCCACAGGCCATGGGTGAGCACATCCACGGTGATGGCGTCATTCCCCGCCAGGGGCATGGGCGTGGGAGTAACAACCGGCGCCAGGGAGAAATTGGGGTCCAGCGTAGCCGGCGGGGCGGGCGTAACCGTCGTCAGGGGGGTTGGCGTCTGCGAAATCGGTGTGGCGGTTGCAGCCGTCTGGACATCCTCGCCGGTCAGGAGCGCGGAAGGCGTCAGATCCAGCTCTTCCCATGGTATATCCACCACGACCGCTTCGCTGGTAAGCTGCCCGGGGGCATAGAGCAGGCGGAAAGCCGGAGCTGCCACATAATAGGACTTGGGCATCGGCACCTCCGCTTCCGAGGCAACCGCAAACCCTTCCTGCGTGCTTGTACGGGCGTAAACGGCGCTTTGGAGCACCGCTTTCACCTCATCCTCGGGCTCTTCAAACAGATCGTTCACGGTCACGCACAGCTGCTTGTCCAGATCCACCAGCAGGTAGAAAAACTCCGTCGTGGCCGTCTGGGCATTCACGGCACGGTTGCGCACCGTGGCTTCCACGGAAAGCAGGCCTGGGAAATCCAGCGACACATTGTAACCGCCGCGGATCTCATCCATTCCGCCGTCGGCGTAGGCCGCGTCCTCCGCCATCTGCCCCCTGCGCTGCAGGGCCTGAATCGGCGCGGTGATCTGATCTGTCAAAAACAGTTCCAGCTGTGCGTCCTCGCAGCTGAAGGTGGGATAATCCACCACAATCTGCTGGTGCCCCACCGTTTCCTCCACATGGTTGCGCACGACCGTCACGCCCTGCGCGGTCATTTCGGCCTCCTGTGCCGATGCCGTGCCCAGCACCATCATAAGCGCCAGCAACAGCGCCACATACCGTTTCATCGCCGGATCCCTCTCTTTCAGAACTCGCCTTCCAGACGGATGGGGTAGCACGACTGGGTGGAGAGCGCAACGTATTCGCTCTGTCCGTCCCGCTCCAGCACAAAGGAATGCGAAAGCGGCTGCGGATAGGCCGCCCCCGTCACCGCATGGACGGTGAACGTGCCATTCTGGCCGCTGATGGTCCTTGCATCCCACTGGATGTCGCTCTCCACCGGGCGGATGCTATCGTAAATGAAATCATAATGCTGTTCGCCCTGCACAAACAGGCCATACTTGCCGCTCTCCGCGTCCTTGACGACCAGCGCGTCGCAATCCAGATAGGCGTCGACCTGCGGCGACACGGCAAGCGGGGCGGACGTGTCAGGCAAGAGATAGATTTCGCCGGAGTCCATGTAGGCCACGCCGCATGCCGAGGCGACCAGGTCATCCATGCCGGGCTTTGCCAGCCAGCGGCTCATGGTTCCGTCCTGTCCCAGCACATAGAGCAGGTAGCGCTGGTCGCTGTCCGCCGTGCTGCCGGTATCCACATAGGCCACGGTATACTGTCCCGTAAAGGGAAACGCGCGGGCAAACCACAGGGTGCTGAGCATTTGTCCGGCCGCGCTGATATAGTTGGCGCTGCCGTCATCCACCCCTTCAATGATGGACCAGCCGTTATACATGGGATGCAGGCGCAGCTTCCGGCCGTAGGTCGTTTCGAGATCATCCAGCCGGATCAACGCCGACCCGTTGGCCGCCACCAGATAGGGCTCCTGGTCCACATAGAAGCCGCCGAAAGCCTGCGGGAACATGCCCTCCTTACTCAGGCCGTCAAAATAGCACAGCAGCCGTCCCTCGGCCGCGGTAAACAGGTAGAAATCATACGTGCCGTCCGGCCTGAGGTTGCTGGTGAGCACATGCGTATCCGTTGCGGCGCATATGTCCATCTGTACGGTGCCGCTCAGCTTGCTGATGGCCGTGCGCGTGCTGTCCGCAATCTCCACGGCGGGCGCCGCGTCATATCCCTCGATGGGCTGCGGCGTCACCACGGCGGTAAAGGGCTCTTCGCTGACAGCAGGTACGATGCCGCTTTGGTCCAGCCATTCCACGATAGGCTCGCGGAACGCCCAGGCTCCGCCGGCCAGCACAACCAGCACGCCCAGGGCAATTAGCACATTTCGCAGCGCGCGCCTGCGGCGCCTGCGTCTGCCCGGAGCGTCGCTTTCCTCCCGCACCTGATAGCCCACGCCATCCGCCGCGAGGACATCGCGCCGTTCGGCATCGGCCCAGGTGGCTTCCCGCGGGCGATAGACATTGCTCTGCGGCTCCTGCTGAGGCGATTCATTCCAGGGCTGATCCTCAGTGTACTCCAGCTTCAGGGGCGGGGCAAAGGCAGGCTCCGACGCCTCGCCGTCCACGGCTCCGCTGTCTCTGCGGTAGTAGGCGGAGAAATCAATCTGCTGCTCTTCACCGGCTGCGCCCTGGTCCGGCTGCTCACCGGCGGCCGGCGTCTCATTGGGCGCATAGCCCGCCCAGCTTTCCTCCTGAGGCTCGTTGGGAGCATAGGGCTCTCCCGCCGCCGCGCTCAAAGGGGGCTGCTGCGCAGAGATGCTCTCCTGCTCCTCCGCCTGCCCGGCAACGGACTGTTCTTCGCTTCTGATCTCCTCATCCGAAAACGTCCGCGCCGCATAGAAATGCTGCACCCGCTCGCTGCGCCGGGCGCGGTTTCTTGTGCCGGAATGGTTGTCCGTCATTCTTACACCTCGTTACCTTCGGGATAAAAACTTGTACCCAGCTTCATACAATAGCATGTTATCCGCATTGCGTCAAGAATACACACACAAGGGGAATGTAAAAATAAATGCCCCGCCCTGAGAAACTGGCGGGGCCTGCAAAAAACAGGACATTTTCAACGTTTCAGGTAGCCGCTTTTCTCCCACAGGGCAATCCAGTCCTGCAGGCGGTTGAGCAGGTCCGCATTGCAGCGGGTTTTCTGCATCATGTCAATCAGCTGTACCACGGCTTCCCCGTTGGTGGTGGAGGCCAGCACCTTACGAATTGCGCGCAGACCTTCCTTCTGCTGATCACTCAGGAGCATGTCGTCCTTTTTGGTACCGCTGAGCTGCAGGTCGATCATCGGGTAGACCGGATCGCTGGCCTGGTGGCGGCAGAGGAACAGCTCCATATTTGCCGTTCCCTTGAATTCCTCATAGATGATATCATCCACGCGAGAGCCGGTTTCCACCGCGATGGTGGCCACCACCGTCAGGCTTCCGGCATCGCGGGTGTTGCGCGCCGCGCCGAAAAAGCGCTTGGGACGCACCAGCGCCGCAGGGGTGACGGTATTGGTCATGGGACGCCCGCCCTGCACCAGCGCCGCCTGATAAGCGCGCGTCAGCTTGGTGAGGCTGTCCAGAAGGATCACCACGTTCCGACCATCCTCCACCAGCCGCTCGGCGCGTTCCAGCATGGTTTCGCTCACGCGCGTCTGCGTTTCGGGCGCGTCGGCAAAGGTGGAGGCAAAGACCTCCGCATCCACTGACTCGCGGATTTCCGTAACTTCTTCCGGCGCAATATCGATCAGCAGCATCAGCACCTCCGCCTCGGCATCATTGCGCTTGATGGCGCGGCAGATGTCCCTGAGCATCAGCAGCCGACCGCTGTCGGGCGGCGCGACAATCATGGCGCGTTGGCCAAAGCCGATGGGCGCGATCAGGTCCACAAGCCGAATGGCCATGTCGGATTGATCCTGCTCGCTTTCCAGAACGATGCGCCGATTGGGATAGACCGGCACCAGCTGGTCAAAGGACAGCCGATTCGAATTTTCTTCGGGTTCATGCCCATTGAGGCGGTCCACCGTGAGCAGGGCGGCGAATTTGTCGCTGTCGCGCTGGGTGCGGGCCGTACCTTCCACCAAGTCGCCCGTGCGCAGCCCAAAGCGGCGGATCTGCGCCATGGAAACATAGATGTCTTTTTTGCCTGGCAACAGCGTATGCCCGCGCAGGAAGCCGTATCCATCCGGCAGGATCTCCAGAATACCGCTGGCCGGCTCGCTTTCCTGCACCTTCAGCAGGTCGGGGAGCTGTCCTTCTTCGACCTGGGCGGCAAATTGCGGATCGCGCGCCATGCGGTACAGCGAGTCGTTATAGTTGGCCTCTGAGGCAGGGGGCTGGAAGCCGCGCTGCTGCTGATAGCCATAGCCGCCGGAGGGTCGGTATCCGCCTTGCTGGTAATTTCCGCCGCGCTGCTGGTATCCTCCGTAGTTCTGTTCACGCGCGCCATATTCGCCGCGGTTCTGATAGGAGTTGCGCTGCGGAGCCGCGCGGTAGCCCAGCCGGTATCCGTCCAGCTTGGGCACGTTCTCCTGAGGTGCCGGGCGGGTATACTCCGGCACTTGCCGGTGCTGCTCCTGGGGCTCCTCCTGTCTCGCGGGAGCCGGTCGCGCGGGCGGACCAAAGCGGTTGACCGTGCCGCCGGCCCGCTGCTGCCAGGCGGGCGCCGGTGCGGTCTCACGCGCCGTGCTGCGTGCCTGCCATGCCTGGCGGTAAACCGGACGGAATCCGCCCTGCTCCTGGGGATTGTTCCAGGGCCGGAAACCAGAGCTTCCGGGCGAAACCGCGGTTACGTCCGCAGAGAGAGGAGCTTCCTGGAGCTTCTCCTGCGTGTCGGTATGAGGCGCTTCCTCCTTTTCCGCTTTCGGAGCAGGATTATCCGTCTCTTGCAGCGCCTGAGGCTGTTCCGCCGGAGCCGGCCGAGCAGCGGATGGCTGTTCCACAGGAGCCGGCTGAGCAGCAGGTTCATCGGGCAGCGCCTCCGACAGGCGCGCAACGATTCCGGATTTATCAATTCCGGCGCTCAATTTCACGCCGTTTTCCTTGGCAAGCTTTCGCAGCTGAACAACCGTCATCGCTTGCAGCTGTGCGTTCTGCAATGTGAACCCTCCTTAAACAATCAACGAAAACCTGGTCTGTTCCGGCCGGGTGGCGGCGGTCACGCCTTGCGTGCAATCACCACATCGCGGTCTACCGCCTGCTCCACCCAGTGGGAAAAGTCGTCGTAGGGCGGGCGGCTCATCACTTCCAGCCCCGCCTTTTCCATCTGTGCGGCAACCTCTGCGCGGCGCAGCGTGTTGAGGTTGAAGGCAAAGGCCACCGCTCCGCCGCGCTTAAGCGCATGGACGCATCCCGGCAAAACTCGTTCTACAAGCCGCGAAAGAGAGGAGATTCCCCCGCCTTCCCTGGGCGCGTGCTGCACGCCGTAGGGCAGGTCACATACCGCCAGATGACAGCTCTGCGGACGGACCAACGCATCAAGCGCGCCCGCATCCCCATGAATCATGCGCAAGGTAAGGGGCTTTTCACGCATGGCCTGCGCGTCCGGCGCAAGGGCATATTCGCTCCATCTGGCGCTTGCGCTGCCCGGCAGGGTCAACGCCCCCGTTGTATGCCGATGCTTGACGCGGTGTAGTTTCAGCGATCGTTCCAGATAGTTTTCCGCTTCCCGAATCGCCTTGGCATCCGTATCTACGCCGACTGCTTCGCAATTCTCGCACACGGCGCACATCAGCGTAGTGCCTTTTCCGCACATGGGGTCCAGCACGCGCAGGGTTCCCTCTTCACGCGCAAAAGCGGACGCGGCCCTGGCGCAGTGCAGCATCAGATACGTAAAATCCGCATTGGTTTTCCCTTTGTATTTGAGCACGTGGGGCAGATCGTCCGGCATCCAGCCGGTGGGGATTCGCCGGATGGGCAGCAAAGCGCCGTCATCCCGCAGTCGTGCAGCCAAACAGATGGCCGAATGAGCGGAAACCGCCCGCCAGGCCGCTTCCTCCATCTCCTGCGCTTCAAATACTAAAAAAGGCTCGTTCGCCAGATTCTCCACCCTTGGCTGTTTGCAGTCAACATTCCAAGCATTAAGAATGCATTCCAGTTCGATCAATGCCAGCTTTTGCAGGGATTGGCGATATCGAACATTTGGATGCGGCTTCAAAAGCATCGCGTAACGCACGAGAACCTCTTTTCACTCAGGTGGATTTGGACAGCGTAAGATAGACCTGATTGACCATCAGTTTCCAGTATTATAACACAGGACATTTGGATTTGCAACGATTTTCCTCAAAAGGAATTGGCATGCCTCCGCTTTCCATTTTAGACGTAATTTAATGTTAATCGTTAATTAATTATTGTAATACCGATATTATTCTGATAGAATATCCACGAGGTGATTTTATGAGAATCTTGAACAGGTTTATCGACAAGCGCTTTGCCATCTCCGCTGCCCGGGTGTCCAAATTTGCTTGCTATCTGCTCATGCTCTTCATGGTCTTCGGCCTTCTTCCCAGCCTGACAGGACGGCAGAGGTTTCGCCTTCAGACCAGCGAAAGCTCTTTTGAAACGGCCGTCTGTGCCCTGGAAGAACCATCCGCCGGCCTGAGCGGCCCTGTCGTAAGCATGGCAGACAGCGTTGTGATACGATCCAATGGCGAAAACGGAATGGATTTGATCTCGCAGGTCGCGCTTTTCCTCCTGTATGCCTGCGAGGTGCTCCCGCTGCTTGCCGCCGTCTGGTTTCTCAGCCGCGTGTTTGCCAACGTCAGCTGCGGAGAAATCTTCACGGAACAAAACGCCATCTGCCTGCTTCGCTACGGTCTGCTGCAATTCTTTGCCGCCGTTTTTTCTCCCCTTCTCAAGCTCGGCATCTGTTCCCTTGCAAACCTCTTTTCCGACAGCCAGATGTTCATTTCCACCGGTTCCCGGTTGCCTGCTGGACTTCTCAACAGCATTCCTTTTTTCGTCGCCGCCTATATCATTCACTACGGCATACATTTGCAGGACGAGGTGGACCACACGCTATGATTGTGATACGACTGGACCGCGTCCTGGCGGACAGGAAAATGCGGCTGAACGACCTTGCTGCGAAGGTCGGTATTTCAAATGTCAACCTTTCTTGCCTCAAAACCGGTAAGGTCAGGGCCATTCGCTTCAGCACGCTTGACGCCATCTGCAAGGCGCTGCACTGTCAGCCCGGCGACATTTTGGAATACACGGAAGATGATCAGACATAAAAAGGGTATCCGGCAATGTCCGGATACCCTTTCGCTCGCCATCAAAGGCGTATTACTCGTTGGTTTCGTTCTGAGCGGCTTCAGCTTCCAGCGCAGCGCCCACCGCTTCGATATCCACGGGTACGGCTTCCGCGCCGTCATCCTCATACGCGGGCTGAGGGGCTTCCTCAACGGGAGCGGGTTCGGGCTCCAGCAGCGCGCGGATGCTCAGGCTGATGCGCTTGGCTTCGGGATCGATGTTGAGCACCTTCACATTGACCACATCGCCCACATTGACAGCGTCCTCCACCTTGTTGATGCGGGTGGTGGCGCACTGGCTGATGTGCACGAGGCCATCGATGCCGGGCTCAAGCTCCACGAAGGCACCGAAGGTGGTGATGCGGACCACTTTACCCGTGACCACGGCACCGGCGGGATACTTTTCGGGAGCCATATCCCAGGGCTTGGGCTGCAGCTGCTTGAGGCCCAGCTGGATGCGCTCGCGCTCGGGGTCAAGGCTGAGAATCTTCACGTCCACTTCCTGATCGGGCGAAACGATCTCGGAAGGATGCTTGACGTGCGCCCAGCTCAGGTCGGTCACATGAATCAGGCCATCCACGCCGCCCAGATCCACGAAGGCGCCGAAATCGGTCAGGCGGCGCACGATGCCGTGCACGATATCGCCTTCATGCAGGCGGGCCCAAGCTTCGGCCTTCTTCGCGGCGGCTTCCTCACGCACCACGGCGCGGCGGCTGGCCACGATGCGGCGCTTCTGCTCATCCATCTCGATGATCTTGAGCTTGAGGGTCTGGCCCACGAAATCGCCGATCTTTTCAACGTAGCGGTTGGAGAGCTGCGACGCAGGTACAAAGGCACGAATGCCGTTGACCGTGCAAATCAGGCCGCCCTTGACAACCTCTTTGCCCACGCCCTCGACATACTCGTTGTTCTCGTGCTTTTGGACAAGCTCCGCGAAGGCCTTGCGGTTCAAGATGTTGCGCTGCGACAGCAAAACGTTGCCTTCGCCGTCGTTTACCTTGACGACCTCCACTTCGATTTCGTCGCCCAGTTTGACATCTTCCGTCACCAGGTCCTCGCGCTTGATCAGCCCGTCGCTCTTGAAACCGATGTTGACACAGACTTCGTCGTCGGTGATCTGCACCACGGTGCCCTTCACGGTTTGCCCGGGCCTGATCTTGACCAGAGTCGCTTCCACATCAGCCATAAAGCTGTCCTTTTCCGCCTCCTCGGTGGAAACCTGCCGGTCCAATTGTTCCTTGTCAGTCATGCGTGTGACAACCTCCTTAAGTGACCAATCCGGCGTGCTCGCGCCGGCGGTAATTCCAATGGATTCCGAATGGATATTCGCAAAGCCCGGCGGTATATCCGCCGCACGCTCTACCAAAAGGGTGCGCCCGCAAATCCCCTTGCACGTTTCGTACAGCTTGCGGGTATTGGCGCTGCCCAGACCGCCCACCACCAGCATGGCATCCACCTTGGCGGCCAGCTCACGCGCTTCGTTCTGTCGAAGGGCCGTGGCGGTGCAGATGGTGTCCTGCACGGTGAGGTTCTTCACCCGGCTGTGCAGCACAGGCAGGATTTCCTCCCACCGCTCGTGGGGAAAGGTCGTCTGCGAGACGGCCAGCGCGCTTTCCATTTCCGGCAGCGCGGCGGCTTGTTCACGGTCGTGGACGGTGTAGACCTTTCCGCGCCCGTATCCGATGGTGCCGATCACCTCCGGGTGATCACTCTGCCCCACCAGGATGACCGGCAGACCGCCGGAGCTGTAACGCGCCACCACATCATGCAGCCGGGAAACGAACGGACAGGTGAGATCAATCACCTCGTCCGCCGTGCGGCGAAGGGCCTCGGTGACTTCCGGCGCCACACCATGGCTGCGGATGAGCACCACCTTGCCGCGCGCCTCTTCCACTTCGTGGATGACGGATATGCCCATGTCGTTCAGCCGCCGAATGACTTCGGGATTGTGCGCCAGCTCGCCGAAGGAAACGATGGATTTTCCTTCCTGCGCAGCCTTGACCGCCCCATCCACCGCACGTTTGACCCCCATGCAGAAGCCTGCGTGCCGAGCCACCAAAACCGGCATAAAACCGTCCTCCTAAGCATATCATGATGGCTATTCGCCGTTCGGCGTGAATTATCCTTCTTTTTATAAAGAATTAATAATTGACAATTCTTTCGCCTGCAGCCCACAATCCATGCGGAAAGCAGGCTGCCCGGGGCCCCGCAAAGCCCGATTCTGCTTGAAAGCAAACGGTTTTGAGCGCTTTGCCCGCTCGGAGGTGGAAACCGGTGCGGAAATATCCATCATTTAACATCTGTAAAAAAGTTCAAACGGATTTTTCCTGTGTGGCGGCATGCTCCTGCTCGAGCGTCAGATAAACCTGCTGGATTCGCTCCATGATCTCCTGACAGGCCTCGCGGTTGATGCCGCGGGCAGCGATATCCTTGACGCTGAACGGCTGGCCATAATAGACATGCGTGCGATGGAACAGCCTGGGTTTTTCAGCGATATAGGCGGGCAGGAGCCGTACCCCGCTGCGCAGGGCAATCATGGCAATCCCGCTTTCCATGTGCTCCATCACGCCTTCCTTGTGGCGGGTACCTTCCGGAAACACCCCCAGCGAATGGCCCTCACGCAGCGTTTTCAGGCAGGCGCGCAGCGCCGCCATGTCCATGTTGTGGCGATCCACGTCGATCATCAGCAGCTTTTTGAAGAGCCAGCGCAAAAGAGGGTTCTTGACCAGTTCCTTCTTTCCCAGGAAGCGGATCTGGTAGCGGTAGCACTTCCAGGCCACCAGCAGCGGGTCCATCAGCGAATTATGATTGGCAATGAGGATATAGGGCGCATCCAGCTGCGCACGCTCCAGATGGTAATAGGTCACGGGCGAGAGGCAGGTCAGCAGCACGGTCGCCACGACCCGCGCCGCCCTGTACATGGGCGTGAGCGGCTCCTCGGCCGGCAGCGCATGGCCCTGCCGGATCGCCACGCGGCGCAGCACATCCTCCACCACCTGCTCGCGCGTCATCTCCGAGCTGTCAAGCACCTGCGCGTCCTCCGCAGGCCGAAGCGGATCGGTTTCGCGGGTGGTGTCGCGCTCGTCCCGGCTGCGCACCTCTGCGAGCACCTGCTCATAGGTGGAGGGATCGCCCTTGGCCTGCAGCTCGTCAAAGCGACGTCGTGCCCGCACCTCGGCCGAGGCGGTCAGGTAGATTTTGAGGGTGGCGTTCGGAAGCACGCGGGTTCCGATGTCCCGGCCGTCAAGCAACATGCTCTGATGTCTGGCCAGCTCCTGCTGGCGGGCAACCATGGCCCGGCGCACCTGCGGCACGGTGGACACCACGCTCGCGGCCGTGCTGATCTCCGGCGTGCGGATGAGGTCCGTCACGTCCTTTCCGCCGATCAGCGTGCGCTGGGCACCGTTTTCAAAACGCACCTCCGGCATCGTGCGCTCGGTAAGCGCCGCCAGTGCCTGTGCATCACCCGTGTCCATGCCTTCTTTTAACGCCTGCCAGGCGAAGGCGCGGTACATCGCCCCCGTATCCAGATGCAGAATCCCCAGCCGTCTGGCGACCTCGTCGGCCACGCTGCTTTTGCCCGCGCCCACGGGGCCGTCCATCGCAATGGTCAGAACCATGTACCCATCCCCCTCTTTGCGCTTCGGTCAAATGGCGCGGTGGCCCAGGCCGACGCAGACCTCATCCAGGTGTCCCAGGCCGATGTTGAAAAACACGGCGACTGCGACGTGCTCTCCAGAGCGGGCGATGCCGATTTTGCCGCCGACGCTCATGCCCAGGGCCTTGGGCGTGACCTGGTTGAGCGCTTCGCGCGCGGCTCCCGCCACGCCGCCCTCCTCCAGATGGGAATCGCCGATCACCTGCTCGCGCTTGGCGGCAACCACCGCGCGCTCCACAATGCGCACAATCCCCGTCAGAAAATCGCCGCCGAAATCAGCGGCGGCTGCAATCACGCCCTGCTGACGCAGCGTCTGCCGCCAGCGTTGCTCCTCCTCGCGGCTTTGCGTCATGCTCAATTCAATCGCAGCCCTGGCCACATCGCGGCTTCCTGCGGTGGTTTGATAATCCATAGCGGCCTGCGCCTCCTTCCAACCTGTCGCATGGAACATTATAGCATGCACGGCGCCGCTTGCATAGGGCCATGCGCCCCTTGCAGCACGAAAAAGAGCCTTCTCCATATCAGGCAGAAAGCTCATTCGAGAACCCAAAGTGCCGCTGTACCCGTTTTTTCACCCGCTATGTTAAGCAGGCCGGTGCTCTATCGACGGCTTCTGCCGTCCCCTGGCGTCCACATGAACGGGGGCATGACATCCAACGCCGAACCCGAGCTCCGTTTTATGAAATGTGGGTAAAAACAGGGCCCTGGCGCACACTTCAGGAGGCTCTGGAATCATTATAGTAACTGCCTGGCGCAATGTCAAGAGCGCGTGGCAGGGAATTTATCTCCTTTTCTCAGGGGCGCGAGCCGCCCAGCAGCGTATCCACCAGACGAATGGCGTGCGCGAGCCGCTGCGAATAGTCCCCGCTGACCACCACCATCTTCTCCCTGAAGCCATGCGCCACATACATGTCCCACAAGCGATCGTTGAGCATCCTGCGCCGGTCCTCGTCGCCGTTAAGGCGCTGTCCGTCTGGCACCCAGCGCACATCCGGCGTCAGGTAGATCAGCAGGTCATAGCGGTTCGCATCGATGTATTTTTCCACCAGCTCGTTGCGGTGGCCCATGTAGAGCTCGCTGAAATAATCGGTGTAGGTGGCGTCCGTGTCAAAGAAGCAGACCTTGTTGGCCGTACGAAGCGCCTGATAGTCCTGCTCGTACTGGATATGGGCGATGCGGCTGAAATCCACATCCGTATAGATGGTTTCGTCGTTGCCCAAAAAGTCGCGCGCATAGTAGCGGCCCACTTCCTCGGACCAGGAGGTGTTGTACAGCTTGGCCAGGCACTTGGTCAGCGTGGTTTTGCCGCAGCTCTCCGTGCCCGCGATGAGCACCTTCTTGGCAAAAAACGGACGCGCGGCGCCAAGGATATAGTGCCAGTTGCCCAGAATATCTCCCCGGATATCCGTGGCGGAGATGGGATAGCGCGTGCGCGCGGGATCGAACAGCTCCACCTTCGATTCCGGAAAATACCGGGCCAGCGTCTCGCCGTATTCCATGTCGCCCACGAAAAAAGCGTCGATGGGTTCCCCCACCACCTCGCGCATGCGCTGGCTCCACAGCTCCCAGCCCTGCGGATAGACGGGGATGTCCGTCTCGTCCAGCACGCGCACGCCGATATGTGTGATGTCCTGGATCTGCTGGGAAATCCACTGCTTGCGCAGGCGGTAGGAAATTTCGGGGATGCCGTCACGGCGGCAGATTTCCCGGGTCTGGTCGGCGTTGTCGGAGATGACCACCAGCAGCTTCTCACAGCGGGTGGATGCCTCGATCATCTGGTACAGATGGCCGCGGTGCGGCGGAAGAAAGCGGCCGAAGTATACGCCCGTCCTGTACATGGGTCTTCCTCCCTTGGCGGTTTGAGATAGAACATTCTACGCTCCCGGACTTTTTCCTGCCTGTTCAAAGCATTCGGAATATGGTATCCTTAACAAGTGAAAATACCCTGCATTTCCCCTGCGAAGGGAGAAAGGTTGTGATGCGTATGACGAGACGGCGTGTGCTGATGCTGGCGGCCGTCGTTGCTGCGCTGCTGCTGGCCGTGGATGTTCCCGCTCTTTTTGCCCTGCCTTCGCTTCACCGGCTGTGGAGATGGCTGGAGGCGCTTTGCGGACGGCTTGCAGAGCCGCTGCCCATGGCGCTGGTGACGCTGGGGGCGGCGCTGGCGATGCCACGGGATGACGCGCGGCTGCCCATGGTTGTCAATCTGGCCGGGGTGCTTCTGCTGGGCGCGGCGCTGAAATGGCTGGATGCGCCGCATGCTCTGGGCGGCTTTGTGCGTCTGCCGCAGGATGCGGCCCAGGCCGTGCCGCCCCTGTGCTTCTATGGTTTTCTGCTGTGGGCGGTGCGGCGGTACTGCGCCGCCGGGGTGCTTCGCGCGGCGCTGACGGCGCTGCTTGCTGCGGTTGTCCTGGCAGCGGCCGCCCATGCCCTGCCCGGCGGGCCGCGCTTCCTTTCAGGCGCGCTGGCCGCGGCGGCGGTGACAGGCGCCTACCTGTGGCTTTTGACGGGTTTCGCGCGCCGCCGCGCCGCTGGAGCCACGGCCTGAACACCATGCCGCGACAAAAAGCGCCCTCCGCACGGCTCATACCGCCCGGAAGGCGCTTTTCTCATGCACGTTTTGCCTTTTTGCCCTTGCCCAGATAGGCTTCCTGAATGCTCTTGCTGCTGAGCAGCTCCTCGCCTGTGCCGGAGATCGTCATCATGCCGGTTTCAAGCACATACCCATAGTGCGCTGCGTGCAGCGCTGCGTTGGCGTTTTGCTCGATCAGCAGAATGGTGATGCCGTCCGCGCTCAGGCGGCTGATGATGCCGAAGATATCCCTCACCACCAGCGGCGCCAGGCCCAGCGAAGGCTCATCCATCATGATCAGCCGGGGACGGGTCATCATGGCGCGTCCCACGGCCAGCATCTGCTGCTCGCCGCCGGAAAGCGTGCCCGCCAGCTGCCAGCTGCGCTCCTGAAGGCGCGGAAAGAGCTTGTAGATGTATTCGATGTCCTTTTGAATCTGGACGGTATCCTTGCGCAGATAGGCGCCGATTTTGAGATTCTCGAGCACCGTGAGGTTGGCGAACACGCGGCGCCCCTCCGGCACCAGCGCGATGCCGCGCTCCACCACCTTTTGGGTGTCCATGCCGGTGATGTCCTCGCCATTGTAGGTGATGGTGCCGCTCTTGACCGGCACGATGCCGGTGATGGCGCGGAGCGTGGTCGATTTGCCGGCGCCGTTAGCGCCGATCAGCGTGACGATCTGGCCTTCGTCCACGCTGAAGGAAATGCCCTTGAGCGCCTCGATGCCGCCGTAGCTGACCACCAGGTCCTTCACTTCCAGCAGGCTCATTCCTCATCCACCCCCAAATAGGCCGCAATTACCGCGGGATCATCCTGCACCTGCTGCGGCGTACCCTCCGAAATCAGCTTGCCGAAATCCAGCACGTAGATGCGGTCGGAAATGTCCATCACCAGGTTCATGTGGTGTTCGATCAGGAACACGGTGAGCTTGAAGTCCTCCTTGATCTTGCGGATGAAGTCGCTCAATTCGTCGGTCTCCTGCGGGTTCATGCCGGCGGCAGGTTCGTCCAGCAAAAGAAGCCTCGGCTCGGTCGCCAGCGCGCGGGCAATTTCCAGGTAGCGCTGCTTGCCATAGGGCAGCGAGGACGCCTTTTCCTGCGCAACGTCGCCCAGCCCCAGCATATCCAGCAGGTCCAGCGATTCCTGGCGGATACGCCGCTCCTCCTGCTGATTGATGTGCAGCATGGAGGCGAACAACCCCGCTTTCAGACGCATGTGCCGTGCTACCAGCACGTTTTCCAGAACTGTCATGTTTTTGAACAGGCGGATGTTCTGGAACGTGCGCGCCACGCCCATCTCGGTGATCTTGTCGGGCGTGTTGGAAACGAGGTGGTTATACTCGCCGATATGGGTACCGGCGTAGAGCTTGCGCATCTTGCCGGTGGGATGCCCCTGCGCGATGATCTTGCCGCGCAGCTTGACGCAGCCGTTGGTAGGTGCATACACGCCGGTGATGACGTTGAACGCGGTGGTCTTGCCGGCGCCGTTGGGGCCGATCAGGGCAACGGTTTCGCCCTGATCCACATGCATGCTGAAGCTGTCCACGGCCACCACGCCGCCGAACTGCATGGTCACGTTTTCGAGCTCAAGGACGGTTTCGATGATGTTCATTTCCCCGCCCCCTTTCCCGCGGCCTTCGCCGCGGTTTTTTTGCGGAAGAGATCCGGCAGCTCACGCGAGCCCATGATGCCCTGGCGGAAGAAGAGCACCACCACCATGATAATCAGTGAAAAGACCACCAGGCGGAAGCCGTTGCGAAGCAAAGGCACTTCCCACTTGCCGATCATCTGTTTCTGGTCCAGGAAGCGCAGCCACCACTCCGAGCAGGCCACGAACAGGAACGAGCCGATGCAGCTGCCTGTGACCGAGCCGATGCCGCCGATGACCACGATGAGCAGAATCTCATACGTCATGGCGGAGGTAAAGCTCTTGGCCTGAACGCTGTTTTGATACATGGCCAGCATCGCGCCGCCCACGCCCGCAAAGAAGCTGCTCAGGCAGAAGGCG
Source organism: Candidatus Limiplasma pullicola (assembly GCA_018710985.1). Taxonomy (GTDB): domain Bacteria; phylum Bacillota; class Clostridia; order Christensenellales; family Aristaeellaceae; genus Limiplasma; species Limiplasma pullicola. The sequence goes on from DVIV01000050.1 coordinate 86,244, forward strand.
TACTGCTTGTGCCGCGCCAGGTTGATGCCCATGGCCTCGGCAGCCACCTCATCGTCGCGAATGGCCATGAAGGCACGGCCGTAGCTGGAGTGAATCAGCGCCACGATGAGCGCGATGCACACGCCTGCGATAACAAACGGCACCAGTGTGGACAGATACAGCGTCACTTCGCCCTCGGCGTTTTTGATGTTGAAATCATTGAACGTGGGGAACAGGCGCAGCATGTTGGAGCCGTTGGTAATCGCGCCCAGCTTATCCCACTGGAAGATGGAGCGGATGATCTCCGCAAAGCCCAGCGTGGCAATGGCCAGATAGTCGCTCTTGAGGCGAAGCACCGGCAGGCCGATCAAAAAGGCGAAAATGGCCGCCGCCACGCCCGCCAGAATCAGCGCGGGAATGACCGGCATGGCAAACTGCACCAGGCCGCCGTCGTAGTACTGATACACCGCCGCGCGCTGCGCCACGGGAATGGTCAGAATGCCGTAGGTATAGGCCCCGATGAGCATAAAGCCCGCCTGGCCCAGCGAAAACAGGCCGGTAAAGCCGTTGAGCAGGTTCATCGACACCGCGACCAGCGCGTAGGTCGCGCCCTTTTTCAGCACCGTAAAGAGCATGGAGGTCGGCGGGAGGATCTGCTCCAGCGCAAAGACAAGCGCATAGATCAGCACAAGCACCACAGCGGTCAGAATCACGCCGCGGTCCGGCTTTTTGACACGGGGAACGCTCTGTACATTGGTCATGATTCTCACCTCACACCTTGTCGGTCGTCTTTTCGCCAAACAGACCTGTCGGCTTGACGATCAGAATCACGATAAGCAGCGCGAAGGTAAACGCATCAGAGAAGGTGGTCAGCCCCATCATCTGCTTGCTCAGGCCGGCCTTGATCAAAATGACGTCCAGGCCCTTGATGATGTTTTCGCAGATGCCGATGATGAAGGCGCCCACCACGGCTCCCGGCACGCTGCCGATGCCGCCGAACACCGCTGCCACAAAGGCTTTCAGGCCCGGCATGGCACCGGAGGTCTGAATGACGGTGGTGTAGTTGGTGAAGTACAAAAGCGACCCAACGCCCGCCAGGAACGAGCCGATCACAAAGGTGACCGAGATCACGCGGTTGATCTTGATGCCCATGAGCTGGCTGGTTTCAAAGTCCTTGGAAACGGCGCGCATAGCCATGCCGATCTTGGTATGGTTGATGAGCATGACAAGCGCAATAACCAGCACCAGCGTGAGCACCGGGGTGATGATGGTGACCATCTTGGTGGTCGCCGTACCAATGGTCACGGATTCGGAGATGAAGGGGATGCTGGGATAGTACTGGTTCAGACCGCCGGTGATGTACAAAACCAGGTTCTGTAGCGTGTAGCTGACGCCGATGGCCGAAATCATGATGCTCATGCGCGGAGCGGAGCGCAGGGGCTTATAGGCCACGCGCTCGATCAGGAAGCCGATAAATGCGGTAAGGACCAGAACCAGCGGAATCGATACGTACAGTGGCAGTCCGCTGGCGGAGATATAGACCATCAAAATGCCCGCTACCATGAACACGTCGCCGTGGGCGAAGTTGATCAGGCGCAGGATGCCGTACACCATCGTATAGCCGATGGCGATCAGCGCGTACTGCCCGCCGACGCTCACGCCGGAAAGCAGGTAGGGCAACACAGTGCTCATCATCGAAAAACGAGCTCCCTTCTGGCAGTTTACGAAATTCGCGGCGGGGGCATCGGGCCCCCGCCGCGAAAACGGACTTTCTCGGTCGGGCCGGGAACGGGGATGGATTATTCCACCGTCTGCACCGTCACGAAGTCCCAGGCACCGGTTTCGGTGTTGGCGGTCTTGATGTAGGCGGAATCACGGGCCGCGTCGCCGATCTCGTCGAAGGCGATATGGCCGGACACGCCGTCATACGTCACATCCCACAGCGCCTCGTTGACGGCCTTGCTGTCGGTGCTGCCGGCGGCCTTGAGGGCCTCCAGCGCAACGAAGTAGGCGTCGTAGCCCATGACGGACACGGCCGCGATCATGTCGTTGCCGCCGTTGTTGGTCAGGGCTTCGCTGTTGGAGTTGAGCCATGCCTTGAAGCCTTCGTCAAACTCGGGAGAGCCGCCCTCCTGATAGAAGGTGCTGATGTAGAGCTTCACATTGGTGCCCTTGGCCGCCTCGACCACCACGTTGGAGTCCAGCGTATCACCGCCCATGATGGGGAAGGTCACGTTCTGGCCCGCAGCCTGGTTGATGATCTGGGTGGAGTAGGCGATGGACACCGGGCAGAAGAACACTTCCGCGCCGATGGCGGTCGCGTTGGAGAGGTAGGAGGTGAAATCGCTGTTGCCGGTGGGGAAGGTATCGGAGATCACCGTGCCGCCCAGCGCCTCAAACGCCTGCTGGAAGTAGTGGCACAGGCCCACGTCGTAGTCGTTGCCCAGCTCGGCCAGGCAGTAGGCGGTCTTGGCGCCCAGCTCGCTGAAAGCGTAGTTGGCCAGCACCGTGCCCTGGAAGGGATCGAGGAAGCAGATGCGGAAGTAGTGGGTATTGCCCGCGGTCACCTGCGGGTTGGTGCAGGTCACGCCGATGGCGGGGATGCCGGCATCCGCGAAGTACTGCGAGCCCGCGATGGACACGCCGGAGCCATAGGAGCCCAGCACCACGCTCACGCCCTCGCTGACCAGCTGCTGCGCAGCGGACGGCGCCTTGTCGGCGGAAGAGCCGTTGTCGGCATAGACGAGCTCGACGGTGTAGGTTTCCCCGCCGATTTCAACGGTGGGCTGGACGCTGTTGGCATACTGCATGCCCAGCATCTCCTGCTTGCCGCCCGCGCCGCTGTCGCCGGAGGCGGGCTCGAACACGCCGATCTTAACGATGTTTTCGCCAAGAGCGAACGCCGGAATCATCATGAGAACCGCCAATAGGATTGCTACGATCTTTTTCATAATCGCTGGTCCCTCCTGTTTGTCTGGATGATGGTGTTGGAAGCATTATATAACTTCACTGTATCAAAGTGCAAGTCTCACACCTGAGAAATGCACAAGAAAAACATGACAGTCCTTTTTCTCCCTTCCCCCGCCCCGTAAAGCACGGAAAATACAGGTATTTCCGTTCGGCAGAATCCGCCTTTCCGCGCACTCCGGCATTTTTTTAACGCACCCTGTGCAATTTGCCACTTGACTAGGCGGCTGTTTGAGGTATACAATGCATGCCATACAAGGCGCTGATGGAGTGACGTGGCCGCGTATGTTCCGCTCAAGAGAGCCCCCAGGCGGTGCGAGGGGGGGTGCGGAAAGGCGGTGAATTCCGCTCCGGAGCCGTCCGGCTGAAAGCAGACAAGTAGGCCGGACCGGGTCAGACCCGTTACCAGTCTGTGAGCAATGCTGGTTGCTCATGAGGCCGGAACCCGTTTCCGGCGAAGCAGAGGTGGTACCGCGCGATGATGCGCCCTTTGTTTTTCCGCGGCAAGGCGGGAAAAAGGGGGCGTTTTCTGCTTTTTAAGCGCTTCATCCGGGTTATGCCCGTTTGAAAATCCTTGGAAACCATTGTAGGGAGGTAGGTATTTATGAAGAAACTCGTTTCCATCCTGACGGCGGCTATGCTGCTGCTCTGCGCCGGGGCAGCCATGTCTGAAGGACAGACCTATACCGTAGGCGTGTGCCAGCTGGTCACCCACGATGCGCTGGACGCCGCCACGCAGGGCTTCATGGACGCGCTCACCGAGGAGCTGGGCGACGCCGTCACCTTTGACGTGCAGAACGCCGCGGGCGATTCCAACACCTGTTCCACCATCGTCAATTCCTTTGTGGCCGCCGATGTGGACCTGATTCTGGCCAATGCCACGGCCGCGCTGCAGGCGGCGGTTGCCGCGACGGCGGATATTCCCATCCTGGGCACGTCCGTCACCGAATACGGCGTGGCGCTGGATATCGACGACTTTACCGGCACCGTGGGCGGCAATGTCTCCGGCACCTCCGACCTGGCTCCGCTGGACCAGCAGGCCGCCATGCTCCAGACCCTGTTCTCCGATGCCAAGAACGTGGGCCTGCTCTACTGCTCGGCCGAGGCCAACAGCCAGTATCAGGTGGATACCGTAAAGGGGTACCTGGAGGAGATGGGCTACACCTGCACCCTCTACCCCTTCGCCGACAGCAATGACGCGGCGGCTGTGACGCAGACGGCTGCCGATGCCAGCGATGTAATTTACGTGCCCACCGACAACACCGTGGCCGCCAACACCGGCATCGTGGACAACATCTGCCAGCCCGCGGGCGTGCCTGTGATCGCCGGCGAGGAGGGCATCTGCAAGGGCTGTGGCGTGGCCACGCTGTCCATCAGCTACTACGACCTGGGCGTGACCACCGGCAAGATGGCTGCCAAGATCCTGACCGGTGAGGCGGATATCTCCACCATGCCTATCGCCTATGCCGAAAACTTCACCCCCAAGTTCAACACCGTCATCGGTGATGCGCTGGGCATCGCCATGCCGGAGGGATATACGGCCATTGAGTAAAAGCGCGTGCGCTTGAAAAAAACGGCGGGAAAAGGCAGGCCTTTTCCCCCGTTTTTGCGGTTTCTGATAGTACCGGCGGCGGGTGCGCCCCGCTGCGGAATTGGGGGAAAATACATTGTCGAGCTTTCTCAACGCGCTGCCCGGCGCCATTTCCCAGGGGCTCGTGTGGGGCATTATGGCGATTGGGCTTTACATTACCTACAAACTGCTGGATATCGCAGACCTGACGGTGGACGGCTCCTTCTGCACCGGCGGCGCCGTGGGCGTCATGCTCATCACCAGCGGCTGCAACGTGTGGCTTTCGCTGCTTGTGGCCATCCTGGCCGGAATGCTGGCCGGGCTGGTAACGGGGCTTTTGCATACGGCGTGCGGCATTCCCGCGATTCTCTCGGGCATTCTCACGCAGCTGGGCCTGTGGTCGGTCAACCTGGCCATCATGGGCATGAAGGCCAACCAGTCCCTGAATGTCAACAAGTATGACCTGCTGGTATCCCTTCGTTACCTCCAGGACGTATCCAAGGGAACGCGGGGCTTCTGGCAGCATCCCATCTTCGTGGCGGGGCTGTTCACGGTGGTCATCATCGCCGTGCTGTACTGGTTTTTCGGCACGGAGCTGGGTTGCTCGCTGCGCGCCACAGGCGCGAACGCCAACATGGCCCGCGCCCAGGGCATCAACACGAATTTCAACAAGGTGCTGGGTCTGATGATCTCCAACGGGCTGGTCGCGCTCTCCGGCGCGCTGCTTTCGCAGTACCAGAGCTTCGCGGATATCAACATGGGCCGCGGCGCCATCGTCATCGGCCTGGCCGCCGTCATCATCGGCGAGGTCATCTTCGGAAAGCTCTTCCGCAACTTTGCCCTCAAGCTCCTGGCGGTCGCCATCGGCTCCATCATCTACTATGTGGTGATTCAGGCCGTGGTCAGCCTCAGCGGCATCAATTCCAACTATCTGAAGCTGCTCTCCGCCGTGATCGTGGCGCTGTTCCTGGCCGTGCCCTACTGGAAGGCGCGCTATCTGGACCGGCCCACCACGAAGGGAGGCTCAAACCATGCTTGAGATCATCAACCTGCACAAGACCTTCAACCCCGGCACCGTCAACGAAAAAACCGCGCTGGACGGCGTTTCCCTCACCCTCAGGGACGGCGACTTCGTCAGCGTCATCGGCGGAAACGGTGCGGGCAAATCCACGCTGCTCAACGCCGTAGCGGGTACCTGGCTGGTCGATTCGGGCACCATCGCCATTGACGGCGTGAACGTGACCCGCCTTCCGGAGCACAAGCGCGCCCGGTTCATCGGCCGCGTGTTTCAGGACCCCATGATGGGCACCGCCGCCACCATGCAGATTGAGGAGAACCTGGCGCTGGCCCTGCGCCGCGGCAAGCGCCGCACGCTGCGCGTGGGCATCACGGCCGCCGAGCGTGATCAGTACCGCGAGCTGCTGAAAATTCTGGACCTGGGGCTGGAGGAGAGGCTGACCACCAAGGTGGGCCTGCTCTCCGGCGGCCAGCGCCAGGCGCTGACGCTGCTCATGGCCACGCTGCAAAAGCCCAAGCTCCTGCTGCTGGACGAGCACACCGCCGCCCTCGACCCCAAGACCGCCGCCAAGGTGCTGGAGACCACAGAGCGCATCATCCAGCGCGACCACCTGACCACGCTGATGATCACGCACAACATGCGCGACGCCATCGCCCACGGCAACCGCCTGATCATGATGTACGACGGGCGCATCGTGGTGGACGTCAGCGGCGAGGAGAAGCGCCGCCTGACGGTGGAGGACCTGCTGGCCCTGTTTGAAAAAGCCAGCGGACAGGCGCTTGCCAGCGACCGGATGCTCCTGGGCTGAACGGACGTTCCCTGAAATACAAAGACGCCCCGGTGCTGTTTAATCAGCCACCGGGGCATTTTGTCACGTCCTTTGTATCGCGCGTCCTTTTTGTCTGCGCCGGCCAAGCAGCGCTACGCCGCAAAGCATGAGCACCGGAAACGCGACGGCAACCGCCAGTCCGGCAGCCAGCCGGCCCCCGGCTGCATTGGCCGCAAGGCCTACCACCGTAGGTCCCGCCGTACAGCCCAAATCGCCCGCAAGAGCCATGAGGGCGAACATCGCCGTTCCCCCGCCGGGCAACGCGGCCACCGCCGTGCTACAGGTACCCGGCCAGAAGATGCCTACAGAAAACCCGCATAACGCACAGCCGATGAGCGCCAGCACGGGGTTTGCGCTCGCTGCCGCCGTAACATAGCAGGCGATGCAAAGCACCGCACTCCCCATCATGGCGGCGCGCAGGGGCAGGCGTCCGCTGTATTTGCTGTAGAGCGCGCGGGCGGTTCCCATCAGCAGCGCGAAGGCGCAGGGACCCGCCAGGTCGCCCATCTCCTTGCCCATGCCCAGTCCCGCCTCGGCAAACGCCGACGCCCACTGGCTCATTCCCTGCTCGGACGCGCCGGAACAGACCATCATCGCCAGCAGTAGCCAAAACACCTTCTGCTTCATCAGCCCGCGAATGGAAAGCGGCTTTTCTCCCTGGGCAATGCTGCGGATGGGCACCCGCAGAAACAGCAGCGCATTGCCCAGCGGCAGCAGCGCCCACAGGCAGGCCAGCACAGGCCATCGCTCCACCCCCACCGTGCGGAAAAACAGCGTGGATAGCAGCACAACCGCCACATGTCCCCAGCAGTAGAAGGAGTGGAGCAGGCTCATGGCCGCTTCTTTTCGCGGCGTAGGGCATGCCTCGACAATGGGGCTGACAAGCACCTCAATCAGCCCGCCGCCTACGGCGTAGAGCACGACCGCCGCCATCAGCCCCGCATAGGCGGAACCGAAAATCGCAGGCAGCGCCGCAAGGCCCGCCAGCCCGGCGGCGGCCAGCACATGCGCCGTGACCATGCAGGGCCGGTAGCCGATTTTGTCCACAGCCTTGGCGGAGAGCAGGTCCACCACAAGCTGCACCGAAAAGTTGAGCGTAGTCAGCAGCGTGAGCTGTTCGAGCGATAGCCCCCACTGTGCGCGGAAGGTAAGCAGCAAAAGCGGAGCAAGGTTGTTGACGGCAGCCTGGGTAATCAGGCTGAGATAGCTGGCCGTCAGGGTATGTGAATCCTTGAATCGCATGAACGCCGGGCCTCCCTGTCAGTCCGCGGCCGACCCCTGGTGACGCAAAGCCGCGCCCACAAATTCACGGAACAGCGGATGAGGCCGGTTGGGACGGCTCTTGAGTTCCGGGTGGAACTGCACGGCCACAAAGAAGGGATGGCTGGGAATTTCCACGATCTCCACCAGGTTGCGATCCGGATTGCGGCCCGCGACGATCATGCCGCCCGCCGTGAAGCGGTCCAGGAATGCATTGTTGAATTCATAGCGGTGCCGGTGACGCTCCCAGATTTCATCGGTTCCATAAGCCTTTTCGCTGATGGTGCCGGGTGTGAGCAGGCAGCGGTATTTCCCCAGGCGCATGGTGCCGCCCAGGTTGCCCAGGTCCTGGTCCTCCATCAGGTCGATCACGGGATAGGTGGTATGCGGGTCCACCTCGCTGGTATGCGCGTCGCGCAGATCCAGCACGTGGCGGGCAAATTCCACCACAGCCATCTGCATGCCAAGGCACAGCCCCAAAAATGGCAGGCCGTTCTCCCGCGCGTACTGAATCGCGGCGATTTTGCCTTCCAGCCCCCGCGCGCCAAAGCCGCCCGGCACCAGCACACCATCCGTGCCGGCCAGCATCTCCCCCGCGTTTTCGGGCGTCACGTCCTGGGCGGGCACCCATTTGATATTCACCTTGACGCCATGGTAAATGCCGCCGTGCGTCAGGGCCTCCACTACGCTGAGATAGGCGTCGGGAAGCTCCACATACTTGCCCACCAGCGCCACGCATACGCTGCCGGTGCTGGCAAGCTGGCGATCGACCATGTCGGTCCATTCGCTCAGATCGCAGCGGTTCTGCGGCAAGCCCAGCATCTTGACCACCTGCTCGTCCAGCCCCTCGCGGTGCAACAGCAGCGGCACCTCGTAGAGGCTGCGGGCGTTGAGATTCTGAAATACGCAGTTCACCGGCAGGTTGCAGAACATGGCGATCTTGGCGCGCACGTCGTAGGGAATTTCATGATCGGAACGGCACACCAGAATGTCCGGCGAAATGCCGATGGAGCTGAGCTCGCGCACGCTGTGCTGGGACGGCTTGGTTTTCAGCTCGCCCGCCGCGTTGAGGTACGGCACCAGCGTCACATGCAGATAGAGACAGTTTTCCCTGCCCGCCTCGGCGCGCATCTGGCGCACGGCCTCCAGAAAGGGCAGGCTTTCGATATCGCCCACCGTGCCGCCGATTTCGGTGATGATCACATCCGGCGGGTTGTCGCCGCGCGCCACGGCCAGGATGTTGCGCTTGATTTCGTTGGTGATGTGCGGGATGACCTGAATGGTCGCGCCCAGGTATTCGCCGCGGCGCTCCCGGTCGATGACGGTCTTGAACACGCGGCCGCTGGTCACGTTGCTGGCCTGGGTGAGGTTTTCGTCGATGAAGCGCTCATAGTGTCCCAGGTCCAGGTCGGTTTCCGCGCCGTCGTCGGTCACAAACACCTCGCCGTGCTGATAGGGATTCATGGTTCCGGGGTCGACGTTGATATAGGGGTCAAACTTCTGAATGCATACCCGCAGGCCCCGGCATTTCAGCAGCCGTCCCAGAGATGCCGCCGTGATGCCCTTGCCCAGCGAGGAAACAACGCCGCCGGTTACAAAGATGAACTTGGGATCCATGTTACCCCGCCTTTCCACACGTTTGTCCCGTTACTTGTGGTAGAGATTATGGCTCTGATACTTGGGATCGCAGGTCAGGTTGACCTTCAGCCGCCGGAAGATGCCGTCGTCCACCTGCGGCAGGATGACCGTGGAATGCGCCTCAAGCCCCTCCAGCAGCGGAAGCTGGCGCATGGCCAGCGCAGCCTTGGGGTCCGTGGCGGCGCAGATGGACAGCGCCACCAGCACCTCGTCGCTGTGCAGGCGCGGGTTGCGGTTGCCCAGATAGTCGCATTTGAGGGTCTGGATCGGCTCGATGACGGTGGGCGAAATCAGCTGGTCCTTTTTCTCGATGCCGCCCAGCACCTTGAGCGCGTTGAGAATCAACGCCGCAGAGGGGCCCAGCAGGTTGGTGGTCTTGCCGGTGACGATGCGCCCATCCGCCAGCTGGATGGCTAAAGCGGGCGCTTCGGTCTCCTCCTCGCGCCTGCGGGCCGCGGCAATCACGGGGCGCTGCTCCGGCCCAAGGCCCGTTTTCTGCACGATCATCTTCAGCCGGTCCACCTCGGCTTGCTCGGTGCGCCCCTGGACCTGCCCACAGCGCGCGGCGAAGTAGCGGCGGATGATCTCCTGACGGGCGGCCTCGCGGCACGCTTCGTCGTCGGTGATGCAGTTTTTGATCATGTTCACGCCCATGTCCGTGGGCGATTTGTAGGGAGATTCCCCATAGATGCGCTCAAACATGGCGCGCAACACCGGAAAGATCTCGATATCCCGGTTGTAGTTGACGGTGGTTTCCCCGTAGGCCTCCAAATGGAAGGGGTCAATCATGTTCACGTCGTCCAGGTCCGCGGTCGCAGCCTCGTAGGCGATGTTGACCGGATGGTTGAGCGGCAGGTTCCAGATGGGGAAGGTTTCAAACTTGGCATAGCCAGCCTTCACCCCGCGCTGATGCTCCTGATACAGCTGGCTCAGACACACGGCCATCTTGCCGCTGCCCGGCCCCGGCGCGGTGACCAGCACCAGCGGACGGGTGGTTACGACGTATTCGTTGCGCCCGAAGCCGCGGTCGCTGATAATCTGCTCCACATCGTATGGATAGCCCTCGATGGGAAAATGGCGGAACACGCGCACGCCCAGGCTTTCCAGCCGGTTTTTGAACATCACGGCGGAATGCTGGTCGCGCCAGCGGGTCAAAACCACGCTACCCACGTACATACCGATGCCGCGGAAGGCGTCGATCAGGCGCAGCACGTCCGCGTCATAGGAGATGCCCAGATCGCCGCGGACCTTGCTTTTTTCAATGTCGTCGGCATTGATGGCAACCACCAGCTCCGCCTGGTCCTTCAGGTTGAGCAGCATGGACACCTTGCTGTCCGGCTTGAAGCCCGGCAGCACGCGCGACGCGTGAAAATCGTCAAATAGCTTTCCGCCCAGTTCCAGATACAGCTTTCCCCCGAACACGGCGATACGGCTTCGGATATGCTCCGATTGCATCCGCGTGTAAAGATCGTGATCAAACCCCGTGCGCATGACGGCCCCCTCCTTAGAACTTCAACCGGATTATCATACCATTTCCCCCTTGGTGAAACAAGGGGAAGAACAAAAGAAAATCTTCGAAAATAGCAAAAACCGCCGAGGCAGACGGGCCGCGGCGGTAGATGGATCGTCTGGGAATTACCCCTCCAGCGAGGCATAGGCGCGCCTGTCAATCTGGGCGAAGCAGGCTGCCGCGCCCAGCACGCCCACCAGCAGAAACAGCAGGGCCATCCCGCTGCCCGCGCCTGATCCCACCAGCGGCACAAGCGCTTTTGCCGCCGGACCGCCCGCTCGCATGAACGGCTCGGCCAGATGGTCGCTAAGCAGGCCGCCCATGAGGTATCCCAGCGGGATGGAACAGAACTGGAGCGAGCCCTGCGCCGCAAATACGCGCCCCTGCCGGTCCATGGGCACGCTGGCACGCAGCAGCGTGGTCAGGTTCGCGTTCAGCAGCGGAAGGGGCAAGTTGCCCGCCAATGCCGCAAAGGCCCAGATTTCAACGCCACGCCCCAACGCCCACAAGCAGTCGCACAAAAGAAAGGAAACCGCGCAGCTGAAAAACACCAGCCTGAGCGGCTTGCGCGGTCGGGGCATCGCCGTGGCCAGCACGCTGCCCATCAGCGTGCCTACCCCGATGCAGGAGGATACCGTACCTACCGCCAGCTCGTCGCCGCCGGTGCGCGCCAGAATCATGGCAGGCATCAAGCCGTTTCCGCTCATGGAAGCCAGAAGATTGACAAAGGTAAAGAACAGAATCAGCCTCAGCAGCGCCGGGCGCTCCCGCCGAAGAAAGCGCAGCCCGTCCAGCGTGCCGCCGCGCGCTGTCTGCTCCGTCTGCACGGCCCGGGGGATGCGCACCAGTGCCAGCAGCATGCCCGCGCCCACAAGAAAGCTCGTCAGATCGATCAGCAGCACCCATTCCAACCCGCCGAAGGCCATGACCGCCGAGGACAAGGCCGGACAGGCCAGCGTGTTGACCGCTGCGGAAAACGACTGCATGCCCGACGCGCGCGCGTAATGCCTTGGCGGCACGATCTGCGACAGAGCCGCGTTGGACGCGGGCGACTGAAAGGCGTTGGTCATGCCCACCAGCAGGTTGACGGCATACAGGTGCCACAGCTCCAGCGCGTTTGCCCGCATCACCAGCAGCAGCGCAAGCGTGGCCAGCGCAGCCGTCAGGTCGCTCAGGAACATGACCGCCTTGCGGCTGGCGCGGTCCGCCACAGAGCCGCCCAGGAAGGTAAAAAACATTTCGGGCAGATAGCTGCACAGCGCCAGGACCGCCACGCTCGTGACCGTCCGCGCTCTTTCATACGACCAAAGCACCAGCGCAAACGCCGTCATGCGGCTGCCCAGCTGCGATATTGATTGTCCAAACCACAGGAAGAAGAAGTTCTTCCATTCCGAATACCAGTGTTTCATGGGAACCCGCTCCTTTTTGATCAATGCATGCAAAGGCGCAGGGCTCCACGGGGACAGGCCGGTTCAAGCCAAATGCTTCGCGCGCGCGTCCCCTGCCCTGCGCGAAGCAGCATCAATGCAAAGAGGCAGCCTCATCCGGCCCCTCCCCCTTTCATGGCCGTGTATCTCAAAGAATCAGCATAGCATCCCCAAAGGAAAAGAAACGATAGCGTTCCTCTACCGCCTCGCGATAGACGCGCAGCGCCTCCTCCCGCCCCATCAGGGCGGAAATGAGCATCAGAAGCGTGCTCTGCGGCAGATGGAAGTTGGTGATCAGCGCGTCGGTCGCGTGGAAGGCATAGCCGGGCGTGATGAAAATGCCTGTGTCGCCGCTCTGGGCACGCACGATCCCATCCTCGCCGGTGACGGTCTCCAGCGTGCGCACGCTGGTGGTGCCCACGCACACGCAGCGTCCGCCTGAAGCGCGCGCGGCGTTGATGCGCGCCGCCGCTTCCGACGGCACCTCATAGTGCTCCACATGCATATGGTGTTGGCTCAAATCCTCCGTTTTCACAGGACGGAAGGTGCCCAGACCCACATGAAGCACAATCGGCACCACGTCCACGCCCATTCCGCGCACGCGGTCGAGTAGCTCCGGCGTAAAGTGCAGGCCGGCCGTAGGCGCGGCGGCGCTGCCTTCCTCGCGGGCATAGACGGTCTGATAGCGGGTCTTGTCCATCAACTTTTCATGGATGTAGGGCGGAAGCGGCATCTGGCCCAGCTCGTCCAGAATTTCCTCGAACACGCCCTGATAGTGAAAGCGCACCTTGCGCCCGCCGTCCTCGGCGTTGTCGATGATCTCCGCACGGAGCAGCCCTTCGCCAAACACGCATATGGTTCCAGGGCGAAGCCTGCGGCCCGGCCGCACCAGCGCCTCCCATACGTCGCGCTCCAGGCGTTTGAGCAAAAGCAGCTCCACCGGCACGCCGGTGTCCTCCTTCTGCCCCAGCAGCCGCGCGGGAATCACCTTGGTCTCGTTGATGACCAGCGCGTCGCCTGCCCGCAGGAGCTGCGGCAGATCATAGAAATGCAGATGCCTGACGCTGCGGTCCGCGCGGTCGTACACCAGCAGGCGGCTGTGGTCGCGAGGCTCGATGGGCGTCTGCGCGATCAGCTCCTGCGGAAGCTCGTAGTCAAAATCGCTGGTTTTCATATTCTCAGCTGTTCCCCCTCATCAGGCGGCGTCTGCGGCTTGCGGCCCAGGTGTTCATAGGCGGCAGGCATGACCACGCGCCCTCTGGGCGTGCGCGTCAGGAAGCCCAGCTGCATCAGGTACGGCTCGTAGACGTCCTCGATGGTGGAGGCGTCCTCGCCCGTCATCGCGCTCAGCGTTTCCAGACCGACCGGCCCGCCAGCGAACTTGTCGATCATGGTTTCCAGCATGGCGCGGTCCAGCTTTTCCAGCCCCAGCTCGTCCACGTCCAAAAGGTCCATGCCCTGCCGGGCCACCTCCAGCGTAATCACGCCCCCCGCCCGGATCTGCGCAAAGTCGCGCACGCGGCGGAGCATTCGGTTGGCGATACGCGGCGTGCCGCGGCTGCGGCGGGCGATTTCCAGAATGCCCGCGTCATCCGCTCGCACGTTCAGAATGCCCGCGCTGCGCCGTACGATGGCCGCGAGCTCCTCTGGCGAATACATCTCCAGCCGAAACAGAATGCCAAAGCGGTCGCGCAGGGGCGCGCTCAAAAGGCCAGCACGCGTGGTGGCCCCCACCAGCGTAAAGCGAGGCAGATCCAGACGAATGCTGCGCGCCGTAGGTCCCTTGCCGATCATGATATCCAGCGCGTAATCCTCCATGGCGGGATAAAGCACTTCCTCCACAGAGCGGCTGAGGCGGTGAATCTCGTCGATGAAGAGCACGTCGCCGTCGCTTAAATTGGTCAGGATGCTCGCCAGGTCGCCCGCCTTTTCGATGGCGGGGCCGCTGGTGATACGGATGTTTTGCCCCATCTCGGCGGCGATGATGCCCGCCAGCGTAGTCTTGCCCAGGCCCGGCGGGCCATAGAGCAAAAGGTGGTCCAAAGGCTCGTGACGCTTGAGCGCCGCCTCAATGGAGATATGCAGATTCCGCTTGACAGCCTCCTGACCGATGTATTCCCGCAGGGTTTTGGGGCGCAGGCTCTGCTCCTGCTCATCCTCGCCCTGCCGGAAGCCCGTGGAAACGATGCGGTCGTCCATGCCCTATCCCCTCTTCCAAATCACATGTTTTGCGCCATGTGGCGCAGGGCCAGCTTGATCAGCTCGTCCGGCGTCTCCGCCTGGCCCTTGACGCCCTTGAGCGCGGCGGCCGCCTCCTGCGGCGTGTATCCCAGCGACTTGAGCGCCAGCAGCGCCTCACCCAGCGCATCCTGCGCGGGCGCATCGGGCTCGATGGCAA
>DVIV01000051.1 GCA_018710985.1 Candidatus Limiplasma pullicola
GCAGGTTTCTGCTTTAACGCAGCAGGTCTATCGTTTATGGCACTGGCGATTGGCGGACATCTACATCGATTTTGAGAGCGGAGCCAGCGATGATCGCTCTGAATTTCAACGAATGATCAATGACTGCATCAATAAACAATACAATATAATCCTGACCAAAAGTGTCAGCCGCTTTGGCCGAGATACCTTAGACGGCCTGAATGCTATACGCAAGCTGAAAGAACACGGGGTAGAAGTATATTTCGACTTGGAAGAGTTAAAATCATTTCAGCCGGACTTTGAACTTCATTATTCTATCCGTGCTGCTATTGCCCGGGGTGAGCGGGAGAACATTCATGACAACATCGCCATGTCCATTAATCAAAAAATCCTTGATGGAACCTCCAGTATCTATTCCCGTCCGTGTTACGGCTATCGCAAGACAGAAGACGGTTCCCTCTTAATTGTTCCGGAAGAAGCTGAGACCGTTCGCCTCATCTTTAACCTTTATCTGTCTGGGTATAGAAGCGACGGACGTCATAGAAACGCCTTTGATCCTCACGGTGACTGCGCTCCACCTTTCCATTGTGCCGGGGCGTGTAGGGGCGGATGAGCTTGTGGCGAATCCCCAGTTCTTTCGCTCTGGCTTCAAAGAGAGTTTGGAGATCACGGCGGCTGTTGGAGAAGCGATTGGTGAATTCAAAGCCGTTATCGGTCTGGACACATTCAATGGTAATACCCTTGCGGGCAAAATGCGCGGCAACCTTAGAAAGGAAATCAGCGGAGGAATCCGTGCTCTGCTCCTCGTAAGCGGCCAGAACGCGATAGCGGGAATACTCGTCGATGGCGGTGTACTGATACAGCTTCATCTGCGGATCGGCGATGCCGCGGCGGGGTACGACCTTCACATCGATCTGGACGCGCTGGCCGGGATACTGCATCTGCTCGTAAGGCTTGGGCTTGTAAGGCTTCTTCTTTACGGCTTTTTCAATGAGACCCTCTCGCTGCATCACCCGCCACAGGCTTTCGACTGTTCGGGTATACCCTCGTTTTCGCATTCGTGCCCACAGCTCCATGATTCCGAGCCTGGGGTTTCGCCGGTGCATGTCGTAGATGAGCTTGCGTTCCTCCGGGGTATGCTGGTTAGGGTGGCTGTGGGGACGGCGGGACTGGCAGGCAAGGGATTGCAGAGACCCGTCGTAGCGTGCAAGCCAGAAATAGATGTAAGACCGGGTTCTGTTGTACTTGCGGCTGGCGCGGCTCACGCCGTACTTCTTCGCGTAGATCATCAGGGACTGGCGGTACTTCATATCCTGTGTTATACTGTTCATGAGGCTTGAGCTCCTTTCGTAGTTGTCATGCAATCCAACTATACCAGATGGGCGCTCAGGTCTCATCCTTTTTCTTCGCTGTCCAATATGTTTTTTCCATGTCTGGTCGATTTGCCTGTTTCCATCCGCCCGTAAAACATGATACAATAAGGCAAACGGACCCGCCGCCCGCGACGGCGGCGCGTCGGCCCCGGCGCTCCCCGCCGGTGGCCGATCCCACGGTTGACAGGAGGTTTATTTCATGCCTTCCATTCTGCTTACGGGCGACTGCGCTCCCCTGATGCCGGGCATGGCGCTGCACGCGCCCGATCTGCACATCGAGCAGCGCCCGGACGGCCTTCCCGTCCGTGCGGCGCTGCGCCCCGGCCCGCTGTGCGTGACGCTGACCGATTCCGGCGGCGAGATCGCCGCGCCCACCAAAGCGGCGTTTTTCCGCGGCCTGTCGCTGCTGTGCCAGCACTGGCACGCGCGGCCGTACCGCGCGCAGGAGGCGTCGCCGTTTGAGACGCTGGGCGTCATGCTGGACTGCTCGCGCAACGCCGTGCCCACCGCCGGCGCCCTGCGCACCTTCCTGCGCCGCGTGAACCGCATGGGCTGCAACGCCGTCATGCTCTACACCGAGGACACCTACGAGGTGCCCGGCCGCCCGTACTTCGGCTACCTGCGCGGGCGCATGACGCAGCAGGAACTGCGTGAGCTGGACGCCTACGCCGCCGCGCTGGGCATCGAGCTGATCCCCTGCATCCAGACGCTGGGGCACATGGCCCGCGCGCTGCGCTGGCCTTGCATGGCCGGCCTGCGCGATACGGACGACGTGCTGCTCACCGACAGCCCCGAGACCTACGCCCTGCTGGAGGAGATGATCGCCGCGGCCAGCGCGCCCTTCGCCTCCCGCCGCATCCATATCGGCATGGACGAGGCGTACGGCCTGGGCCGGGGCGCGCATATGGACCGCTTCGGTCCGGCGCCTCAGGGCGAGCTCATGGCGCGCCACCTCGCCCGCGTGGGCGAGGTGCTGCGCAGGCTGGGGCTGCACGGTATGATGTGGAGCGACATGTACTTTCACGCGCCCGGCGGCGGCGACGCCTACACGCCCGGCTTCGTGCCGGACGAGGCGGCGGTGCGCGCCGCGCCGCCCGATATCGATCTGGTCTACTGGGATTATTACGCGGAGGACATCGCCGTGCCGCGCCACATGCTGGCGCAGCACCGGCGCTTTGACGCGCCCACGCTGTTCGCGGGCGGCGTCTATACGTGGACGGGGCCCGTGCCCGACGTGGACAAGGCGCGCTCCACCAGCCGCGTGACCCTCGACGCCTGCCGCGAGGCCGGCGTGCGCGAGGTGTTCGCCACCCTCTGGGGCGACGACGGCGCGGAGTGCAACCCGCTGCTGGGCGGCCTGCCGGGGCTTACGGCGTTTATGGAATACGCCTGCGCCGGCAGGATGGACGACGGCTGGCTGGACGCGCGGCTGACCGCCTGCGCCGGCTGCCCCGGCGAACCGATGCGCGCGCTGGCCGATTTTCACCGGATCGGCCTGCGGCCGCGGACGGGCGGCGTGGTCAACCCGGTCAAGCAGCTTCTCTACGAGGACCCGCTGATGCCGCTGTTCGAGGCGGACTTTCAGGGCATGGCGCTCAGCGCGCACTACGGCGAGCTTGCCCGGCGCTTCGACCGCTACGCGCGGGACGCCGGCGCCGAGTGGCGCGGCTTCTTCGATCTCTATGCGAAGCTGGCCGAAGCCGTGCATGCCAAATGCGCGCTGCGCGAGGCCGCCGCGCCCATCGTGCGCGCCGGCGACAGGGAGCGGGCGGGCGCGTGCCTGCCGCCGCTGTGCCTGGCCGCGGAGCAGGCCGCCGCCGCGCTGGCGGATAGCTGGCAGGCGCTGTGGATGCAGACGCTGCTCCCCTTCGGCTTCGAGGTCATCGATCTGCGGCTGGGCGGCCTGATCCAGCGGCTGCGCAGCGCGCGGCGGCGGTTCTGCGCCTTTGCCGAAGGTGCACTGGACGATATCGGGGAGCTGTCCTGCGAAAAGCTGCCCTATCTGCGCCAGCCCGACGGGACCTGCGCCTCGCTCAACATCTGGAGCCACTGCGCAACGCCCACCAACATCAGCTGGTCGGTCTGACGCCGCGCCGGCTTTCCCTCCGCCCGACTGAGGAAAGGAGTGCCCGTCCATGCACAACGAACCCATCAGCCTTCGCAGGACCGTCGAAAGGCGCATCCCCGGCTATATCCGCATCATTCAGGGCCTGCTGTACGCATCCGTGCTGATCTTCACGGTGCTTGGGTCCATGTTCGGCTTCATCTTTCTCCCGCTGGCGCTGGGCACGCTCTTTGGCTCGTGGTATTTCATGGGGGAGGCGCGCGTCCTCTACGAATACCGGCTGGAGGGATACGACCTGACGGTCATGCGCATCAGCGGCATGCGCTCGCGCCGCAGGGAGGTGGCCTTTGTGAACCTGGACCTGCACAACCTGATCGCCGCCGCCGACGAGGGCGCGGAAATGCTGGAGGAGGCCGAAAAG
>DVIV01000052.1 GCA_018710985.1 Candidatus Limiplasma pullicola
AGCGTAGCGCTTGAGTGGCGCAGGTCATGAAAGCGGATATGACGCAGGCTGTTCTGGGCCAGAATCCGGCTGAAGCTTCTGGACAGATACGCCGGGCAGATGCGTTCGCCCAGCTCATTGAGGCAGACGTACCCTTCATCGGCGCGGCTGTACGACCTGCCGCACAGGCGCTTGCTTTGCTCCTGCTGGGCTTTCAGGCGCAGGAGCATGTCCCGCACCGGCGGTACCAGCGGCAGCGTCCGGCGGCTGGAGCGGGTTTTTGTGGTGTCCGCGGCGATGATCGTATACTTGCCGTCGATGGAGCATCCGGTCACCGTGTGCCGGATGGTGAGGGTGCCCTGCGCAAAGTCGATGGCATCCCAGCGCAGGCCCATGACCTCGCTGCGCCGCAACCCATAGAAGGCGGCCAGCTTTACAGGCACCTCGATGTGCGTGCCGGTCACCGCCGCAAACAGCGCGTGCAGTTCGTCCTCGGAGTAGAAGCTCGCCTGATAGGCGCTCTTGCGGGGGCGGTCCACCTTGTCGGCGGGATTCACCGGGATGAGGTCGGTCTTGACCGCGTAGCGCAGCGACCGGTGCAGAACGGCGTGATAGTGAATGACCATGTTGGCCTTCACCCGCTTGCTCTGCTCCATGTAAAACGCCTGAATGTCAGCGGCCGTCAGGCCCTTGAGCGTGATGCGCTTCCTGCGGAACCACGGTTCAATGGGGTTGCGCAGCAGCCCGCTGTAGGAACCGTAGGTACTTTCGGCGATGGTGGTGCGGGCGATTTGCAGCCAGCGCCGGAGGTAGTCTGCAAACAGCTCATCCCCGGTGGGAACGGGCGCGTCCGCCGCCGGAATGACGAAGTGCTGCCGTTGTTCCATCAAAAACGCCTCGGCGCGCTTCTTGTTGCCCTTCACCGTCAGACCCGTGGACAGCCACTTGGTCTTGCGTTTGTTGTCCGCGCCCTTGTAGCTCAGCACGGCGTAGTAGTAGCCCTTCTTCTCCTGCAGATGTCCTGCGATCATACGGTTTCCTCCCTCCTGTGCCGGGGTTTCCCGGCTTGCTTATGTCCCCTTGTCTGCACCCGGCACCCGCAGGTAGGTCAGCAGATGCACCTTGGGGATGCGATAGGCGCGACCCACCTTCATGGCGGTGATTTTGCCGGTGCGAATCAGCTTGTAGCCGGTCTTGGTGCTCACGCCCAGAGCGCGGCTCAACTCTTCGATGTTCATCACATCCGGGTAGTGCTTGAGCATGACGCTGTACGCATTTTTGAGGGTATATCCCATGCATGTCTCCTTCGCCGTCGTCAGTCGAAATTCCTGAAGGCTTGGCAGATATAAAAAGCATTGTTCTTGATTACCTTGTCGTCCCCTTGTTATGAGTGGGCATTTGCTGCGCATCCCCCTGGACAGGAATACCCCATGGGGGTGCGTACTTCCAGCATTCTGGTGGACGGATGGGCAGACCAGGTCTTGGACTGGTTTTCAGACCGCTTTGAGCTCCGCCGAAAACGGAATCAGCGGCTGATCCACTTGATTCTTCCTCCGAATTCTTCTTCGGCGGGAAGAGGGAAAAGGACGGGATTCTCGCGCGGAGGCTCCTCCTGAAACCCGCGTCCGCTGCTGATTTCCTCCCAGTACATGACGGTGATGATGGTTCCCTTGTCAGAGGTATTCACGTCAAGCAGCGCCTTGCCAGCCAATCGTTGCAGCGCTGTGCCCACGGTCTTGCGCGCCCAATGCAGCTGTGTGGCGATTTGAGCCTGCGAGGCATAGAACTGCCCGGGCTGGAGCCCCTTGTACGGCTGGTGCGATGCATGAAGCACGCAGTAGAGCCACAGTGCGGTGTCGTAGGCGTTGCCCCATATAGGAAGCTGCTGCACGCTTCGCGGAAGTGCGACAAAGCCCTGATATTTCTTAGCGATAGCAATTCCCTCCTTTGATTCGGGTGGTTTGGGTTGGTTTGCTGTGGAGGTGTGCGTTGCGGAGCATGGTGGTTCTCTCCTTTTCCAGATCCCTTCACTTAAATATGTCTAAAAAAGGGGCGAATGGAAACCTGGAGGGGGAAAAGTTTGGAAGTAAATAAAAAGCGCTCCGCTTGGTTTTCATCAGGCGGAGCGATTTTCAATTCATCATGGTTTTCGTGGTGCAATTATTACGCTCTTCACGCAGCTTTATCTTGCACCGCAACTGTGTGCGATCTGGCAGCAGGGAGGCAATGCAATCGAAGGACTTCTGGCTCTTATCCGTTTCCCTCGCCTTCGCCTACGATTTGATCAATGTGTCCATCGTTACCGTCAATATAAACCTCGATCATGCCTTGGCTGCTTCCCTGTTCGTCATCCCTGCTAAACATAATGATCCAATAGGGAACGTCCCTATCATTTCTATCAATAATGAAATAGTCATATCGCGTATAGATGTCCCATTCAAGATCTGGATATGCTTCTTTCAAGGCGCTTTCCGCCAACGCAACGGCTTCCTCTTCCGAAATCTGATTCTCATCAGGCAAGCCATGCCAGGGAATAAAATAGGCTCGTTCTTCCAGCGTCCAGTTTTTCGACTCTCCCTTCGCCGCTTTGATCTCTTCAGAAGTTCGGTATCCATTGATTCCTTCTCCCGATGCAGACGCAGGCGTAGTTTTCTCCCAGGGAATTTCAATGCCTCGAAGGTCATCCGCCATCACTTCGCCTTGATTGGTGACGCAAAGGATATACTCTGCAATCACGGAGTGCGTTCCTTCGCCCTCTGCAAGCGGCGGGCGGAACGAGATCAGCCAGCGCTTGTCGTTTTCACGCCCAGGCATCACATAGAAGTCAAAGTCAACCGCATAATCGTCCAGCGCAGCAGGCGACAATTGGAAGTGCTCGATCAAGGCATTTTGAGCGATGGCCAACGCTTCTTCCTGCTGCAAATCCTCAGAGGTTGGGAGCATATGGATTTCTTCATCGCAACCAATGCGTCCTGTCTTGATAAGGACTTCACTGTACCACGCCTTGTCTTCCACCGGCCAGGATTCAAACTTGCCCAAAATGGTTTCCATGATGGACATCAACGTAATGGCATCCTCCGGCAGTTCCATCCAGTTTTCAAGCAGGGAAGTCACCCGTGTGTCATCCTGCTGGGCGCTTGCTTCTGCGAGCGCTTTTTGAACTTCTTCGCTGTTCTCCATTTCTCCGCACGCAACAAGCTGTTGCAGGAGCTCGGCTTTCTGTTCGGCATCCCAGGTTTCAAAGTAGCCCACTTGCGACTCAAGCTGCACAGTCGTTTCTGCCATCTGCCTCCAGGAAATCATGGCATAGGCTGCACCGGCAAGTGCCAGGATAAGCACACAGGCGAGGATCAGACTCCAAGAAACTTTCCTTTTCACGGTTTTCCCTCCTGTTGTAATCTCGCGCATTATCATCCGATGCTTTCTTTCCGTGACGTACAGCCCGGAGAGATTTTCCTCAAGACATTGCCTGACAGTTTTCCGATTCATAGGCTCCCCCCCTCTCCCGGTGCACAGCGAAGTAAGCTGTAGGCTTTTTGCAAACGGCGGTTTAGCGTGGGCCGGCTGATTCCAAGCGTCTTTGCCACTTCTTCTGTGGTCAGTTCCTGATAGTAATACAGCAAAATGGCGCTTTTGTACTTCTCTGGTAATCTGAGCACATCAAGAAAGAGCTCACGGGAGTCATGGGAGATTGACGTTAATGCCGGAGGGATTTCCTCCAACGCGCATGTCTGCTTTCTGCGCTTGAACCAGCCTGAACGCAGATAATCCTTGCAGGTATTGACGGCAATGCGCATGATCCAGGTCTTGATGGAGCAATCATTGCGCCTTTCAAACCGCTCCAAATGACACCACACCTTGGTAAAGGTATCCTGCATGGCGTCCTCTGCTAGGCTGCGATCCGTCAAATAGAGAAAGCACAGCCGCAGGACTTCTGTTTCATAGTCGCGCATCAGCTGTTCGAATCGGGCCTCTTGAGCGCCGCTGGGTCCCGATGCGTTGTCCATCACCCCCACCTCCTTCACTTCAATAGACGAAAAAGATGGCGCCTTTTGTAAAGGGCCATTCGAATTTTTCGCAAATTGGCTGACTGTCACGCGGAGAGTTTGCGATTTTTCAGGAGCCCTTTTTGCGAACATTTCTTGAAGCAGTCAAGGACTTTGAGATAGATGATCTGCTCCCTTGCTCAGAAGAAGTGAAGTCGTGGTTCTCGACGGTGTGAGTGCCGGAAACCACGACTTTTTCTGTGCAGGGGCAGTGTTGAGCGGTTACCCACAACAGGTTATATAAGGTCTTGGTACAGGGAATATCATGAGCCGGAAACAGATGTTCCCGGCGAGCCCATCCAACACAGGTATCGAATGACCATCTGTGTTTGCCGAGAACCTTTTGCGCCATCCAGCGAATGAATGCCGAATCGCTTTGAAAGATGCAGTGTCGATAACAGCGGCTGCGGTTGACCTTATAGGTGACTGCACCACGTTTGGCCGAATAGCCCGGTTTACGCCCTCGTCCGGTATACTCCGGTGTGCCGCACCGCAGCTCATACTATCTCATGCTTTCCAAGGCGCGCTACGAGGACAATCTGGAGTTTACCATCGATGTGCCGGAAAACCTCACCGGCCTCACGGTGCCCAAGCTCACCCTTCAGCCGCTGGTGGAAAACGCGCTGAGCCACGGCTTCAACGGCGCCAACGCGCTGCGCAAGCTGTGGATTACCGGCCACATCGACCATTCCCAGTTCATTCTGGAAATCCGCGATAACGGCAACGGCTTCTCGGAGGAGAGCCTCAGCAGCCTTCGCCAGCAAATCAAGCTGGTGGAAAGCAGCCAGCTTTCCATTGAAAGCAGCTCCGGCCACATCGGTCTGATCAACACCTGCCTCCGGCTGCACTATTACAGCAAGGGCACCATGCACATGGCCATACGCAATGAAAACGGCGCCGTGGTCACCCTCACCTTTCTCTACGGCGCGGACAGGGCGCCTTCCGAGGGAGGAAAAGCAGGGTGAGGAAGTTGTCGCGGGGCAGGCGGAGCGCCCGTCTGCTTTTGCCTGAAGCCCTTCATCGTTGCAGACAGGCGCGGCAGGTTGCCCGCGTGAAACCGGTGTGATAAAATAAAAAACAAGGGGGATGGACAGCGCCCCAGCGGACCCGTGCGCCCAAAACCGCGGCCGGGGAGGCTGTTTCCCAACGCTTGTCCCATTTGCAAAGAAGTACGGAGGCGACCCATGGAGCTGACTCAGTTGCGTTATTTTTTGCAGGTGTACCACATGAAGAATATCTGCAGCGCCTCCGCCCGCCTCAACGTAACGCAGCAGGCGGTTTCCAAGCAGATCCGCAAGCTGGAGGACGAGCTGGGCGTGGCGCTGTTTCTGCGCAATCCGCGGGGCGTGGAAGCCACAGCCTATGCGGACATGCTCGCCAAAAAGGTACAGGGCTTTTTGCCGGAACTGGACGCGCTCGTCAGCGATATTCAAAAGCGCGATACGGAAATCGCCGGCGTCGTGCGCCTGGGCATCCAGTGCTGGCAGATGAGCGTGGCGCACGGCCTGAAATACGAGGTGCTCAAAGCGTTTGAGCAGGCCTATCCGCGCGTGAGGCTGATCTGGGAAAACAGCATTCCCGGCAGATGCCTCGGCGGGCTTCGGGAGGGCGCGTTTGATCTGGTCGTGATGGGGGTCCAGGAACATCCGGAGGACCTGGAGCTTACGCCGCTGCGCCAGACCGGCTGGTACATGCTCATGGCCAAAGGCCATCCCCTGGCCTCGCGGGCTGTGCTGCATACAAACGACCTTGCCGGCCAGCGGATCATCCTCTCCGGCAATGAGGCCAAGGTGCGCAGCGAGATTATCGCCATGCTGGAAGGTCAGAAAAAGCCCGAATTTATCGGCGTGGAGGATTTCATCTTCGACCTGATCGGGCAGCAGATCGAGGGCAACGGTGCCATGATGCTCACTACGGAGATCACGCAGGACATGTTCAACCCCGCGCGCTTCGTCATGGTTCCCCTCACGGGCAGCCCGTGGCAGACAAAGCTGTACCTGGCCCGGCTGAAAGACATGCCGCATTCTCCGGCGGCCCAGGCGCTGCATCAATTTCTTCTTGAAAAATGGTCCGATTCTTCACAACCATCCGTTGTGAATGGGGACGAATAATCGGCGTTTTACAGCCCGCCTTTCCGAATGTTAGAATAATCACAAGCCGGGAATTCTCAAGCCCGGTCAAGGAAAAGGAGGGCAATCATGAAAAAGGTTATCAGTTTGCTGCTGGCTTTGTCCATGCTCGTGTGCATGGGCACGGCTGCTACGGCGGAAGCGACCTACACGCCGGGCACCTACACGGCGACTGCCGCCGGTTTCGGCGGCGACGTCACGGTGACCGTGACGGTGGATGAAACCGCCATCACCGACATGACGGTTGAAGGCGAAAACGAAACCCCGGCCATTGGCGGCGTCGCGGTGGCCAATATGCCGGCGGCGATTCTGGAAGCCGGCAGCTCCGACGTGGACGCCACCACCGGCGCCACCGTGACCAGCACGGCCATTCTCACCGCGCTGGATGCCGCGCTCGCGCAGGCTTCCGGCACCGATCTGGCTGCGAAGATGGCTCCGGGCACCTACACGGCCCAGGCCTATGGCTTCCAGCAGATCTCCCCGATCACCGTAACCATGACCGTGGACGAAACGAGCATTCAGGACATCGAATTTGACGGCAATCTGGACTCCGTCGCCATGATTCGTGCGGTCAACACCTACCTGCTGCCGCGCATTTTGGACAATCAGTCCGTTGGCGTGGACGCGATCACCGGCGCGACGGCGACCAGCAATGCCGTGCTGACCGCCGCGCGGGACTGCCTTGAGCAGGCGCTCGTTGCGGGAGGTTCCAGCGCCGCGGCCATCACCTCGTTCCTGACGCCGGAAACCAAGGTTGAGGCGCAGGAAACCATCGACGTGGACGTGCTGGTGGTCGGCATGGGCGCGGCGGGCATTTCCGCGGCGACGGCCGCGGCGGAAGCCCAGCAGGCCGCGGGCGTTCCGGTCAGCGTGCTGGCCATTGAAAAGTCCGGCCGTTACGGCGGCACGGGCGCTTTCACCGGCGAGCCCATGTCCATCAACCCGCCCCGGTACAAGCTGCAGTACAACAACGGCGAGGACTACATGGACTACGACGAGCTGCTTGCGGCATGGACCGAGTATGTCGAAGGCGACGCCAAGATGGAAGTCGTCGAGAAGTTTCTGCAGAATTCCGGCGAAACGGCCGACTGGCTCTACTACGATCACGGCTTCCTGCTCAACAACCCCACCAGCGGCTTCGGCGCCAACACCTACCGCTGCAAGCAGCAGTATGTTTCCGTGGCCACGGCCGAAGAGGGCCGCGACTATGGCATGGACGTTTCCGCCGGCCAGAACACGATGGTGGATCAGTACTACCAGCGCTTCGTTTCGGACTATGTGAAGCTGGGCGGCCAGTATATGCTCGAAACCGAAGGCTATGAGCTGATCTACGACGAAGCGGCCAACCGCGTCACCGGCGTGAGGGCAAAGGGCCATGACGGCACTGAATACATCATCAACGCCAAGTCCGTCATCCTCTGCACCGGCGGCTTTGCCGGCAGCGAGGAGATGGAGAAGGAGTACCTGTCCCAGAACCCCTACTTCGATCATTTCGGCGACGAGCAGTGGACGATAATCGGCATGCATGAAAATGACGGCAAGATGCTTCAGGCCGCCATCGACATCGGCGCCGGCACCTACAATATCTCCGTGGTGCCGATGATCCATTTCGCCACCTCCAACATCGTTATCCACGATTACCCGGTTCATACCTTTGCGAAGGACGATCCCAACTATGCCCGCGTGCTGTGGTACGGCTGGGAGCAGACCTGGTCGCTCAACGAGCTTCCCAACGCGCTGATCCTGTGCAGCGACATCCCCTGGGTGGACGCCGACGGCGAGCGCTTTGAGGCGGAAGGCGAGCTCTTCGGCTGGTGGAAGGCGGGCCCGTCCTACTGGGCAGTGTGGTCTCAGGACCAGATCGACGGCATTGCCGAAAACGGCTTCTCCGGCAACCTGTCCACGCTGGCCGCCGGCAACCAGGGCCTGATGCCCGGCAACATGCCCGTGCCGGAAATCTACGACGTGCTGGACAAGCTGGTGGCTCAGGGCTACGTGGTGAAGGCGGACACCTATGAGGAGCTGGCCGAGCAGATGGGCGTTGATCCGGCCACGTTCACCAGGACGATGGAGGATTATGCCTCCTACTGCGAGACCGGCGTGGACGAGCAGTTCGGCAAGGCGGCCGAAAAGCTTGTGGCGCCCGGCAACGGCCCGTACTACGCCCTCAAGGGCTACTCCGCGGCCTTCGCCACCAACGGCGGCCTGGACATCAACGAGAACTTCGAGGTCCTTCAGGATGACGGCGAAACCGTGATCGGCGGCCTGTGGGCCTGCGGATGCGACGCCTCCGGCGTGATGTATTCCGAGAAGAAGCCCTACGTCACCTATGGCGGCGCTGCGATCGGCTTCGCGTACACCTCCGGCCGTCTGGCCGGCGGCTACGCGGCGGACTATGCGGCCAGCGTGCAATAAGGCAAGCAGCCCGCGTGCCGCCTTATGAGCCGCGGCGCGCGGCAATGCGGAATCACCCGAAAAGCCTCCCGGCGCGGGGACGGTCTTCGTCCCCTCGTCCGGGGGGTTTTACCGTATGAAAAACGCACCGGATGGCCGGAGAAGAAGGATTTTTTCCCCGCTTTCACGAAATGTCATCGTTGCGGCGCACGGAGGCGTCCCTCCTGCCGCGAAAGGAAGGCGACAAGCCATGGATTACAGGCAGGAATATCAGCGCTGGCTGGAGCGTGTCACCGACGCGGAGCTTCTGGAGGAACTGGGGCACATGGATGAGGCGGCCATGGAGGATGCCTTTTTCCGCGACCTCGCCTTTGGAACCGGCGGCCTGCGCGGCGTGATCGGCGCAGGAACCAACCGCATGAACGTCCATACCGTGGGCAAGGCTTCGCAGGGATTGGCGGCTTATCTCAAAAAGCGCTTCGCCGCACCCTCCGCCGTCATCGGCTATGACAGCCGCCTCAAAAGCGACGTGTTCGCGCGCGTGACCGCCGGCGTGCTGGCCGCAAACGGCGTTCAGGTCCATTTCTGGCCGCAGCTCACCCCGGTGCCCACCGTCTCCTTTGCCACGCGCTATCTCGGCGCTTCCGCGGGGGTGATGATCACCGCCTCCCACAACCCCGCCAGGTACAACGGCTACAAGGTCTATGGCGCGGACGGCTGTCAGGTCACCGTCGATGCCGCCGCCGAAATTCTCTCCGAAATCGAAACGCTGGATCTCTTTGACGGCGTAAGGCAGGAGGATTTTGACGCCTGCCTGCGCGACGGTCGGATATCCCTTATTCCCGACGAAGTCCTCACCGCCTTTCTGGAGGCGGTGAAGGCGCAGTCCGTCCTCTTCGGCGAGGAAGCCCGCAAGGATATCGCCATCGTCTACAGCCCGCTCAACGGCACCGGCTACGTGCCCGTGACCCGCGCGCTGCGGGAGCTGGGCTATACCCGTCTGACCCTGGTGGAGGAGCAGCGCCTGCCGGACGGGCGTTTCCCCACCTGCCCCTATCCCAACCCGGAGATCCGGGAGGCCATGGAGCTGGGAATCTCCTATGCGGACCAGTGCGGCGCAGACCTGCTGCTGGCCACCGACCCGGACTGCGACCGGGTGGGCGTGGCCGTGCGCGGCCCAAGCGGCGGGTATGTGCTTCTCTCCGGCAATGAGACGGGCCTGCTGCTGCTGGATTACCTCTGCGCCCAGCGCGCAAAGCATGGCAGAATGCCCGCGGACCCGGTGATGATCAAAACCATCGTGACCACGGACATGGCCGAGCGCATCGCGGCGCATTACGGCGTGAAAACCATCAACGTGCTCACCGGGTTCAAATTCATCGGCGAGCAGATCGGTCTTCTGGAGGCGCAGGGCCGCCGGGACAGCTACGTGTTCGGTTTTGAGGAAAGCTACGGCTATCTCTCCGGCCCCTACGTGCGGGACAAGGACGGCGTGGGCGCGGCCTGCCTGATCTGCGAAATGTTCAGTTATTACTCAAGCCGCGGCATCACGCTTCCGGACAGGCTCAATGAGCTCTACCGCACCTATGGCTACTGCCTCAACACCCTGCACAGCTACGCCTTTGACGGAAGCGCGGGCTTTGCCAGGATGCAGTCGGTCATGCAGGCGCTGCGCGCCGGCGTCGCCTCCTTTGGCACAAGAAAAGTGCTTCGCGTGCTGGACTACGCGGAGGGCCTGGACGGCCTGCCCAAATCCGACGTGCTGAAATTCATCCTGGCGGATGGCTCTACGCTGGTGGTGCGCCCCTCCGGCACGGAACCGAAGCTGAAGCTCTATCTGTCCGTCAGTGCGGAAAGCCGGGAGGCAGCCGAAAAAGCCGAGGCGGACCTGCTCAGGAGCGCGGAGGCCATGCTGCGCTGATCATATCCGCTTGCCTCTTTCCCCGCTGAAACGGTCATATCAGTGACCTTTTCAGCGGTTTTCTTTGTCCGCCGGCGTGGTTCCCACCCCCTGTCCACAGGCGCCTTTTTTCGTCTGGTTCACTTTTTGCGATATATAAATAGAATATCCGGTTGAATTTTTTCCATAACAGAACTATGATGAACACAGATTGAAGCAGCTGTTGCGAAAAACAGCAATTGAAGAAAGGGGAATCATCCATGAAAAAGCTGTTTGCCCTGTTCCTTTGTGCCGTCATGGCCCTGAGCATGGCCTGTGCCACGGCCGAAACCGCTCCTGCAGAAACCGGCAAGCTGGTTTTGTACAGTCCGCTGACCACCTCCATGATCGAAAACATGCTGGCCATGTTTGAAGCCGACACCGGCATCAAGACGGAGTGCCTCGCCATGGGCACGGGCGACGCCCTCAAGCGCATCGCCGCTGAAAGCGAAAATCCCCAGTGCGATATTCTCTGGTCCGGCACCATCGGCACCGTGAAAAACAGCAGCCAGTATTTCCAGGATTACACCTGCGCCAACGAGGACGCCTTCTATGAGCAGTACCGCAACGTCGAAGGCAACCTGACCCGCTTCGACTGCGTGCCTTCCGTGATCATGATCAACACCGACCTCATCGGCGACATCGAAATCAACGGCTACGCCGACCTGCTCAATCCCGAGCTCAAGGGCAAGATCGTCTTTGCCGATCCTCAGGCTTCCTCCTCCTCCTTTGAGCACCTGGTCAACATGCTCTACGCCATGGGCACCGACGGGCAGCCCAACGGCTGGGATTATGTGCGTGAATTCTGCAAGCAGCTGCCCAACGGCTGCGTGAACAGCTCTTCCGCCGTGTACAAGGGAGTTGCTGACGGCGAGTACGCCGTGGGCCTGACCTTCGAGCAGGGCGCCGCCACCTACGTATCCCAGGGCAACATCAAGGTCGTCTACATGGAGGAAGGCGTCATCATCCGCGGCGACGGCGTGTACATCGTCAAGGATTGCCCCAACCTGGACAGCGCCCGCAAGTTCGTGGACTGGCTGACCAGCTATGAGGCCCAGACCTATATGAACGAGACTCAGTTCCGCCGCACCATCCGCACCGATGTGCCCGAAACCGACGCCATGCAGAGCATGTCCACCATCAACGTGATTACCGATGACGAGACCATCGCTTCCGAAAACAAGACCGACTGGATCGAGCAGTTCCAGGACGCGCTGGTGGACGCCGCCGAGTAACCCATTTCACGCTTTGCAAGCTGCTGTGATTGTTCCGGGGCGGCAGGCCCGATCCTCTGCCGCCCCCTTCACAACAGCTTCTTTCATTATCATAAAGGGGTGTGCGATGTATGAGCGTATCCATTACCATTGATCACGTAGTCAAAAAGTTCGGCGAAAACATTATCATTCCTGACCTGACCGCCAACATCAAAAACGGTGAGCTCTTCACTCTGCTGGGGCCTTCCGGCTGCGGAAAAACCACGCTGCTGCGCATGATTGCCGGCTTTAACTCCATTGAAGGCGGCACCATCGCCTTTGGCGACCAGGTCATCAACGACGTGCCTGCCTATAAGCGAAATATCGGCATGGTGTTTCAAAGCTACGCTATCTTCCCCCATCTGACCGTGCGCAGGAACGTGGAATACGGCCTCCGGCTTCGCAACATCCCCAAGGATGAAATGAAAAAGCGCACCGATGAAATGCTCGCCCTGGTCCATATCGACGAGTATCAGGACCGCCTGCCCGAACGCCTTTCCGGCGGTCAGCAACAGCGCGTGGCGCTGGCCCGCGCGATCGTCATCCATCCGCAGGTGCTGCTCATGGACGAACCCCTGTCCAACCTGGATGCCAAGCTGCGCATCGAGATGCGCAGCGTGATTCACGACATCCAGCGCCAGGTGGGCATCACCACCGTTTACGTGACGCACGACCAGGAGGAGGCGTTGGCCATCTCCGACCGCATCGCGGTCATGAACAAGGGCGTCATCCAGCAGATCGGCACGCCGCACCACATTTACAGCCGTCCAGCCAACGTGTTTGTGGCCACCTTCATCGGCCATTCCAACCTGTTTTATGCCACGCTTTCCAAAAAGGACGGCCGCACCGAGCTGTGTTTCCCCAGCGGCTACCGTCTGCCCATGACCACCCTTTCCGACGAATGCACGGATGGCCAGAAGGTTGTGGTGGGCGTGCGGCCCGAAGAGTTTTCCGTCGCCTCCGAGGGGCTTACCTGCGAGGTTCTGAACCGCACCTTCCTGGGCCGCTACAGCAACTATTTCCTGCGCTTTGCCGACGGCATGTGCGTGCCCGACCAGCCCAGCATCGAATTCTCCCAGGATCTGGGCCATACGCAGACGCTGTACCAGCCGGGCGAGAGCCTGACCCTGCGCCCCAACCCCGACAAGATCAACGTCTTTACGGCGGATATGGAAAAGAGCCTTCTCAAGGATGTGATTCGCTATGAGCAAGCGTAAGCCGCAGTTCGATTTCTGGACAATCGTGACCATCGGCATTCTGGCCGTATTCGCGCTGTTTCTGATCTATCCCCTCATCTCCCTGTTCGTGGACGGCTTCCTGGAGGAGGGCACGGGCGCCTTCACGATGGCGAACTTCACCAAGTTCTTCGGCAAGAAGTTCTACTACCGGTCGCTGCTCAACTCCCTCAAGCTCACGGTATGCGTCACCATCTGCTCGCTGCTCATCGGCGTGCCCCTGGCCTACATCATGTCCTTTTTCAAAATCCGCGGCAAGGGCATCATTGAAATTCTCATTATCATCTCCATGATGAGCCCCAACTTCATCGGCGCATATTCGTGGATTCTGCTTTTGGGCCGCAGCGGCGTGGTTACACAGTTCCTCTCCAACACCTTCGGCATCAAGATGCCTTCCATCTATGGCTTCGGCGGCATGCTGCTGGTGTTCACGCTCAAGCTGTACCCCTTCATTTACATGTACGTAAGCGGCGCGCTCAAAAAGGTGGACGTGGCCGTGTGCGAGGCGGCCGAAAGCCTTGGCTGCAACGCCATCCGCAAGGTGTTCACGGTGGTCATGCCGTTGGTGACGCCCACGGCCATCGCCTCGGCGCTGCTGGTGTTCATGAACTGCATGGCCGACTTCGGCACCCCCGCCCTGATCGGCGAAGGCTACGACGTGCTTCCCACCAAGATCTACATCGAATTCGTGGGCGAGTCCGGCGGCTCGGCATACTTCGCCTCGGCCATGGCCTCTCTGATGGTGGTTATCACGGCGGTGCTGTTCCTGCTGCAGAAGTGGTATGTGAACAAAAAGAGCTTCACCATGAGCGCCATGCGCCCCATTCTGCCCACGCGGGCCAAGGGCGCCAAAAACGTCGTCATGCATGTGTTCACCTACCTGCTGGTGATTCTCTCCGTGGTGCCGCATCTGGTGATCATCTGGACCTCGCTGCGCAAAACGGAGGTTCAGTACTTCGTGGACGGCTATTCCTTTGAAAGCTACACCAAGATATTCGATACGGCGTTTTCCTCCATTCAAAATACTTACTTGTATTGCATCATCGCTCTGGCTATAATTATCATACTTGGCATGCTGATCGCCTACCTTTCGGTGCGCAAAAAGAGCATGCTGACCAGCGCGATCGATACCATCGCCATGTTCCCCTACATCATTCCCGGTTCGGTGCTTGGTATTACGCTGCTCCTGGCCTTTAACGGCAAGGGCGATCCCATGGTGCTTTCCGGCACGGCTGCCATCATGATCATCTCGCTGGTGATTCGTCGTCTGGCCTACACCCTGCGTTCCAGCTCGGCCATCCTCTACCAGATCAGTCCCAGCGTGGAGGAGGCCGCCATCTCCCTTGGCGACTCGCCGCTGAAGGCCTTTGTGAAGGTAACGGCCAAGCTGATGCTGCCCGGCGTGATCTCCGGCGCCATCCTGAGCTGGATTACGCTGATCAACGAGCTGAGTTCCTCGGTCATGCTCTACACGGCCAACACGCGTACCATGTCCGTGGCCATCTACAACGAGGTTATCCGCGCCAGCTACGGCACGGCGGCCGCGCTGGCCACCATTCTGACGCTGACGACGGTGCTGTCGCTGTTCCTGTTCTTCAAGATCAGCGGAAGCAAGGATGTGACCATGTAGCCCGCCCAATCTTTCCAAGTGAGGCGTACGCATGAAAAAAACCGGGCAACAGACCCGCTTTCGAGATGATCTGCGCAGGCTGCTGCTGTTTTACGCCCTGCTGCCGGTGCTGGCCGCCGTGCTGCTGCTGATTGTATCCCTGGGGTACATCCCGCTTCAAAACGTGGTGCGCGGCACGGCGGACGACCTGCAGCTGGCCGGAAACGCCTTTGGCCAGCAGTGGGACAGCATGGAGGAAACGCTCATCGCCTTGCAAAGCGAGCTGGACCTTTCGGACTTTCATTCCAGCGTCAACTATCAGGCGGCGTTCAAAAGCCGCATCTACCAGTTCATCAATCACAGCGAGGTGCGGCCCCAGTTCTTTTTGCTGGATGAGGACGAAGCCCTGATCTTCTCCACGCAGGCCAACGAGGGCATGCGCGACAGCCTGCAGGACAGCTTTCACTGGCGGCTGGCAAGCAATCTTCCCGCCGTCAGGGGGGAGGTAGCCACGGCCGTGGCGCGTGCGGATGTGGGAGTCACCACCGTGTCCAGCGTGCTGGTGGGTTGCCGGCTGTTCGACCCGAAGGGCGCCACCGACGGCTATGCCTACTTCGTCGTGGGCGAGGATCAGATGGCGGCGCTGTTCAAGCAGTGCGTCTCCGACCTGATTGCAACCGACCGGTTTGACTCGGTCTTTCTGGGAACGGACAGCGCCTTTGTGGGCGACTTCGGCAAGCTCCGTGCAAGCCTGCGGGATGCCAACGGCTTCACCGCCTTCGCAGAGGGGCTGTTCTACATTCGCACCCTGACCACGGAAAACGGCCTGCTCAAAATCTACGCCATGTCGGAATGCGGCGGCATCATCGGCACCCTCCTGCTGCTGGCCGCGGTGGTGCTGGTCTTTTTCGGTGCGCTCACGGCGCTGATTCTGGTGAGTACCAACCGTGTAGCGGATCAGAAAACCCGTATCATCGACGAAATCGCCGCCGCCTGCTATCAGGTGCAGCAGGGGGATTTGAACACGGAGCTGAGCATCAGCAGCCACGATGAATTTCAGATCATTTCCCAGGCATACAACAGCATGCTCAAGAGCATGCGGGAACTGATCCGCCGCAGCGTGGACCTGGGCCATGAAACTGCCGTGTCCAAGATCAAGCAGCTGGAAAGCCAGTTCCATCCGCATTTCCTGTTCAACACGCTGGAAAACATCCGCTTCATGATCCGCATCGACCCCAAGGCCGCCGACAAGGCCATGGTGGCGCTCTCCAGCCTGCTTCGCTACAGCATTCAGGGCGGCGGCATGATCATTCCCCTGCGCGAGGACCTGAATTATCTTCGCAGTTACATGCGGATTCTCGAAATGCGTTTCGGCGAACGCCTCACCTACCGGATCGACGTTCCCCAGGCGCTGGAGGATTTTCCCGTACCCAAGCTGATTGTGCAGCCCATCATTGAAAACGCAGCCGTCTACGGCATGAAACGAAGCGACCGGCTGTTCATAGGCCTGTCCGCCTATTGCGAGGGGGATGAGGTGGTGCTGCGCGTGACCGACAACGGGCCGGGCATCGAGCCTGAAATGCTCCGGCAGCTCAAAAGCTGCCTGGCGGACGCCAGCGCCGAACGGGGCGATCATTTCGGCATCATGAACGTGCACGAGCGCATCCGCCTCATCTACGGAGACCGCTACGGCATTTCCATCGTTTCTCAGGTGGGGCAGGGCACAACGGTCCTGCTTCACTTTCCCCAAGATAGCGCAAGGAAAGGAGACCTATCGTGATTCTGCGCGTATTTATCGTCGAGGATGAAGAAATGATCCGCAAGGGTCTGGTCCATACCATCAACTGGAGCGACATGGGCTGCATGGTGGTGGGCAGCGCGGCCGATGGCCGCAGCGGCTTGAACAGCATTTTGCAAAAGCGGCCGGATGTGGTCATCACCGACATCCGCATGCCCGTGATGGACGGGCTGGAAATGCTGGAACGCGCCCTTGCAACGTATTCCTTCCGTATCATCCTGCTGACGAGTTACGCGGATTTTGACTATGCGCGCCGGGCGATTGCCCTGCGTGCGTGCGATTACCTGCTCAAGCCTCTGGATGAGGACAAGCTGGCTTCGCTGATCAGCCGCATCCATTCCGAGGAGGAAACCGCCAAGCAGGTGCGCCGCCTGATGCCGCTGCTCAACGGCACATGCAAGTCCGCCTCTCTGGCGCTGGAGGACATCCGCGAGCAGGATGCCTATGTGGATGTGGCCCTCAAGCGCATCGTGTCCCACAGCGAGCAGCGTCTGTGTATCGAAGGTCTGGCCGAGGAGATGGGCATCTCCGCCAGCTACCTAAGCCGCCGTTTCAAGGCGGTTACGGGCCAGACCTTTCTGGACACGCTCAACA
The DNA here is from genome assembly GCA_018710985.1 of Candidatus Limiplasma pullicola. Taxonomy (GTDB): domain Bacteria; phylum Bacillota; class Clostridia; order Christensenellales; family Aristaeellaceae; genus Limiplasma; species Limiplasma pullicola. The sequence continues at coordinate 16,977 of DVIV01000052.1, forward strand.
TGCAGCGCGTTCAGCAGGCGGTGGCGCTGCTTCACGAGGGATCGCGCACTTCCGAGGTGGCCGAAAAGACCGGCTTTACCGATTACAAGCATTTCTGCTCCGTGTTCAAACGCTGCACGGGCCTTACGCCGCGGGAATACCTGCGGGGCTGTACCTGTCCGGCCCCCGCCCCGACAGATGATCTTCAGAAAGGATGATTTTTCATGACCAAAGCACAGATTGCCTCCATGATTGACCACACGCTGCTCAAGGCGTCCGCCACCCCGCAGCAGATTGCCCAGCTGTGCGAAACGGCCAAATCGCTCCATACCGCCAGCGTATGCGTAAATCCCTGCCATGTGGCGCTGGCGGCACGGCTGCTTGAGGGCAGTGGTGTAAAGGTATGCACGGTGATCGGTTTCCCTCTGGGGGCCAACACCACGGCCGTGAAGGCTTTTGAGACCAAGGACGCCATCGCAAACGGCGCAGACGAGGTGGACATGGTCATCAATATCGGCGCGCTCAAGAGCGGCGACCTGGCCCTGCTGGAGAGCGATATCCGCGGCGTGGTGGAGGCGGCCAACGGCACGCTGGTGAAGGTTATCATCGAATGCTGCTACCTGACCGATGAGGAAAAGGTGCTTGCCTGCAAGGCCTGTGTCAACGCGGGCGCCGACTATGTCAAAACCAGCACGGGTTTTGGCACCGGCGGGGCCACCGTGCCGGATGTGCGGCTGATGAGGGCTTCCATCCCCGATACCATGAAGGTCAAGGCCGCCGGCGGCATGCATAGCTGGCAGGAGGCCCTGGACATGGTCGAGGCGGGCGCCAGCCGCCTGGGCACCAGCTCCACACTGGCCATCCTGGAGGGCGCGGACCAGTAAGCGTTCGTTTCCCGGCCCGGCTTCCGGCCTTTCCGCGCCCGGACGGCATGGTCCGGGCGCTTTTTGTCGTGTAGCCGGGCTTGCAACACAGCCGCGCTTTTGATATAATCAGGCGAGATGTGTAAAACCGTTTTGTTTCAATAAGGAGGGCGCTCTATGAGATGCCAGTTCTGCGGTTATCTGGACAGCCGCGTGATTGATTCCAGGCCCACGGAGGAGGGCAGCTCCATCCGCCGCCGCCGCGAGTGTCTGCGCTGCGGCAGGCGCTTTACCACCTATGAGAAGATCGAAACCTCGCCGCTGATGGTGGTGAAGAAGGACATGCGGCGCGAGCCCTTCAACGCCGACAAAATCAAAAAGGGGCTTCTGCACGCATGTCAGAAGCGCCCGGTGAGCATGAAGGATATCGACGCCATTGTGGAAAAGGTGGAAAAGCAGGTCTATTCCTCCGGCGAGGACGAGCTGTCCTCCCGCCGCATCGGCGAGGCCGTGATGGATGAGCTCAAGCTCCTCGACGAGGTGGCTTACGTGCGCTTTGCCTCGGTCTACCGTCAGTTCACCGACGTGAGCAGCTTCATGGACGAGCTCAACAAGCTGGTGCTGGAGGGCAAGGCCCGCGCCAAGGAAAGCAAGCCTTCCGGGGAATAAGGGCGTTATTCTCCGGCTAGCGTCAGCACGTCCAGGTCGTTTGGCACGTGCAGGTCGCCGCCGTAGTAGGCGCACCCTTCCTGCGTATAGAGGGCCTTTCGCTGCGCGAGGCGGCGGTCCTCCGTGTGCCACAGCACCAGATGGGGAATGCCCAGTCGCTGCGCAAGCTCGCAGGCGTCCTTGACGGTGGAGTGGTGCTTTTCATAGGGCTTGAAGCGCTCGCGGTCGCTGTAGAGGCAAAACGCCTCGCAAAGCAGCCAGTCCGCGCCCTGCACATAGGCGGCGCACGCGGGGTTATAGGGCTCGTCGCCCAGGCAGCAGAGCTTTCCGCCGCCCGCCAGCTCCAGGGTGAATCCCATCTGTTTCATCTTTGTGGAATGAATATCGAAAAACGTAACCTGCCGGCCCAGGATGGTTTCCGTCTGGCCGTCGGAAATATCGCGGAAAAGGATGCGGTCGCCGATGCGGTCCGTCATCTTTTTTTGCAATGTGATGCGCGCCATCTGGCACAGGCCCTCGCGCACGGAGGGATCGCACCAGATGGTCAGCCCGCCCTCGTAGCGGCCTGCGTTCATGGCTGCCGCCGCCATGCGCACCACCCACACCGCGCCCAGCAGATGATCGCTGTGCGCATGCGTCAAAATGAGGTGGTGAATCTGTTCCAGGCCCACGCCCGCCTTTTCCAGCTGGCTGAGGATGCCGTTGCCGCCGCCCGCGTCGCACAGCAGGTAGCCCTGCGGCAGGTCCAATAGAAAGCAGGTGTTGTAGCAGCGGGTCACGGCGGCGTTGCCCGTGCCCAGGGCGATCAGGCGGTCCATTCAAACGTCCTCCTTATGTGTCGCTTGATATGTCTTAATGTCCCCTGCGCGGGGCAGTTGCTTGTTTCGGGCGATGTGTTTACTCGGCGCCCTGCAGGTACCGCTCGCCCGTATCGGGCAGAAGCGCCACAATCAGCTTGCCCGCGTTCTCCTCCCGGCGTGCCAGTATCGTGGCCGCGTGCAGCGCCGCGCCGGAGGAGATGCCCGCGAGCACCCCGTCCAGACGCACCAGCGCCCGGCGGGCCGCGAAGGCCTCCTCGTCCGTCACGGGGATCACCTCGTCGTAGGCGGCGGTGTTGAGCGTCGCCGGCACGAAACCCGCGCCGATGCCCTGCAGGCCGTGCGGGCCCGGTGCGCCGCCCTCCAGCACCGCGCTCTTTACCGGCTCCACCGCCACCACGCGCACCGCGGGATTCTGCGCCTTCAGATATTCGGCCACGCCGGTCAGCGTGCCGCCGGTGCCCACGCCCGCCACGAAGATGTCCACCTTGCCGTCGGTATCCTCCCAGATTTCGGGGCCGGTGGTGCGGCGGTGCACCGCGGGGTTGGCCGGGTTGGAGAACTGGTCGGGAATCAGGCTGCCCTCAATCTGCTCATGCAGCTCCTGCGCCCTGGCGATGGCGCCCTTCATGCCCAGCGCCCCATCGGTCAGGACCAGCTCGGCGCCGTAGGCGCGGATCAGCGCGCGGCGCTCCGGGCTCATGCTGTCGGGCATCACGATCAGCGTGCGGTATCCACGCGCCGCCGCCACCCATGCCAGGCCGATACCCGTGTTGCCGCTGGTGGGCTCGATGATGGTGCCGCCCGGTCTGAGCGCGCCGCTTGCCTCCGCCGCGTCCAGCATGGCGCAGGCGGTGCGGTCCTTGACGCTCCCGGCGGGGTTGAACGCCTCCAGCTTGGCGGCAATCGTGGCGTTGAGGCCGTTTTCGCGGCAGTAGCCGGTCAGCGCCAGGAGCGGGGTGTGGCCGATGAGCTCGGTCAGGCTGCGATACATCTTCATCGAAAGGACGCCTCCTTATTTGCAAAACCATGGGATTGATTAGGATGATAGGCGCAAGGCGGCCGCTTGTCAAGCCGTTCCGTCAAAAAAGCCACGCGGGCTTGAAAGGCCCGGCCGCGGGTGGTATGATAGCGGGAGAGCGCGGCATGCGCAACTGCCAAGGAGGAATGCCCCATGCAAAGCAACCTGACCCGCGAGCAGGCCCTCGCCCTGCTCAAAACCTATAACAAGGAGCCTTTTCATATCCAGCACGCGCTGACCGTGGAGGGCGTGATGCGCTGGTACGCCAATGAGCTGGGCTATGGCGCCGACGCCGATTACTGGGCCACCGTGGGCCTTCTGCACGATATCGACTTTGAAAACTGGCCCGAGGAGCACTGCCAAAAGGCTCCTGAGCTGCTGCGCCAGGCCGGCGTGGGCGAGGATATGATCCATTCCGTCTGCTCGCACGCCTACGGCCTGTGCTCCGACGTGGAGCCCGTGCACGAGATGGAGAAGGTGCTCTTCGCCGCCGACGAGCTGACCGGCCTGATTGGCGCGGCGGCGCTCATGCGCCCCAGCAAGAGCGTGATGGATATGGAGGTCAGCAGCGTCAAAAAGAAATTCAAGGACAAGAAATTCGCCGCCGGCTGCTCGCGCGACGTGATCGCCGAGGGCGCACAGCGCCTGGGCTGGGAGCTTACGGACCTGATGGACCGCACGCTTCGCGCCATGCAGAGCTGCGAAGAGAGCATCCGCAAGGAGATGCAGGGCTGACCATTCTGCTGAGCGCCGGCGGGCTGTTGCCTGCCGGCGCTTCTTTAATTTGCAGCGGCGCGCATCACGCCGCCACTTGTGGCGAAACTGTAAAATCCGCGCGGTTTTCTGTCATTTCAGAGCGGAACGCTTGACAAGCGTTTGTTAGCCGGCTTATAATCGCACCATTCCAACTAAAGGAGGAACCCCAAACCTATGCAAACCCAGCCTCCCAGGAGGAAAAAGCGGCGGAAATGGCCGTGGATTTTGCTGGTGCTCGCGCTGCTTCTCATTGCCGGGCTGACCCTGTCGGCGCGCAGGACGGCGGCCCAGTCCCTTACCGAGGAAATCGCCCAGCGGCGCGACATCGTCACCTATTATAGCTTTTCCGGCAGCCTGATCCCCGTGACCGACGAGGTGCAGACCGCCAAGGACACCCTCAAGGTGAAGGAGCTCTATGTGAAGGAGGGCGACCGCGTCGCGGAGGGAGACGCGCTTTTGCGGGGAAGCGACGGCACCCGCGTATACGCCGCCTGCAGCGGCACCATCGAGGAGCTTTACGCCCAGCTGGACGACACGCTCCAGCCCGGCAGCCAGATTGCCCGCATCGTGGACTACGACGCGCTGGAGGTGAGCGTGGATGTGGACGAGTACGACATCGACGCCATCCAGGAGGGCAAGCAGGGCGAGGTGTACCTCAACGCGCTGGACGTGAGCGTACCCGGCACCGTGACCGAGATCGCCCGCAACGCGACCACCGAATCCGGCGTGAGCTACTACCCGGTCAAGCTGGAGGTGGAGGCCGCCCAGAACGTGCGCAGCGGCATGAGCGTGGAGGTGAACATCCTCAACCAGCAGGCGCTTGGCGCTGTCAGCCTGAGCCTGGACGCCCTGAGCTATGACGAGTATAACCGTCCCTTTGTGTACCTCAAGGACGCCGAGGGCAAGCTCACCGCCCAGTACGTGGAAACCGGCGTGAGCGACGGCCAGTACATCGAAATTCTGTCCGGCGTCAGCGAGGGCGACGCGGTCTACTACCAGACCAACGACCTGGCGCGCTTCTTCGCCATGCAGCAGCGCATGATGGGCGTGGAAAGCAGGTAGCCATGGACAGCGAAGCGACGTTTTTTCAAATGACGGGCATCACCAAGTCCTACTGGATGGGGGACGAGTGGTCGCCGGTGCTGCGGGGCATCGACCTGACCGTTCGGGAGGGCGAGTTTTTGAGCGTGCTGGGCCCCAGCGGCTCGGGCAAGAGCACGCTGATGAACATCATCGGCTGTCTGGATACCCCCACCAGCGGCGAGTACATCCTGCACGGCCGCCGCGTGGACGACCTGGCCCCCGACGAGCTGGCGCGCATCCGCAATCAGGAAATCGGCTTCATCTTTCAGTCGTTTCAGCTCCTGCCCCGGCAGGATGCCCTGAGCAATGTGGAGTTGCCGCTCATCTACGCGGGCATGCCCCGCCAGCAGCGGCGCGAGCGGGCGGCGGAGATGCTAAGGCGCGTGGGGCTGGAAAACAAGATGGACCACCTGCCCAACCAGCTTTCCGGCGGACAGCAGCAGCGCGTGGCCATCGCCCGCGCGCTGGCAACCAACCCCACCATTCTGCTGGCCGATGAGCCCACCGGCGCGCTGGACCAGAAGACCGGCCATCAGGTGATGGACCTGTTCCACGAGCTGCACGATGAGGGGCGCACCATCATCATGATTACGCACGACCGGCATATTGCGCAGAACGCCTCGCGGCTGGTTCGCATTCTGGACGGCGTGCTTTCCGAGGGGGCGGAGGACGATGCTTAGGGAAAGCCTGCGCATGTCTCTTTCCAACATCCGCGGCAACAAGATGCGCTCCTTCCTCACGGTGCTGGGCATCATCATAGGCGTCATGGCCATCATCGCCCTCATCACCGTGATGCAGAGCGCCACGGGCGAGGTGACCGCCCAGTTCGAAAGCCTGGGCACCGGCAAGCTCAGCGTGCAGGCCATGGGCACGCCGCTCAAATGCGGCCTGACCGAAAGCGACCTGGACGGCATTCTCGCCATTGACGGCGTGTCGGGCATCTCCCCCACCCTGTCGCAGGAGCTCAGCGTGGTGGCGGGCGGCGAGGTGCTGGAGGATGTGCTGGTCGAAGGCTACGGCTATGCCTGGTTCCGCCGGGAGAACGACGCGGTCTCGCGCGGAAGGCCCTTGCTGCCCGCCGACCAGGAGCAGCGCAGCCGCGTGTGCCTGATCGACAGCGACCTGGCGGCCGCGCTGTTCAGCGGCGTTGACCCCATCGGCCAGACGGTGCTGGTTCAGGGCACGCGCTTTCGCATCATAGGCGTGCTCAAGGATGCCGACGTGAGCGACGTGATGAGCCAGATGCAGGCCGGCGATGAAAACGGCAAGCTCATCATGCCCTACACGGCGTACATGCGCCTGTTCGGCGTCAAGGGCGTCACCTCGCTGGAGGTGTACGTGGACGACACCAGCCGCACCGACGAGGTGACCGACAGCCTGGAGGCCGCGCTGGAGGCTGCCTTCAACTACCGCGAGGACAGCTATACCGTCATCAACATGGAAAGCCTGCTGGACGTGATGGATACCATGATGGGCCTGATGACCAACCTTTTGGTGGGCATCGCCAGCATCGCCCTGCTGGTGGGCGGCATCGGCATCATGAACATGATGCTGGTTTCCGTCACCGAGCGCACCAGCGAAATCGGCCTGCGCAAGGCCCTGGGCGCGCGTCCCCGCAGCATTCAAATCCAGTTTCTCATGGAGAGCATCATCCTCTCCCTGCTGGGCGGACTGATCGGCGTGGTGCTGGGCCTGATGGTAAGCATGCTGCTGGCCGGCCTGATGGACATCGCCTTCGTGCTCTCCCCCGGCGCCATCGCGCTGGGCGTGGGCTTTTCGCTGGCGGTGGGCGTCGTCTTCGGCTGGGCCCCCGCGCGCAAGGCCAGCAACCTCAACCCCATCGACGCCCTGCGCAGCCTGTGAGCACAAAGGAGGGCTTTTGGAATATGAAAAGGATCGTTGCTTTGGCGCTGGCGGCCTTTCTGGCGCTGGCCGGCGCAACCGCGCTGGCCGAATCCTCCGAAACGCTGATTCTGACCGCTACGGTGGAAGGCCTGGACCCCGTCGTGCTGGCCGCGCCCGCCAGCGGTCTGCTGGCCCCTTTCAGCGTGCGGGCCGGGCAGCTGCTCGCCTCCGGTGAGACGGTCTTTACCGTGGAACCGCAGCGCGTGTATGCCGAAATCGACGGCACGGTCGCGGATGTGTACGCGCAGGCGGGCGAATCGGCCGACGCGGCCGTAAGCCGCTACGGAGCGGTGCTCAGCATCGAATACGCGGACCGCTACCAGATTGAGGCCACCAACCGCACCGGCTACAACACCGTCGAAAATCGCGACCTGCGGGTGGGCATGCCCGTCTACCTGCGCTCGGCCAATGAAAAGCATTTTGCCGACGGGCGGATCACCGCCGTAAACGGCTCGCAGTTCACCGTGCAGGTGCTCGGCGGCGATCTGGTCTTTACCGAGGACGTGAAGATCTACCGTGAGCCGGACTATGGCAACAAGACCCTGCTGGCCCGCGCGGAGCTGTCCATCGTGCAGCCCTATGCCGTGTCCGCATCCGGCACCGTCACCGACATGGCCGTGCAGCTGGGCGACGTGGTGCATCCCGGCGACTACCTGTTCAGCTATGTGCCCGACGTGCTGGACCCCGCGCTGCGCGGCGCGCAGAACCCCACCTCCGTCACCGCCCCGCAGGCGCTGATCGTGACGGAGGTCAGCGCCGTACCCGGCGCCAGCGTGCAGAAGGACCAGGCGCTCCTGACCGCCATCCCCGCCGGAACCTACCGCCTGAAGGCGCAGGCCGCGGAGGGCGATGTGGGACGCATCGCCGCAGGGGATGAAATGACCGTCACCTTCGATGAGCTGGACCTTGCCCCCGTAACGGCCACCGTGACCGCCGTGGACCCCCTGGGCGACAGCGGCGAGGACAGCAGCCGCTATACGGTGTGGCTGGACTTTGAAGCGCCCGAGGGCGTGCTGCCCGGCATGCACGCCACCGTGCAGGGCCTCCCGTCCGCTTGACCGGGACGCCCCGATTGGATTATACTGAATTTACCGGGCTGCCTTTTTTCTCTTCCGCAGTCCTTTCTCCCGCGTTTCGCGCCCGTTTGGATGATGAAGAAGGAGGTAGATAGATTATGACGCAAACCAACCTGGACCGGCTCAAGGCATATGCGGACGCGCATGCCCAGCTCCTGACCGACAACTGTTCGATCAACCCGGAGCTGTATCAGACCTATGGCGTAAAGCGCGGCCTGCGTGATCAGAAAGGCCGGGGCGTGCTGGCCGGCCTGACCAACATTTCGGAAATCGAAAGCAACAAGCAGGTCAACGGCGAGACGGTTCCCTGCGAGGGCCGCCTGTTCTACCGCGGATACGACATCACGGAACTGGTGGGCGCCGAGGCGCGGGAACACCGTTTCGGCTTTGAGGAAATCGCCTACCTGCTGCTCTTCGGCGAGCTGCCCACGCGTGAGGAGCTGATCGGTTTCCAGCGCACGCTCGCGGACAGCCGCACGCTGCCCACCAACTTCGTGCGCGACGTGATCATGAAGGCCCCCAGCCGCGACATGATGAACTCCCTGAGCCGCAGCGTGCTGACGCTGGCCAGCTATGATGACAACGTGAGCGACGTGTCGCTGGCCAATGTACTGCGTCAGTGCCTGATGCTGATCGCCGTGTTCCCGCTGCTGGCGGTCTACGGCTACCACAGCTACAACCACTATGAGCGCGACGAAAGCCTCTACATCCACCGGCCGGACGACAGCCTCTCCGCCGCGGAGAACCTTCTGCGCATGCTCCGCCCCGACAAGTCCTATACCGACCTGGAAGCCCGCGTGCTGGACCTGGCGCTGATCCTGCACATGGAGCACGGCGGCGGCAACAACTCCACCTTTACCACGCACGTCGTTACCTCCTCCGGCAGCGACACCTACAGCGTGGTTGCGGCGGCACTGGCCAGCCTCAAGGGCCCCAAGCACGGCGGCGCGAACATCAAGGTGGTCGAAATGATGGCCGACCTCAAGCAGACCCTTAAGAACCCGCACGACGAGGGACAGGTGGCCGACTACCTGCATAGGCTCCTGAGTCGCGAGGCGTTTGACCGCAAGGGCCTCATCTACGGCATGGGCCACGCCGTCTACAGCATCAGCGACCCGCGCGCCACCATCTTCCGCGGCTTTGTGGAGCGCCTGGCCAAGGAGAAGGACAAGGAGGAGGAGTTCTCCATCTACGCCATGGTGGAGCGCATGGCCCCGGAGATCATCTCCCGCGAGCGCAAGATCTACAAGGGCGTCAGCCCCAACGTGGACTTCTACAGCGGGCTGACCTACAGCATGCTGGGCATCCCGGAGGAGCTGTTCACCCCCATCTTCGCCATCGCGCGCATCGTGGGCTGGAGCGCCCACCGGCTGGAGGAGCTGATCAACATGGACAAGATCATCCGCCCCGCCTACATGAGCGTGCAGGACCGGCGCGAGTACGTGCGCATCGACGACCGGGGCTGACAGGATAAGCAGGCGAAAGCGGAATAGCGAAACAAAGGCCCGGCGGAACGGTTTCCGCCGGGCCTTTTTCGCCAAGCCCTGCAGTTTTGTCGGCGGCGGGCGGGGCTCGCTTCGCGGTCGTCCCATCTGAATGGACGGGCGTGCCGACTGCAGCTGCATGTGTCTGTACCGTTTTTTTCTGCCGCCAGGGAGCAGAGGAAAAAGCCTGCCGGCCTTAGCGGCTGCACGCCCGTCTGCCGGAAAGAAAACGGCCTGCGGCCTCAGCGGACCGGGGTATACTCCATTTCGGAGGGTTGCTCCGTCGTCTCCAGCTTCATAATGACAGGGCGCAGCCCGTCGTTGCAGCTGCAAATGGCCACGCCCGGCTTTCTGATCCAGTCTCCATAATAGAATGTTTCCCTTCCCGCCCCATGGGCCAGCGCGAACACATACTGATAAACCGCCTTCCATGCCTCATCGCAAAAACCTTCCGGCCTGGCATAGTCCGCATAAAAGACCTGTCCTTCTTTCATCATGGGGCAGGCCGTCAATCCAACCGCGCCATATTCGTCCGCAAGTTCCTTGTCAAACGTTGTTTTGAGAATGGTGATCTTCACTTTCTTCATTCCAAAGAACCGCCTTTCCGATGAATCCTGCAGGCCGAGTATATCACAGCGGGCCCCGCTTTTCTATCGCCGGATTTCGCCCGGCCTTCCATGCCTCCGGCGCCTTTGGCGTGGAACCGCTCCCCCTCCCGCATGAAAAAAGGGCCCGGCGGAAGTCCTTCGCCGGGTCCTGTCTTCTGTTTTTGGATCACACGATGCCCTGGGCCATCATGGCGTCGGCCACCTTGAGGAAGCCCGCGATGTTGGCGCCTACAACGTAGTTGGTGGGCTTGTCGCCGTATTCTGCGGCGGCTTCGGCGCACTTCTCAAAGATGCCCTTCATGATGCCCTTGAGCTTCTCGTCCACTTCCTCGAACGTCCAGCTCAGGCGCTGGCTGTTCTGACTCATCTCCAGGGCGGAGGTGGCTACGCCGCCGGCGTTGGCCGCCTTGCCGGGAGCGAAGAGAACGCCGTTTTGCAAAAACAACTCGGTGGCCTCCAGCGTGGAGGGCATGTTTGCGCCCTCGCCCACGGCGAAGCAGCCGTTGGCGATCAGCGCCTTGGCGCCTTCGGCATCCAGCTCGTTCTGGGTAGCGCAGGGCAGGGCGATGTCGCACTTGATGGTCCAGATGCCCTTGCAGCCCTCATGATACTCGCTGCCGGGCACGCGGGCCACGTACTCCTTGATGCGGCCGCGCTCCACTTCCTTGATTTGCTTGACCACGTCAAGGTTCACGCCGTTGGGATCGTAGATATAGCCGTTGGAGTCGCTCATGGCGACGACCTTGCCGCCCAGCTCGGTGATCTTCTCGTTGGCGTAGATGGCCACGTTGCCACTGCCGCTGACGACCACGGTCGCGCCCTGGACGGTCTTGCCGTTGGCCTCAAGCATGTTCTTGACAAAGTAGCACAGGCCGTAGCCGGTGGCCTGGGTGCGGGCCAGGCTGCCGCCGTAGGTGAGGCCCTTGCCGGTGAGCACGCCCTCGTAGAGACCGGTCAGGCGCTTGTACTGGCCGTAGAGGAAGCCGATTTCCCGCGCGCCGGTGCCGATATCGCCGGCGGGCACGTCGGTATCCTGGCCGATGTGGCGGTAGAGCTCGGTCATGAAGCTCTGGCAGAAGGCCATGACCTCACGGTCGCTCTTGCCCTTGGGGTCGAAGTCGCTGCCGCCCTTGCCGCCGCCGATGGGCAGGCCGGTGAGGCTGTTCTTGAGCACCTGCTCAAAGCCCAGGAACTTGAGGATGGACAGGTTCACGCTGGGATGCAGGCGCAGGCCGCCCTTGTAGGGGCCGATGGCGCTGTTGTACTGCACGCGGTAGCCGCGGTTGACCTGCGTGCGGCCCTGGTCGTCCACCCAGGGCACGCGGAACATGATGACCCGCTCCGGCTCCACGAAACGGTCCAGCAGGCCCGCCTTTTCATATTCCGGGTGCTTGTCGAAGACGGGAGAGAGGCTCTCCAAAATTTCGGTAGCCGCCTGAAGAAATTCGCTCTCATGGGCGTTGCGCTGCCTGAGGCCCTCAAGCACGCGGGAGGTGTAAGCATTCATCGGCAAAACCCCTTTCTCAACATTTCAAATCTGACAGTCGGTTTCGCAAAGCTGCATCGCTCCCGAAACGACTTGTGTATTATAGCACAGATTTGCGGCCAGAAAAAGCAAATTTTGCAGGATGAAGGGCCTGAAATTGCATTTGTTTTGTATTGCCTTATGCGGGCGACAGGCGCGCCTTGCCGTCCTCCCCCTGGCAGACGCGCAAAAAGGCGTCCGCGTGCGCGTCGGCGGCGTCCTGGCGGTCGGTGCAGGTGAGGAGGGTCTGCACGCCTTCGGTGCTTTTGAGCAGCGCGCCGCGCCGCCGCACATCCAGCTCGCTGAACACGTCGTCCAGAAGCAGCGTGGGCGGCTCGCCCATCTCGGCTTCGATCAGGCGGATCTCGCCCAGCTTCATGCTCAATACCGCCGTGCGCACCTGCCCCTGGCTGCCGAAGGCGCGCAGCTCCCGCCCGCACAGTGTCAGGCTCACGTCGTCCCGGTGCGGGCCGAAGGAGGTAAACAGGCGCTGGATGTCCTCTCCGCGCGTGCGTTTAAGGCCCGCGAGCATGTCCCGGCAGGGCGCGTCGGACCGGCTCAGGGGGCCGGCGTAGGCCAGGGAAAACGTCTCGCCCGGCGTTTCGGCAATGGCCGCATACTGCTCGGCGGCGCTCCGGCTGAGTTCCTCCAGGAACCAGCGCCGCGCGCCGACGATGGGCACGCACGCGGCCGCAAGCTGCTCATCCCAGGTGTCGAGCTGATTGGCAAAGTCGTTGACCCCGGTGAGCCGGTTTTGCTTGAGCAGGGCGTTTCGCCGCTCCAGCACGCTCAGGTAGGTTTTCAGCGCCCGCAGGTAGCTGGGCCGGATCTGGCTGAGCTGCATATCCAGAAACCGTCTGCGCGCCACCGGCCCGTCCCGCACGATGCGCAGGTCCTCGGGCGAAAACATCACCGTCGTGGCATGGCCCATCAGGTCGCCCACGCGCTGGGCGGGCTTGCCGTAGAGCAGCACCCGCTTCCTGGGCTTTTCCAGCGGATAGAGGCGCACCTCCACCTCGTGCGCGCCGTCCAGCCGCCGGGTCTGGCCATGCACAAGCGCCACATTGGCGTCCGCGGCGATCATCTCCCGGTCGTTCGTGGTGCGATGGCTGCGGCCTACCGATAACAGGTGCATCGCCTCCAGCAGGTTGGTCTTGCCGCTGCCATTGGGGCCGTAGAGCACCGTAATGCCCGGATGCGGCGAAAGCTCCAGCGAATCATAGTTGCGGAAGCGGGCCAGCCGGAGGGAGGTGAAGCGCATGGAGGAAAATCCTCCCTTTCACAAGAATGATAAAAACAGTATAGCACATTTTGCGTCCATTGTGCCACTTGTGTTTGAGGGGCGCTTTATGGTAGGATAGGCATGTTTGATTTTTCATGTTCAGGAGGGAAGTAGGGCCATGCTGCGCCTTCATCAGTTGGAGCTGTCGCTGGATGACGCCGCCACCTTTGACCCGTCGCGCCTGCGGGCGCTCTGCGCGCAGCGCCTGCACATCAGCGAAAAGGCCATCGCCGAAGCACACCTGGTCAAGCGCAGCGTAGATGCCCGTAGCCGGGGCGGGGTGCATTTTTCCCTGACGGCGGATGTCACGCTGGCCCAGGGCGGCGAGGCGGAGGAAAAGCGCCTGGCCTCCCGCTTCAAGCCCAATCAGGTCACGGTGATCAGCGGGCCGGCCGGCGGGGAGACGCCGGACGTATTCGGCCTGAAGCTCGCTCCCTGGCCCGCGGGCAAGGGGCGGCCGCTGGTGGTGGGGGCAGGACCCGCGGGGCTGTTCTGCGCGCTGGCGCTGGCGGTGCGCGGGGCGCGGCCCATCGTGGTGGAGCGCGGCAAGCCCGTGGAGGCCCGCGCGCGGGATGTGGACCGGCTGGAAGCCTGTGGAGAGATAGACCCCGAAAGCAACGTGCTTTTCGGCGAAGGGGGCGCGGGTGCGTTTTCGGACGGGAAGCTCACCTGCGGCCTGAACAGTCCGCACATCCGCACGGTGCTGGGCACGCTGGTGCGCTGCGGCGCGCCGGAGGAGATTCTGGTCGCCCAGCGGCCGCACATCGGGACCGATGAGCTTCGGCGCGTGCTGGTGGGCGTGCGCGAGGCACTGAGGCGGCTGGGGGCGGAGATTCGGTTTGAAACCTGCCTGACAGGCCTGATCCTGCACGAGGGACGGGTGATGGGCGCGCGCCTGACCGGCGCCGCGGGCGAGGAGGAACTGGCTACGGACACCGTCTGCCTGGCCATCGGCCACAGCGCGCGCGACACCTACGAATGGCTTTGCGCCCTGGGGCTGCCCATGCAGCAGAAGCCCTTTGCCATCGGCGTGCGCATCGAGCACCTGCAGCGCGACATCGACCGCGCGCAATACGGCCCCTCGGCGGGACACCCGGCGCTGCCTCCGGCGGAATACAAGCTTAACGCGCCCACGCCGGACGGGCGCGGGGTGTACACCTTCTGCATGTGCCCCGGCGGCCGGGTCATCAACGCGTCCAGCGAGCCCGGCGGCGTGAACGTCAACGGCATGAGCCGCCACGCACGCGACGGGCGCAACGCCAACGCGGCCGTGCTCGTGGGCGTGCGCCCGGAGGATTTCGGCGGGGAGCATCCGCTGGCGGGCGTGTACCTGCAGCGGCGCATCGAGCAGGCGGCCTTCCGCTGCGCGGGCGGCGCGCTGCGCGCCCCCTGCCAGCGCGTGGGCGATTTTCTCGCCGACCGTCCCAGCGCCTCGCTGGGAGGCGTGGAACCCACCTATCTGCCCGGCGTGACGCCGGGGGATATGCGCGCCTTTTTGCCGGGCTTCATCACCGATAACCTGCGTCTGGCTCTGCCCAAACTGGGCCAGCGCCTCAAGGGCTTTGATCACCCCGATGCCCTGCTCACCGGTCCTGAGACGCGCTCGTCGGCGCCGGTGCGCATTCTGCGAAACCCGCGCCGGGAGAGCGCCATCGCCGGTCTGTATCCCCTGGGGGAGGGCGCGGGCTACGCGGGCGGCATCGTCTCCGCCGCGGTGGACGGGCTCTGCGCGGGCATGGAGATCGACTAAATCAACGAACGGAGGTACTGCCATGAATACCAAACGCCTTGTGACCGTCGCCGTCCTGATTGCCCTCTATACGGTGCTGAGCCTGTTTTCCGCAAACCTGGGGCTGATCAAGCTCACCTTCGAATCCTTCCCCGTGCTGGTGGCCAGCCTGATGTTCGGCTGGGTGGACGGCCTGCTGGTGGGCGCGGTGGGTGGCTTCCTCAACCAGATGCTCACCTACGGCTTTACCGTGACTACGCTGATGTGGATTTTTCCCAACGCCGTGCGCGGCCTGCTGGTGGGCCTGTACGCCAAAAAGCACGGGCTGAACCTGTCCATGAAGCAGACGGCGGGCATCGTACTGGTCACCAGCCTGCTGGTGACGGCGCTCAACACCGTGGCCCTCTATATCGACAGCCGGATCTTCCACTATCCCATCAGCCTGACCGTGGGCGCGATCGCGCTGCGCTTCCTTTCCTCGGTGGTGATGGCCGCCATCTATACGCTGGTCACGCCCCGCACGGTAGCGCTATTGCGAAGCGCCAACGCGGGCGCCCGCAGCAATCACGAATGAAAGGCGGAGCGGTATG
Source organism: Candidatus Limiplasma pullicola (assembly GCA_018710985.1). GTDB lineage: Bacteria > Bacillota > Clostridia > Christensenellales > Aristaeellaceae > Limiplasma > Limiplasma pullicola. Next base: position 32,365 of record DVIV01000052.1, read on the forward strand.
ATTCGCGGCGTTCTCTTTGATATGGACGGCGTTTTGCTGGATACCGAGCGGCTGGGCAGCCGCCTGTTTGAGCAGGCATGCGTCCGGCGTGGCTACGCCGTGCCCGAAAAGCTGTTCCTTCGGATGCTGGGCTGTACGGCGCAGGCGGGGTTCGACGTTCTGCACGAAGCCTTCGGGCCGGATTTCCCCTGCCAGGCCGTCATGGATGAGATGCATCAGGGCATTTTCCACACGGCGGTCACCATCGGCCTGCCCACCAAAAAGGGGCTGGCGGAATGCCTGGCGGGGCTTCGGGCGCGATCCCTGCGCCTGGCCCTGGCCACCAGCACCGACCGCGCCATCGTCGAGCGCTATGTGCAGGCCACGCCTGCGATGCAAGATGCGTTCGACGTGATGATCTGCGGCCCGGAGGGCGGACGCAGCAAGCCCGAACCGGATATTTACCTGGAAGCCGCGCGCAGGCTGGGGCTGGACCCCGGCGAATGCCTGGGCGTGGAGGACAGCCGCAACGGCCTGCGCAGCCTGACGGCCGCCGGCTGCATCAGCGTGATGATCCCCGACCTGCTCCCCTACGACGACAGCCTGGCGCCCTATGTGAAATACCGGCTTTCGGATCTGGGACAGCTGTGCGGGCTGGCGGACCGGCTCAATCTGGAGGCGCGGGCGCGGTCATGACCGGTCTTTCGGGCCGTGATGCTGTCTGCGCTTATGAAGCAGCCAGACGATCAGCCCCGCGCCCAGCGCGAGCAGCGCCGCGCCCAGGGCGATCAGCGGCCAGTTTTGCGCCGTGATCCCCGCCCACACCAAAAGGACGGTCACGCCGGCAAAGAGCACCAGCAGGACGCCCGCCAGCGCAAGCCGGGCGTGCAGCGACTTTCTTCGCGTATCAACGGATTCCATCGTGCCTTCAAATATCAACTCAAGCGCCAGCTCGATCAAATCATCCAGCATGTGCTCATACCCTCTCCTGTATTTCCGGGCGGCTCCGGTTCCCGCAGACGCGGGACGGGGCCGCTTCGCTTTCATCATACCATGGGACCAACCCCTTTTCAAGGCATCCGCGCGCCCTTTTCAAGGCATCCGCGCGCCCGGCGTTGCAAAGTGTGGTAAAAACATGTATAATGAAAAATGGTCCTTTGCATCATGCCTGCCTTTTGGCAAAGCGAGGTGATTGGCGGCCTTGGGCCGTACCTATGAGCAGCAAGGATAAAATGCTTATCACAGGCGGTCATCCCCTGATGGGAGAGATCACCGTCAGCGGCGGCAAGAATACGGCCGTGGCGGTCATTCCCGCCGTGCTTCTGTGCGACGAGCCCTGCACCATTGAAAACCTGCCGGACATCGACGACGTGCACGCCCTGATTGAGATTTTGCAGAGGCTGGGTGCGGAAACGGAGTATGTGCCGGGCAGATACCTCACCGTGGACCCGCGCGGCGCAAACGGCTATCGCGTGCCTTTTTCGCTGACCAAGCGTCTGCGCGCCAGCTACTACCTGCTGGGCGCGCTGCTGGGGCGCGGCGGACGGGCCGAGGTGGCCTATCCCGGTGGATGCGACATCGGCAGCCGGCCCATCGACCAGCATTTGAAGGGCTTTTCGGCGCTGGGCGCGCAGATTGAGGACCGGGGCGGCATGGTGTATGCCAACGCGGAGCGCCTGCTGGGCGGCGACGTGTTTTTCGACATGGTCACCGTGGGCGGCACCATCAACGTGATGCTGGCCGCAGCCCGCGCCGAGGGTACCACCGTGATCTACAACGCGGCCAAGGAGCCCCACATCGTGGACCTGGCCAACTTCCTCAACAGCATGGGCGCGCGCGTCAAGGGCGCGGGCACGGATGTGATCCGCATCCGCGGCATGCAGCATCTGCACAGCTGCACCTATACGGTCATTCCCGACCAGATCGAAACCGGCACGCTGATGATCGCCGCCGCCGCCACCCGCGGGGATGTGACCATCCACGGCTGCATTCCCACGCACATGGAGGCCCTCACCGCCAAGCTTTTGGAGATGGGCGTGCGCGTCACCGAAAATGATGACTCCATCCGCGTCCGTCCCCAGGGCGAGCAGCGGGCGGTCAATGTCAAAACCCAGGTCTATCCCGGTTTCCCCACCGACCTGCAGCAGCCCATGACGGCGCTTCTTTGCATGGCGCACGGCACCTCCACCGTATGCGAAACCATCTTCGAGCAGCGCTTCAAGCATCTGGACGAGCTAAGGCGCATGGGCGCGCACATCAAGCTGGTGGATCGCACCGTGCTCATCGAGGGTGTGCGCGAACTCTACGGCGCGCCTGTGACCGTGACCGACCTGCGCGCGGGCGCAGCGCTGGTGGTGGCGGGCCTGATGGCCAAGGGTGTGACGGAGATTTACGAGACGTCCTACATCGACCGCGGATATGAGCGCATCGAGGAGAAGCTGCGCTCGCTGGGCGCGGAGATTCGTCGCGAAAAGATATGACGTTCCCGCGACGATGGGAGGTGGTGTTTTCTGTACGACCTCAAGCCCTTTGAGCTGCTGGGCCTCAAGCCCGGGGCTGACGCGCAGGAGGTGCGCGCCGCGTACCGCCGGCTGGTCAAGGCATGTCACCCCGACCAGTTTCAGGACCCCCAGCGTCAGAAAGCCGCGCAGGAACAGCTGCTTCAACTCAACCTGGCCTACGAGGCGGCCCTCAAGCTGGCATCGCAGCACCGGGTGGGCTTCAACCTGATTTCGCAGGAGGAGGCCAAGCACTTTGCCCAGCGCCTGATTGATCAGGGCAATCTGGAAAGCGCGCTCAGGCAGCTGGCCCGCGCCGACGGCAAGGATGCGGACTGGTACTTTTTGCAGGGAAAAATCCTCATGGGACTGCGTCAGTATGAAACCGCCCACCAGAGCTTTCGGGAGGCCGTGCGGCGCGATCCCGACAATCACAAATACCGCGAGGGCGCGCTGGATGCCGCGCTCGCCATGAAAAAAAACCGTCCCCTTGCACAGAAGCTCAAAGATGTGCTGGGGCGCAAATAGCACGCAGGATGTCGCAGGGCAGGCTGAAGAAAAGCCTGCCGGTTTTTTTTGTGCACCGCTCCGCCATCCTTCGCGCCGGGTTTCGACATATCCGCCCATCCGTGTGCACTATACTAATGGCATGTCAGGCAAAGGGAGGCGCGGCTTGTGGTGCACGCGGAGGCTTATTTTCTGTGGAATGCGGCCATGTGTCTGTGTGCGCTGCCGCTGGGCGGCAAGCTGGCGGGCCTGCCCGCACCGGGACGGGGCGCGCTGGCGGTTTCCGCCGCGCTGGGCGGTGCGCTGGCGCTGTGCGCCCTGGTGCTTCCGCCCCTGCAGATCCTGGCGCTGGGCGGCCTGCCCTGCGCGGTGGCGCTGTGCTTTCGCACGCACGGCCCGGGGCCCTGCCTGCGCGGCTGCGTGTCCACGCTGGGCGCATCGCTTATGCTGGGCGGCGGGGCGCAGGCGCTCGTCACCCGCGGCATCCCCGCGCCGTTTGCGCTGATGGCCAGCGCAGGCGTGGCGCTGCTTACGTATCTTCTGGCCACTTTGCTGCCCGGTACCCTGTGCGACGTGCGGCAGGTGGAGCTGCGGGTGGACGGAAACGCCGTGATCCTCCCCGCCATGCTGGACAGCGGCAATCTTCTGCGCGATCCCGTGACCGGTCTTCCCGTGCTGGTGGTGCCGCGCAAGGCGGCGCGGCTGCTGTTCCCCGGCGTGTATGACCTGAGCGACCTTTCCTCGCTGCCGCTGGGCTTTCGCCTGCTCAACGTGCGCACGGCGGCGGGTTCGGCGCTGCTGCCGCTGTTTCGGCCCGACGAATGCCGGCTGTACCTCAACGGGCACCCCTCGGAGGCCCGCCTGCTGGTGGCGGTGGCCGGCCCGGAATACGGCGGCGCACAGGCGCTGGTGCCCATGGCGGCCCTTTCGGCGTCCTTTTCCTGACGATCTACGGCCCGCGCATGCGGGGTGAGGAGGCACACGGTATGAATCAGTCACCCGAAAAGCTTCATTTGGCGTTTCAGCGGCTTCTGATGCGGCTTTTTCCGCAGGAGCTGTTCTACATCGGCGGTCCCGATCCCCTGCCCCCGCCCCTCACGCCCGAGGAGGAGCGCGCGCTGGCCCTGCGCCTGAAGGAGCACGACGAGGCCGCCCGGCGCACGCTGATCGAGCACAACCTGCGGCTGGTGGTGTTTATCGCCCGCCGCTTCGAAAATACCGGCATTCCGCTGGAGGACCTGATCTCCATCGGCACCATCGGGCTGATCAAGGCGGTGGGCACCTTCGATGCGGAAAAGAAGATCAAGATGGCCACCTACGCCAGCCGCTGCATCGAAAACGAAATCCTGATGTTTTTGCGCAAGACCTCCAAGCTGCGCCTGGAGGTGAGCCTGGATGAGCCGCTCAAGACCGACTGGGACGGAAACGAGCTGCTGCTCAGCGACGTGCTGGGGACCAGGCCGGATACGGTGTCGGTCAACCTGGATCAGGAGATTGAGCGCGAGATTCTGCGCGACGCGCTGGAGCATCTGGGCGCGCGGGAAAAGCGCATCATCATGCTGCGCTTCGGGCTGGGCGGCCAGCGCGAGCGCACCCAGAAGGAAGTCGCAGACCTGCTGGGCATTTCCCAGAGCTACATCTCCCGGCTGGAAAAGCGCATTTTAAGCCGCCTGCACACCGAGCTCAAGCGCATCGGATAACGGCCCGACCGTGCACAAAAGCCCAAAATGTGGTATACTAAGCCTGCCGGATATCGGCCAAATCACCAGCTTAGGAGCGCGCCATGAGCAAACGCATCGTACTGACCGGGGGCGGCACCGCCGGGCACGTGACCCCGCACCTGAGCCTGATTCCGCATCTGCGCGAGGCAGGCTACGACATCCACTACATCGGCACGGAAAACGGCATTGAGCACCAGATGATCGCCCGGTTTCCCGACATCACCTACCATGCCGTCAAAAGCGGCAAGCTGCGCCGCTATTTCAGCCTGCAGAACTTCACCGATCCCTTCCGCGTCATCTGGGGCGCGCTTCAGAGCATTGGACTCATGCGCCGGCTCAGGCCCGACGTGTGCTTTTCCAAGGGCGGCTTTGTGAGCGTGCCGGTGGTGTTCGGCGCCTGGCTGTGCCGCGTGCCGGCCGTATGCCACGAGAGCGACCTCACCCCCGGGCTGGCCAACCGCATCTGCGCGCGCTTCGCCACCAAAGTGGCGGCGACGTTCCCCGAATGCGCCCGCGCGCTGGGAAACAAGGGCGTGCTGACGGGCACCCCGCTCAGGCCGGAGCTGTTCCGCGGAAGCCGTGCGGCCGGGCTGGCGCTGGCTGGATTCGACGGACAGAAGCCCGTGCTGCTCATGACGGGCGGCAGCCTGGGCGCGCAGAGCGTCAACCGCTGCCTGCGCGAAGCCCTGCCGGAGCTGCTGGCACGCTTCGACGTTTTGCACCTGTGCGGCAAGGGCAATTTGGACGAAAGCCTCGCTGAAACGAAAGGCTACTGCCAGAAGGAGTTCCTTTCCGATGAGATGCCCGATGCGCTGGCCGTGGCGGACGTGGTTTTGAGCCGGGCGGGCAGCAACACCTTGAGCGAGCTGCTGGCGCTGCACAAGCCCATGCTGCTGGTGCCCTATCCGCTGGGGGCGAGCCGGGGCGACCAGATCGAAAACGCCAAAAGCTATGCCCGGCAGGGGTTGGCGCGCGTGCTGATGCAGGAGGACATGACCGCCCGCACGCTGACGGACGCGCTGTTCAAGCTCCTTGACGAGCGCGCGGAGCTGCTGGCGGCGCTGGAGGCGTATCCGGTCAAGGACGGCACGCAGGCGGTGCTCAGGCTGATCGAGGATGCGCGGAAAAAATAGCGATCTGGAAACGGGATTTCGCATAGAAAGGGACCTGCCCGATGCAGACGGGCAGGTCCCTTTCGTTTTGGCCTCGATGCTGTCAGCCCTTGACGGCGCCGGCCATCACACCGCTGACGATGTACTTCTGGCAGGTGAGGTAGAAGATGATGATGGGCAGAATGCTGATCATGATCAGCGCCATCACCGCGCCCAGGTCCACATGGCCGTAGCTGCCCTGCAGGTACTGGATGTGGATGGGGATGGTCTTGTACTTGGTGCGGTCCAGCACCAGGTAGGGCAGGAGGTAGTCATTCCACACCCACATGATCTCCAGCACGCCCACGGAGATGAAGATGGGCTTGAGCATGGGGAACACCACCGAGAAGAACGTGCGCATTGGCCCGCAGCCGTCGATGGCGGCGGCCTCCTCGATGGCCAGCGGCATGCCCTTGACAAAGCCCGTGAACATGAATACCGCCAGCCCTGCGCCAAATCCCAGGTAGATCACCGGAATGGTCCAGGGGGTGTCCAGGTCCAGCACGTTGGCCGTCTTGGCCAGCGTGAACATGACCATCTGGAAGGGCACGATCATGGAGAACACGCACAGATAGTACACCACGCGGGAGAACACGTCATCCACACGAGAGATATACCACGCGGCCATCGACGTGCAGATCAGAATCAGCGCGGCCGACAGGATGGTGATGACAAAGCTGTAGGCGACGGAGTTGATGAAGGGATATTCGCCCACGGTCATGCCGGTCTGGTAGTTGGCCCAGCCCACGAAGCTTTCGGCGTTGGGCAGGGCGAAGGTGTTGGTGTTGATGGAGGCGTTGCTCTTGAAGGAGTTGAAGAGCACGACCACGATGGGCATCATGTACGCGATGCTGATGAGCACAAACAGCACGGTCAGGATGTTCTTGCCGATGCGTTCACGCCGCATTACTGCTGCACCTCCCTGCTATGAGTGGCGCGCAGCTGGACGAGCGCGATGGCCGCCACCAGGATGAAGAACAAAACGGCCTTGGCCTGGCCCATGCCGCGGGAGTTGGAGTTGAGGTAGAAGGTGTTGTAGATGTTGAGCGCCAGCATTTCGGTGGAGCGGATGATGGTGCCGTCCGGCTGAAAGGTGAAGGGCTGGCCGCCGGTGAGCACCAGGTTCTGGTCAAAGAGCTTGAAGCCATTGGTCAGCGACAGGAACGTGCAGATGGTGATGGAGGGCATCACCGTGGGGATGGTAATGTTCCACAGAATCCGCCAGCCATTGGCCCCGTCGATCTTGGCCGCCTCGATCATATCGTCGGATACGGATTGCAGGCCGGCGATATAAATGATCATCATGTAGCCGATCTGCTGCCAGCACAACATGATGATCAGGCCCCAGTAACCGTAGGTGGCGTTAAGCACGATGGAGGTGTTGTAGCGGGACAGGAAGCCGTCGAAAATCATCGACCAGATATAGCCCAGCACAATGCCGCCGATCAGGTTGGGCATGAAAAACACGCCGCGGAACAGGTTGGACCCGCGGATGCCGCGCGTGAGGGCATAGGCCACGGCAAAGGCCAGAATGTTGATGATGACCAGCGACGTCACAGCCACCAGCGCCGTATAGCCGAAGGCGTGCACGAAGCTGGCATCCTTGAAGGCGCGGACATAGTTGTCCAGCCCCACCCATTTGGCGTTGCTGGTGGTGGTGAACTTGCAGAAAGACAAATAGAGTCCGTGAATGAATGGATAGAGGAATCCGATGCAGAATGCCGCGAACGTGGGCAGAAGGAAAATGGCGAAGCACCGCTGGATCGGGCGGCGGATAAGCCGGGAGTTGACCGCCGCGTTGCTTCGTTGCTTTTTTTGTCTCATAGCCGCTCCTCCGCTGGTGAAATGAAACCGGGGAAGCGGGGCCCATCCCGCTCCCCCGGAGCTGGCAGCGGCGCTGCCGGGAATCAGATTGCGATTACTGGTTGGCGTACTGGGTAGCCCAGCCCTGCACGAACGCGGTGACCACGTCGTCCCAGGAGCCGCCGGCGGAGTACTGGGTCATGGCAGCCACGACCGCCGCGCGCCAGGTATCCACGTTGGGGGTGTAGTTGAACGCCCAGCTGACCACGTACTTGCCTTCGTTGATGTAGTTGTTGGCATCGTTGAAGAACACGTTGTCGGAAGCCTTGGCGGCCTTGAAGGGGATGGGTCCGAACTGCTCGGCCATCATGGTGGTGCCCTCGTCGGAGGTGACAACCCAGTAGAGGAAGTCCAAGGTGGCCTTCTGGTCGGCCTCGGAGGCCTGGCTGTTCACGGCCCAGCAGTTCTCGGTGCCGCAGGCCAGACCGGCGTCTTCCTCGCCCTCAACGCCGATGTAGATCGGGATCATGACCAGGTCGGCGGGATCCATGCCGAACTTCTCGCCCGTCAGGTTGGCATATTCCCAGGTGCCGTTCTGATAGAACACGGCCTTGCCCTCGCCGAACTCGGCCAGCGCCTGATCGCCCGTGGCGGAAGCCAGCTGGCTGGGATCGGTGGCGCAGTTGTTGATGTAGAGGTCCCAGATCTGCTTGAAGTTATCCAGGTAGGTGCCCTTGATGGTGGCGGGCTGAGAGGTGATGCCGTCGTCGCGGAACTCGTAGTACAGGGGCATGTTGGCCAGGTGGCCGGAGAAGCGCCAGCTGGAGGAGCCGTCCATGCCGGAGGAGGTGAAGGCGTCGAAGCCCAGCTCGGCGGAACGGGCGTGGATGTCCTCCGCCACGGCCTTGAGGGTCTCAAAGTTGGTGATGTCGTCCACGGAGTAGCCGGCCTCTTCCAGCAGCGCCTTGTTGGTGATGATGCCGAACGCCTCGTAGCAGTAGCCCACGGCCAGGGCGTCGCCGTTCTCGCCGTAGAGGTTGAACTCCTCGGTGCTCAGCTCTTTATAGAAGTCGGTATCCTGCAGGGGCAGGAGGTAATCGGCCCAGGTTTCCAGACCGGCCTGGTTGCCGCACTGGAACAGCGTGGGAGCGGCGTCGCCCTTGTCCATCTCGGCGGTCAGGACTTCGGAGTAGGTGCCGGAAGCCGCAGTCACGACCGTGACGGGCACGCCGGTCTGCTCGGTGTAGGTCTTGGCCAGCGCCTGCCAGGCCTCATCGGCTTCGGGCTTGAAGTTGAGGTAGTAGACCTTGCCGGTCGCCTCGGCGGAAGCCGCGCCCGCAACCAGGGTCAGGCACAGCGCCAGGGTCAGAACCAGAGCCAACAGTTTCTTCATGAATGGAACACCCCTTTTCAATCTGTATGCGGCACGGGCCGCTTTTGAACCCATGTGCGAGGAAAAACGCGCAATCGTTTGCGCACACTTTTAACCTCGTACTATGCTCATATCATACCATTCGTTGTAGATGTTGTCAAGTGCTTCGCTTTTTTTTTGTGAAAAACATACGACCGGCTTTGGCATCCCGCATGTTTTTGATGGAAACGGTGCATGCTGATGGACGAAGGACACGCCGGTCGTTCCACGTGTCCGCGCAGCTTCCGGCGCAGGAAGAAAAGGAGTGAGGGCTTTTATGAAGAAACTGCTTGCCGTATTGTCCATTGCCCTACTGGTGGTAGGGGCGGTCACCATTTTCAGCATGGCCGAGGATACGGCCATTCCCCAGCCGTCCGCATCGGATGCGCCGGCACAAACGGCCTCGCCCTCTGTCGCCGGAGCCGGCTCGGTCTACTACCTCAACTTCAAGCCCGAACAGTCCCAGCAGTGGCAGGCGCTGGCCAAGACCTACACGGAGCAGACCGGCGTGCCCGTGACGGTGGTGACCGCCGCCTCCGGCACCTATGAGGACACCCTGCGGTCCGAGATGGAGAAGGCGGATGCCCCCACGCTGTTTCAGGTCAACGGCCCCGTGGGCCTGAAAACCTGGCGGGACTATTGCCTGGACCTGCGCGATACCGCGCTCTACCGCAACCTCAAAAGCGATGACTTCGCCCTCATCGAGGACGGGCAGGTGCTGGGAATCGCGTATGTGATCGAGACGTACGGCCTCATCTACAACCGCACCCTCCTGGACAAGTATATGGCGCTGGACGGCGCGGTGATTCAATCCGCCGACCAGATCAACAATTTTGAAACGCTCAAGGCCGTAGCCGAGGATATCCAGGCGCGACGCGAGGAGCTGGGCGTGTTGGGCGCCTTCACCTCCGCCGGCATGGACGCCAGCTCCGACTGGCGGTTCAAAACCCATCTGGCCAACCTGCCCGTATACTATGAGTACAAGACGGACGGCATTACCTCTACAGAGGCCATCAAGGGAACCTATCTGGAAAACTACAGACAAATCTGGGATCTGTATATTAACAACGCCACCTGTGAGCCCGCCGTCATCGGGGCGAAAACCGGGGAAGATGCCGCCAGCGAATTTGCGCTGGGTGAAGCCGTGTTCTACCAGAACGGCACCTGGGCCTACGCCGACTGCATTGCCGAGGGCCTGACCGACGACGACCTTGGCATGCTGCCCATCTACATCGGCGTGGACGGAGAGGAGCAGCAGGGCCTTTGCACAGGGTCGGAAAATTTCTGGTGCATCAACAAAAACGCAAAGCCTGAAAACATCGAGGCCACCAAAGCCTTTCTGGAGTGGGTCATCACCAGCGACGAGGGCCGTGACGCCCTGGCCAATCAGATGGGGTTTGTGACGCCCTTTACCACCTTTGATGCCGGCTATACCGCGCACAACGCCCTGCTGGACGCCGCCAGCGAGGATCTGGCCGTGGGGCACACGCCCGTGAGCTGGACCTTCCCCACCATGCCGTCGGAGGCCTGGAAGAACGGCGTGGGCGCGGCGCTTCTGGAGTACGCGCAGGGCACGAAGGAATGGTCCGCGGTGGAAACGGCGTTCGTGGACGGCTGGGCCAGCGAATATGCGGCGGCCAAAAAGTAAGGCATCTTTTGTAATGCCAGCGAACTGCGGGAGGAGATTGGCCGATGGAGCGGGATCTTGCAAAATACTGGCCGGTGTTTGTCCTGCCGACGGTGACCGCCTTTGCCATCGGCTTTCTGGTTCCCTTTGCCATGGGGCTGTACCTGTCGTTTTGCGACTTCACCACCCTGTCCAACGCCACCTTTGTGGGGCTTGGCAACTATGTGCGGGCCTTTGAGGATTCGGGGGGCTTTACGCATGCGCTGTGGTACACGGCGCTGTTTGCCGGCGTATCCACGGTGCTGATCAACCTGTTCGGGCTGACGGTGGCGCTGCTTCTGGTGCGTGGCTTTCGCGGCACCAACCTGTTCCGCACGGTCTTTTTCATGCCCAATCTGATCGGCGGCATCGTGCTGGGCTGGCTGTGGCAGGTCATTCTCAACTACGGCGTGCTCGCCCGCTACGGCGTCACGCTGGTCACCAGCGAATGGTACGGCTTCTGGGGCCTGATGGCGGTCATGCTGTGGCAGCAGGCGGGCTACATGATGATCATTTACATCTCCGGCCTGCAGTCCATCCCCGGTGACGTGAGCGAGGCCGCCGCCATCGACGGCGCGTCCGCCTGGCAGGCGCTGCGCTACGTCAAGCTGCCCATGCTCATGCCCTCCATCACCATCTGTACGTTTCTCACGTTGACCAATGGATTCAAGCTCTTCGACCAGAACCTTGCGCTGACGGGAGGCATGCCCTCCAACCGGTCACAGCTTCTCGCGCTGAACATCTACGACACCTTCTATGGCCGCGCCGGCTGGGAGGGTGCGGGCCAGGCCAAGGCGGTGGTGTTCTGCCTGATCGTGGTAACAATCGCGCTCGTTCAGCTCAGGCTGACCCGCACAAGGGAGGTGCAGCAGTAGCATGGCGGCAACTCAAAAACGGCGGCACGCCGCCGACGCAGCCCTCACCGCCGTTTTTTCCATGATATCGCTGGCCTATGTGTTTCCCCTGGCCATGGTGCTGATGAACAGCTTCAAGCGCAAGGCCTACATCAGCCGCGCGCCCTTTGCCCTGCCCAGCGGCAGCATGTTCGTCGGGCTGGACAACTACCGAAACGGCATCCGCCTGACGGATTTCTGGGCCTCCATGCTGTGGAGCCTTGTGATCACGGTGCTGTCCGTTGCGCTGATCCTGCTGTGCACCTCCATGTGCGCCTGGTACATCAGCCGCGTCCGAAACCGGGTCACCCACGGCATCTATCTGCTGTGCGTGTTCAGCATGGTGGTGCCGTTTCAGATGGTGATGTTCACCCTCTCCAAGGTAGCCAACGTTCTGGGCCTCAATACCCCCTGGACCATCCCGGTGATCTACCTGGGCTTTGGCGCGGGCCTGGCGGTGTTTCTCTTCACCGGCTACATGAAGGCCTGCCCCATCGCCATCGAGGAGAGCGCCACCATTGACGGCTGCTCCCCCCTGCGCACCTTTTTCCGCATCGTGCTGCCCATTTTGCAGCCCACGCTCATCTCCACCGGCATTCTGCAGGCCATGTGGATCTGGAACGACTACCTGCTGCCCTACCTGGTGCTGGATCTGAAGCGCTTCAAAACCATTCCCATCGCCGTGCAGTACCTCCGGGGCGGATACGGCAGCGTGGACATGGGCGCGATGATGGGCATGCTGGTGCTCGCCATCGCTCCCATTCTGCTGTTTTACTTCCTGTGCCAGAGGTATATCGTCAGCGGCATCATGGCGGGCGCCGTCAAGGGCTGACTCACACCAGCCCCATCGCCATTTCCACCAGCAGGGCCACCACCACCACCAGCGCGGAGATGATGAATCCGTGCAGCATGGGGCGCAGGCCCGCTTTTTGCATTTCACGGAAATCGGTATTCAGGCCAATGGCGGCCAGCGCGGCCACCATGAGGAACTTGCTCAGGTCCTTGAGGAAGGCGGAAACCGCGGCGGGGATCACCCCCACGCTGTTGAAAAGCGCCAGGCCCAGGAAGCCCAGAATGAACCACGGGAACAGCGTGAGCACGTTGACCCGCTCGCCCTCCACGGCCACGTTCAGGCGGCACTTTTCACGCACGTTAATGACGGAGAAAATCAGCACCGTGGGGATGATGGACAGCGTGCGCGTGAGCTTGACCATGGTGGCAAAGTCGCCCGCCGCCTCGCTGAAGGCATAGCCCGCCGCCACCACGCTGGAGGTATCGTTGACTGCGGTGCCCGCCCACAGGCCGTAGGCCATGTCGCTCATACCCAGCCAGTGCCCCAGGAAGGGAAACATCAGAATCATGACCATATCGAACAGGAACGTGGCGGACATGGCATAGGCGATGTCGCGGTCCTGCGCGTCGATCACGGGGGCGATGGCCGCGATGGCCGACCCGCCGCAGATGCCCGTGCCCGCGGAAATCAGGTTGCTCAGCTTCCAGTTAAGCCCCAGGCTGCGCCCCACCAGATAGCCGCCGCCAAAGCAGGTCAGCAGCGTAAAGCACATCACCATCAGCGACAGTTTGCCCACGGTGAGGATGTCCCCCATGCTCAGCGAGGCGCCCAGCAAAATGATGGCCAGCTTCAGCACCCGCTTGGAGGTGAACCTGAGGCCCCCGGCCACCAGCGCAGACGGCTTGCGCAGGGCGTTGAGCCCCATGCCGATAAAGAGTGCGATCACCGATGCGCCGATGAGGTGGATGGGCAGAAGCCTCTCCAGAAACCGTGCCGCGGCCGCCACCGCCACCGCGATCAGAAGGCCCGGCACCACGCTTGCGTACTTTTCCATCCTTTGCATATCCAAATCCCTCCGTTTCTTTGCCGGTCCATTGTACCCGCAAAGTTCCATAAAGTAAAATGTTGATTTTGAATCTATCATAAATTTATGTTATACTTTCTGCGGAGGGATATACGATGCTGGACGCAAAGATTCTTACCTTTCTGGAAGTGGCCCGGCTGGGCAGCTACACGCGCGCAGCAGAGTGCCTGCATCTGACCCAGCCCGCCGTGACGCAGCAGATTCACCGGCTGGAGGAGCATTTCGGCCGGCGGCTGGTAGACACGCGCGGACGCGGCGTGCGGCTGACGCCCGCAGGCGAGGAGCTCAAAAAGCACGTACAGATTGAGCTGGTCAACGAGCGCCGCCTCATGCAGCGCATGGCCGCCGGCGTGCCGCCCCTGCGCCTGGGCGCGACGCTGTCCATCGCGGATTACTATCTTCCAAAGCCGCTGGCCGGGGTGCTTGCGTCGGGGCAGGCGCCGCAGGTATGCGTAGGCAATACGCAGACGCTCACCCGGCGCATGCTGGAAGGCGAGCTGGACTGTGCGCTGGTGGAGGGGCTGTTTGACCGCGCGCTGTTTGAGCCGCACCGGTGGCGCACCGCACGGTTTGTGGCGGCGGCCCGCGCAGGGCATCCGCTGGCGGGAAAGCCCTGCACGATGAACGACCTGTGCGCCTGCCCGCTGCTGGTGCGCGAGCAGGGATCGGGCACGCGCGCGGTGCTGGAAAGCGCGCTGTTTGCCCGCGGCATGGACCTGTCCGCCTTCGCGCGCACAGTGGAGCTGGGCAGCTTCGGGCTGATCAAGGCGGCCCTGGCCGCCATCGACGCCGTCACCTTTCTCTACGAAGGTGTGCTGGCGGATGAAGCCGGTCTCGCCGTGCTTGACGTGACGGATTTTGCGCTGGAACGGCCGCTGTATTTTCTCACGCCCCTGGGCAGCAGCGAGCGGGAGCGGTGTCTGGCGCTGCTTGAGGCGCTGGCGCCCTCCGCCCCGCAGGGCGGAGAAGCGTCCGAAGCATAGCGCCGGTACTCCGGCGCATGCAAAAATCGGACCCGCGCCGAAGCGCGGGCCCGATTCAAACCGCTGACAAACCCTTTCGGGAGGCTTGGAGGGCCGCACGCCCTCCAAAGTGGATTCGTATCGCCCGGCTTTGCCGAGCGGGCGGGGCGTTTGCGCCCCTGTACGCAAACATTTCTTAAGCATCTGGCGGAAAAGGCCGGCGCAGCCGGACGTTTCCGACAAGCTGAACCGGACCCGCGCCGAAGCGCAGGCCCGATTTTTCATTCCTTATGTCATTTGAGGTATTCCAGCAGCAGCGCGCGGGCGGCCTCCACGTCGCGCAGGTCGATCACCTCGCAGGCGCTGTGCACATAGCGGCAGGGGATGCTCACCGTGCCCGCGATCACGCCGCTGCGCGAAACCTGCATGGCCATGGCGTCCGTGCCGCCGAAGGGCAGCACCTCGCGCTGGGTCCTGACCCCCGCGCGCTCGCCCGCCGCCAGCAGCTCACGCACCAGGTCGGGGTTGGAGATGCTGCCGCGGTCCATGATCTTGACCGCCGCGCCCTCGCCCAGCCTGATGGCGGGCAGCTTGGTTTCAGGGGTGTCGCCGTTGGCCGTCACGTCCAGCGCGATGCCGATGTCCGGGTCCACGCTGTAGGCGGCGGTCTTGGCGCCGCGGCAGCCGACCTCCTCCTGCGTGGAGAACACGGCGATCACGGTGTTTCGGGTCTTGGGCAGGGCCTGCATCACGCTCACCAGCAGGGCGCAGGCCACGCGGTCGTCCATGGCGGGCGCAGCCACGCGGTGCTCGCCCAGGCGGAAGCAGTCATTGGCATATACGGCCACATCGCCCAGGCTGATCATGGAGAGGGCCTCGGATTCGTCCGCCGCGCCGATGTCGATGAACATGTGCTTCATGGCGGGGGTCTCTCCCTCGCGCACAGGCTCCTGCACGATCACGCCCTGCACGCCGTTTTGGAAGCTGACATGGCGGGTACGGCTCACGGCCAGACCCACGCCGCCCACGGGCATCACCCGCAGGTAGCCTTCCTTTTCCACGGCGACCACGATAAAGCCGATGTGATCCATGTGTGCCGAGAGCATGATGCGCTTGCCGTCGGGGTCCGTGCCGCGCTTTTCACAGATGAGGTTGCCCAGCGCGTCGCGGCGGATGGAATCGACATGGTCCCTGACAAGCGCCTCCACGGCGTCGGCCACGCCGGCCTCGCGCCCGGTCGCGCCATAGAGATTCACCAGCTGCCTGATGAGTTCAAACATCGAAAATGCACCTCTCTATTTTATTTCTCCAAAAATGCCTTGGCCAGGCGGTACTGCGCCTCGATATCCGACGCGGCGCACACGGTGGACGGGCTGTGGATGTAGCGGCAGGGCACGCTGAGCACGCAGGTGCGCACACCCGCGCCGGTGCGCTGCATGGTGCCGCCCTCGTTTCCGCCGCTGACGCTCATCTTGACCTGATGGGGGATGCTCTCCCGCTCCGCCAGGGCGAGCATCTCCTTAAACAGTTCGGGATTGGCGATGGAGGCGTTGTCCATGAAACTGACCGTCGCGCCGTGACCCACGCGGCACACGTGATGCACGGCGGGCGTGTCGCCCATATCGTTGGCGGTGGTACCCTCCAGCGCGATTCCGACGTCCGGCATCAGGCGGAAGGCCGCGCCCGCCGCGCCGCGGCAGCCGACCTCCTCCTGGCAGGTGAACACAAAATCCGTATCGCCGCGCACGTCACAGGTAAGCAGGCGCAGCATGTTGTAGCAGCCGATGCGGTCATCCAGGGCGCGCGCCAGAATCCGCCCGTCGCCAAAGGGCGTGAAGGCGGTGTCAAAGGTGATGGGCGTGCCCGCCGGCGCCTTTTCCAGCGCCTCGTCCTTGTCCTTGGCGCCGATGTCCACGTACAGCTGGTCGATGGGCAGCACGCGCTTGCGGTCCTCGGCGGTCTGCTGGTGGATGGCCATGGCGCCGATGACGCCATTGAGCGGCTCCTGAGCGGGCTTGCCGTCCTTTTCCGGCACGGCATAGCCCACCTTGACGCGCTTGGACACCAGCACCCGCGGGTCGATGCCGCCGATGGGCCGCACATGCAAAAGCCCCTCGTCCGTGGCGGAAATCACCATCAGGCCCACCTCGTCCATGTGGGCGGATACCATCACATGCGGCGCTTCCGCATCGCGCCCCTGCTTGTGGGCGATCACGTTGCCCACGCGGTCGATGGTCACGTTTTCCCTGCCCAGCACGCCCACGCACGTCTCATAGATGGCGGCGCGCACCAGTTCCTCGCGGCCGCTGATGCCCTGCAGTTCACAAAGCTGTTTCAGCTCCATAGCGCTTCATTCCACCCTTCGTCCAGGTCGCCCAGGAAATGGGCCAGCAGCCTGCCGCATTCGCGGATGACATTCATGTCCAGAAGTTCCACCGTGGTGTGCATGTATTTCAGCGGCAGGTCGATCAGCACGCACGGCACGCCCTCGCGCGCGATCTGGATATTGTCCAGGTCGGTATAGGTGAAGCGCTCCGCATGCTCGGTGTTGAGCTTGATGCCGTGGTCCCTGGCGGCCTTTTTCAGGCGCTCCAGCAGCTTGTGCTGCACAAAGGGCCCGTAGGTCGCGGCAGGCGCGTCCAGCGGCACGGTGGTGTCCGGCCGGCTCTGGGGAATGGTGGCGTGCGTCACGTCCAGCGCCACGGCCAGGTCCGGGTCGATGGCGTGGGCAGCGACGGTTGCGCCCTTGGAGCCCACCTCCTCCTGAGAGGTGGCCACAAAGTAGATATCGCAGATGTGGCTCATCTTTTGCAGCCGCTCGGCCGCCTCCAGAAGGCAGGCCACGCAGGCGCGGTCATCCATGGTTTTGGCGGCGCAGCGGTCGTTGAGCAGCGGGGTCGCCGGGCCGTTCAGGGTGATCAGGTCGCCCACGCGGACCTGCGCCCGCACCTTTTCCACAGGCATGCCCAGGTCCACGAACAGATCTTCCCGCTTGTAGTTGTGCTCGCGGTCGGCGGCGTTGAGCAGGTGCGGCGGGGTGGAGCCCACCACGCCCAGCAGCTTCACCGTGCCGTCCCTGCCGCCCGTGGCATGCACGGTAACGGTGGAGGCGGGCAGGATGCGCGGGTCCACGCCGCCCACCTGTCCCATGCGCAGCGAGCCGTCGGGCAAAATGTCCGCCACCATGAGGGCGATTTCGTCCTGATGGGCCGCCAGCATCACGCGGGGCGCGGGAGAGCCGTCCTTGGTGGGCGCGGTCGCTTTTTTCAGCGCGATCACATTGTAGAGCGGATCGACGCTGACGCTGTCGCACAGCGGTTCAAAGCGCGCCTTCAGCCAGCCGGACACCTCCGCCTCGTGCCCGCTGGGGCCGTGCTGCACGGCCATGCCTTGCAAATAGTTCAAAATATCCATTGTTCTCTGCCTTTCCCTGTTGGTTGATTGGGCACTGCCATTATAATGCTTTTGAACATGAAAAGCAATGCGCCCGGCCTCCCGCTTGCGCGGGAAGCCGGGCGCATACGCACATCGGGACGCCTATTCCCAGTGGGTCCCGTCCTGGCGGCAGGCGCAGCTGCATTTGGTGGACACCAGAATCACGTCGTCCCCGATGCGCTGGATGTCCTCCCAGGGGATGACCAGGCCGCATTTTTCGCCGCGCAGGCTTTGAAGGAACGAGGTTTCCGCCGGCACCACCAGAGCGGTCACGCGGCTGTCCGCCGTGCAGAACTCAATATCCATCACCCGGCCCAGACGCTTGCCGTCATGCACGTCGATCACCTCTTTGGTGCGAAGCTCCGCCAGCGTCACGCCCGTTCCTCCTTGTCGTTTTTTTGCGGGGGAGTGGAACAAGGATATGCCGCCCGGCGCCGCCGCATGCAGGAAGGAAGGCCCCCCTTTCCCTCATGCGCGAAAAATGGTACAATAGGACCCGCGCGGGGACTGCCCCGCCCGACATCCAAGCAAGGAGCCTTTCGCTTTGATTACCTTCTGCACCCTTTTCAGCGGTTCCAGCGGGAACGCCGTCTACTTCGCCACCGACCGGGGCGCGCTGCTGGTGGACTGCGGCATGAGCGGCCGTCAGGTGCTGGACGCGCTGTGCGCCGCGGGTCTGGACCCGGCGGGCCTCAAAGCGCTGCTCATCACCCATGAGCACAGCGACCACGTCAAGGGCGTGGGCGTGCTCTCCCGCCGGCTGGGCCTGCCCGTCTATGCCACCGAAGGCACCTGGGAGGGCATGGACGGCGCCGTGGGCGAGCTGGCGCCGGAGCGCCGCATCGTCATCCGCGCGGGTGAGAGCTTTTTCCTCAACGATCTGGAGATCGCTCCCTTCTCCATCCCGCATGACGCGGCCGACCCCGTGGGATACCGCATCTTTGCGCGGGACCATAGCGTGGCCGTGGCCACGGACCTGGGCTACTTTTCCCAGGAGGTGCGCGACGCCGTGACCGGCGCGGACCTGGTGCTGCTGGAAAGCAACCATGACCCCGACCTGCTCCGGCACAACCCGCACTACCCCCAGCGGCTCAAGACGCGCATCCTTGGCAAAAAGGGCCATCTGAGCAATCAGAGCGGCGCGGAGGCCGCCGTCTGTCTGGCGGAAAGCGGTACCCGTCACCTGCTGCTGGGCCATCTGAGCAGCGAGAATAACACGCCCGACCTGGCCTACCGCACCACGCACGCCGCCCTGACGGATGCGGGCGCGCGGGTGGGGTGCGACGTGACGCTTCATGTGGCGGCGCGTTACCGGGCAAGCTATCTCTACACCATGGCATAGGAGGGCGCGCAATGCAGCTGAGGCTGATGGATGAAGTGATGGACCTGGGGCCGCGCGGCGTGGCGCTTTTGTGCGCCGCGGAGGATGCGGGCGCGCTTCGGTCCGGCGTGCGCATCGTGGATGCGCGGGGCCACGAGCACGCGGTCTCCGCCGTGACCCTGCAGGACGGCCTGTGTACGCTTCACCTGCCGCAGGGCGAGGCCGCCTATTTTGAGCGGCTGTTCCGCGACGTGCGGGTGGATGCGACGCTCTTTACCATCGTGGAGGATACGCCATGCCCGTAACCGTCATCTGTGTGGGCAAGCTGCGCGAGCGCTTCTTTGCCGATGCCGCCGCCGAGTATCTCAAGCGCCTGCGCCGGCTGATGCCCGTGACCGTGGTCGAGGTGCCCGACGAGCCGGAGCCTGCCCAGCCCGGCGAGGCGCAAAACGAGATGGCGCTGCGCCGCGAGGGCGAGCGCATCCTGGCGCGCCTTTCGGACCGGGACCATGTGATTGCCCTGTGCGTGGACGCCAGGCAATACGAAAGCCCTGAGCTGGCCGCCCGGCTGGACGGCCTGTTCACTCAGGGCAAAAGCCATATCGTCTTTGTGATTGGAGGCTCGCTGGGCCTGCACCCGTCGGTGCTCCGGCGCGCCGACGAGCGCATGAGCATGAGCCGCATGACCTTTCCCCACCAGCTGGCCCGGGTGATGCTGCTGGAGCAGCTCTTCCGCGCGGCCAAGATCAACGCCGGGGAGCGGTATCACAAGTAGCTACACATCCCGCATCGGCAACTGCCGGGCCGCGATGATCCACGAGATCCCGTAGCACAGCGCGCTGAGGGCCGCGCCCATGCCCAGCACGGCGCGCATGTGCAGCTTTACATCCATCACCTGCCGCAGCGCAAAAATGCCGCCTGCAAACAGGGCCGATACCAGGATATCGCACAGGATGATGCCGGCCAGGCTTTTTTCCGCCGTGAGCACAAACGTGCAGGGCAGGTTCACGCTGCCCGTCATCAGGCAGACGATTACGGCCGTGCTGGCGTACAGATAGAGCTCCTCCGGGTCGGGCGCGCGGCCCAGCGCCGCCGCAATCCCTCCCACCGCAAGCCCCAGCGCCATACCCAGCGCGCACAGGAGCAGATACAGCACGTATTTTTCAGAAACCACCGTGCTCCGGGGAAGGGGCAGCGTCGCCGAAAAACGGTCCCACTGGCTGCTTCGGTCGCTCTGGACGGTCATCGCGCCCTGAAAGCTGATTGTGGCGCCCGCCACCACGATCAGCACCCACGGCGAGGTCAGAAACGCAAGCCCCGCGCCCACCGCGACAAAGGTCAAAAGCAGAATCACCATCCCGTCCCGGATGAGGTAATAGTCCTTGAGCAACAGGCCCTTCATGGCTTTTCCCCCCTGATGTGCATGAGCATGATTTCGTCGATGGTGGCGGGGTCGATCAGCGCGTCGGGGTATTTTTTGCGCGCCGCGTCCCGGTCAGAAAGCAGCACCTCGCATTCGTAGTCCTGCCGCCGCCAGGCCACGATGTCCGCCGGGTCCAGGGTGCGAAGGCGCTCGGCGCCGCAGCGCAGCATGCCCCAGCCGTAGCGCAGCTCGTCCTTGGGCTTTTCAAACACCACCCGCCCCTGATGCAGGAACACGATATAGTCCGCCACTTTCTCCAGGTCGCTGGTGATGTGGGAGGAGATCAGCACGGCGTTTTGCTCGTCCTGCACAAACTCCCACAGCAGGTCCAGAATATCGTCTCTCACCACCGGGTCCAGCCCGCTGGTGGGCTCGTCCAGCACCAGAAGCCTTGACCCGTGCGAAAGCGCCGTGACGATGGACAGCTTCGTGCGCGTGCCCTTGGACATCTCGCTCAGCTTCTGGTCCTGCGGCACCCCCAGCCGCTCCAGCAGCGCGGCATACCTGGGTTCGTCCCAGGAGGGATAGATGCGCTTGAGGACGCGCCCCAGCTTCGCGGGCGATAGCACGTCGGGAAAGTTGTTCCCGTCAAACACCACGCCCACCTGCCCGAGCGTTTCCGCGTCCGGCGTCTCCTTTCCCAGCACGCTCACCGTACCCGCGTCCTTTTTCACCAGGCCCAGCGCCGCGCTGATCAGCGTGCTCTTGCCCGCGCCGTTTTCGCCGATCAGCCCCACAACCGTGCCGCGCGGCACATGCAGGGTTACGTTCTCCAGATGGAAGCGGGGATACGCTTTGCAAAGCCCCTGCACCGTCAACGCCATTTCCGTCATCATGGTCCCTCCTGATAAAACAGTGTGAGCAGCTCCACCAGCTTTTCGAGCGAAATGCCGCTCTGCCGGCCGATGCCGGCCGCCGCCTCCAGATGGGCCTCCGCTTGGCGCTGCCGCTCCTCCTGATAAAAGTCCCGGTTGCGGGCCGATACGAAGCTTCCGCGCCCCACCGTGGTTTCGATGAAACCGTCGCGCTGCAAATCCTCATACGCCTTTTGCACCGTAATGACGCTCACGTGAAGTGATTTTGCCAGCGCCCGCATGGAAGGGATGGGGTCCCCGGTATGGAGCGTCCCCGACATAATCATCGCCTTGATCTGCGAGGTGATCTGCTCGTAGATGGGCATGTTGGTATTGCTGCTGATGATGATGTCCACGCCGCGCCTCCTTTGTGCTATAGTGTACTTATTGAACAAGTACACTATAGCACGGTAATATCCCTCCGTCAAGCCCCGTTGATACATCCGATTAGTTTTATACACCAAACTACTTGTATAAATAAGCTGATTTTGTTATAATTTTATCAAGGATGAAGACCGGCTGCCGACCGGCCTTTCTTCCCCAAAGCAAGACGGATTAGGAGGAAGTTCCATGAGAAAAGTACTCGTATGCCTGCTGACGCTGGCGCTGGTCTTCGGCTGCGTGAGCGTACAGGCGGAGGGTGTGTTGACGCCTGGCACCTACACCTCGACCATGACCGCCATGCATGGACCCATGACGGTGGAAGTGACCGTGACCGACAGCGCCATCACCTCTGTTGATGTGGTCGATCAGGTGGAAACCCCCGGCGTAACCGACCCCGTATTTGAGAAAATTCCCGCCGCGATCGTGGAGAACCAGACCACGGCCGTGGATACCATCACCGGTGCCACCGTGTCCAGCCGTGTGCTGATCGCGGCTGTGCAGGATTGCCTCAAGCAGGCCGGCGATACCGAGGGCGCCTTCAGCAAGGAGCTTGAAAAGGCCCCCGCTGAGGATGTCACCATGACGGCCGACGTCATCATCGTCGGCGGCGGTGGCGCGGGTCTGGCCGCGGCCGTGAGCGCATCCGACGAAGGCGCATCCGTCATCCTGATTGAAAAGACCGGCTTCCTGGGCGGCAACTCCATCGTTGCCGGCGGCATCTACAACGCGCCCGACCCCGACCTGCAGGACTACGCCGAGATCTCCGGCGACCAGGATTCGCTGGTGGAGGACGCGCTGGCCGAGGAACCTGTCAGCGAGGAGCATGCCGAGCTGCAGGAAGCCGTCCGTCTGGAGTTTGAAGCCTACAAGAAAACCGACAAGACCCTCTTTGACAGCGCCAACTGGTTTGCCCTGCAGACCTGGAACGGCGGCGACAAGATCGCCGATCTGGACCTGGTCAAGGTGCTCACCGCCGGCGCCTACCCCGCGCTGGAGTGGCTGGAGAGCATGGGCATGGAGTTCAACGACTTCGTGACTCTGGGCGGCGGCTCCCTCTATCCGCGTACCCACGGCGCCACCACCCCCAACGGCACGGGCTATATCAAGGCCTTCACCAATACCCTCGACGGCCGTGACAACGTGCAGATCATCATGGACACCACCGGTAAGAGCCTCATTACCGACGGCGACAAGGTGGTTGGCGTGAACGCTGTCGGCCGGGACGGCAACGCCGTGACCCTCATGGCCAACAAGGGCGTCATCCTGGCGACCGGCGGCTTCGCGGGCAACGTGGAGCTGCGCCAGAAGTACTGCGAGGGCGAAAAGTGGCCCGACCTCGGACCCTCGCTGACCACCTCCAACATGCCCGGCGTCACCGGCGACGGCATCTTCATGGCCGAGGCCGTGGGCGCGGAGCTGGTGGATATGGACCAGATCCAGCTGCTGCCCTTCTGCAACCCGCAGACCGGCGCCACCTTCGACATCACCTCCGCGAACTGCTTCATCAACAAGAACGGCGAGCGCTTCGTGCGCGAGGACGGCCGCCGCGACGAGATGGCGAAGGCCATGATCGCCCAGCCCGACGGTCTGGTGTACTACATCTTCAGCTGCGAGGACCCCAACGAGGTGTACAGCCTGGGCAAGCAGACCCTGCAGTACTACCTGGACAACAACCTCTACGGCTACATGATCGACACCTCTCTGGAGGGGCTGGCCGAGCAGATGGGCGTGCCCGCCGATACGCTGGCCGAGACGGTTGAGGCGTTCAACGCCCACACCAAGGCTGGCGACGTGGACGAGTTCGGCCGCACGAGCTGGGCCGAGACGATCGAAGGCCCGTACTACGTGGCTTATCAGCGCAAGCCCGCCGTGCACCACACCATGGGCGGCGTGCGCATCGACACCGAGACCCACGCGCTGCGCGCCGACGGCTCCATCATCGAGGGCCTCTACTGCGCCGGTGAAATCGTGGGCGGCATCCACGGCGGCAACCGCCTGGGCGGAAACGCGATCGTGGACTTCTGCGTGTTTGGCCGTCTGGCCGGCACCCATGCCGCGACGGACAACTGAGCCTGGCCGTTTGAGCAAAACGTAATTCCCAAAACATAAGCAAAGGCCCTTCCGTGGTATCGGCAGCCACGGAAGGGTTTTTGCATAGGACCTGACCAGTGGTCAAATCAAAAAGCATCACCTCAGAACAAAGCGGCAAGCGGTCAACGCTCTCCTTCCCCGTTTTCAGACTGCCGGCAGGCGTCCAGAAATTCAAGCGCCGCCTCCGCCGCCTCCGCCGCGTTGGTAAGGAGAGCCGGATGCCCGCCCTGTCTCATCATGTGGACAGACGCGCCGGGCATCCGGGCGGCCATGGCCCGGTACTCCTCCTCAAGGTTTTTCCGGCACATGCGGTCCTCCCTGCTTCCCATCAGCAAAACGGGCGCCTGGATCTCCTCCAGCGGCCTGTGAAAGAGCGGTCGCCCCTCCCGCGCGCACCGGGTCAGCGCCTCGGTATCGAGCGCGACGACCTTTTCCCAGTCCTCGCCCTGACACCATTCGTAAAAGGCCCTCGCGTTCGCGTCCGCCTTGGCGGCTTCCCGCTCCGCCGCCAGTTCCTCCGCAAAGCCGTCGTGCAGCGTGCGCCCGTCAAAGCTGTCCGCAACCACGGCGCATACCAGCTCCGGACATTCCAGCGCCGCGTTCAGGGCCGCCCACGCGCCGCCGCTGGTCCCCACCAGACAGGCTTTGCCGCAGTTGAGATGCCGGATGAGCGCGATGGCCTGCCGTCCTTCATCCTGCCACAGGTCGGTTGGAAACGCCTCCACCCTGTCGGACTGCCCGTTGCCCAGAAAATCCGGACAGATGCACCGATACCGCCCGCTGTAGAGCGCAAGGATGGGCAAAAACAGCTTTGAGGAAGCCGTGTTGCCGTGCAGGAAAATGAGCGGCGTCCCCTGGCCGCATTCCTCATAGAAAACGGATTTTCCCTGATACGAAAAACAGGCCATTCCCCTTGCCTCCTTCGTCAGCGCAAATACCGCAGGGGCCCTTACAGATACCGATGGACGCTACGCATATAGCGCGCATAGTCATCCCCAAACGTCTCCAGACACCAGCGCTCCTCCGCGAGCACCATCCAGTGGGCGGCAACTTGGAAGATCAGCACCACGCCCAGCAGCACAGGCGACCGCACCAGCAGCGCCATGCCCACAAAGCACACGAAATACCCCACATACATCGGATGGCGGGAGAGTCGGTACACGCCGTTGGTGTTCAGCCCCCTGCCGTCGGGCGCATAGAACGCGACCATGGCGGCGGTACACAGGCCCAGCCCCCCCGGCATAGCACACGCCCCCCGCAAGGGAGGTCCATGTGCCGTCCCACCGCACCGTCAGAAACCCCAGGCAAACGAAGATCGCCACTGTCGCGGCCTGATACACCGCATAGGCGATCTTCTCGCCGCCCCGCATGGGCGCAAAGCGCGCAGCGCGCCGTAGCGCCTTCCGCCCCAGCGCAAGCGGCAGAAGGAACCGCACCGCCAGGAAGGGAAGCATCAGCCAAAGCCCGTTCATTTCATCCTCCTCTGCGCAGGGGCAGCCCCCCGCAAAAAACGTGCGCGGCCCGTCCGGTCGCGCACGTGCTCAATCAGAAGCCGCGCTGAATGCGTGCAAGCGCCTCCTGCGTCTTTTCCAGCGTGTTGAATGCCGTCAGACGGAAATAGCCCTCGCCGCAGGGGCCGAAGCCCGCGCCGGGGGTGCCGACCACGTTGGCCCCCTGCAGCAGGCGGTCAAAGAAGGTCCAGCTGTCCATGCCCGCGGGCGTGCGCATCCACACATAGGGCGCATCCACGCCGCCATAGACCTCATATCCCGCCCGGATCAGCCCCTCGCGGATGATGGCGGCGTTGCGCAGGTAGTAGCGGATGGTCTCCATGCACTGGGCCATGCCATCCGGGGTATAGACGGCGGCGGCGGCGCGCTGCACGGGATAGCTCACGCCGTTGAACTTGCTGCCCATGCGGCGCTTCCACATCTGGTTGAGCTCCACGGGCTGACCGCTCGCGCCCAGGCCGTGCACGCCGTGGGGAATGACCATCCAGCCGCAGCGCGTGCCGGTGAATCCGGCGGTCTTGGAATAGCTGCAGCATTCGATGGCCACGTCCTTCGCGCCCTCGATCTCATAGATGCTGCGCG
Organism: Candidatus Limiplasma pullicola; assembly: GCA_018710985.1. GTDB lineage: Bacteria > Bacillota > Clostridia > Christensenellales > Aristaeellaceae > Limiplasma > Limiplasma pullicola. The sequence goes on from DVIV01000052.1 coordinate 58,434, forward strand.
GGGCGTCGGTGGTGACAAAGGCCTTGTACGCCGCGTCGTAGACGATGATGCAGCCGTTTTCCTTGGCGTAGTCCACATAGACCTTGAGCTGCGCGCGGGTGAGCGTGGTGCCGGTGGGGTTGTTGGGGTAGCACAGATAGATCACGTCCACGGGCCGGTCCGGCAGCGGCGGCACAAAGCCGTTTTCCGCGTTGCAGGGCAAATACGCCAGCCGGTCCCATCGGTCGCCCGCGTAGGTCCCGGCGCGGCCCGCCATGGCGTTGGAATCGACATACACGGGGTAGACGGGGTCGGTCACGGCGACGACCGCGTCGTCGCTGAAGAGCTCCTGCACGTTGCTCACGTCGCACTTGGCCCCGTCGGAGACGAACACCTCGTCAAAGGCCACCTCCACGCCCAGCGCGCGGTAGTCGTTTTCAATGATGGCGTTGACCAGAAAGTCATAGCCGTAGTCCGGGCCATAGCCGTGGAAGGTTTCCGCGCAGCCCATCTCCCGCGCCGCCTTCTCAAACGCCTCCACCACGGCGGGGGCGAGCGGCCGCGTCACATCGCCGATGCCCAGGCGGATCACGTCGGCGCCAGGGTTGGCCTGCGTGTATTCCTTCACCCGGCGAGCGATCTCGGCAAACAGATAGCTGCCGGGCAGCTTTTCATAGTTGGGATTGACCTTGAGCATGCTTTTCTCCATCCTCTCTTACTCTTGAAGCCATACGCCGTCATATACGAAGGTAGCCGGCCCCGTCAGATATACGTGTCCGTCGTCCTCGCTCCATTCGATTTGGAGCGTGCCGCCGGGCACCGTCACCGTCACGCTGCGGCCGCACAGGCCGTTGAGGCACGCCGCCACCGCTGCCGCGCATGCGCCCGTGCCGCAGGCCAGCGTCTCGCCCGTGCCGCGCTCCCACACGCGCATGCGCAGGTGTTCGCGGTCCTCCACCTTCACAAACTCCACGTTGATGCGCTCCGGGAAATCCGCATGATGCTCCAGCACCGGCCCGTCCGTGGTGACCGGGGCGGCATCCGGGTCCTCCACAAAGCACACGGCGTGGGGGTTGCCCATGTTGACCAGCGTGAAGGCATAGGTGCGTTCCCCCACCTTCACCGGATGCCCGATCACCGGGCATCCCACAGCGGCGGAAGGAATTTTCGCGCCATCCAGCTGGGGCGCGCCCATATCCACGCGCACGCTTTGCGTGGTACCGTCCGGCGCCAGCGTCAGGCGCAGCAGCTTGATCTCCCCGCCGGATTCCACGGTAAACTCGGTTTTGTCCGTCAGGCCCCGGTCGTGGCAGTACTTGGCCACGCAGCGGATGCCGTTTCCGCACATGCCGCTTTCGCTGCCGTCATTATTGAACATGCGCATCCGGAAATCCGCCGTATCGCCGGGCAGAATGAGAATCAGCCCGTCCGACCCGCAGCCGAAATGCTGCCGGCTCATCCTGATGCTCAGGGCCGCCGGGTCATCCACCTGCTCCTCAAAGCCGTTGATGTAAAGATAGTCGTTTCCGGCGCCTTCCATCTTGGTAAAACGCATGCCGTCACCGCCTTTCCCGCCTAGTATACCACACCGGCCCCCGTTTGACCACCAGAAAGCGCCCGGCGGCAAAAGCCGCCGGACGCAGATTTCATGTCCTCAGGGATGCGCCGTATAGCACACCTCGACCGTCGCGGTGACGGACAGGTGCGGATGCACGGGCGTTTCGGCGCTGACGCTCGCGGCCATGACGGTCGATTCGTCGCTTTGCACCTCGGTGACGCTCACCAGCCGGTCCAGCTGGAGGCCGGACGCCTCCGCCAGCACCTTTGCCTGCGCCATGGCGTCGGCGGTGGCGGCGTCCAGCGCCTGGAAATAGGCGCTCTTTGTTTCCGAGCTTTCGTAGGCCAGGCCGTAGCTGTTCTGCGCGCCGGTGCGGATGGCCGCGTCAATCACCTCGCCCACGCGCGCCGGATCGTCCAGCCTGACCGACAGGTCGATGGATACGGTATAGCCGGAGGCTGTCTCCTTTTCTCCCAGCTTGGAGTACTGATAGTTGTACACCGTTTCCACGCCATAGTAGGCGGTCTGTGCGTCATGCTCGGGAATGCCCATCTGCGCCAGCGCGTCGCGGAGGCTCTGCATCACCTGCTCCGCCTTGTCCTGCGCGGTGGTCACGTTGTCGCCGGAGCCCTGCACGCACAGCGTAAGCACCACGATATCCGCCGGCAGCGGCACGCTCTCCGTGCCCGTAGCGCGGATGGTGGTTTCCAGCGCCTCCGTCAGCTCCGCCGCGGGTGTGACGACGGGCTCAAGCGTCTCCGCCTGCCCGGCGGACGCGATCAGCAGCATTGCAGCCAGCAGGATGGACAGCCGTTTCATGGGTCATTCCTCCTTGGAATCATCCTTTGGGGGGCGTGAACGCCGGCTGCGCACGATCAGCCATGCGGCCACCGCGATTACGGCCACAGGCACGGCAACCGGCAGAGCCATCGTGATGAATACCAGCATGTTGCGCAGGAAGCCGCCCAGCCATCTCAGCGACGCGTTCAGCGCGGCGCCGAGGCGCTCGCCCAGGCCGACGTCCTCCGCCGTCGCGCTTTGGGCAGGGGTATCCTCCAGCAAGGTCACGCTCACGGCGCTCATGTCCACGCGGCGGTCGATGCTGCGCTGCGAGGTTTCGTAGCGTTCGATCTCGTACTGCGTATCGGCGATGGCGCTTTCCAGCTCGATCAGGTCCGAAACCTCCTGCGCCTGCGCCATCAGCTGGTTGAGACGCTCCATCTTGGCGTACAGGGTATCCAGTCGGGCCTGATTGTCCGTGTACTGCACGGTCATGTCCGTAACGCTTTCAGAGCGGTCGGTCACCCGTCCCACGCCCTCCACGCCGGAGAGGAACGCATCCAGGTTTTCCGACGGCACGCGCACGCTCAGGCTGGCGGTACGCGTATCGCCGCTCTCCACGTCGCCGTACTCATAGAGATTTTCCACATAGCCGCCCAGGCTTTCCAGCAGGGCCTGCACGCTTTCCAGATCGGCTTCAAAGGCCGTGGTGCGAAGCGTCAGGCTGGCGGTGCGCACCAGCTTCTGACCGGCAGACGCCTCCGTTCCGGCATCCGCGGCACTTGTTCCGCCGGTGGACGCGCCGCTCTCCTCGGCCACGTACAGGTCATAGACGGCGGTATCGGCAGACCGCGCCATCATGGCGTTGGGCGCGCTGGCCGAGGTGAAGGAAGCGGTATTCGCATATCCCGCGTTGGTCGCCGCGTCCTTTTTCGAAGGGGCGGCCTCCAGGCCCATATCCAGCGTTCCCGCCCACAGGCTGCCCGCCACCAGCACCAGCGCCGCGCACGCCGGCACGATGGCCCGCCACAGGGGCCGTCTTGTACTCTTTTCGGCCATTCTCATCATGCTCTCCTCCCGTCTGACGGCGGCGCGCCAGCCGGTTTCAAATCCGGCGGGCGGCTCTTCCGACTGATACAGGCGGCAGAGCGCCTGCTCCAAGGCGCTGTTTGATTCCATGTCCCGGTGCATGCGCGTGCCTCCTTTCGTTTGGAATAAACGAGCGTGATGTGAAAAGGTTCCCTGTTTTATTCCGACGCTGCCAGCTTCTTCTCAAGCGCAGCCCGGGCGCGGCTCAGCCGGCTTTTGACCGTGCCCTCCCGAAGGCCCGTGGCCCGCGCGATTTCAGCGTAGCCCATCTGCTGCCCGTAAAACAGGCCGATGAGCAGCTGCTGCTCCTCAGGCAGCGAGGCCACGGCGCTGCGCATGCGTCCGACATCCGCGTCGTGAAGGTACACTTCATCAGGCGTGGGCTCCGGATCGGCGGGGTCCGTGCGCTCCGGGTCGTCCAGCGTCAGGCTTTCGCGGCGGACGCGCGCGCTCTTCAAGATGTCCAGGCACGTATTGTGCGCGATGCGAAACAGCCACGAGGCCACCGCGTCGCCCCGGAAGGCGTCAAAGGCGCGAAAGGCGCGCAGCATGCTTTCCTGCGCCGCATCCTCGGCCTCATGGGGATTGCCCAGCATATGCAGGCAGTGGCGGTATACCATGCCGGAATAGGGTGCGCAAAGGCGCTCGAAGGCTTCCGCCGTCGGGCGATGGGATTGTTTCATGCGCGCATCTCCTTTCCGCGCGTGGTGATGGCTTCATTATACGACGGTTTTCACCGCTTCGCAATAGGGATTCAGGGCCGGTCGCGCCATGTGCCCTCCACGGCAAAGCACACGGTATCCCCGTTGAGGCCGCGCAGCACGCTTGCGTTCTGCGCCGCGCACACCTCCATGGTCAGCTTCTCCTCCGGGATAACCTCGGCGTTGTAATGCACCAGCAGGTCACCCAGCATTTGCCGGCGGTGCTTTTCCACGGGGAACTGGTTCATGAACCAGTCCACATAGCGGGTGTTGTTCACATGCTGGTTCATGTCCAGATCGGTATAGACGGGCAGGTAATCATGGCGCATCACCGCGCCGTCCAGCGCGCGCAGATTGCCGGGAAAGGGCAGCGGCGCCGGGATGTCAAATTCGGGCATGGGTTTTCCCAGCCGCGAGGCCGGGGCGATTTTCCGCTCTTCCAGGTCCATCAGCACAAAGAGCGTGGACGCGCATCCGAGCGTCTTTCCTTCCGCCTCAAAGGTGAAATAGCGCGGAAAGAACATGTGCTTGGTCTTTCCGGGCCAGGTACGCACCGTTACGCGCTGCCCCAGGATGGGATAATCCTCCATGTGCAGATGCGCGCGGCTGAGCACCCATGCCACCCCCAGCTCGCGCAGATGTTCAAAGGTCAGGTCCAGCACGTGGCAGTGGCCGTCCGCCGCCTCCTGCATGGCGCGAAACACCGCTCCCGGCTGCCAGTGGCCGGTAAAATCCACCGAGCACATATCCAGCGCGGTTTCATATACAAAGGGTTCGTTGGGCATAAAAATACCTTCTTTCTGTAAAACGCTCCCCCCTGCGCAGTATATCACAGGCGGCGGGCTTTTCCCAGTACAGATTTGCGGAGGTGTCCAATCCTTTCCCCACATTGACAAGCCCCTTCGCCGATGGTAAGATATCCACGTCCCCGCAGGGGACCGCAAAGCATTGAAAACAAGGAGGAAATCCCCGATGACCGTTACCAAGCAAATGTCCATCGGCGAAGTGCTCAGCCTCAACCGCGGCACCGCGCATATTTTCATGGAGTTTGGCATGCACTGCCTGGGCTGCCCGCACGCCACCGCCGAATCCATCGCCGACGCCTGCGCCGCCCATGGTTCCGACCCCGACGCGCTGGTAAAGAAGCTCAACGAGTATCTCCAGCAGGCCTGACCCCCCATCCCGCCACGCCGTCCGGAAGGAGTGAACGAAGTGCAGGTCGCCACCGCGCAGGAGGCCCTTTTCATGGCATGTGAAATGGAATCCTCCGCCATACAGCTGTATACCCGCGCCCTCTCGCTGATGGAGCAGCTGGGCCGTCAAAGCGAACCGCTCTACGATCATCTGACGCTGATGCGCGCCGATGAGCAGGAGCATCTGTCCCAGTTCCGCGCCCTGGGCGGCAGTGACGGCCTGTCTGATGACCGGCGCATTGCGCTGGCCGCCGCCGCGGACAACATCCTCTTTGAAGGCGGGCTCATGGGCGCGGCGCGGGCGGGGCTTCTGCAGGATGTGGAGGCCATGCTGCGCTTTGCGATGCTCGCCGAGGAGCTGTCCGCCAGCAAGTACCGGGAGTTTGCGTCTCTGGCCACCTCGCCCGAGGCGAAGGAGGCGCTGGAGCGCATCGCCGCCGAGGAGGACCGCCATCTCAGCGATCTCCGGTCCCAGGGCTGAAGCCGGCCTTCCCAAAGCGCGGGGGCCTTCGGCGGACGCGCCATCCAAAATGACAGGAAGGCTGTTTCTCATCTCTTTATAAAGAGGGCTGTATTTTATGCGCAAAAATTCCGGCGATCAAACGCTGAAGCTGGCCTTTGGCGGCATGATGGCCGCGTTGGTCTTTGTGGCTACCTACTTCTTTAAGCTGCCCGTTTCCATCACCCAGGGATACATCCATCTGGGCGACGGCTTCATCCTGCTGGGCGCGTCCCTGCTGGGATGGGCCAGCGTGCCCGCCGCCGCCATCGGCAGTGCTCTGGCAGACCTGCTGGGCGGCTATACGCTCTATATCCTGCCCACCTTTGTGATCAAGGGGCTGGTGGCCGCCTTGGCCGTATACGCCCTGCGCGCCGGACGCCCCTACTGGCTGACCGTCGTGCTGCTGGCTGTGGCCGAAGGGGTCATGGTGGCCGGATACTTCGTGACGGAATGGCTGCTGCTGGGCTATGGCCTGGCTGCCGCCGCCGGCGCCGTGGTCCCCAACCTGGTGCAGGGGCTCAGCGGCGTGGTGCTGGGCGCGGTGCTCATTCCCCTTTTGCGGCGCGTAAAGCCCAAAGTGATGCATCCGTAATTCTCTGTACCGTCAACACGGCTTCCGGTCGGCTTGAGCATTTCATCTGCTCAGGCTGCCCGGAGGTTTTTTTATCTATCGCGTTTCAAACCCCCTTTTTCCGTTTATACAATAAATGCTTCTCTTGTGCGGCTTCCGGTTTATTTTGGAAGGAATGTTCGGATGATGGCATATTGCGTTCTTTTTTTGAAGTTTTTCCATAGCGTCTTGCTTTTGTCACATTCATCCGATATAATATATGCACAACGTTAACGGATTTGATCGCGGCGTGCCGCGAGAAAATAAATTCATACAGCAAAGGAGTTTGATTCCCATGAAAAAGATTCTTGCTCTGGTTCTGGCTCTGACCATGGTCCTGGGCATGGGCAGCGTCGCGCTGGCCGAAGGCAATGCACAGGTCTTCTGGTACACGATGAGCGATACCTACCTCGCCAGCGTGCGCACCGCGCTGAATGCCAAGTTCGATGAGGCCGGCATCAGCTATGTGGACCAGGACGGCAACGCCACCCAGACCACTCAGACCGACCAGATCACCACCGCCATCGCCACCGGCACCGACCTGCTGGCCGTGAACATCGTTGAGACCGGCGCGGACGGCATCGCCCAGAACGTGGTGGACCAGGCCAAGGCTGCGGGCATCCCGCTGCTGTTCTTCAACCGCTCCGTTTCCGAGGACGTAGTCAAGAGCTATGATAAGTGCTGCTTCGTGGGCACCAACTACGAGCAGGCTGGCATCATGCAGGGCGACATGATCGGCGACTACCTGCTGGCCAACTACGACGCCTATGACCTCAACGGCGACGGCGTGATCAGCTACGTGATGTTCAAGGGTCAGGAAGACAACCAGGAAGCCATCGCGCGCACCAAGTATGGCCAGGAGAACGCTGATGCCAAGCTGGTTGCCGCCGGCAAGCCCGCCCTCAAGTTCTACGACGAGAGCAATGCCCAGAAGTACCTCGTGGACCAGGCCGGCACCTGGAGCCGTCAGGTTGCGCAGGACTACATGACCACCATCCTGGCTCAGTACAACATGGATGCTGGCAACATGGTTGAGCTGGTTATCGCCAACAACGACGAGATGGCCCTGGGCGCCATGCAGGCGCTGCAGCAGGCTGGCTACAACAATGGCGAAGGCACCACCACCATCCCCGTGTTCGGCGTGGACGCCACCGCGGATGCCGTGGCCGCCATCGACGCTGGCACCATGGCCGGCACCATCAAGCAGGATGCCGAGGGCATGGCGGAAGCCATCGCCACCATCGCCGCCAACATGATCGCTGGTAACGACATGTACGAGGGCCTCAACGAGAACTTCACCGTTGAGGACGGCTGGAAGGTCGTTATCCCCTATGCTGTGTACACCGGCGAGTGAGAACACCACAGGCCGAACCATTGACGGAGGGGCGAAAGCCCCTCCGCTTCGGTATCACCAATCCCCGCGCGCATCGCTGACGGCGCGTGTGCATGCCGTCAGCGGTGCGCGCGGGGAAACTCAGCAAGGAAGGAGAGGGCGGAGATGGAACAACAGGCCACTCGCACCACGGACGGCGCTCCCAAGCGCGAGCTGTTGCAGATGGAGCACATCAGCAAGAGCTTTCCGGGCGTAAAGGCGCTGGACAACGTATCCCTTACGGTGAAGGCGGGTACGGTCCATGCGTTGATGGGCGAAAACGGCGCCGGAAAATCCACCCTGATGAAGTGCCTCTTCGGAATCTACAACAAGGACGAAGGCAAAATCTTTCTCGACGGCAAGGAGGTCAACTTCCGCTCCTCGCGCGAGGCGCTGGACAACGGCGTCGCCATGGTGCATCAGGAGCTCAACCAGGCCCTTCGCCGCAACGTAATGGACAATATCTGGCTGGGTCGCTATCCCAAGATCAAGGGAACCCCCGCCATTTCGGAAAAGCAGATGTACGCCGATACCATGAAGGTCTTTGAGGAGCTGGGCATCAGCGTCAATCCCAAGACCATCATGAGCACCATGCCCGTATCGCAGCGGCAGATGGTGGAAATCGCCAAGGCGGTATCCTTCAACGCCAAGGTCATCGTCTTTGACGAGCCGACCTCCTCGCTGACCGAGCAGGAAGTAGAGCATCTTTTCCGAATCATCAACATGCTGCGCGACCGCGGCTGCGGCATCGTCTATATCTCCCACAAAATGGAGGAGATTCTGCGAATCTCCGACGAGGTCACCATCATGCGCGACGGTCAGTGGATTGCCACGCGTCCCGCAAAGGAGCTCACCATGAACGAGATCATCCGCCTCATGGTGGGCCGCGAGCTGACCAACCGCTTCCCCCCGAAGGACTATGAGGTGGGGAGCGACGTGGTCCTCAAGGTGGAGGATCTCACGGCCATGTACTCCGGGCTCAAGGACGTGTCTTTCGAGCTCAAGAAGGGCGAAATCCTGGGCGTGGCCGGCCTGGACGGCTCCGGGCGCACCGAGCTTTTGGAAAACATCTTCGGAAGCGCCACCCGCAAGCGCGGCAAGCTGTGGATGAACGGCAATCCCATCCATAACCGCAGCCCCAAGGAGTCCATCAAAAACGGCTTTGCCATGGTTACGGAGGAGCGCCGCGCCACCGGCATCTTCGCCATCATGTCCGTGCGCGACAACACGGTGATTTCCAGCCTGAAAAAGTATCTGAAAAATCACCTCTACCTCAGCAACCGGACCATGCAGGAGCGCACCAACTGGTCCATCAACGCCATGCACATCAAGACGCCGACCCAGCAGACGCAGATCCGTTCCCTCAGCGGCGGCAACCAGCAGAAGGTCATCTTCGGCCGCTGGATGCTTACCGAGCCCGAAATCTTCCTGCTGGATGAGCCTACGCGCGGCATCGACGTGGGCGCCAAGTATGAGATTTACCAGCTCATCATGGATATGGCCCGTGCGGGCAAATCCGTCATCATGGTTTCCTCTGAAATGCCGGAACTGCTGGGCGTGTGCGACCGCATCCTGGTGATGTCCGGCGGGCGGCTTGCCGGCGAGGTACAGGCCGACGCCACCACGCAGGAAGAGATCATGACGCTGGCTGCGAAATACGTCTAAGGGAGGCCGAATAGCATGTCTGAAATCAAGCCCGACGCAAACAAAAAGGTAAACCAACTGCGCGAAATGGACGCGCGCGACCGCTGGCGCGTCATCGGCAACTGGCTTTTGGACCACGCGATGATCATCATCATCCTGCTGATGGTCATTTACATCCAGATTCAGCGCCCGGCCTTCCTGGCTACGGCGTCCATCGTCAACATCATCCAGCTCACGGCGACGCGTCTGCCGATTGCGCTTGGCATCGCGGGCGCCATCATCCTCACCGGCACCGACCTCTCGGCCGGCCGCGTGGTGGGCCTGGGCGCGTTCGTTTCAGCCATCCTGCTGCAAAAGGCGGACCTGGCTAACCGCTTCCTGGCGGGCATGGGCCCCTGGCCGGTCGTGATCGTGCTGGTGGTGGTTATGCTGGTCGGCGGCATCGTGGGCCTGGTCAACGGCTTCTGCGTGGCCAAGTTCAAGCTGCATCCCTTCATCGTCACGCTGTCCACGCAGCTGATCACCTACGGCCTCTACCTGACGCTGAGCAACGCGGCGCAGATTTCCAATCTGGATGAAAGCTATACCTCTGAACTGGTCATCAAGCCCATGTTCCGTCTGGGCAATACCCCGGTGATGAGCTATGTGGCCTTTGCCATCATCGTCACGGCCATCATGTGGTTCATCTGGAACAAGACCACCTTCGGCAAGAACATGTTCGCCGTCGGCTCCAATGAGGAGGCGGCCCGCGTTTCCGGCGTCAACGTGACGATGGTCATCATCGGCGTGTTCGCGCTGGCCGGCGTCACCTACGGCTACACCGGCTTCATCGAGGCCGCGCGCATGGGCGCCTCCACCGGCACCATCGGCCTCAACTACGAGCTGGACGCCATCGCGGCCTGCGTCATCGGTGGCGTGTCGTTCGTAGGCGGCATCGGTAAGATCAGCGGCGTGGTGCTGGGCGTGGTGCTGATGCAGCTCATCATGAGCGGCATGACCTTCCTTGGCATCAGCGGCAACACCACCTACATCATCAAGGGTCTGGTCATCCTGATCGCCTGCGCCATTGATATGCGCAAGTACCTGACCAAGAAGTAAGCCTTCCCTTTGGAAAACCAAAACGCCCGGCGGCCGGAGAGGACTGCCGGGCGTTTCTGTATGGAAAAAGAAAAATTTTATATGCCATGAACCAATTGCCTCCCGGCTTTGTCATAATAGACAGAACAAGCAATGATGCTGTTCATCTCAATCGCCGAGGAGGTTTTGCCATATGAAAAAGCGCATGTACATCCTTATTGCAGCCCTGCTGATGACGGCGATGACGGCCTTGTGTCCGGGTTCACTGGCCGCAGCCGACTACGTTTCGATCAAAGAACTGCGGGAAACGCTGCCACAGCGCTGGACGGGAGAATATGTTGTCGAACATGGCGCGCCTAACCAGCTTGAAAAAGGCGATACGGTGTCTGTAGACGTGCCCATCGTGGTACCGGAGGTGGATGCCGTCCCTGTGGTGCGCATTACGTGGGAACCGCCTGCCGAGGGATTGGATGGATCTGTTTCGATAAGTCTAAATGGGTGGGGCATAAAGGGAATGAGCCGCGATTTTTCAACGGAGAATTTACGCTTCCCATTGCTCGAAAGGAAAGTGACATTTGATCCTGCCCTGCCATGGGAGGATGCTCCGACCATTGCCATTGAGGAGATCCAAAAATGGCTGCCATTTATGAGAGACAAGGAGCTTACCTGCTATTTTCAACAGTCTTATGGAGAATCAGAGGATAAAGGATTTCAATGCCTTTATTTCTATACGACTTATCATGGCATCCCACAATTAAAGGGAGGCAGCATTTTCCTGCACGGACTCGAAAGTGAATATGGTCCCCATAGCAAAGAAAAAATGGCTGTCCCAGCAAGCATGGTAGCCATACGCATCGAACGTCCCGGCTCATTTTGGGCAAATATCTATACTTCCCAGGAAATCGGGGTAGATATGGAGGATATACCACTGCTGCCCTTTGAGGAAATATTGAATGTACTCCAGCAGCAGGTCGTAGACGGATATGCATATATGCTCAACGAAGTGTGCTTTGGATATATGCCCTTCATCGACCCAGAGAAAAAGGGCGAGGAATTTCTCCTGCTGCCCGTTTGGGCGGCAAAAGGCAGAACCCGCACCGATCTTAATCTGCCTTTTGATTTAGAAACTGATCAAGTGGTTGTGGATCAAGGCGGCTATGGTAGCCGTGGAGTCATAGTAGTTAATGCACAAACAGGCGAAGTATACGACTTTGTAAATGACAGGCGCCCAGACAGGCTCTATGTTCCCCACATCATCACATGGGACGAGGTAAATTAGCGTCGCCAACGATTTTCCGTCCACCTTACAGGCATTTCTTCTGCGGCCAACTGTATTGGTTGCGTCTAAAAAGGGGGCTCGAACCTATGCGAAAGCCATTGCGTATCGCCACTTTCTGTATGTCTTTGCTTGTTGCTTTTTCCGCTGCAATGCATGCCCTGTGTGAAAGCGACTATGTAACATCGCAGAACTTCGGGAAAGCCTCCCCGAACGGTGGGTGGGCGAGTATGTCGTGCAAAACGGGGCTTACAAGCAACTGGAAAAAGGCGATACGGTATCTGTAGACGTGCCCATCGTAGTACCGGAGGTAGA
>DVIV01000053.1 GCA_018710985.1 Candidatus Limiplasma pullicola
AAAATTCACCGCTGCGTCGATCTTCCGCAGCAAGTGTCCCTTGGGTACCAGCATATCTGTGCACAGCATTTCTATCGCCTGGCGCTGCTCCGCTTCTTTCTTTAGCATCTTCATCACCTGTCCTTAGTATAGCAAAAAAGGCCGCATAATGCGACCTTTTTTGACAGGCTGCGGAGCGCTTCTGGAGGAAGCGCTCCTTTTTTTGTGCTGCGGGTATTGACATCTCCGACAAGGGGATGTTATACTCACGTCGATACATCGTAGTGCGATATATCGTGCTACAGAGGAGGTGCGGCATGGACGCGCACATTCGCAAGGTGTATGTGCCGATGACGGAAACCGGGTTTTACATACTGCTGTGCCTGCGCCGGGAGCAGCACGGCTACGGCATCGTCCAGCAGGTGAAGGAGCTGACTCATGGAGAAATCTGCCTGAGCCCCGGCACGATGTACGGCAGCCTGTCCAAGATGGAAAAGGACGGGCTGATCCGGTTTGTCCGGGAGGAAGAGAAGCGAAGGATTTACCGGATTACGCCGCTGGGCACGGAGGTGCTGGACCTGGAAATGAAACGAATCGAGCGGCTGTACGAAACCATGAAGGAGGCGCGCTGAACATGGGGGAGCACAAGCGGGAATTCCGGTTTTTTACCGTGGCTGACTGGGAAGAGGAGGAGGCGTACCTGAGCCAGCGTCATCGGGAGGGCTGGCGGTTCACGGGCGTGCGCCTGCCGGGGCTGTACGGCTTTGAGCGGTGCGAGCCGCAGGAGGTGGCGTACCGGCTGGATTACAACCCGGAAGGGCGCGCGCACCGGGAGGAATATGTGCAGATGTTTAGCGACTGCGGCTGGGAATATATACAGGATTATGTGGGCTACAGCTATTTCCGCAAGGCCGCGCCCGCGTCGGAGCGCGACGCGGAAATCTTCTGCGACGATGCGTCCCGGCTGGACATGATGGAGCGGGTGATGAAGGGACGCATGCTGCCGCTGATGGTGATTCTGCTGATGGTGATCGTGCCCGTGCTGATCGCCGAAGGCCAGCGGACAGGGCCGTTCAGCCGGTTTGTGACGGTTGTGTATCTGCTGATTCTGGCCGTTTACGTCGCAGTGTTCATCAAATTCGGCGTCGCGTTCCGGCGGCGGACGAACGCAAAATAGCGCTGGGAAATCACAGACGCCCCTGCATGCAGCCCGCAAGCCTCCTTTCCAAAGGGGGCTTTTTTCATGGGCCTTCAACACCCAATTTTCACAAAACCGTCATGCGTTGCAAAGGTAGGACCGATACCATAAAGCGGCATCAAACAAGCATGCCTGATGGCAGGAGGTTTTTCCCATGAAGAAGGTCCTCAAAACACTGGCGGTGCTGGTAGTTCTGGCCGCCGCGGGATTCTTTGGTTACCGGTATTACCAGTCACGGCAGGCGGTGGCGGCGCAGTCCGCCAGCGGCAGCGCCTATACGGAATACACCGTTTCCACCGGTTCCCTTTCCAAGACGGTCACAGGCACTGGCACGCTGTCCATCAGCCAGACCGATGACGTGGCGCTGGACTATGCCGTGACGGTGACGGATGCGCTGGTGGAAGCGGGCGACAACGTTACGGCCGGGCAACCGCTTTTGAACATCGACGCCGTGGCCCTGCAGACCACCATCGAAACCCTTGAAACGGAGCTGGAGACGACCGAAACGGAAATCGCCACGCTGGCGGCGGACTATTCCTCCACCACATATCTCAAGATGCCGCAGTACGGCCGCGTCAAGGAGGTTTATATCACCGAAGGCGTCTATATCCAGGATGTGATGGATCAGTACGGCGCAATCGCCCTGCTGTCCCTGGACGGATGGATGTATGTGGAGTTTCCCGCCCAGGAAACCTGGGAGATTGACGACACCGTGACCGTCAGGGTGGGCAACGTCGTGCTGGACGGCACCGTGCGCGCGCTGGAAAACGGCACGGCCACCATCACCTTCTCCGATGCCTACAGCGAGGAGGGCGGCGAGGTGGAGATCACCTATAAGGGCGAAAGCCTGGGCACGGCCACGGCGCACATCCACATGCCCTATGAGCTGACCACCTCCGAAAAGGGCTACATCCACAGCGTGTTCATCGAGGAGAACGACCGCAAGTGGGAAGGCAACCGCATCTGCTATCTGATCAACGTGCCCATCAGCGACAGCTATCAGGCGCTGCTGGAAACCCGCGTCCAGCAGACGGAGCAGCTCAAGGAGATGCGGACCCTGCGCGACACCGGCGCCATCACCGCGCCCCAGGACGGCATCGTGGCCTCCATCGTGACGCCTTCGGCGACCGAACAGGCGATTGATACGGTGCTGGTTTCCCTCTATGTGGGCGACGAAAAGGAAATGGTCGTCAGCGTGGATGAGCTGGACATCACCAGCGTCGAAGTGGGCCAGAACGTGGAGCTGGCCATGGACGCCATCACCGACCACACCTACGCGGGCACGGTGAGCAAGATCAGCCAGATCGGCACCGCCACCAGCGGTGTGACCGTCTACGACGTGACCCTCACCATCGAGGGCGACGACCAGCTCAAGCTGGGCATGAACGGCACCGCCACCATTCTGGTGGAGGAGCGCGAAAACGTGCTGCTGGTGCCCATCGCGGCCCTGAGCACCTCGCGGGGGGAAAGCTACGTTTGGCTCAAGTCCGACAGCGCGGCCGAGGATGAGCCAGGCGTGCGCACCACGGTGGAAACCGGCCTGAGCGACGAAACCTATGCCGAGGTCCTCAGCGGCCTGAGCGAAGGCGACGTGGTGCTCATCACCCGCGAGGCCGGCACCTCCTCCGACGACAGCCGCGAAAACGGCATGGGCGGCATGATGATGGACATGGGCGGGATGCCCGGCGGCTCGTTCGACGGCGGCATGCCCGCGGGTTCCCCGCCCTCCGGCGGCGGAGCGGGCGGCGGCCGGACCCGCGGCAACTGAGGGGGCGCAGCAGCATGATTGATATGACGGACGTGGTCAAGCGCTACACCCTGGGCGGGGAGACCATCTACGCGCTCAACCACATTTCCCTGCACGTGGACAAGGGCGAATATGTGGCCATCATCGGCCCTTCCGGCAGCGGCAAGAGCACGCTGATGAACATCATCGGCTGCCTGGATACCGCCGACAGCGGCAGCTATATGCTCAATGACAAGCCCATCCAGAAATACCGCGAGCGCCAGCTGGCCCGCATCCGCAACCGGCAGATCGGATTTATCTTTCAGGGCTTCAACCTCCTGCCCAAGCTCTCCGCGCTGGAAAACGTCGAGCTGCCCCTGATCTATCAGGGCGCGGGCGTCTCGCAGCGCCGGGCGGCGGCGCGCGAGGCGCTGGAGCGCGTCGGCCTGGGACAGCGCATGAAGCACCGGCCCGCGCAGCTCTCCGGCGGCCAGCAGCAGCGCTGCGCCATCGCGCGGGCCATCGCGGTCAAACCCTCGCTCATCCTGGCCGACGAGCCCACCGGCAACCTGGACAAAAAGACCGGGCGCGAAATTCTGCAGATCTTCCGCGAGCTGCATCAGGCGGGCAACACCATTGTGCTCATCACGCACGACCCCAAGGTGGCCCAAAGCGCCGAGCGCGTCATCCGCATTGAGGACGGCAGGCTCTACGAGAATCAGGAGGTGCCCCAGGATGATCTACCAGTCGTTTAAGATGGCCGTCAAGGCCATCGCGGGCAACAAGATGCGCTCGTTTCTGACCATTCTCGGCGTGGTGATCGGCGTGGTGGCCATCGTGGTGCTGGTTTCCATCGGCCAGGGGGCCAACAGCTCCGTGGTCGAAAGCATCGAGGGTATGGGCACCAACCTCATCACCGCCAACATCAACGCCCGCCGCATGAATCCCATTGATCTGGACAGCCTCAACGAACTGGCCCAGAACGAGAATATCTCCTACGTGGCGCCCATCGCCAGCGTCAGCGGCACCGTCAAGGCCGGCGCGGCTACCTACGACGACGGCGTGGTGCAGGGCACCACGCCCGGCTACGAGAGCATCCGCAACTGGACCGTGGCGGAGGGCCGCTTCCTCCAGCAGCCCGATATCGACAACCGCAGCTTCGTGGCGGTCATCGGCTCGGAGGCAGCCACGGAGATGTACGGCACCACCCATGCCGTGGGCGAGACCTTCTCGCTCAACGGCTACACCATCACCGTGGTAGGCGTGCTGGCGGAGGTCGGCTCCAGCGCGTCGGGCAGCAATGACAATCAGATCCTCATTCCTTTTACTTTGGCCCAGCGCCTCTCCAACCAGACGTCCATTTCCTCGTTCTATGTGTCCGCCGCCTCCTCGGCGCAGGTCGGGCAGGCGCAGGCCGTGGTGGAAAGCTACCTCGAAAAGGCCTTTGCCAACTACAATACCAACTCCTTCGGCACGCAGTACAGCGTCTTTAACCAGAGCGAGATGCTCTCCACCCTGAGCGAAACCACCAATACCCTCACCCTCATGCTGGGCGGCATCGCGGCCATTTCGCTGCTGGTGGGCGGCATCGGCATCATGAACATCATGCTGGTCAGCGTCAGCGAGCGCACGCGGGAAATCGGCATCCGCAAGGCCATCGGCGCGGCGCGGGGCAACATTCTGATGCAGTTTCTCATCGAGTCGCTGGTGGTCAGCCTCATGGGCGGGCTGATGGGCCTGGCGATCTCGGTGGTGGCCGTCAACGCCCTGGCGCCCGTTTTGCAGATGACGCTGACGATTCCCGTCAACGTGGCGTGGATGGCTATAGCCTTTTCAGTGTTCATCGGCGTGGTGTTCGGCATGTATCCGGCCAACAAGGCCAGCAAGCTTCGTCCCATCGAGGCCCTGCACTACGAGGGCTGACGTATGTTTTTCCCCAGTCCGCGCATGCTATAGGAAAACGCATGCGCGGCTTTTTTGCGCGCGCGTTTCAGGCAGGATGGAGGAAAAGAAGCATGCGCGGGTTTCGGACGGATCTGGCCATGGAATGCATCGACGAGGGCGGCGGACGGGTGGAGGGCGTGCGCGTAAGCACGCATCACATGGGCGGCATCACGCACACCCGCATCCGCATCGAGAAGGAGCGCGCGGCCGAGTTGCTGGGCCGGCACACGGGCGAATACATCACCCTGGAGTACCGCGACCTGCCCCGCTGCGATGCGCATACCCAGAAGCTGCTGGCCGCGCTTGTGGCGCAGGGCGTGAGAAGCCTCTTGCCGCGCGAGGGCGAGGTGCTGGTGGTGGGCCTGGGCAACCGCAACGTGACCGCGGACGCGCTGGGCACCCGCGTGGTGGAGCGCATGCTGGTGACGCGCCACCTGCGTCAGGCCATGGCGCAGGAGCTGCGCGGCAGGCTGCGGGGCGTGAGCGCGATCGCGCCCGGCGTGCTGGGACTGACGGGCATCGAGACGGCGGAGCTGTGCCGCGGGCTGGTACGGCATGTGCGCCCTGCGGCGGTCATCGCCATCGACGCGCTGGCCGCCTTTGAGAGCGAGCGCATCTGTACCACGGTGCAGATCACCGATACGGGCATCGAGCCGGGCAGCGGCGTGGGCAACCACCGTCTGGGTCTGACGGAGGAGACGCTGGGGGTGAAGGTGATCGCCGTTGGGGTGCCCATGGTGGTGTATGCCTCCACCATCGCGCGCGACGCCATGGCGCGGCTGATCGACGAATACGGCCTGCTGGCCGGCGGCCACGAGGAGGCGGCGGAGCAGCTGCTTCGGCAGGTGTCGGAAGGCTTTCTGGGCGATATGGTCGTCACCCCGCGCGAGATCGACGAGCTGGTTTTGCACGTGGCGGCGCTGCTGAGCGACGGCATCAACCAGGCCCTTCAGCCGGATGTAGATCCCGAAACCCTGCATACTTACGTTCAGGGATAGCATATCCTACCGGGAAGAACGCAAAAGGCGGTGACCCGGATGAACAGGCAGCAGAAAATCCGATTGGCGGTGGTCCTTCTGGCGGCGGCGCTTCTGGGAACGGCTGCGGGCCTGAATCTGCCGGCCCGCGTGCAGGGAGGCGGAGTGGTGGCCGCGTTTTCCGCCTTCGGTGGCGAAGTGACCGAAAACCTGTTTGCCGTTGCGACCGCGCCACAGGAGACGGGCGACCCGGCGGAGACGCCCGCGCCCCCGGAGGATGCGGACTTTGTCATCCGGCTTCTTGGCGTGCAGACGGAAACCCCGCGCAAGCGCGTGCTGATCTATCACACGCACACCTACGAGGCCTATGAGCAGACGCCGGACGACCCATACGAGGAGACGGAGAAGTGGCGCACAGCCGACAGCGCGTACAACGTGGTGCGTGTGGGCGAGGAGCTGGCCGCGCTGCTGCGAGGCCTGGGCGTGGAGGTGGTGCATGACGTGACGGCCTTCGAGCCGCCCAACCTGAGCAGCGCCTACACGCGGTCGCTGGAGATGCTTGAGAAGCGTCAGGCGGCGGGGGAAAAATACGACCTGTATATCGACCTGCACCGCGACGCCTACGCCGAGTCGCAGACCGGCCCCAACACCGTGAACGCCGGCGGGGTGGAGGCGGCCAAGCTGATGCTGCTCATCGGCAAGGGGGAGGGGCAGACCTCTGAGGGCTTTGACCAGCGGCCCGACTGGGAGGCGAACCTGGCCGTCGCCCAAGCGATGACGGACGACCTCAACGCCCAGGTGGACGGCCTTTGCCGGGAGGTCTGCGTCAAAAGCGGACGCTTTAACCAGCATGTGGCCGTGGGATGCGTGCTGGTGGAGGCCGGAAACAACCGAAACACCCTTGAGGAGGTGCTGGCGGCCATGCCGTATCTGGCGGACGCCATTGTACAGGTGCTGGCGCTTTGACACAAACAACCCCGGAATACTTGAAAAAAAGGAGGGCAGCGGGTATAATCGGGAACGGAGGTGAATGCGGTGGATCGTCGGCCGGTAGGCGTGTTTGACAGCGGCATGGGAGGCATCAGCGTGCTGGGGCAGATGCTGGAGGTGCTGCCGGAGGAAAACTTCGTCTATTACGGCGATACCCGCAACGTTCCCTATGGCGACAAACGGCCCGAAGAGGTGCTCAGGCTCACGCACCTGGCGGTGGACAGGCTCATCGCCATGGACTGCAAGGCGGTGGTCATCGCCTGCAACACGGCCACCAGCGCGGCCGCCGGGCCGCTGAGGCAGGAGCTGCACATGCCGGTCATCGGCATGGAGCCGGCGCTCAAGCCTGCCTCGCTCCTTCCCGGCGGCGGTTATGTGGTGGTGATGGCCACGCATATGACGCTGACCCAGCCCAAATTCCTGCGCCTGATGGAGCGTTACGGGCAAAACGCCCTGCCCGTACCCTGTCCGGGCCTGATGGAGTGCGTGGAGGCCGGCGCGTTTTCCGGACCCAGGGTGGAAAGCCTTCTGGACAGGCTTTTATCCTCCGTGCGGGGGCTGCCTGTCAAGGCCGTGGTGCTGGGCTGCACGCATTATCCCTTTTTGCGGGGGGCGATCGCCCGCTGCTTTGCGCCGGGGACCCCGCTCATCGACGGAAACCTCGGCACCGCGCGCCAGCTGCGCCGCCGCCTGGAGGAGGAGGGCCTCCTCTCCCCCGGACCGGGCGGAGAGGTGACGTTTCACTCCTCGCAGGAGGGCGGGGAGGCGGAGGCGCGCATGCGGCGCATGCTCAGGCTGTGGCAGGAAACGACGGAGCGCGTGTGAACGTTGGCCGCTTTCGCGGCGGATGATTGAGGTATGCAAATGAAAAAGGTCATGCTCATCTTCGGCACCAGACCGGAGGCCATCAAAATGTGTCCGCTGGTTCTGGAATTGAAGCGGCGCCCGGAATTTGAAACCGTGGTGTGCGTTACCGGCCAGCACAGGGAAATGCTGGATCAGATTCTCCAATGCTTCCAGGTGACGCCTCAATATGACCTGTCCATCATGCGGGACAAGCAGACCCTCTTTGATGTGACGGTGAACATTCTGGAAAAGCTGCGCGCCATCCTGGAGACGGAAAAGCCCGATGTGGCGCTGGTGCATGGCGATACCTCCACCGCCTTTGTCACGGCGCTGGCCTGCTTCTATATGCGCATTCCCGTGGGGCATGTGGAGGCGGGGCTTCGGACCTACAACCTGTATTCTCCCTTCCCGGAGGAGTTCAACCGCCAGGCGGTGGACCTCATCGCCCGGTTTTACTTTGCGCCCACGGAACTGAGCCGGCAGAACCTGCTTCGGGAGGGCAAGCCCGCCGAGCGCATCCACGTGACCGGCAACACCGTGATCGACGCGCTGGACACCACCGTCAAAAGCGACTATACCCATCCGGAAATCGAATGGGCGCGCGGCAGCCGGCTGATTCTGCTCACGGCGCACCGCCGCGAAAACCTGGGCGAGCCGATGCGGGACATGTTCAGCGCCATCCGCCGCGTCGTGGACGAAACGCCCGACATCAAGGTGCTCTACCCCATGCACAAAAATCCTGCGGTGCGGGAGATGGCCCGCGCCTGCTTCGGCGGGCAGGAGCGCATCCACATGATCGAGCCGCTGGACGTGCTGGACTTCCATAACCTGATGGCCCACGCTTACCTGATCATGACCGACAGCGGCGGCATTCAGGAGGAGGCCCCGGCGCTGGGCAAGCCGGTGCTGGTGATGCGCGATACCACCGAGCGCCCCGAAGGCGTGGTGGCCGGAACGCTCAAGCTGGTGGGAACGGACGAGAATACCATCTACACCGCCGTGCGCGAGCTGTTGGGCGACCCCGCCGCCTACCACGAGATGGAGCACGCCGCCAATCCCTACGGCGACGGGCACGCCAGCCGCTACATCGCGGACATTCTGGCCCGCGAGCTCTAGGAGCGGAGCATGCGCATGCCGCTAAGCGCCAGGGCGCTCAGCCCGCACCAGGCCAGCGTGAAGGGCAGGCAGATCTGCCCGCGCACATTGCCCGGCATGCGCCGGTAGTCCCAGATCTGATGCCGCCGGTTAAAAACCAGGCCGAAGGCATATTCCACACCCGTGATCATAAGGCCGCCCAGCAGCGCCTGCTGCCAGAGGGGGCGGCCTTTTTGCATGCGGCTGACGCCGCGAAGCACGGCGAAGGAGGCCCCGCCCGCCAGCGCCATGGCGGGGTGGGTGCGCCCGCGCCAGGCCATCTCCAGCATCGGATAGGCCGCCGCGCCGGCCAGAAAGGCTGCAAGCATGAGTCATCCGTCCTTTCCCCGAAGGTTTCCCGCAAATTAGCATGTCCGCTTGTTTGGCCGCTCATGCCATGTTATAATTTTGCGTTGATACGGTAGGAATGGGGGAAAGAGGCGTGGCATACACCTTTTTGGCGACGGCGGCCTTCGGGCTGGAGGGCGTGGCGGCGGGCGAACTCAAGCGCATGGGCCTTCCCGCCAGGGCGGAAAACGGCGGCGCGCGCTTTGAAGGCACGCTCATGGATGCCTTCCGCGCCAACCTGTACCTTCGCACGGCGGACCGCGTGCTGCTGGTGCTGGCCGAGGGTGAGGCCGCCACCTTCGAGGACCTGTTCCAGCTGGTGGGGAGCGTCGCCTGGGAGCGCCTTTTGCCGCGGGACGCGGCCATTCATGTCAGCGGCAAATGCGTGCGCAGCCGCCTGATGAGCGTGCGCGACTGCCAGGCCGTGAGCAAAAAGGCCATCGTGCGGCGGCTGATGGAGCGTCTGGGCGTTTCGCGTCTGCCGGAGACGGGCGCGCGCTTTCCCATCGGGGTGTCGGTGGTCAACGACCGCGCGCGCGTCACGCTGGACATGAGCGGCGATGCGCTCAATCGGCGCGGCTATCGCACCTGGAACGGCGAGGCGCCCCTGCGCGAGACGCTGGCTGCCGCGCTGGTGGACCTCAGCCCCTGGCGGCCCGGCATGCCGCTCTACGACCCCTGCTGCGGCACGGGCACGCTGCTCATCGAGGCGGCCTTCAGGGCCGCGTCCCGCGCGCCGGGCCTTGCGCGCGCCTTCGCCTGCGAAAGCTACCCCTTCATGGACCGGGCGGGGATGGACGCCCTCAGGCGCGAGGCGCGCGAGGCCTTTCATCCGGATGCGCCGCTTTCCATCGCCGGAAGCGACATCGACCCCGAAGCGCTCTCGCTGTGCGAGCGGCATATCCGCCAGGCGGGGCTGGAGGGGCGCATCTGCGTGCGCCGGCAGGACCTGAGGTCGCTCACGCTGGACGGCCCCGCCGGGGTGTTTCTGCTCAACCCGCCCTATGGCGAGCGGCTGAGCGACCGAGAGGGCGCACGCGCGCTGTACCGTGAGCTGGGCGCGATGCTCAGGCGCCACCCCGGCTGGAAGCTGTGCGCCATTTCCGCCGACCCCGGCTTTGAGCGCGCCTTCGGCCGCCGCGCGGACAAAAAGCGCAGGCTCTACAACGGACGGCTGGAATGCGATTTCTTCATCTACCGCTGAAGCGGCCGAGATTGACTTTCCGGCGGTCGTGCGGTATCATAAATCATGGATCATGCCGCCTTTCGGGCGATTCTATACGCAAGCAAGGAGATTGAAAGCATGTCGGTTTTGAAGCAAAAGATTCTCGACCGTACCGTCACCCTGGGCGTGGTTGGACTGGGCTATGTCGGGCTCCCGCTGGCGGTGGAAAAGGCCAAGGCCGGCTTCCATGTGATCGGCTTTGACGTGCAGCCCCGGAAGGTGGACATGGTCAACCAGGGACACAACTATATCGGCGACGTGGTGGACAGCGACCTCAAAAAGATCGTGGAGGAGGGCATGCTTCGCGCCACCACGGACTTTGCCTCCGTGGCCTCGTGCGACTGCGTGTGCATCGCCGTGCCCACGCCCCTTGACGAGCATCAGCAGCCCGATATCAGCTACGTGCGCTCCTCCGCGGAAAGCATCATGCCCCATATGCACCGCGATATGCTCATCGTTTTGGAATCCACCACCTACCCCGGCACCACCGAGGAAATGCTCCGCCCCATTCTGGAAAAGAGCGGCCTCAAATGCGGCGTGGACTTTTTCCTGGCCTTCTCGCCGGAGCGCGTGGACCCAGGCAACGCCATCTACAAAACCAAGAACACCCCCAAGGTGGTGGGCGGCGTCACCCCCGAATGCACCGATATCGCCGCCACGCTTTACGAGGCCGTTCTGGAGGCGCCCGTGCATCGCGTGAGCAGCCCCGCCGTGGCCGAGATGGAAAAAATCCTCGAAAATACCTACCGCAACGTCAACATCGGCCTGATCAACGAGCTGGCGATTCTGTGCAACCGCATGGGCATCAACATCTGGGAGGTCGTCGAGGCGGCCAAGTCCAAGCCCTACGGCTTTCAGGCCTTCTATCCCGGCCCCGGTCTGGGCGGGCACTGCATCCCGCTGGACCCGTATTACCTGAGCTGGAAGGCGCGGGAGTTCGGCTTCCATACCTCGATGATCGAAAGCAGCATGATCATTAACGACCGCATGCCCGAATACTGCGCGCAGCGTGCCATGGGCGCGCTCAACGAGCGCAAGAAGGCCATGAACGGCGCGAAGGTGCTGGTGCTGGGCGTGGCCTACAAGCAGGATATCGACGATTACCGCGAAAGCCCCGCTCTGCGCGTGATCGAGAGCCTGCGCAAGCTCGGCGCCGAGGTCAGCTACTACGATCCCTATGTGGAATCCTACCGCTATCAGGGGCATGAGGAGCACCGCATCCCGGCCCTTGACAGGGCCGCGCTGGAAAATGCCGACCTTGTCATGGTGACCACGGCGCATACCTGCGTGGATTACGACTTTGTGGCCGAGCATGCCAGCCTGATCTTCGACACCAAAAATGTCATGAAGAACGTGAAAAAGCGCGAGAACATCCGCGTTCTGTGAGACGCGAAAGGAGAGGCCGCATCACCATGAGGGAAAAACTGCGCTATGCGCTCATCGGCTGCGGGCGAATCGCGCCCAACCATATCGCGGCATACCTGAACAATGCGGAGGATCTGGCGCTGTGCGCCGTGTGCGACCCCGTGCCGGAGCGCATGGAGGCCGTGCTTCGGCCCCTTACGGAGGAGGAGCGCACCCACGTGCGCCGCTATACCGACCACCGTGAGCTGCTGGCCAGGGAGACGCCGCAGCTGTGCGCCGTGGCCACCGAAAGCGGCCTGCACGCGCAGGTGGGACTGGATGTGCTGCGCGCGGGCTCCAATGTGATCATCGAAAAGCCGCTGGCCCTGTCGCTGGCGGATGCGCGCGCGCTGATCGACGAGGCGGACGCGCGGGGGCTCAAGCTGTGCGCCTGTCATCAGAACCGTTTCAACAAATCCATTCAGAAGATCCGTACCGCCGTGGAGGAAAAGCGCTTCGGGCGCATGCTGCACGGTACGGTACATGTGCGCTGGAACCGGGGCGAGGAATACTACCGTCAGGCGCCCTGGCGCGGCACCTGGGCCATGGACGGCGGCGCGCTGATGAACCAGTGCATCCACAGCATCGATCTGCTGCGCTGGATGCTGGGCGACGGCGTGACCGAAGTAATGGCCTATACCGATAACCTCAACCATCCCTACATCCAGGCCGAGGATCTCGGACTTGCGCTGGTGCGCTTTGACAGCGGGGCCTATGGCATCGTGGAGGGCACCACCAACGTCTACCCCCATAACCTGGAGGAAACCCTCTATCTCTTTGGGGAAAACGGCACCGTCAAGGCCGGCGGCAAGAGCGTCAACATCATCGAGGAGTGGGATTTCCGCGACGGCCGCGGCGACCCCGCCACCATCAAGATGCAGTTTGGCGAAAACCCGCCCAACGTGTACGGCTACGGCCACACGCCCCTGTACGCCGATGTGATCGCCGCCATCCGCGAGGACCGCGCGCCCTATGTGGACGGGCGGGCGGGCATGCGCGCGCTGGAGCTGGTGCTGGCCATCTACCGGTCGGCGGCGGAGCACCGGCCGGTGCAGCTGCCGCTCACGGACTGCGCCACCACCGATTTTGAAGGGAGATTCGGCCGATGAGCGCATACATCCATCCCACCGCCGTGGTGGATGAGGGAGCGGAGATCGGCGAGGGCACGAAGGTGTGGCACTTCTGTCACATCGAGGGCACAGCCAAAGTGGGCGCGGGCTGCTCCATCGGTCAGAACGGCTATGTGGGGCAGCATGTGACCATCGGCGACGGCTGCAAGCTGCAAAACAACGTGAGCGTCTATCAGGGCGTTACGCTGGGCCGCGGGGTATTCTGCGGCCCCAGCTGCGTGTTTACCAACGACCTGACCCCCCGCGCGCGCTTTCCCAAGGGCTCCGCGCATTTCGTGCCCACCGTGGTGGAGGACGGGGCCAGCGTCGGCGCCAACGCCACCGTGGTCTGCGGGCACCGCATCGGGCGCTGCGCCATGATCGGCGCGGGCGCGGTCGTCGCCTGCGACGTGCCGCCCCATGCCCTCATGCTGGGCGTGCCCGCGCGGCCGCACGGCTTTGTGTGCACGTGCGGCGCGCTTCTGCGGGACGCGCTGGCCTGCCCCGAATGCGGGCGGCGCTTCCTTCCCGACGGGGAAGGGCTGAGGGAGGTCGAATAGATGCAGTTTCATGATCTGGGCGCGCAGTACCGCGCGCTGAAAAGCGAGATCGACGCCGGCATCGCCGCGGTTCTGGAAAAGGGCCATTTCATCCTGGGCGAGCAGGTGAGCGAGCTGGAGGACGCGCTGGCCCGCGACGTGGGGCGGCGCTTTTGCGTGACCTGCGGCAACGGCACCGACGCGCTGGTGCTCGCGCTCATGCTGTGGGGCGTGGGGCCGGGTGACGCGGTGTTCGTGCCGGACTTCACCTACTTCGCCTCCGCCGGATGCGCCACCACCGTGGGCGCGGAGATGATTCCGGTGGACATCCGCCCGGATACCTTCAACATCGACCCCGACGCGCTGGAAGCCGCCGTATGCCGGGTGGAGGCCGAGGGGCGCCTTCGGCCCGCGGCCGTGATCCCGGTGGACCTGTTCGGCCTGCCGGCGGACTACCCGCGCATTGCGCAAATCGCCGCGCGTCACGGGCTGCGGATTCTGGAGGATGCCGCTCAGGGCTACGGCGGGCGTATCGGCGATACGAATGCCTGCGCTTTCGGACAGGCGGCCGCCACGTCCTTTTTCCCCGCCAAGCCGCTGGGCTGCTACGGGGACGGCGGCGCGGTCTTTGTGGACGATGCGGAGGAGGACGCGCTGCTGCGCTCTTTGCGGGCCAACGGCAGGGGCGTTTCTGACAAGTACGACAACCAGCGCATCGGCATGAACAGCCGGCTGGATACCCTGCAGGCGGCGGTGCTTCTGCCCAAGCTGCGCGCGCTACGCGCCTACGAGCTGGATGCGCTCAACGCCGCGGCGGATGTCTACGCGCAGGCGCTGGACGGGTGCGTGGAGACGCCCCGCGTGCCCGATGGGTACCTGAGCAGCTGGGCGCAGTACACCGTGCTTATGGAAAACCGCACGCGGCGCGACGGGGCGCAGCGCTTCCTCAAGGAGCGCGGCATCCCCAGCATGGTCTACTATCCCCGCTGCATCCATCGGCAGACCGCCTACGCGGACCGGGCGTTTGACGACGCGCTCTATCCGAACGCCCTGGCGGCATGTGACAGGGTGCTCTCTCTGCCCATGCATCCCTACCTGACCGAAGCGGATATCGGCCGGGTGGCGGAGGCGGTGAGGGAATATGTGCGCGGAGCCTAAGGCATCGGCCCTTACAGGCCATGCTGCTGGAGCCAGCGCTCTACGACAGCTTCAAAGTGCTCAGGGAATTGTGCGTTTTCCTCTTCCAGACAGGACAGGTAGTACAGCGCTTCGGTACGGTCTGCGGGCCGCACGCGACGATAAGCGGTGAACACATAGCCGTTGCCCATGTCAAAGGAGCATTCAGGAGAAAATGTTCCGCTATCCAGCGCGGCAAGAAAGGCCGCGTTGATTTTTTCGGCAAAGCCGGTGGGACAGAAGGGTTCACAGGTCAGTACATAAGCCGCATCAAGCAGGTCCACGGGAAATCCGTGCGTTCCCAGAATGGCTGACCCGTAGGCGAGCTTCCCACGCACGCTTACATCTGGCAACAGCGCATTACGAAACACATCCGGATTGTAGGGTTCGCCATGGGGAATCATGTAGGCGATTTCTCCGTGAGGTATGGTGTCGTCAATCCAACGAGCCAACGTCTCGACCTGCTCCATATCATTTCGGTCAGGGGTGGGAAGGACGCTGCCCGGCAGCCAGTTTGTTCTTGGAAAGGCTGCGGGAACAGAACTCGATGCCAACTGCACCACCAGTGCCGCCGCGGTGAAGGCTGCGGCAACGCGGCAAGCAGCCGTCTTTTGGACGCTGGCAACCGCGCAGCCAAAGAAAATCGCAAAGAAAAAGTAGCAAGGCATGAGCAGCAGGCTGTGATGTGCCCCCATGTTCTGCACCCGTGTAAACAGGATCAGGCTGAGAAGACAGGTTATGAGGGCAGCCAGCGCGGGGCCTCTGCTTTTTTTCCGTACCAGCGCCCATATCAGGCCCGCTGCAAACAAAGCGCAGGCAAGCCATCCCAGCCTGCTTACCTGTGCCGTCACTTCCGCCGCAAATCCGCCGGACAGGTAGGCGGCATAGTGAACCGCATAGTCATAGCTTATGATGGCTTGCAGCATGGGCCATAACGTCAGCACGAGCAGGCTCAGCGATGGTAGCAGAAAGACCAGTGCATTTCGGAAGCTGAGCAGGGCAAGCCTTCGGTCATGTTTGGTGATGAGGCGAGCCAGCCAGGCTACCGCATAGCAGAGCACATAGGCTGTAAGCCAGTAGGCATACCACCGCCTGCACACGATCAGCAGATAGACGGCTGCCAGCAGCAGCAGCCAGCGCGGCACATCCGGCCTTTCAAACCAGTAATCCAGGGTGAGCAGGAGAATGACCAGAATAAAAATGAGGCCAATGAGATCCGGTTGGCCATAGGACAACGCCTGGTACAATAGCGGAATGGACACGCATCCCAGAAACCCCAGTCCAAAGGCAAGCCGGCGCCGCCGAGGGTGAAAGAGCGTCACGCATTTGCTCACAAACGCCGCAAGGGCGGTAAACAAAGGCGGCAGAATCGCTGCGCAGCAGGACAGCGTGTACCAATCGCCCGTCTTTGGGGTAAAGGCATAGGGAAGCTCCACAAACAGACAGATGTAATTGGTATAGTCGTAGCTGGCTCCGTAGGCGCCTAATTCAAAGATGTTTTTCAGCCCGGACCAGGGACCAAGGCTGAAAAAGTATTCATAGGCGATCTGCTTCTGGTAGTAGTGCCCGTAATCAAAATAGTAGATAAACTGGCGGCTTCGGATCTGCATGGCAAAATAGGCCAGTGCTCCTGCCGTCACAAGCAAAACGCAGCCAAACTGTGCGCGGGTGAGGCACACACGGCTTATCCGCATGGCGGCCAGCAGCAGGCCCCACAGCAGCAGCCAGGAGATCAGCCCAACCCCTATGCCCCAGAGAAAGGTATATTCCAGGGCAGGACATCCTGAGGCAAACCAGAACAGCGCGCACATCGCGATCATTGCGGCTGGCAGAAGAAAAAGGGAGGCATGACGTCGGAAAGAGGATGTGCACATGGGCGATGCTTCCTTCCATTAATCCGGAATCTTTTATCTGGTATTTTAGCACAACAAATGCCAAAAATCCATTCTTCTTTGAAACAGGAGGACCGCTCTGGTCCGCAGAAAACAACTGTGTTATACTGTGATATCATCATGTTGCTGGAGGAGGAATTTCCTTCTTCCCATGAAAGGGAGGTGGCAAATATGGCCGTGGTCAGGCCGCTTTGCGCACAGGATGACTTTGACGAGGTGGGAAACGTATACGCTGAAAGCTGGAAGGCGTGCTATCGGGGCCTTTTGCCGCAGGCGTTTCTGGACAAGCTGACCCACGATCGCTGGAGCGGCATGCTCCGGGCCGATCCCTCCGCGTCGCTGGGCGTGTTTGAGGAGGGGCGGATCGTAGGAACCGCGATGGTCAGCTATGCGCGTGAGCCGGACCGAGAGGGCTTCGGCGAGCTGGTCAGCCTGTACCTTCGGCCACAGGCCATGGGGCGCGGATATGGCCGCAGCCTGCTGGAGGCGGCCCTTAAAAGGCTCCGGGAGGACGGGTGTGACGGCGTGTGCCTGTGGGTCCTGGAAGGAAACCGGCAGGCACAGGCGTTCTACCGGCATATGGGTTTTCGGGCTTCGGGGCGGTCGCAGAAGGAGTTGTTCGGCGGCGCGGAAACCGAGCTGGTGGAAATGGTCCTGCTTTGGGCAGATTGAAATTTTCTGAAAAACGGTTTTCAAAAACTTGGCGATCAGGTATAATAAAAGAACGGGATGTGTTCTTCCCACGCAAACGCACATTCGGAGGACTTTGTACATGCTACGACGCGCTTTGTGCTGCATGATCTGTTTGATGCTGGCCGCTGCTCCTGCTGTGGCGGAAGACACCTTTACCATGGCCGGCTATGACGGGGAAAACAGCACGCACGACTGGAACACCAACGGGTTTTTTCTTCGCATGCAGGAAAGGACGGGCCTGACCTTTACCTTTGACCAGTATACCAGCCTGGAAAAGTGGCAGGACGCCAAGGACGCCATGTTCGCGCCCGGCGGCCAGCTGCCCGACGTGCTGTTCAAGGCGGCGCTGACCACGCCGGAACTGATCCGCTATTCCGACAGCGGCCAGCTCATCGACCTGGCTCCGCTTCTGGAGGAGAACGCGCCGAACCTGTGGGCGCTGCTGGAGGCGCATCCCGACTGGCGGGAAGCCATCACGCTCCCCGACGGAAAGATCGTGGCGCTGCCCGCCATTCAGGAGCTGGCCCCGCAAAACGCCATGTGGATCAACCAGACTTGGCTGGACCGCCTGGGCCTGGAGGCGCCGACGGACTGGGATAGCCTGCGTCAGGTGCTGACGGCCTTCCGTGACCGCGATCCCAACGGCAACGGCAGAAAGGACGAAGTTCCGTTTGCCTTCCTGGGGCCGTGGGAGCTGAAGTTCTTTTCCCATGCCTGGGGCGTGGCGGTCAATGACTACAACATTTATCTGGACGAAGCGGGTCAGGTGCATTACTGGCCCGCGGAGGACAGCTTCTGGGAGATGGCTCTCGCCCTGCGCGAACTGTACCAGGAGGGTCTGCTCGATCCGGACGGCTTTGTCACGGCCGACGCGCTGAGGCGGATCACCGATGAGGATGCCGAGGCGGTCTATGGCGTATTTTTCGCGCCGACGCCGGTGAACCTGGTGCCCTATGACATGTCTGCCGACTATGCGCTGCTTGAGCCGCTCACCTTCGAGGGAGAGCAGATCTACCGGGACCTTTACGGGCAGGTAACGCGCGGCACCTTTGCCATCACCTCGGCCTGTGAGGACCCGGCCGCCCTGCTGGCCTGGGTCGATGTGCTCTATACCGAGGAAGGCGCCATTGAGGCGCTCGCGGGTACCGAGGGCGAGGACTACGTCGTCGATGAGGACGGCAACTGGGGCTGGAAGGGCGGCATGGAATCCATGACCGCTTCCACGCTCAGCGAGCTGAGCGTCTATGATACGGGCGATATGCCCTGGCTCTTCCCTGATGCGTTCTATGACCGCTACAATGAGGAAACTGTGCTGCGCGTCAATCGCGAGCTGCGCAAGCTGGATACCTTTATTGTCAAGCCCTTCCCCGTCTACACGCTGACGGAGGAGGAAAGTGCCCGTGCGCTTGCGCTGCAATCGCAGCTGGGGCCCTATGTGGACGAAACGCTGGCCCGTGTGGTGCTGGGAGAGATAGACGCCGGCGAGGCCCAGGCGTTTGTGGAGGGGCTGAAGGAGCGCGGCATGCAGGATATGCTCGATTTGTGGCAGAGCGTCGCCAGCCGGCTGGGTGCGTGACGCGAAGCCTCGATACAAGCACGCGGCTTAACATCACCAAAGAAGGATGGATGGCTTATGAACAGGTACGCGCAAATGATCAGTGAACTCAAAACACCCGAGGTCATGAAACGTTTGACCTACCTTTACGGCCAGCGCGGCGGCATGCTGGTGGCGCAGAGCGCGCGCTATTCGCGTCTGCTCAGGCGTCACGAGGAACTTGTCGGCTACGACGGTCCCATCGCCATGGTCAGCGCGCCGGGTCGCACCGAAATCGGAGGTAACCACACCGACCATAATCGCGGCAAGGTGCTGGCGGCCGCTGTTAACCTGGATACGCTGGCTGCGGTAAGCCCGCGCAGCGACAGCGTGGTCAACATCCACAGCGAGGGCTATGCGCCCCTCACCCTTTCACTGGACGATTTGAGCGTGCAGGAGGCGGAAAAGGGCACCACGGCAGCGCTGGTGCGCGGCGTGGCCGACGGCCTGCAGAAAGCGGGCCTGCGCGTGGGCGGCTTTGATGCGGTGATGACCTCCACGGTGCGCAGCGGCAGCGGACTGAGCAGCTCGGCCGC
This sequence comes from Candidatus Limiplasma pullicola, assembly GCA_018710985.1. Taxonomy (GTDB): domain Bacteria; phylum Bacillota; class Clostridia; order Christensenellales; family Aristaeellaceae; genus Limiplasma; species Limiplasma pullicola. Next base: position 19,311 of record DVIV01000053.1, read on the forward strand.
GGTGGAGGTGCTGCTGTGCGCCATCTTCGATGAGCTCTATAACGACGGCAAGCTGGACTTCAAGCGCCGCGCACAGATTTCCCAGTATGCCGAAAACGTGTACTTCGGCAAGCCCAGCGGCCTGATGGACCAGATGGCCTCCAGCGCGGGCGGCCTGGTGTACATCGACTTTCAGAACGACGATCCCGAGGTGCGCGAAATCAGCTATGATTTTGCCGCCAAGGGCTATGCGCTGGTGGTGGTCAACTCCGGCGGCAGCCATGACAACCTGACCGAGTTCTATGCCGCCATTCCTCAGGAGATGGGTGCCGTGGCCGCCTGCTTCGGCGAAACCTATCTGCGCCGGGTGCAGCCGGAACAGTTCATGCAGACGCTGCCGCAGCTGCGCGAGCGGCTCAAGGGCGTGAACGCCGACCGGGCTATCCTGCGCGCCGCGCACTACTTTGCGGAAAACCGCCGCGTGGCTGATGAGGTATCCGCGCTGCAGGCCGACGACCTGCGCGCCTTCCTGCACCTGGTGACCGAAAGCGGGTGCAGCAGTTTCTGCTACCTGCAAAACATCTTCGCCACCCCCGACCGGCAGGAGCTGTCTTTGGCGCTGATGCTGGCGGAAAGCAAGCTCCATGAGGACGGCGCGTGGCGCGTGCATGGCGGCGGCTTTGCCGGCACCACGCTCAACTTCGTGCCCAAGCGCGGGCTGGACAGCTTTGTCAAGGAGATGGAAGCGGTATTCGGCGCGCACAGCTGCAACGTGCTGGACATCCGCCCGGTGGGCCCCGCCTGCATCCGCCTGGGACTGTAAGGAGGATCATTATGAAACGCATCTTTCTGATCGTGCTGGACAGCGTGGGCGCGGGCGCGCTCCCGGACGCGGCCGCCTATGGCGACACGGGCGCAAACACGCTCGGGCACATCATCGAGCAGGCGCATCCGCACCTGCCTAACATGGAGGCCATGGGCCTGGGCCTTATCCCCGGCGTCGGCGGCCCCAGGCCCGTGAACGGCGCGGGCGTGTATGGACGCGCCGTGGAGGTCTCCGCCGGCAAGGATACCACCACCGGCCACTGGGAGATTGCGGGCCTAAGACTGGACACCCCCTTTCCCACCTATCCCGACGGCTTTCCGCCCGAGGTGATGGACGCCTTTGAAAAGGCCATCGGCACCAAGACCCTGGGCAACTATCCGGCCAGCGGCACCGCCATTCTGGACGAGCTGGGCGAGGAGCACATGCGCACGGGGTATCCCATCGTGTATACCTCGGCCGACAGCGTGTTCCAGATTGCCTGTCATGAGGAGATCGTGCCCCCGGAGCGGCTGTATGAGATATGCCGCATCGCCCGCGGCATCCTCACCGGCCCGCATGCGCTGGGCCGCGTGATTGCGCGCCCCTTCGTGGGCACGGGCAAGGGCCACTTTGTCCGTACGGGCCACCGGCGCGATTTCTCGCTGGAGCCCATCGGCCCCACGGTGCTCAACGCCCTTCAGGATCGCGGCGTGTTCACCATGGGCATCGGCAAAATCGAGGACATCTTCTGCATGAGCGGCCTGTGCGAAAGCGATCACGCCGCCGGCAACCCCGCCTGCGTTGACTCGCTGATGAAGGCCATGGCGCGGGATTTCACGGGCCTGGTGTTTGTCAATCTCGTGGATTTCGACTCCGTCTACGGCCACCGCCGCGACGTGGCGGGCTACGCGCAGGCGCTGGAGTACTTTGACAGCCGCCTGAACGAAATCAAGGCCGCCGCCCGCGAGGGCGACCTGATTCTGCTCACGGCGGATCACGGGTGTGACCCCGCGCATACCGGCACCGACCATACGCGCGAATACGTGCCGATTCTGGCCTGGTCGCCCGAGATGACCGGCCTTTGCGACATCGGAACCCGCCGCACCTATGCCGACATCGCGGCCACCGTGGCCGACCTGATGGGCGTGCCGGAACGCTTCGGGGCCGAGTCGTTTGCGGACCAGCTGAGAAACAACCGGTAAGGAGGACGTTTTATGGGCGAAGAGAACGCGGCTTATCTGGAACAAATCGACCGTGCGGCGGCAGCCATCGAAGCGGCTTGCGGCGGCGCGGAAATCGCGGTCATTCTGGGCAGCGGCCTGGGCGGCTATGCCGAGGCACTGGAGAACCCCACATTCCTGCCGTACAAGGACATTCCCGGCTTTCCCGTATCCACCGCGCCGGGTCATGCGAGCCGCTGGTGCGCGGGCACGCTGCATGGCAAGCGCGTGTGCATGATGCAGGGCCGCTTCCATGCCTACGAGGGCTATGATCTGCGCGAGGTGACGCTGCCCGTGCGCGTGATGAAGCGCCTGGGTGTGAAAACGCTGATCGTGACCAACGCCTCCGGCGGGGTGAACATGTCCTTTGCGCCGGGCGATCTGATGCTGATGACGGATTTCATCAACTTGTCGGGGAAAAACCCGCTGACCGGCCCCAATCTGGATGAGTTCGGCCCGCGCTTCCCGGATATGACCCACGCCTATGACGTGAGGCTGCAGAAGCTGGCGCGCGAGGTGGCCGCGAAGCTGGGCATTACGCTGCGCGAGGGCGTATACTGCTGGATGAACGGTCCCACCTATGAATCGCCCGCGGAGATCCGCATGGCGCGCATTCTGGGCGGCGACGCGGTGGGCATGTCCACCGTTCCGGAGACGATTGTGGCGCGGCACAGCGGCATGGACGTGCTGGGCCTGAGCTGCATCACCAACATGGCCGCGGGCATCCTGGACCAGTCCCTGACCCATCAGGAAGTGATGGAAACCGGCGAGCGGGTGAAGGACACCTTCCGCGCGCTGGTGGACGGCGTGATCGCCGCACTGTGATTTTTTCCTGACGGGCGCTGTTTCGACGGCTATTTTGCTCCTTTCACGCGTATGGTATCACAGACCCTATGCGTGGAAGGAGTTTTTTATATGAAAAAGGAAATTGCACGGCTGGGCGCGCTGCTGCTTGCGCTGTGCTGGCTGGGCGGGCCGGCGCTGGCCGCGCCGCTTGAGGCGGAGCCGCCGCTGGAGCTGACGTCGCCCAGCGCGATGCTGGTGGAGGCCGGAACGGGGACCGTCATCTTTGAGAAAAACGCCGACGAGCGCCGGCAGGCCGCCAGCGTGACCAAGCTGATGACGCTGCTCATCTGCTTCGAGGAGCTGGAGGCGGGCACCATCCATCTGGAGGATTCCGTGACCGTGAGCCAGGAGGCCGCCGCGCAGATCGGAAGCCAGGCGCTGCTGGACGCAGGAGCGGTGTATCCGCTGGGCGATTTGCTGCACGCCACCATCGTGGCCAGCGCAAACGACGCGGCGTGCGCCCTGGCCGAGTACATCGCGGGCACGGAGGCAGCCTTCGCCGAGCGCATGAACGCCCGTGCGGCGGAGCTGGGGCTGGAAAACACGTACTATACCAACGCCACCGGCCTGCCGGACGACGCCCAGTACACAACCGCGCGCGACGTGGCCACCCTCTCGGTGGAGATGTGCCGGCATCCGGACTATTTCACCCACGCTTCGGTATGGATGGACACGCTTACCCATCCCAGCGGACGCGTGACCGACCTGACCAACACCAACCGGCTGGTACGGTTTTACGAGGGCTGCGACGGGCTGAAAACCGGCAGCGCGGACGCTTCGCGCTATTGCCTGAGCGCCACGGCGGAAAAGGACGGTTTGCGGCTGATCGCCGTTGTGCTGGGCGCGGAAACCAGCCAGAAGCGCTTTGACGAGGCGCGCGCCATGCTGGATTACGGCTTTGCCAACTACAAGCGCGTGACGGTGCTGAGCAAGGGGGACCGGCTGGGCCAGCGCGTGCCCGTGCGGCTGGGCATGGCTGACGAGGTGGAAGCCGCCGTGGGCAGGGGCATGAGCATGCTTTTGAAGCCGGGGCAGGAGAAACAGCTCTCGCTGGAGGTGGAGCTGCCCGCGGAGGTGTCTGCGCCCGTGCGCGCAGGTGACACGCTGGGCATGATCCGCGTCAAGCTCGACGGCAGCGTGATCGCGCGCCTGCCTGCCGTAGCCGCGGAGGATGTGGGCATGCCCGGCCTGCTGGAAGGCTTTTTCCGGGTGCTGAACAACTGGAGATAGGATTTTCCGGCGTAAAAAAAGGGAAGCCCCGGCAGTTGCGTCGGGGCTTCCCTTTTTGCGGGCTATACGATTTTGCGCAACCCCGGTACCCGGCGCATGAGCCACGCCGCGGCCAGCGCCAGCGCAAACACCACCGCCTCCCAGACCAGCGCTGCCGCAAACGGAGGCAGCGCGCCGCACAGCGGCAGGAACAGCCGGTTCTGCGTCTGGGCGATCACCCAGTCCTGTACCAGATAGATGCCGAAGGCGCAGCCGCCCAGCTCCGCCAGGGCGCGCCCGTGGCGCTGCGGCCAACGCGCGCCGCGCATCAGCGCCATGGCCGAAGCGGCGCTCAGAGCCGTGAGCAGCGAGGGATGCATGCGGTCATCCATGAACCAGTATTTTTCGCCGGGAACGACGCGGCCGTATTCCACATAGGTGAGCAGCACACTGGCCAGGAGCGATGCGGCCAGCACCGCCCAAGCCAGGCGCATGCGCCCGCGCGTGGGCGTAAAGCAGCGGCGCAGCCAGTATCCGGCAAAGAACAGCCCCACATATACGGTCATCAGCGGCGCGTCCAAATAGGCGGGCGGAGCGATGGCCGGCACATAATGCGCGGCCAGCGGCCACAGGCCGTCCCAGAGAAAGCACAGGCCCGCCAACGCGGCGAGGCCGCGTCCGCTCAGGGAGGCCGCCAACCGCTGCAGGAAGGGCAGCATCACCATTAGGCTCAGGTAGAACGTGAGATACCAGAACGAATCGGTGATCTGCTGCGTCCACACCAGCGAAAGGAACGTGCTAAGGTCGGCCATGCGGGGCCACAGGCCCCAGTAGACCCACGCGTCATAGAGGTAGTAGGCGTAGGAGAACAGAAGCAGCGCGGCCAAGATGCGCCCCATGCGCCCCAGCACCTTTCGGGGGCTGTCCCGGCGGGGCAGCAGGCATGCGCCGGAGACCATCACAAACAGCGGCACCGCCATTTTGCTCACGTAGTACCAGCCGACCGACAGCCACCATTGCGCATCCTGCGGCGTGAGGGCCTGAAACACCTTGCTGTTGGTATGATTGATGATGACCCCGAAGGCGGCCAGCACGCGCAGCGCGTCCAGCCAGCCCTCGCGCCGGGAGGTCCCGGCCACGGCGGCGGGGGTCATGCCTCGGCTCCGTCCGCGTGCGCTTTCAGCCAGCGGTCCAGCCGCTCGATGCTGTCGGACACCGCCTGCGGCGCGGGGCCGCCCCGCAGGGAGCGCCGCTGGACGCACGCCTCCAGCGAAATGGCCTCGTACACATCCTCGTCAAAGGCGGGATGTGCGGCGCACAGCTCCTGAAGCGACAGGTCCTCCAGCGCGCGGCCCTCATGCACGCATTTGCCCACCAGCGAGCCGCTCACATGATGCGCGTCGCGGAAAGGCACGCCCTTGCCCACCAGGTAATCCGCCAGGTCGGTGGCGTTGGTGAAGCCCAGCCCCGCGCTCCTGCGCATCGCGTCGGCGCGGAAGGCGGTGGTGCGCAGCATCTCGGTAAAGGTGGGCAGGCATTTGCAAAGCGTGTCGTAGGCGTCGAAGAAGGCTTCCTTGTCCTCCTGCATGTCCTTGTTGTAGGCCAGGGGAAGGCCCTTCATCACGGTGAGCAGGCCCATCAGGTCTCCGTAGACGCGACCGGTTTTGCCGCGGGTCAGCTCGCAGGCATCGGGGTTCTTCTTCTGGGGCATGATGCTGGAGCCGGTGGCGAAGCTGTCGTCCATCACGGCGGTAGAAAACTCGTTGGTGCTCCACAGGATCAGCTCCTCGCAGAAGCGGCTGAGGTGCATCATCGCAATGCTGGCCGCCGAGAGGAAGGAAAGCAGGAAGTCGCGGTCACTCACGCCGTCCAGCGCGTTGTCCGTCAGGCGGGAGAAGCCCAGCAGCTCGCGCACACGGTCGCGGTTGAGCGGATAGGTGGTGCCCGCCAGCGCGCCGGAGCCCAGCGGCATGGCGTCGGCCTCGTCGTAGGCGTGCTCAAAGCGCGTTACATCGCGCATGAACATCTGCGCGTAGGCCATCAGATGAAACGCCAGCGTGACCGGCTGTGCCTTTTGCAGGTGCGTATAGCCGGGCATAACGGTGTTCAGGTGTTCCCTGGACAGGGCGCTGAGCAGCGAAAGCAGCGAGAGCAGCATCTCCCGTACATGACGGCAGGCCCCACGCGCGTACATGCGCACGTCCAGGGCCACCTGGTCGTTACGGCTGCGGCCGGTGTGCAGGCGCTTGCCCGCCTCGCCGATGCGGTCGGTCAGGAGGGCTTCCACAAACATGTGCACGTCCTCCGCGCTCATGTCGATGGTCAGCGTGCCGGCGTGATAGTCGGCAAGAATCCCCCGCAGGCCCGCCACGATGCGCTCCGCGTCCTCGCGCGGGATGATGCCCTGCTCGCCCAGCATGGTGGCGTGGGCGATGGAGCCGGTCACGTCGCATTCCAGCAGGCGCTGGTCAAAGGGAATCGAGGATTGAAAATCGTCCAGAAGGGCGCTGGTGGGTTTCTCAAAGCGCCCGGCCCACAGTTTCGCCATATGCATCCATCCTGTTCCCGCGCCGGGGGCGCGTTATTCTTTGGCTTACGCGGAGACGGTCTGCGCGGAGCGGCGCAGCTCGATCTCCTGCACGTGCCGTCCGTCGGTCCTGAGCACCGTGGCGTGCCACGGCCCGCAGTCGAAGCTGTCGCCGGGCTGGGGCACGCGTTCGGTCATTTCCATCACCCAGCCGCTGACGGTGCTGGCTTCGGTGGAGCAGTCCAGCCCCAGCTTTTCAAACAGTTCCTCCGGGTCGGCAGAGCCCAGGGCGCGGCAGGTGTTGTCGTTGATGAAGCGGAAAGGCTCCTCGACCTCGTCGTGCTCATCCCAGATTTCGCCCACGAGCTCCTCCAGAATATCCTCCATCGTGACGATGCCCACGGTGCCGCCGTATTCGTCGGCCACCACGGCCATCTGCGACTGGGTGCGCTGAAGCAGGCGCAGGGTATCGCTGATTTTTGCCCCCGGAGGCACATAGACCGGTTTTTTCATGATGCAGGACAGATCGAAGCCAACGCCATGACGCGCGCGGTTATAAAAATCCTTTTGATGAATGACGCCCACAATATGGTCCAGCGTATCCTCGTAGACGGGCAGGCGCGAATAGCCGGAGGCTTCAAAACGGTCCGCCGTTTCCTGAGGGGTGCTCTCCAGCGGCACGCCGTCCACCCGCACGCGCGGGGTGAGGATGTCGCTCACGTCCAGGTCGTGAAACTCGATGGCGCTTTTGAGCAGCTCGCTCTCGTCGGCGTTCATGCCGCCCTCCTGCTTGGCTTCTTCTACCAGGGTGAGCAGCTCGTCCTGGGTGATGGCATGGTCGTCGTCCACGCGCAGCAGGCGGCTGAGGAACTGCTTCCACTTGGTAAAGAGCCAGTTGACCGGCTTGAGCACCGTCACAAACACCCGGATGAGCGGATACACCGCCATGGCAAAGCGCTCCGGCACCTCCTTGGCCAGGCTCTTGGGCGAGATTTCGCCGAAGATCAGCACAAACACGGTCACAACGGCCGTGGATACGCCCACGCCCGCGTCGCCCAGCCAGCGCACGAACATCACCGTGCCCACCGAGGCCAGGGCGATATTGACGAGGTTGTTGCCTACGAGAATGGTGGAAAGCAGCTCGTCATACCGGTCCGCCAGGGCCAGGGTGTCGGCTGCGCGCTTCTGCCCGCGGTCTGCCAGGCTTTTGAGCCGGGCGCGGTTGAGGGACGAATAGGCCGTCTCGGTGGCGGAGAAGAACGCGGAAAGCGTTACCAGCACCAGCATCAGCAACAGTTCCATGGTGGTTCCCTGCATGGTTTTCCTCCTTAAAATGCAGACTGGAAGCAGGCCCGTACGCCCTTGCCGGGCCGTGCGGATGCCATGCTTCCAGTTACGCGCTTTTTCCAAAAAGCGAAACGCAAACAGGCGGCCACGTTGATGGCCGCCCCACGGGAGTGCGGGCGCAAACCGGGCTCCCCGCGCCTTCGCGCCGGGACCGTTCGGGTACCAGGATCGCCGTCCACGGCGATATCACACTCCTTTGAATCTTCCTTGTGGAATGGCAAGAGTGTATCACATGCGCAGCCGAATGTCAAATCCGGCAGGGGAGCGGCTTGAAACCTTTCATCGAACCTGATACAATGCTGGGACAAGGGAGGCGGAAACGATGCAGGATTTTACGGAAATGGTCAACCGTCAGCGGGCGTATTTTCTCAGCCAGGCCACCAAGCCGTACGGGTTTCGCCTGGAGAAGCTGCGCGCGCTTTCCGGCTGGATTGACGCCAATGAGGACGCCGTGCTGGAGGCGCTTGCAGAGGACCTGGGCAAGTGCGCCTTCGAGGGGTATCTGACCGAGGTGGCCATGGTGCGCCAGGAGATCCGGGATGCGCTGCGCCATCTGGCCGAGTGGATGCACCCCCGGCGGGTGCGCACGGCGGTGGGGCAGTTTCCGGGCCGTTGCCGCATCTACAGCGAGCCCTACGGCGTGACGCTGATCATGTCGCCGTGGAACTATCCCTTTCAGCTGACCGTGGCGCCGCTGATCGGGGCCATTGCCGCGGGCAACTGCGCGGTGGTCAAGCCGTCGGCCTATTCGGCGGCCACCTCGGCGCTGCTGCGCCGCATGGCGCAGGAGCTGTTTGCGCCGGAGCACGTGGCTGTGGTGGAGGGCGGACGCGAGGAAAACGCCCGCCTGCTGGAGCAGCGGTTTGATTTCATCTTCTTTACCGGCAGCCCGCAGGTGGGGCGGCTGGTGATGGAAAAGGCGTCCGCGCATCTGACGCCGGTGAGCCTGGAACTGGGCGGAAAAAGCCCCGTGATCGTGGACGAGACGGCGGACATCGCACTCACGGCCCGGCGGCTGGTCTGGGGCAAGTGCCTCAACGCCGGACAGACCTGCGTGGCCCCGGACTATGTGCTGGTGCATCACAGCCGGGAGCAGGCACTGGTGGAGGCGCTGATCGGGGAGATCCGCGCCCGGTACACCAGCGCGCCCCTGATGAATGAGGAATGGCCGCACATCATCAACCGCAAGCACTTTGACCGGCTGGTGGGGCTGCTGGGCAGCGGAGCCATCAGCCACGGCGGGCAGATCGACCCGGAAAGCCTTCGCATCTCGCCCACCATTCTGACCGATGTGGCGTGGGACAGCCCCGTGATGCAGGAGGAGATCTTCGGGCCCATTCTGCCGGTGCTGACCTATCGGAGCCTGGATGAGGCCATCGCCCGCATTCAGGAGAGGCCCAAGCCGCTGGCCCTGTACCTGTTTACGCGCGACGCGGCCACGGAAAAACGCGTGCTGGACGAGGTAAGCTTCGGCGGCGGCTGCGTCAACGACACGGTGCTGCACCTGGCCACCTCCAACATGCCCTTTGGCGGCGTGGGGGAAAGCGGCATGGGCGGCTACCACGGCAAATACAGCTTTGACGCCTTTTCGCACGAGAAGAGCGTGCTCAAGCGCCTGTCCTGGCCGGACGTGGCGCTGCGCTACGCGCCCTACGGGCAAAAGCTCAGGCAGCTCAAGCGGCTGATGTGAAAACGATAGGAAAAATGGCAACGCCGCGGACGGTGCGTCCGCGGCGTTTCGCTGCTGCTGTGCCTTCCCGTCAGCCGGGCAGCTCGCGTGCCCAGTCGGTCAGTTGCTCAATGCGCGTGCCCTCGCTGCCGGTCGCGGGGTCGTAGGCAAATTCGTGCAACTGCTTGCAGGGGAAGCGGTCGCACTGGCCGCAGTGATCCTTTTTCTTGCTCTCACAGCAGTTTTTGATGGGGCAGCTCTTGGCCCAGTAGGGCTTTTTAATCTTGAGACAGCCCGCGCATTTCATGATGTCGCGGTACTTGCATTCGCTGCACAAAAGACCGCAGCGGGATTCAATCATCGTAGGTTCCCTCCTTTGGACGGATGGCCGGTGTGCGGAGTATAGCAGAGTTTCGCTCGGGTGTCAACCGCGCGGGACTACTGCTCGGACTGGCTCAGGTACAGGCGTGCGTAGAAGCCGCCGCGGGTAAGCAGCTCCCCGTGCGTGCCCTGCTCGACCACGTCGCCCTGGTTCATCACCAGAATCACGTCCGCGTTCTCAATGGTGGACAGGCGGTGCGCCACGATGAAGCTGGTTCGGCCGGTCATCAGCTTTTCAAAGGCACGCTGGATGCGCTGCTCGGTGCGGGTGTCGATGGAGGAGGTGGCCTCGTCCAGAATCAGCATGGGGGGCAGGCACAGCATCACGCGCGTGATGCACAACAGCTGCTTCTGCCCCTGGCTGAGACTCCCGCCGTCCTCGGTGATGACGGTATCGTAGCCTTCCGGCAGGCGCTTGATGAAGCTGTGGGCATGCGTGGCCTTGGCCGCGGCGATGACCTCGTCGTCGGTGGCGTCCTCGCGGCCCATTTTGATGTTGTCGCGAATGGTGCCGGCCTTGAGCCAGGTATCCTGCAAAACCATGCCGTAGGCGCTGCGCAGGCTCTTGCGGGTCACGTCCGCGATGCACTGGCCGCTAAGCTCGATGCGGCCCTCGTTTACGTCGTAGAAGCGCATGAGCAGGTTGATCAGCGTGGTTTTGCCGCAGCCCGTGGGACCTACGATCGCGATGCGCTGGCCCGGCGAAACATTCAGGTTCAGGTGCTGGATGAGCTTGCGGTCCGGCGTATAGGAGAAGCTCACGTCGCGTATGGCCACGGAGCCGTCCACGTGCGAAAGCTCAGCGGGCGCATCGGGCGTCTCCGGCGGCTGGGCGATCAGGTCCAGCACGCGTCCGGCGCAGGCCAGCGCGCTCTGAAGCTCCGTGACCACGCCGGAAATCTCGTTGAAGGGCTTGGTGTACTGATTGGCGTAGCTCAAAAACGCCGAAAGCTGACCCACCGTGATGCCGCCTGTGGTCACGGCCACCAGCGCGCCCGCCACGCCCACACAGGCATACACCAAAGCGTTGACAAAACGGGTGGCCGGGTTGGTCAGGGAGGAGTAGAAAATGGCGCGCAGGCTGCACTTTTCGAGCCGCTCGTTCACCTCGTCAAAACGGCGCTGGGTTTCATCCTCCATGGAGAAGGCACGCACCACCTTCTGATGGGTGACCATCTCGTCGATGAGCGCGGTCTGCTCGCCACGCGTGCGGGTTTGCAGCGTGAACATCCTGAAGGTGCGCCGGGCGATAAAGGCCGCCGCTACCAGGCTCAGCGGTGTGATGACCACCACCGCCGCCGCGATGACGGCGTTGACCGAGAACATGAAAAACAGGGTGCCCACGATGGTCAGAACGCCCGTAAAGAGCTGCGTAAAGCCCATCAGCAGGCCGTCTGCGAACTGGTCCACATCCGCGATGACGCGGCTGACCACGTCGCCCGTGGGCTGCTGGTCCAGGTAGGACAGGGGCAGGTGCTGGATGTGGGCGAAGGCGTCACGGCGGATGTCGCGCACGGTGCAGTAGGTCAGACGGTTGTTGCACAGGCCCATGAGCCACTGGGCCAGAGCCGTCAGGGCCACCAGCGCCAGAATACCGGCCAGAATGGGCCACAGCGCCGCAAAATCCACCGCGCCGGGCCCCAGCAGCAGGTCCACCGCATCGCCGGTAAGAATGGGCACATACAGCGTGCTGGCCACGGTGATCACACACAGCACAAGCGAGGCCCAAAGGTAGCTGCGGTAACGGCCGACATAGCCCAACACACCCCGGAGCGTGTCCTTGCGGGATGACGTCGTTTTCATCACACGGCCTCCTTGGGATACTGCGAGGAGTAGATTTCCTGATAGACGGGGCAGGTTTTCAGCAGCTCGTCATGCGTGCCCAGACCGGCCAGCTCGCCGTCGTCCAGCACCAGAATCACATCCGCGTGGCGGATGGAGCTGGCCCTCTGCGACACGATGAACACCGTGACCGGCCAGTCCAGCGCGCGAAGCGACTTGCGAAGCGCCGCGTCGGTGGCGTAGTCCAGCGCCGAGGCGCTGTCGTCCAGAATGAGGATCTCAGGCCTGCGCACCAGCGCGCGGGCGATGGTCAGGCGCTGACGCTGTCCGCCGGAAAGGTTGCGGCCGCCCTGCTCCACCATCTCATCCAGCCCGCCGGGCTTGGCGCGCACCACCTCGGCGGCCTGCGCGGCCTCCAGCGCGCGCCACAGCGCTTCGTCCGTGGCGTCGAGGTCGCCCCAGCGGAGGTTGTCCCGGATGGTGCCCTGAAACAGCACCGCCCTTTGCGGCACGACGGCGATTTTCCGGCGCAGGTCCTCCACGCGCTGCTCCCGCACGTCCACGCCGTCTACCAGCACGCGCCCCGCCGATACGTCGTAGAAACGGGGAATCAGGTTGACCAGCGTCGTCTTGCCGCTGCCCGTGCCGCCGATGACGCCCACGGTCTGCCCGTGTCGCGCCGCAAAGCTGATGTGCGCAAGCGAATCCGCGCCCGCGCCCTGATAGCGGGCTGATACGTCCTCAAAGCACACGCAGGTTTCCGCGTCCGCGCCGGCCGCGACGGGGGAGGCGGGCATGGGCATGGAGGCGCGCGTATTCAGCACGCTTTCGATGCGGCCCGCGCAGGCGATGGATTTGGTGATGGTCACGATCAGGTTTGCGAACTTGACCAGCTCCACCAGAATCTGCGAAAGGTAGTTGACCAGCGCCACCACCGCGCCCTGCGTGAGCAGGCCCGCCTGCACCTGAATCGCGCCGCTCCACAAAAGCGCCGCCAGCGCGCCGTTGACCAGCACGTAGGTCAGCGGGTTCATCAGCGCCGAGAGCGCGCCCACGCGGCGCTGCATGCGGCACAGGAGCTGATTGTCCGCGTCAAAGGCGGCCTGTTCGCTCTCCTGCTTGCCAAAGGCGCGCAGCACGCGCACGCCGGTCAGGTTTTCGCGGGTGTGCACGAGCACCCGGTCCAGCTGGCCCTGCACCTTGCGGTGACCGGGCAGCGTCAGCCGCATCATGCCCGCGACCGTCAGTCCCAGCAGCGGGATCAGCGCCAGGAAGATCAGCGCCGTCCTGGCGTCCACGGTGAATGCCATCACCATTGCGCCCAGCACCACGAAGGGCGAGCGCAAAAGCAGGCGCAACGTCATGTTCACACCCGTCTGCACCTGGTTCATGTCGGTGGTCATGCGGTTGATGAGCGTGGAGGCGCCCAGCGTATCCAGCTCGGTGTAGGAAAGCCCCTGAATATGCCGAAACAGCGCGCTTTTGAGCTTCGCGGCAAAGCCCACCGCCGCCCTGGCGGCGAAGTACTGGGCCGTGACGGAGCTGACGAAGCCCAAAAGCCCCAGCCCTGCCAGCCCCAGGCCCATGCGCAGCACGTAGCCCGTATCGCGCGCCTGGATGCCGTTGTCGATGATCGCCGCCATGATCAGGGGGACGAACAGCTCCAGCACCGCTTCCAGGAGCTTGAACAGCGGGGCGAGCACGCATTCCTTGCGGTAGGGTTTGAGAAAGGGAAGCAGCGTTCGCATGGCAGATCTCCTCATGGATAAAATCGGAACGTTCCCTATTGTAGCACAGCTTTTGGAATGTGCAAGCGGTTGACGGAAGGGACGGAGAATGGTAGGATAAGGAAAACGGGGAGGGGTTTCATGGCTGCGCTGGTGATGCTGGTTTTGCTCGCGTGCGCTTGCGCGCTTTTGTGCGAGCTGTTTGAAAGAAGGCTGGAGGAAGTGCTGCCGCTGGCCGCATGCGCGGTGGTGCTGTGGATGTACGCCTTTGCGCTGGCGGGCCTGCTGCACGCAGGGGCGCTGGCGGCGCTGGGCCTTTGTGCGGCATGCCTGCCGGCCGCGCTGGTACTGGCGGCAAAAAGGCGCGGTCTGCGCGCGCTTCTGGGACGGATTTTCACGCCGGCGGCGCTGATCTACGCGCTGCTGTGCCTGGCGGCGCTGGTGGCCAACCTGGGCAAGCCCGTGCACACGTGGGACGAATTCACCTATTGGGCCGACGCGGTCAAAATCATGACGCTTAAGGGCATCCTGCCCGCAGACGCGGCTGCGCGGTCGCTCTTTGCGTCCTATCCGCCGGCACTGCCCCTGTGGCAGTACCTCGCCCAGACGGTCAACGGGCTGCTGGGCGGCGGGTTTGACGAGGGGTTGCTGTTTATCAGCTACCAATGCCTGATGCTGGCGTTTTTCATGCCCTTCCTGCGCGGGGCGCGGCTCCGGCGGCCGCTGGAGTGGCTGGCTTTGGCAGCGGGGGTGCCGTTGTGCGTGCTCGTTGCCTTTCCGCGCGGTCTGGACCTGCTGCACGCGGATATGATGGTGGGTGTGCTGGGCGGCTTTGCCTGCGCATGGCCGCTGCTGTTTCCCGTGCGGGACCGCTTTTCGCTGCTGACATTGTGCGCGTCGCTGGCGGTGCTCACGCTGGTCAAGGACGCGGGACTCCTCTACGCGCTGGCGGGGGTCGTGGCGGCGTATGCATGCCTGCGCACGCAGGGCGACGAACCGGCCCTTGAACGCGGGAAAGCGGTTCGGCACGCGCTGTGGCCACTCGGCTGCGTGGCGGCAGCGCGCCTCACCTGGAGCGCCTATGCCGCAGTCATGGGTGCGACGGCACAGGCTACCTTCTCCGACCCGGTCAGCCTGAGCGCGCTGCTTTCGCCGGAGGGGGCGTGGCGGCGTACCACGCTTCGCAATTTCCTCTACAAGTTTTTTGAAGCCATCGTGCCGGTGGGCGACACGGACATGAGCATCAGCTATTTCCTGGCCTTCGTGCTCATCGGCGCGGGGTTTGCGCTCCTGTATGGCGCGGCGAGAAAAAGCGCGCTGGCCCCGCGGATGCGGCGCACGGCCTGGGTGGTCTTTGCCGCGGCGGCTCTCTACATCGCCGGGACGGGGCTGACCTATGTGTTCAAGTTCTATGAGGACGAGGCTGTGCGCATGGCCTCCTACGAACGGTATCTGAGCATTGCGGTGCTGGCGGCGGGCTTTGTGCTCTTCGCGTGCGCGGCCTGCCTTCGGCAGCCCCGGATGCAGGGCGGCATGGGCCGCCGCGCCTCCGTGCTGGCTCTGGCGGCGCTGCTGGCGGTTTCGCCGGTGGAGAGCGCACTCAATGCCGTCACCCGCCTGGATGCGCAGGCCGCCATGCAGAAGCAGGCGGTTTATCTGGACGCGGAGGCAGGCGTGCGTGCTCTGTGCGAGACGGGGCAGGAGCGCGTCTACGTGCTGGCGCCGGGGTCGGGCGGGTTTGAATACCAGGTGATGCGCTACCGCCTGCGTCCCCTCGTGGTGCTGGATGCGCCCTGGAACCCGGTGGACGACCCGGCCGCCGTGGACCGCTTCACGGCCTGCCTGACCCCGGAGGAGCTGATGGAGGGACTCATGGAAAGCGATCTTGTGCTGGTCTTTGGCAACACGGAGGCCTTCGTGCAGACCTATGGGTCGCTCTTTGCGCAGCTGCCGCAGGAGGGAGAGGTACAGATCTATCGCGTGGACAAAGAAAACCGCCTGCTGGCGCCTGCCTGACAGGTGCCTATAAGGCGCATACCTTCTGCCTTTGCAGCATTCCCTGCGCAAGGCCTGCGCCCAACGCCCACAGGTCATAGGCGCGCAGGTCCATCGCCGCCAGCGGGTCATCCGGGTTCAGGTCGGCGGCGCGGGCGGGCAGGGGAAGAGCGCTGCGGCGCAGCTCCCCATTCAGCGCCCCGCGCCTGAGGCCCAGCAGGCGCGCATAGGTGGGCAGCGGATGTGCTGCGAGGAGGTCGGCGGTCATGTCCAGCAGCGCATGGCAGCACAGGCGGCTCAGGCGCGCATGGGCGTACCGTCGGGTCTTGAGCAGGGAAAGCAGCTCCTCCCGCGTCGCGGCACGGGCCGCGCAGGCCTTAAGGCGGTGCTCCAGCCCCTCGGTGCAGTCGGGCAGACGCGAAAGCGCCTGCGTACTCTGCGCGCGCAGCTTGTAGAGCAGCACGGAATCCAGCGCGTCCGGGCGGCACACGGGCGCGGCGGACAGGTCATAGCCGCAGGCCGCGCGGGCTGCCGCCAGATCCCCGCCGAGAAAGGCGGCGCGCACCGCCGTGGCGGAGGGCCAGCGCTGCCCCTCCAGCGAGGGGGCGTGATAATCGCCCTCGCGCAGGACCGGGAGAGGGACGAGCGGGCTTTCCAGCCGCCGGAGCGCGCGCAGGTAGCACAGGGCGAGGATGTTGTTGGGCTTTTCCCAGGGCGCTTTGCCTAAGCCGCCCAGGCAGGCCGTGAGCGCCTCGCCCTGCGCGGCGGCGAAGCTGGCCCCCCGCCCCAGCGCGGCCTTGAGCGCCGCCTGAAAAGCGGGCGTGGGCGCGTCCAACAGCGCGGCCGCGGGCATCAGCGCGTCCAGCCCGTCCTCCGCGCCGAAGGAGAGGTGCGTGACAAACCCAAGGCGGGTGAGGAGACTTACGCCGCCCAGCGCAAAATGCTCGGCGTCGCGCACGCAAAAGGCGCAGGGCAGTTCCAGCACCAGGTCCGCACCGGCCTCCAGCGCGGCCCGGGCGCGCACGGCGGGGGCGTGCAGGGCGGGCATGCCCCGCTGCGTAAACGGCCCGCTCATCAGACACACGATGCGCGCGCCGGGCAGTTGTTCCCGGATCAGATCAAACTGCCGCCGGTGGCCCCGGTGGAAGGGGTCATATTCGCAGATGATGCCCACGATGGCTTCCATGTCCGCGCCCATGCGCGCCAAATGCTTTTCTGGCGCGCTTTTTTGGGCTTTCCCCCTTCCATTTGAGTAGAAAAAGTTGTATACTATAAGGGTTGAAAACAGATACACCCTCTGTATTTTAGCACATCAGGGAGGAAAAGAACATGTCCGCGATTGAGAAAATCAAAGCCAAGGCCCGGGCTGACGTAAAGCACATCGTACTGCCGGAGGGCACCGAGCCCCGCACCGTGCAGGCCAGCGCCAAGATCCTGAAGGAGGGCGTGGCCCGCGTCACGCTGCTGGGCAACCCCGACGAGGTGCGCAAGGTGGCCGCCGAAACCGGCACCGATCTCACGGGCGTCGCGATTATCGACCCCGCGACCAGCGAAAAGAGCGCCGCCTATGCCGACTTGCTCTATGAGCTGCGCAAGGCCAAGGGAATGACCCCCGAACAGGCCACGGAGCTGGTGACCAAGAACACCCTCTATTACGGCGCGGTGATGCTCAAGGCGGGCGACGCCGACGGCATGGTGGCCGGTGCCATCAACTCCACCGGCAACGTGCTTCGTCCGGCGCTGCAGATCATCAAGACGGCCCCCGGCATCAAGGTGGTGTCCAGCTGCTTCATCATGGAGCTGCCGGATCACAAGTGGGGCGATGACGGCGTGATGATCTTCGGCGACTGCGCGGTCATCCCCAATCCCACGGCCGAGGAGCTGGCGGCCATCGCCATTGCCAGCGCCGCCTCCGGCAGGCAGCTGGTGGACATCGACCCGCGCGTGGCCATGCTTTCCTTCTCCACCAAGGGCAGCGCCAAGCACGACAACGTGACCAAGGTGCAGGAGGCCACGAAGATGGCCCATGAGCTCGCGCCCGACTTGCAGCTCGACGGCGAGCTGCAGGCGGATGCCGCGCTGGTGGAAAGCGTCGGTCAGCTCAAGTCCCCCGGCAGCACCGTGGCGGGCCATGCAAACGTGCTGGTGTTCCCCGACCTGCAGGCCGGCAACATCGGCTACAAGCTGGTGCAGCGTCTGGCGGGCGCGGAGGCCATCGGCCCCATCATCCAGGGCCTGGCCAAGCCTGTGAGCGACCTGAGCCGCGGCTGCTCCGTGGATGACATCGTAAGCGTGGTGTCCATCACCGCCGTCAAGGCGCAGGCGTAAGCAACAGATAAGGAGAGCGACCAATGAAAATTCTGATCGTCAACGCGGGTTCTTCCTCTTTGAAATATCAGCTGGTGGACATGGACGGCGAAAAGCTCATGGCCAAGGGCCTGGTGGAGCGCATCGGCATCGAGGGCAGCAAGCTCACCCAGAAGGTGAACGGCCAGGAGATCGTCTTTGAGCAGCCCATCAAGGACCACACCGAGGCCTGCTCCCTCATGATCAAGGCCCTCACCGACCCGGAGAAGGGCGCGGTCAAGCACATGGACGAGATCGGCGCGGTGGGCCATCGCGTGCTCCATGGCGGCGAGGCCTTCACCGCCAGCGTGCTCATCAACGAGGAGGTCAAGGAGGCCATTCGCGCCAACATCCCCCTGGGCCCCCTGCACAACCCCGCCAACCTCATGGGCATCGAGGCGTGCGAGAAGGTCATGCCCGGCACGCCCAACGTGGCCGTGTTCGATACCGCCTTCCACCAGACCATGCCGCCCAAGGCGTTCCTCTACGGCGTGCCCTACGAGTACTACGAGCGCCTGCACGTGCGCCGCTACGGCTTCCACGGCACCAGCCACCGCTACGTGAGCAAGCGCGTGTGCGAGTTTTTGGGTCTGGACCGCTTCAAGACCCGCGTCATCACCTGTCACCTGGGCAACGGCAGCTCCATGGCCGCCGTGGACTGCGGCAAGTGCGTGGACACCAGCATGGGCATCACGCCTCTGGAGGGTGTGATCATGGGCACCCGCTCCGGCAGCATGGACCCCGCGGTGGTGCAGTACATCGCCAATAACGAGCACATGACCGTGGACGAGGTCCTCAATATGTGCAACAAAAAGAGCGGCCTGCTTGGCATCAGCGGCCTGAGCAGCGACATGCGCGACATCGACGCCGCCGCCGACAGCGGCCACGAGCGCGCCATCATCGCTCGCGACATGCTCATCCACGGCATCCGCAAGTACATCGGCAGCTATGCCGCGGTGATGAACGGCGTGGACGTGATCGTCTTCACCGCCGGCATCGGCGAAAACGGCGCGGAGCTGCGCGAGCGCGTCATGAGCGGCTTTGAGTTCCTGGGCGCGAAGCTCGATCCCGTCAAGAACGTCGAGGGCAACCGCAAGGAGAGCATCATTTCCACCGACGACAGCAAGGTCAAGATCTGCGTCATCCCCACGGACGAGGAAATCGTCATCGCGCGGGACACCCTGTGCATCGTGACAGGCAAGCCCATCGAATAAAGGGCAGCCCTGCAGGGCAGGCGTGCCGTCAGCCGCGAACAACGGCGCGGCACGCCTGCTTTTTCTAACGCTAGGGAGGAGAGCTGATCGCAGATGCAAAAGCGATATCAGGCTGTCAAAGCCTTTCTGACCGACCCCAGATGGAAAACCTGCGCGCTCAGCGTTCTCGCTTTCGGCCTGATTGCGCATGCCTACGGCTATTTTGCCATCTATCATTCGGGTGATTCGCTGGAGGGGTTCTATCGCACGGACGATCTGTTCCAAATCGGCCTGGGCCGCTTCCTGCAGCCCTTCTATACGCATCTGCGCGGACTGGTGGGCGTGCCGTGGCTGTGCGGGCTGATTTCGCTGGCCTGGATCGCGGCGGCGCTGTGCCTCATTGCGGATCTGTTTCAGGTCCGGCGCAAAAGCACCCTCGTGCTCATGGGTGCGCTGCTTGCCACCGCGCCCATGCTGGCCTTCTGCAATGCGGGCTATTTCAATTTTACCGATATTTTCATGTGCGCGTTCTTCCTGTCCGTGCTGGCCGTGTGGCTGATGCGGCGGTTCCGATGGGGCTTTCTGGCGGGCGCGGTGTGCCTGGTCGGGTCGCTGGGGCTGTATCAGAGCTTTATGGCCTCGACCTGCGGACTGGTGACGATGCTGTTCATCCTCGATGCGCTTGACGGCCGCACGGGGCCGCGCGGCCTGGCTGCGACCGCCCTCAAGGGCGGCGGCATGGCGTTACTGGGCGGCGTCCTCTACAAGCTGGGCATGGAAGCCGCGCTTCGCCTGACGGGCGTGGAGGCCTCCACCGCCTACAACACCGTGGCGTATGTGGGCAACTACGACCAGTATTCCATCCTTCAGCTCATTGCGGACACGTACCGCTATGTGGCAGAATACCTCTTTGACTGGCTGCCGGTGCATCCCAGGCTGTATATGCTTGGCTCCGTCGTGCTGCTGGCGTTGGCCGTATGGGCCGTGGTGCGCCTGATCGCGCGCGGCCGCGGGCGCAGCCCGCTGTACGCCGTGGTCGCGGTGGCGGCGCTCGTGGCGCTTCCATTTCTGACCAACGTGACCTATTTCATCTCCAAATACATGCACGACCTGATGAATTATCCGCTGGCGCTGCTGCCGGCCTTTGCGCTGGTGCTCGTGGAACGCGCGCGGGAGACGCAGAAAAAATCGCGCGACTGGCCCGTCTGGGCGGCCACGGCGGGCGTGGCGCTGGGGATGGCGTGCAGCGTGGCGTTTTCCAACACCGCCTACCTGCGCAAGCAGGTGGAGTTTGACAGCACGGTGGCGGCGGTCAACCGCATCGTGATGACCCTGGAGCAGACCGACGGCTACGTGGTGGGAGAAACCCCCGTAGCCTGGGTGGGCGATCTGGGCCAAAGCGACGCCGTCGTCTACCGCGACGGACTGGGCGAGCTGCGCGGGTATGGCGTCAGCGGCAGCTATGCCATCAGCCACTACCGCACGATCAAGCCCTTCTTTACCCAGGTGATGGGCTATCCGCTGGCGCTGGTAAGCGAGGAAGAGACCGAAACGCTGGCCGAAAGCGAGGCGGTGCAGGCCATGCCGGTGTTTCCCAACAAGGGGTACTGCCAGTTGGTGGACGGGGTCATGGTGATCCGGCTGTCGGAGTGATACGGGCGCTGCAAAGGGGATGAAAGCAATGAAAAAGGAATGGTGCAGGCGTGCGGGCGTGCTGCTGTGCGCGCTTCTGATGACCGCGGCGCCCTGGCTGGACATGGCGCCGGCGAGAAACGCCCGGCCGGATGCCAGCGACTTTTTCGGCTATGTGTATCAGCTGATCGCGCGTACCTTCGCGTCCTTTCAGGTGGACCGGCTGGCGGCGGCACTGCTCCTGGTTGTGTGCGTCTGGCTGTGCCAGCGGTACCTGTTTTGCAAACCCGAAGGAACCGGCGCGGGCGAATATGCGCTGTGCGCTTTCCTGGCCGTCATGACGCTGCTGTGCACCGCGGTGCGCACTGAGGATACGGTGGCCGTGCTGTGGGAAAACGCGTTTCAGCTGGCAAAGGCGGCGCTGTTTGTCTGCGGCGTCTACTTGCTGTTTCTCACCCTTTTGCGCGCGCTTCAAAACGTCCTGAAAAAGGAGCGGCAGGCCAGCCTGCCCTCAAGTCCGAAGGACTTGAGGGACAATCATTCCTACCGGCGGTCCTTTCTGATTCTGGCGGCTGCCTGGCTGCCCCAGATTTTGATTCGTTATCCCGGCGTACTCATGTGGGACAGCTACATGCAGATCATGCAGTTCATGGGCGCGGCGGAGCGCCTCTCCAGCCATCCGCCGTTCGGCACGCTGGTATACGGGCTGCTGGCCTGGCTGGGGGCGGCGGTGGACAGCCGCAACCTGGTGTATTTCATATTTACGCTGGTTCAGTGCGCGTGCTACATCGCGGTGCTGGCCTATACCCTTCAAGCCATGGAGCGGATGGGCGTGCCCCGGCGGATACGCAGGCTGGCGCTGCTTCTCTATGCGCTTTCCCCTGTATACGCGGGCTGGGCTACGGTGATCTCCAAGGATACGATGTTCCAAATTCCCTTTTTGTGGATGACAGCGCTGCTGCTGGAATGTCTGTATGACCGGAAGGCGTTCTATGCCGGCTGGCGCAAGCCGGCCGCCCTGGGCGTGTGCTTTCTGGTCATGGCCCTCAGCCGGCACAACGGCGCGCCCGTGGCGGCGGTGGTGACGCTGGCGCTGCTGGTCATGCTGCCCTCAGGCGCGCCGCGCGGCCGCAGCGCCGTGCGCCTGCTGACCTGCTCGGCAGCCGCTTTTATACTGGCCTTCGGGCTGGAGACCGCCATCAGCGCTGCAATGAATATTCAGGACCGCTACATGCAGGATGTCATGTCCCTGCCTTTTCAGCAGACGGCGCGGGTGGTGAAGCTCCATGGAGAGGAAATTCCCCAGGAGGAGCGGGAGATTATCGACCGTGTGCTGGACTATGATTCGCTGGCGGAGGGATACAGCGACTGGTACGCCGACAACGTCAAGGACACCTACCGCCAGACGGCGACGGCAGAGGACCGCCGCGCCTACTGGGGCGTGTGGTGGCGGCAGCTGTGCCGCTGGCCGGTGGAGTATCTGGATGCAGCACTGCATATGAACGGCGTGCTGTTCGATCTGCGCAACAACGAGCCCATGTATATCAGCTTCAGCGATATGGAGCTGGATACCTACGTCTATCCCTGGTCCTTCAACGATATGACCATGTATGACCGGGAGGCGCTGGTGCCGCTGAACAGCGCCCAGCGGGCCCTTACGGAATGGTACATGGATTTTGACAAGCTGCCGTTGATCGGGCTTTGCGCCAGCATGAGTTTTAACGTAATCGCAATGTTTTGCCTGATTTACCTTTCTTTGGTGGACGGCCGAAGGGGGACGCTGCTGGTATGGCTGCCCGCCCTGGTTACGTTTGTGACATGCCTGTTTTCGCCGGTGGTCTATCTGCGCTATGCGCTGCCTATCATCGGCGCTATGCCGGTGGGCCTGGCGGCTTACTTTGCCGATCCGGGCAGGAAACAAAGGGCATAAGATGGTTTTAAAGCCATCCATGCCGTCAAGCCGCAAAACCGCGCCTTGTCCTTCCTCTGGAGAAAGCCGCGCGTCTTCGGCGCCGCCCCGCGGCTTGACAGGGGCGCGCCGCCGCCCCTATAATGAAGGCGGCGGGAACAACCCCGCCTTTTGACACGGAGGTGACGATGATGGAACTGGACGTATCCCAGGGCTTTCTGCATCCGGCGACGGCTTTTCCCTTCGAGGCAAGCCTGACGCTGGAGGCGCAGGACGTGGGCGGTGAAACCGTGACCTTTGATCCGGTGACGCTGGAGGGGACCTATTTTGTGGCGGACGACACCGTGCGGCTGGAAGGACGTCTGACCACCACGGCCCGCGCCGTATGCGCCGTATGCCTGGCGCCGGCGGAGAAGGCCGTCGGGATTGATTTTGACGAAACCTTCCGAAAGGACGCCAACGAAACCGAGGACGAGTGCTTCCGCTACGAGGGAAAATCCGTGCCGCTGGATCATATGGCGCTGACGCTTGCGATGCTTAATCTGCCCATGCGCTTTGTGTGCGGCAGGCCGGACTGCCATGCCGCCGCGGAGCTGAAGGCCTGGAATGAGGAAGGAAAGGTATGGAGAGAGGAGCCGGAGGACGGGGGAACCTACCGTCCCTTTGAGGGCCTGGACGCGCTGATGAAAAAGGAGCCGCCCAAACAGTGACGCGCGCTGCGCAATCGGCCCGAATCCTCAAAAAAGGGCTTGACAAAGAAATTGCTCCATCATATAATACAAATTGGTCACGTTGTGGACAGGCGCATGCGCAAGAAGGTGCCGCCGCAGCGTTGCAAAGGATGAATACCTTGTCTATGATGGCCGGGATGGTCGCGGGGCGCGGCAAACGCATCTGCCTCGTCATTCCCCGGAAGGCTGGTTCGCCCCCAGGCGAACGATTTGGAAAGCCCCGTCAGCGACGGGGCGCGGAATGAGGAGGTGTAACCATGGCTCTTCCCAAGGGAAAAGTGTCCAAGGCCCGTGGCCGTAAGCGCCGCGCAAATTGGAAGCTCAGCCTGCCCGGCATCGTCGAGTGCCCGCAGTGCCACGAAAAGAAGCTGTCCCACCGCGTGTGCAAGCATTGCGGTTATTACAACGGCGTTCAGGTCATCGACATGACCGAGAAGAAGGAGAATGCGTAAGCATCCCTTCCATGGCTGCAAGGCTGCCTGAAGGTTCGGGCGGCCTTGCGCCGTCATCGCCCAAAGAACAGGAGGAGTACCCTCCTCCGTCGCCCAAGAGAGGATCGCTCACCGGCTGAAAAGCGGTCCGGATGCACGGAAAGGGGAAGGTCGCCTGGGAGGGCGCGGGGTGAACGGCTGTGCCATAGCCCTGCCGCGTGCGCGCGTTACAGCGCATGGAGGCGGCCCTTTCAGGCTGCGAACTAAGGTGGTACCACGGAGCTGCTCCGTCCTTTGGACGTGAGCGGCTTTTTGGGTTTCGGGCTTGCCAGGAAAGGATGCGATTGCCGTGGATTGGGAAAAGGTGCTTTCGCGGCTGAGCGTGCCGGGCATTACGCTGCTGCTGGCGGGCGTGGTGCTGTGCACTCAGGCCACCCGGCTGTGCAGGTTTGTGCTCCGCGACAGGGGCGAGCGCGCCGTGTTCCCGGTGAAAATCGTGGGGCTTGTGATGGCGCTACTGGGCGCGATGATCTTGCTGGATGTGTTTCCCGGATTGTAAGCTGGATGAGGAAGGGAGGAAAACCCCATGGATTTTGAAATGGAAAAGGTGTACAACCCCCAGGCCATAGAAGATAAGCTCTATCAGATGTGGGAGGAGAGCGGCGCGTTTATAGCGCACCGCGAGGAGGGCAGGAAGCCCTTCACCATCGTCATGCCCCCGCCCAACATCACCGGTCAGCTGCATATGGGACACGCGATGGACTGTCTCCTGCAGGACGCGCCCATCCGCTACCACCGCATGAAGGGCGATCCCACCCTCTGGCTGCCCGGTACGGACCATGCTTCCATCGCCACCGAGGTCAAGGTGGTGGAGCAGATGGCCAGGGAGGGCCTGACCAAGGAGATGCTGGGCCGCGAGGGCTTCCTCGAGCGCGCCTGGGCCTGGAAGAAGGAATACGGCGGCCGCATCAACCGCCAGCAGCGCCGCCTGGGCGCCAGCTGCGACTGGAGCCGCGAGCGCTTCACCATGGACGAGGGCTGCAACCGCGCCGTGCGCGAGGTGTTCGTCAAGCTCTACGAAAAGGGGCTCATCTACCGCGGCAACCGCATCATCAACTGGTGCCCGGAATGCCAGACCGCGCTTTCCGATGCTGAGGTGGAATATGAGGAGCAGGCCAGCCACCTGTGGCACATCCGCTATCCCGGTGCCGACGGCGGCGAGGGCGTGGTGGTGGCCACCACGCGCCCCGAAACCATGCTGGGCGACACCGGCGTGGCCGTCAACCCCGATGATGTGCGCTACACGGATTTGGTGGGCAAGAAAGTGATTCTGCCCATCATGAACAAGGAAATCCCCGTGGTGGCCGACAGCTATGTGGACATGGAGTTCGGCACCGGCGCAGTGAAGATGACCCCTGCGCATGACCCCAACGACTTCGAGGTGGGCAAGCGTCATAACCTGGAGGTCATCCGCGTGACCAACGATGACGGCACCATGAACGAGAACGCCGGACGCTTCCAGGGCATGACCGCGCTGGAATGCCGCGAGGCCGTGGTCGAGCAGCTTAAGCAGGAGGGCTATCTGGTCAAGATTGAGGACTACACCCACAACGTGGGCACCTGCTACCGCTGCCATCACACCGTCGATCCCGTGACCAGCACCCAGTGGTTCGTCAAGATGGAGCCGCTGGCCAAGCCCGCCATCGAGGCCGTGCGTTCGGGCCGGACGAAGTTCGTGCCGGAGCGCTTCGCCAAGACCTACTACAACTGGATGGAAAACATCCGCGACTGGTGCATCAGCCGCCAGCTGTGGTGGGGTCACCGCATCCCTGCCTGGTACTGCGACGAGTGCGGAGAAACCATCGTGGCGCGCGAGGCTCCCACGGCCTGCCCAAAGTGCGGCTGCACGCACCTGCGTCAGGATGAGGATGTGCTGGATACCTGGTTCTCCTCGGCGCTGTGGCCCTTCTCCACGCTGGGCTGGCCCGAAGAGACCGAGGACCTCAAGTATTTCTATCCCACCAGCATGCTGGTGACGGGCTACGACATCATCTTCTTCTGGGTGGCCCGCATGATCTTCTCCGGCATCGAGCAGATGGGCGACAGCCCGTTTGATACCGTGCTTATCCACGGCCTGGTGCGCGACGCGCAGGGCCGCAAGATGTCCAAGAGCCTCGGAAACGGCGTGGACCCGCTGGAGGTCATCGACAAGTACGGCGCCGACGCGCTGCGCTTCTCCCTGGCCATGGGCGTCAGCCCCGGAAACGACACCCGCTACTCCGACGAGAAGGTGGAAAGCGCCCGCAACTTCGCCAACAAGGTCTGGAACGCCTCGCGCTTTGTGCTGATGAACACGCAGACCCGCGAAGCCATCGACCCGGCGCTCTTGCAGCTGCCGGACCAGTGGATTCTCTCCCGGCTGAACAAGGCCGTCGCCGAGGTGAGCGCCCACATGGAGGATGGCGATTTCGGCATGGCCGCCAACAAGATCTATGACTTCGCGTGGAGCGAGTTCTGCGACTGGTACATCGAATTGTCCAAGGGTCGCCTGATGGGCGAGGACGAGGACCAGAAGCGCAACGTCCGCGGCGTGCTGCTCTACGTGCTGGAAGGTCTTATCAAGCTCCTGCATCCCTTCATGCCTTTCCTGACCGAGGAGGTGTATCAGCATCTGCCGGAGCATGACGGCATGCTCATTCTGGCCCGCTGGCCCGAGGTCAGGGCGGAATACGCCTTTGAGACCGAGGAGCGGCAGATGGAGGGCCTGATGGAGATCATCCGGGCCATCCGCAACCTGCGGGCCGAGATGAACGTGCAGGCCGGCAGGCGCACGCACGTGACGCTCATCCCCGACGCGGGCTGGGAGAGCACCCTCGCGATGGCCGAGCCGTATCTGCAGCGCCTGGCCTATGCCAGCGACGTGGCCATCGACGGCAAGGATGCGCTCGCGGGCGAAAAGGTGGTCAGCGCCGTATGCGCCGCAGGCGAGATCCGCATCCCGCTGGGCGATCTGGTGGATCTGCAGAAGGAGCTGGCCCGTCTGGAAAAGGAGCGCAAGAACCTGGAGGGTGAAATCGCCCGTGCGCAGGGCAAGCTGAACAATCCGGGCTTCCTGTCGAAAGCGCCGGCTCAGCTGGTGGAGCAGGAGCGCGAGAAGCTGAAAACCACGGAAAGCATGCTCGAAGCTCTCAAGGCGCGCATCGAGGACCTGAAGCAGGCATAAGAACGGACGGCGGGCCGGGAAACCGGCCCGCTTTTACGGAGGATGCATGGATAACGCGTTTCATCATGTGCCGGTGCTCTTTGACGAGGTCATGCAATGGATGGCGCCCCGGCCCGACGGCGTCTACCTGGACGGAACGCTGGGCGGCGGCGGCCACAGCGAGGGCATTCTGCGCCTTTCGGGCGGCACGGCGCGGCTGTACGGCATCGACCGCGACGGCGAGGCCATTGCCGCCGCTTCAGCGCGCCTCGGGGCCTATCCCGGCTTTCGGGCGATTCACGGCAACTTTCACGACGCAAAGGCGCTGCTCGGCGCGGTGGACGCGCCGCCGCTCACCGGCGCGCTGGTGGACCTGGGCGTGAGCAGCCATCAGCTCGACGAGGCCTCGCGCGGCTTCAGCTACCATGAGGACGCGCCGCTGGATATGCGCATGGACCCTTCCCAGGGTCCCACGGCCGCGGAGTACCTGGCCGGTATCTCACAGGAGGAATTGCGCCGCATTCTCACCGACTACGGCGAGGAAAAATGGGCCGCGCGCATCGCGCAGATTTTCGTGGAGCGGCGGGCGAAAGCCCCCATCCTGACCACGGGCGATCTGGTCGCGGTGGTGGACGCCGCCATTCCCAAGGCCGTGCGCCGCAGGGATGACGGGCACCCTGCTCGCCGCACGTTCCAGGCCGTGCGCATCGCGCTCAACGACGAACTGGACCCCCTCAGGCAGGCGCTTTGCGACTTTGTGGACCTGCTGGCCCCCGGCGGGCGGCTGCTGGTGATCACCTTCCATTCGCTGGAGGACCGCATCGTCAAGCAGACGTTTCGCCAGCTGCAAAACCCCTGCACCTGTCCGCCCAAGGCGCCCGTGTGCACCTGCGGCAAAAAGCCGCTGGGCCGCGTGCTGGCGGGCGGCGCGGTCAAGCCGTCGGCGGAGGAAACCGCAAGCAATCCCCGTGCCCGCAGCGCCAAGCTGCGCGTGTTTGAAAAGAGGTAAGCCATGCCCATCCTGTACGTGGTCGCCACTCCCATTGGAAACCTGGGCGATATGACGCCCCGCGCCATCGAAACGCTGAAAAGCGTATCGCTGATCGCTGCCGAGGACACGCGCGTGACCCAGAAGCTGCTCAGCGCCTTTGATATTCATACGCCGCTGACCAGCTGCCATGAGCACAACGAGCGCGGCAAGGCCGCGCTGCTTGTCCGGCGCATGCTGGAGGAGGGCATTGACGTGGCCGTGACCACCGACGCGGGCACCCCCTGCATCTCGGACCCCGGAAGCGCGCTGGTGCGCGAGGCGGTGGCAAACGGCATCGAGGCGGTGGCCGTGCCAGGCCCCACGGCCATGGCTTCGGCCCTGAGCGTGAGCGGCTTTGAGGTGAGCGAGTTCACCTTCTTCGGTTTTCTGCCCCGGCAGAAGGGTGAGCTGAGGGAAAAGCTGCTGGACATGGCGCGCAGGTCGCGCCTGGCGGTGGTGCATGAGTCGCCTCACCGTGTGCGCGAGTTGCTGGACACCGTGGCGGAGACGCTGCCTCACACCATGGTCAGCGCCAGCTGCGATCTGACCAAGAAATACGAGAAAACCCTGCGAGGTCCGGTTGCGCAGGTGCTGGAAGCCATTGAGCAGAACCCCAAGGCCGAAAAGGGGGAATACTGCCTGGCGTTTGAATGGGCCGGGGAGGACATCCCTGCGCCGGAGGCGGCGCCGAGCGGGCTTTCGCTGGAGGCGCGGCTGTTTGACGGGCTGGTGCGGGGCCTGAGTCTTCGGGAGAGCATGGAGGAAGTGACCGCGCAGGGCGAGCGGAAAAACGCCGTATATGCGGCCAGCCTGCGCGTGAAGCAGCTGATGGCGGACGCAGATTGACGACAAAACGCATCATGCCGCCAGCATCTGCGGCGCACGGAAAAGGTTGAGAAGGGAAGGAACAGCCATCAAAACGGTTTGGATTACGGGAGCATCCAGCGGGCTGGGACTGGCCACGGCCAGGGCGTTCGCCGGGCGGGGCTGGCGGGTGGTGGCTGGAGCGCGCTCCTTTGCGGACGCGCCGGCAGCGCTGGAAGACGCGGAGCACTGGGTCCGGCTCCGGCTGGACGTGACGGATGAGGAAAGCTGCGCGCGCTTTGTCCAAAGGGCGCTGGAGATCAGCCCCCGGGTGGACGCGCTGGTATGCGGCGCGGCGGTGCTGGTGCTGGGCTCGTGCGAAAAGACGGGCGCGGACGAATACAGCCGCGTGCTGGACACCAACTTCACCGGCGCGGCGCGCATGGTGAGGCTGGCCCTGCCGCACATGCGCGCGCAGGGTGGCGGGCGCATCGTGCTGTTTTCCTCCATCAACGGTCTTTTGGGCATTCCGTTTCAGAGCGCATATACGGCCAGCAAGCACGCGCTGGAGGGATACGCGGAATGCCTGGCCATGGAAACCGCGCCCTGGGGTGTGCGGGTGTGCCTGGTGGAGCCGGGCGATCATCGCGGGGGAAGCCAGCGCACGCGTCTGAACGCCCGCGAGGAGGACGAGACGTCGCCCTATCACCGCCGGTACGAAGCTGCCGTGGCGGTTATCCACCGCGACGAGGCGGGTGGACTTTCGCCGGACCGGCTGGGAGAAAAGCTGGTCCGAAACGTGGAGCGCAGGCATATGCGCTTCCGCCTGCGCGTGGCCAAGCCGGACCAGCACCTGGCGGTCTGGCTGCACGCCCTGCTGCCCCCGTGGCTGAACGGGCGCGTGCTGAGCGCCTATTACGAGGGAAAGGGAAAAAGCGCGGTAGAGCGCGACTGAACCCCGGCAGGGACACACCCGCGCCGCGCGCGCAGACATGGAAAGGAAAAGCGGGCGCGGCTGCGTTGCGCGGACACGGGCGGTTATGGTACAATAACCGCGTGCGCGCAGCTGCCGCGTCATGCCTGATACGAAGGAGGATTGCCGCCCATGCGTCTGATTTCATGGAACGTCAACGGCCTTAGGGCCTGTCTGACCAAGGGGTTCGCGGACTATTTCGCCGCCTGCGGCGCGGATGCGTTCTGCCTGCAGGAAACCAAGATGCAGCCCGGACAGGCCGACTTTGCGCCTGATGGGTACGCGCAGTACTGGAACAGCGCCGAGAAGAAGGGCTATTCCGGCACCGCGATTTTCACCCGCCGGCAGCCTTTGTCGGTGCAAATGGGCATCGGCGTGGAGGAACACGACCACGAGGGCCGCGTGATCACCCTGGAATTCGAACGGTTCTTTCTGGTCACGGTCTACACGCCCAACAGCCAGCGCGGGCTGACCCGTCTGGAATACCGCATGACGTGGGAAGACGCGTTCGCGGATTACCTGTGCGGCCTGGATGCCCAAAAGCCCGTGGTGGTCTGCGGCGACATGAATGTGGCCCATAAGGAAATCGACCTGAAAAACCCCAAAACCAACACCCAGAACGCGGGCTTCACCCCGCAGGAGCGGGAGAAGATGACGGCGCTGCTGGACCGCGGCTTTGTGGATACCTTCCGCCTGCTTCACCCTGACGAGCGGGACCGCTACAGCTGGTGGAGCTACATGCAGCGCAGCCGCGAGCGGAACATCGGGTGGCGCATCGACTATTTCCTGGTGAGCGAGCGCATTGCGCCCAATGTGGCGCTGGCGGATATTGACGATAAGGTGATGGGAAGCGACCACTGTCCCGTCATTTTGGAACTGAAAGGGATGGACTGATCATGAAGATTCTTTTTGCATCGGACCTGCACGGCAGCGCCTCGGCGGCGGAAAGGGTGCTTGAGCGCCTGCGCAGCGAGGGCGCGGACCGCTTTTTCCTGCTGGGCGATCTGCTCTATCACGGCCCGCGCAACGACCTGCCGGACCGCTATGAGCCCAGGGAGGTCATCCGGCTTTTGAACGAAAGCCCCATCGTGCCCCTGTGCGTGCGCGGCAACTGTGACGCCGAGGTGGACCAGATGGTCCTGCAGTTTCCCATCATGGCGGATTACGCGCTTTTGCCGCTGGAAGGCGGGCACTGCGCCTTTGTGACGCACGGCCACCTGTTCAACACCGAATGCCCGCCCCCGCATAAGCCGGGCGACGTGCTCATCCACGGGCACACGCACGTGCACTGCGCCCTTACGCAGGGGGATTACACCTATCTCAACCCCGGCTCCGCGGCGCTGCCAAAAGAGGGCCAGCCCAAAAGCTACATGATCTATGAAAACGGGCTGTTCTCCATCCGCGCGCTGGAGACGGGCGAGGAGCTGCTCGCATGGAGGCTGGGACAATGACCAGAACGCTGGAAGAAAGCCGGGCCTTTTTCGCAGCCGACCGCTTTGCCATGGAGGCCTGCGGCATCACCATCGACGAAGTGACGGCGGACGGGGCCAGATGCTCCATGCCGCTCACCCCGATGCACCTCAACGCCGGGGGCGTAGCGCAGGGCGGCGCGGTCTATACCCTGTGCGACACCACCTTTGCCGTAGCGGCCAATGCCGGCGGCATCCTCACCGTAAGCCAGTGCGCAGACATGCATTACCTGCGCCCCGGCGCAGGCGAGCGCCTCTATGCTGAGGCGGCGTGCGTCAGCGCCGGGCGGTCCACCTGCCTTTACCGCGTGGAGGTGACCGACGGCGAGGGACGGCTGGTGGCGGTATGCATGGTCACAGGATTTCGCAAGGCGCCTGTGAATAAGGCGTGAACATGCGAAAAAAGCCTTGCGGCAAAAGGGCGCTTCGAGTATAATACAAAAAGCGCGTTATCACGACTTTACAGGATTGGAGAGAAGTTCTCATGCGCAAGCGTGTCATTCTGGCCTTCATGCTGGTTTTCGCCCTGCTGGCGGCCAGCAGCTGCTCCCTTATCATCAAGGACGAGGAAGTGGACAAGCAGACCCCCATCATCGAGGTGGTCGGCAAGACCTTTACCAAGGCGGAGGTCAACGAGCAGGTTGAGGCCGTCATGAATTATGAGGAGCAAATGTACGGCGGTTACGGCCTCCCCTACGACCGCACGGATGCGTCCATCATTTCCGCGGCGCAGGACAGCGCCATCGACGCCATGGTGCAGCAGGCCGTGCTGGAAAAGAAGGCCGCTGACCTGGGCCTGGACGTGCTCAGCGAGGAGGAGCAGACCGAGATCGACGAAACGGTCGACAGCGCCTACACGATGTACTTCGACAGCGTCAAGAGCGTTGATTTTGCCGATACGGAGCTGGAAGGCGAAGAGCTGGATGCCGCCGTGGAAGCGAAGATGGCCGAGTATGGCTATCCTACCCGCGACGAGCTTTTGACGTATGAAACCGAAAGCACGGTGCTGGAAAAGGTGTACAATGAGGCCGTCAAGGACGTGACCGTCAGCGAGGAAGAGCTGCAGGAGGCCTACAACACCCATGTGGAAAGCGCCATGACCACCTACGGCAATTCGCCCTCCAGTTATGGCACGGACGTGCAGAACGGCTCGACCATCTACTATGTGCCTGCCGGCTACCGCTATGTCAAGCACATCCTGATTGAGTTCACCGACGAGGACAGCGAGACCATCAGCGATCTGGAGAGCCAGATCAGCGAAAAGCAGACCGAGCTGACCACCGCCCAGAACTCGCTGACCGATCTGGGTGAGGATGCTTCCGCGGATGACGAAGCGACTGCCCAGAATCGCGCCACTTTGACCGAGACCGTGGACACGTGCACCACCGAGATCGCGGACCTGGAAAGCCAGCTGGCGGATGCGAAGGAAGCGGCCTATGTCGCCATCCAGCCCACCGTGGACGAGGTGCTGGAGAAGATTTCCGCTGGCGAGGACTTCGACGCCCTTATCGAACAGTACGGCCAGGATCCCGGCATGGAGACCTCTCCCGCCAAGGAAAACGGCTATCCTGTGAGCGCGGACAGCACCAACTGGGTGACCGAGTTCCGCGACGCGGCCATGGCGCTGGCCAACGTGGGTGATGTGAGCGAGCCGGTGCGCAGCGAGTACGGCATCCATATCATCAAGTATGTGAGCGACGCGGCCGAGGGCGAGGTTGGGCTGGACGCGGTGCGCGAGGCGCTGGAAAGCGAGCTTCTCACCCAGAAGCAGGACGAGGCGTACAACGCCGCCGTCGAAGCCTGGGTGGAGGAAGCGGACGCCAAGATCTACAAGGACCGCCTGAACTGATTGATGAAATGAAGGAAAAAAGCGGCTCCGGGGCATTTGCCCCGGAGCCGCTTTGCGTTTCGCTTACAGTGCCGTTTCCTCCCACAGCGCTTCACCCACGCCCAGCCGCAGGACGGTTCGGAAACCCGCCTGCCGGGCCAGAGCTGCCGCTTCCGGAAAAGCATGGGTCAGGTACCGCCGGTCATGGCAATCGGAGGTGAGGGTGATTTTTCCGCCCAGCTCATGCCAGGCGCCCAGCAGCTCCAGCGTGGGGTAAGGGGTAGGCAGGTAGCCCCGCGCCATGCCGCCGGTGTTGATCTCCAGCACGCCGCCGCAGGGGAAGGCGCGCTCCAGCGCGGAGAGAGCCAGCCGGCGATAGGCGGGATCGCTTTCGTCAAAGAGCGACAGGGAAGCGGCATATTTGCGCAGCAGGTCGAAGTGGCCGATGATGGGCGGCTGGTCGCGCAAGAGGGCCTGCACCTCAATGTCGAAATAGTCGCTTGCCATGGCCAGCCCGTCGCCATGGTACACCTCATCCACATAGCGCCGGAGCAGCGCCGGATCGCCGTCCACGGCCACGGGCATCCCCTGCCAGCTTTCGCACAGGTAATGCGCCGAACCGATCACATAATCCGCTTCGTCATAGTCCGCGCGGCGCAGGTCCTCGTGGGCCAGCGCGTCTACCTCCAGCCCCGCCCACAGGCGGGGGAAGCCGGGTTCCGGCGCGGCCTGCAGGGCGCGGAGCTGCGCGAAATAGCTCGCCTGCGCATCGGGAGCCATGGAATAGGCCGGGTCGAATCCCTGACCTGCATGGCCCGAAAAGCCCAGGCTTACAAAGCCGAGGGCACGGGCCGCCTCCACCATGTCAAAAATGGTATCCACGCCGTCGCACCAGCGGGAGTGGGTATGGGCATTGCTTGGAAAAATCATTGCATGCGCTCCTGTTTTACCTTTTTGTCAATCACATGGCGGCGGGCCAGCTCACGCACCACATCCTCCAGGGAAATGCCCATCTCCACCATCAGCACCATGGCGTGGTAGATGAGGTCGCCCAGTTCGTAGGTGGTTTCGGCCTTGTCGCCCTTCGCGCCGCCGATGAGCACCTCGGTGCATTCCTCGCCGACCTTCTTGAGGATCTTGTCCCGGCCCTTCTCAAAGAGGTAGGTGGTGTAGCTGCCTTCCTTGGGCGAGGTCTTGCGCCCGGCGATGACCTCCATGAGCGCAGAGAGGGAGAAGGGACGAATCTCATCGTTTTCGTACAGACCGTCGAAAAAACAGCTCTCGCTGCCCGTGTGGCAGGCAGGACCGGCCTTTTTGACCTGTGCGACCAGCGCGTCGCCGTCGCAGTCGGCGGTGAGGGAAACCAGCGTCTGCACATTGCCGCTGGTTTCGCCCTTGCGCCACAGGCACTGGCGGCTGCGGCTGTAGAAGCAGGTGCGCTTTTCCTCCAGCGTGATTTTAAGGCTTTCCCGGTTCATGTAGGCGAGGGTCAGCACCTCGTGGGTCACATAGTCCTGGACCACCACGGGGATGAGGCCCTTTTCATCAAATTTGAGGCCGGAGACGAGCGTTTCATAATCCATTTGTCAATCCTCCACAAGGCGCATGGGTACGCCATTTTCATTGAGCCAGCGCTTGAGGGCGCGGATATCCGCCTCGCGCGAATGGAAGATGGAGGCGGCCAGCCCCGCGTCCACGCAATCGAGCCGGAACACGTCGAGAAAATCCTCGCGGCAGCCCGCGCCGCCCGATGCGATGATGGGCACGGATACCGCCTCGCCCACGGCCCGGAGCATTTCCACATCAAAGCCCCGGCGCACGCCGTCGGTGTCGATGGAGTTGACCACGACCTCGCCCGCGCCGCTGTCCACGCCGCGCCTGACCCAGTCGATGGCGTCCAGCCCCGTATCGTCACGCCCGCCACGCGCAAAGACGTGGAAGCGCCCGTCCACACGCTTGACATCCATGCTCAGCACCACACACTGGTCGCCGTAGCGCTTGGCTGCGCGGGCGATGAGCGAGGGGTCGCGGATGGCGCCGCTGTTGACGCTGACCTTGTCCGCGCCGCATTTGAGCACGCGGTCAAAGTCGTCCAGAGTATTGATGCTGCCGCCCACGGTGAGGGGGATAAACACCTCCGCCGCCACGGCCCGAAGCGCGTCCGCAAACAGTGGCCGGCCCTCGGCGCTGGCGGTGATGTCGTAAAACACAAGCTCATCCGCGCCGGAGTCGTTGTAAAAGCGGGCGAGGGTAACGGGGTCGTCCACGTCACGCAGGCCCTCGAAGTTCACACCCTTGACCACCCGTCCGTTTCGCACGTCCAGGCAGGGGATGATGCGCCGGGTCAGCATGGCTGCGCCTCCCCTCTGGCGATGGCCAGCGCGCGTTCCAGCCTGAGCTTTCCCGCATAGAGCGCCTTGCCCAGAATGCAGCCGTAGAGGCCCATGTCACGAAGCGCTGCGATCTCCGATTCAAAGCTGACACCGCCCGAGGCGATGACCTGAAGCCCGGCGATGCCGGACAGGCGCGCGTAGACCTCCAGATTGGTGCCCGAAAGCGCGCCGTCGCGGCCGATGTCGGTATAGATGACGGTTTTGATCCCCGCGTCCGCGAGCTTTCGGCAGAAGGCCACGCCATCCAGATCGCTCACCTCGCGCCAGCCGCGCGTGGCTACCTTGCCGCCGCGTGCGTCCGCGCCCACCGCGATGCGCGCGCCCCAGCGCTTCACCAGCCGCTCAACCAGCGAGAAATCCTCCACGGCTGCGGTGCCCAGAATGGCGCGCTCCGCGCCCAGGGCGAGGGCGGCCTCCACGTCGGCTTCCGTGCGCATGCCGCCGCCCACCTCCACGCTAAGCGGCAGCGTGCACAGCTGCCCGATGACGCTGCGGTTCCTGGGGCTGCCGTCCTTCGCGCCGTCCAGATCAACCGCGTGCAGGCAGGTGGCACCGGCCTCTACAAAGCCCTGCGCCACAGCCACCGGATCGTCGCCGTAGACGGTCATGCGGTCGTAATCCCCCTGCGTCAGGCGCACCACACGCCCGCCGCGCAGGTCAATGGCCGGATAAATCAGCATGCCGCATCCCCCTCTCCCATGGCGAAGGCCCGCAGGATACGCAGGCCCACCGCGCCGCTCTTTTCCGGATGAAACTGCGTGCCGCACACGCATCCGCGCCGCACGGCACCCGCCACCGTGACCCCGCCATGCTCGGAGCTCGCGACGAGCGCCTCGCCGCAGCCGGTCGCATAGAACGAATGCACGTAGTACACGAAATCGCCCTCGCGCACGCCGGAGAGCAGCGGGTCCTCCGGACGGTTGAGGTGCAGGCTGTTCCAGCCCATATGCGGCACCTTCGCGCCGGGGGCGAGGACGGGCGCGAGGGGCCGCACCTCGCCGGGAATCAGGCCAAGGCCCGCGTGCTCGCCGTATTCATAGCTTTTGTCAAAGAGCAGCTGCATGCCCAGACAG
Organism: Candidatus Limiplasma pullicola; assembly: GCA_018710985.1. GTDB lineage: Bacteria > Bacillota > Clostridia > Christensenellales > Aristaeellaceae > Limiplasma > Limiplasma pullicola. Next base: position 55,812 of record DVIV01000053.1, read on the forward strand.
ATGCCCATGAGCGGCTTGCCCTGCCCGGCCAGCTCGCGCAGCAGCGCATCCAGCCTGAGGGCACGCAGCTTTTCCGCCGCGTCCCCGAAGGCTCCGACGCCGGGCAGAATGATGCAGTCCGCTGTGCGCAGCGCCTCTTCTTCGCGCGTGACCGTGCATGCCGCGCCGATATGCCTGAGCGAGCAGGTGAGCGAATAGAGGTTGCCCACCCCGTAATCCACCACGGCGATCATGGCGCGTTCCCTCCCAGCGTGCCCTTGGTGGAGGGAATTTCCCCGGCGGTGGCCGGGTCGATTTCGCAGGCCTCGCGCAGGGCGCGGGCCACGGCCTTGAAGATACCCTCGATGATGTGATGCGTGTTCCTGCCCGCCATCAGCCGGATATGCAGCGTGAGTGCCGCTTCACGCACGAGAGCGAGGAAAAACTCCTCCACCAGCTCGGTGTCGAACGTGCCCACCTTCTGCGCGGGCAGGGGCACGTCAAAGCCCAGGCAGGCCCGGCCGCTGAGGTCCACGGCGACCAGTGCCAGCGTCTCGTCCATGGGCAGGAGGCGCTGACCGTATCGCCTCACGCCCCGCTTGTCCCCCAGGGCGGAGCGCAGCGCCTGACCCAGCGCGATGCCGATGTCCTCCACGGTGTGGTGGTCGTCCACCTGCGTATCGCCCGCGCAGCACACGCGCAGGTCAAAGCGGCCGTGGGCGGCAAAGAGGGTGAGCATGTGGTCCAGAAAGCCGCAGCCGGTCCGGATGTCGCCCTTTCCCGTACCGTCCAGATTCAGGGAGAGGGAAATGTCGGTTTCCGCGGTTTTGCGTTGGATGGTTGCGCTTCTCATGATATCGTCCTTTCTGAGAGAATGGCGCGCGTCTCCAGCACGAGGCGGCGCATCTCCTCCCGCGTGCCCACCGAGATGCGCACGTGCTCCCTGAGCGCCGGGTCGTCCCAGCAGCGAATCAGCACGCCGCGTTTTCTGAGCGCCTCATAGTAATCGCGCGCGGTCAGCGACGGATGGGCCGCAAATAGGAAGTTGGCGCGGCTTACCGTCATGGTAAAGCCCAGGGCGCGAAGCTCCGCCGCCGTTTCCTCCCGCTGGCGCACGATGCTCTGCACGCAGGCCTCGAAGTAGGCCGTGTCGCGCATGGCCTCGATGCCCGCCAGCATGCTCAGGCGGTTGATGTTGTAGGGGTGGAAGCTGTACCGGACGCGGTTGAGGTCCTCGATGACGGGAGCGTTGGCCAGAGCATAGCCCAGGCGCGCGCCCGCCAGCGAGCGCGATTTGGAAAACGTGCGCACGATGAGCAGGTTGGGGCAGCTTTTGAGCAGGGGCAGGGCGCTTTCGCCGCCAAAATCGACGTATGCCTCGTCCACCAGCACGATGTGGTCAGAATTGGCCCGCACGATGCGCTCCACCTCCTCCAGTGGAAGCGCGATGCCGGTGGGCGCGTTGGGGTTGGCCAGCACCACCATGCCGCCCGTGTTCAAAAACGGCTCCACGGGTACGGTGAAGTCCTCCCGGAGGGGCACGGTGCGCGCGGGCACGCGGAACAGGCCCGCAAACACCCGATAGAAGCCGTAGCTTACCGCGGGGAAGGTGACGGGATGCGCCGTATCCGCAAAGGCAAGGAAACTGAATCCCAGCACCTCATCCGAGCCGTTGCCGCAGAACACGTTGTCCGGCGAAACGCCGTACTGCTCGGCGATGGCGCGGCGGAGCGGCAGAGCCGTCGGGTCGGAGTAGAGGTTGAGCCGGGAAACCTCCTCGCGGCTGAGCGCATCCAGCACGCGGGGGGAGGGAGGAAAGGGACTTTCATTGGTGTTGAGCTTCACATACCGGCGGTCCTGGGGCTGCTCGCCCGGCACGTAGGGGTCCAGACCGGAAAGCGCGGGAATCAGAAAATGGCTCATGAGCGGTCCTCCATGCGCACAGCGACGGCGTTGGCGTGTGCGTCGAGCCCTTCACGGCGGGCAAAGCGCATCACGTCCTCGGATACCTGTTCAAGCGCCGCGGGGGTATAGTACAGGTAGCTGGAACGGCGGCAGAAATCATCCACCCCCAGGGGGGAGGAGTAACGCGCCGTGCCGCTGGTGGGCAAGGTGTGATTCGGCCCGGCCAGATAATCGCCCAGGGGTTCGGGGCAGCTGCGGCCCAGGAACACGCTTCCGGCGTAATGCACCAGCGGCAGCAGGCCGAAGGGATCGTCCACGCACAGTTCGAGGTGCTCCGGCGCGATCTCGTCTGCCAGACGGGCGGCAGTTTCCAGACTGTCCACCACGAGAATGCGGCCGTTCTGCTCGATGGAGGTGCGGGCGATTTCCTCGCGCGGGAGCAGCTTGAGCTGCAGCTCCACCTCCGCTGCCACGGCCCTGGCCAGCGCAGCGTCGGTCACGGCCAGCCATGCTGACGACAGCCGGTCGTGCTCCGCCTGTGAAAGCAGGTCCGCCGCCAGATGGACGGGGTTGCTTCCGCCGTCGGAGATGATCATGATTTCGCTGGGGCCGGCGATCATGTCGATGTCGCACAGGCCGCGTGCATAGCACAGCTGCTTGGCGGTGGCCACATAGATGTTGCCGGGGCCGACGATCTTGTCCACCTTGGGAACGGTCTGCGTGCCGAAAGCCAGCGCAGCCACGGCCTGCGCTCCGCCCGCGCGCACCACGGTGCGCACGCCCGCGAGCTTTGCCGCCGCCAGAATGGGGGCGGGCACCTTGCCGTCCGGACCGGGCGGGGTGGCCATGACGATGGTTTCCACCCCGGCGATTTTGGCGGGAATGGCGTCCATCAGCACGCTGGAGGGATAGCGCGCCGTACCGCCGGGCACATACAGTCCGGCGCTGGCCAGCGGCAGCACGCGCTGGCCCACCACCACGCCGGGCGCGGGAGTGTCCACAAAGCCCGCGCGCTTTTGCAGGCGGTGAAAGCGCTCGATGTTGCGGGCGGCGAGCTTGAGCGTATCGAGAAATTCCGGCTCCACCTGGGAAAACGCCGCGTCCAGCTCCTCCTGGGGCACCAGAAGGCCGTCGGGCCGCGCGCCGTCGAATTTTTCGCAATAGTCCAATACGGCTTCGTCGCCGCGCAGGCGCACATCCTCCACGATGCGTTCCACCGCCTGCGTCACGTCGCGCTTGACTTCGGCGGCGCGGTCCAAAAGCTGGGCGGCGGGCTGCCCCTCATAGAATACGATGCGGATCATGGGCGTTCCTCCTTTTGGCTCAGTTGGGTCCGGATGCGGGAAAGCAGCTGGGAGATGGCCGGCTCCTTGAACTTCATGGCGGCTTTGTTGGCGATGAAGCGCGCGCTGATGGGCAGAATCTCGCGGGTGACCTCCAGGTTGTTCTGCCGGAGGGTGGTTCCCGTTTCCACAATGTCCACGATTACGTCGCTAAGACCCAGCAGAGGCGCCAGCTCGATGGAGCCGTTGAGCTTGATGATCTCAATTTCCCGGCTCTGCGCGGCATAGAAGCGCCGGGCGATCGCCGGGTACTTGGTGGCTACGCGCAGCGGCCGCTGGCGGTCCTCCCGGAAGCCCACGGGCGCGGCCTCCGCCATGCGGCATTTGCCAAAGCCCAGGTCCAGCAGTTCGTACACGTCGCTTCCGCCCTCCAGAAGCACGTCCTTGCCCACCACGCCGACATCTGCCGCGCCGTGCTCCACGTAGATGGCCACGTCCGAGGGCTTGACCAGCAGGTAGCTCATTTCCCCTTTTTCGTCGGTCAGCACCAGCCGCCGGTCGTCCTGCTCCATGGCGGCACAGTCGTAGCCCGCAGCTTTGAACAGGCGGTATACCTTGTCGCCCAGCCGCCCTTTGGGCAATGCCACGTTCAGCATGCGCCGCTCACCTCCTCAAGCCCTCCGTCCTGATAGCGCAGCGTGCGGGCCGCTCGCAGGCCGGGCGGCGGCAGCTGCGCCGCAAGCACCCGCAGCCCCTGCGCCCTCAGCCCGTCCAGCGCCTGAAACACCCTGGCCGCCTCGTCCCGCGCATCGTAGAGCACCAGCGCGTCCACATCGTCGCCCGCGGGCCGGGCCAGCACGCGCTGAAGCTGGTCCAGATACAGTGCGAAACCCAGGCCGTCGCCGGATTTCCCGAATTTGCGCATCAGCCGGTCATAGCGTCCGCCGCTGAGCGCCACGCGCGGCGCCCCCTCTACATAGCCCTGGAATACCAGGCCGTTGTAGTAATCCAAGTCGTTGACAATGGAGAAATCCAACCGCACATGTCCGCACAAATCCAGCGCATCCAGCGCCGCATACAGGCTGGAAAGCTCGCCCACGGCCTGCTTCATGTCTGCTCCCACGGCGATATCCGCCGCGCGCCGCAGGGTTTGGGTGAAATCGCCGCACAGCGCAGGCAGCTGCGCAATGCGCCCGGCATAGAAGGGCGGCACCTGCCACTGCGAAAGCAGCCGTGCAAGCTCGTGCGCGTTCTTCTGACGGATGAGGCGGCTGGCCTGCTCGCGCTGCGTGCCGTCCAGCCCCGCGTCGGCCAAAAGACCGCCCGTAAAGCCCATGTGGCTGATGTCCAGCACAAAATCCGCTCCGGTCATCCGCAGGCTTTCAATGGCCAGACGCAGCACCTCGCACGTGCCGTAGAGATCCACGTCGCCCAGAAGCTCCACGCCCAGCTGGCCGATTTCGCTGAATTCATGATCGGTGGGCGAAAGGCGGTATACGCTTTCATGGTAGTACAGCTTCTCCACCTGCCCCCGCTCCGGCCGCGCCCGCTTGACGATGGACAGCGTCACATCCGGCTTGAGAGCCATGAGATGGCCGCTGGCGTTGGTAAAGCTGAGCACGCTTTCACTGGTGAGAAAGCTCTTGTTTTCCAGGTAGAGCGCGTATTCCTCAAAGCGGCGCATGGGAAAGCGGGCGTAGCCGTAGCTCTCGTACAGCCCGCGCAGATTCAGCACCAGGCGCTCCTGAGCGCTCAGCACATCGGGAACAGACATGGAACCCCTCCTTCCGGGATGGTGGACAGTATAGCACGCTTTAACACTTTAGTCAAGCAACGCAATAAATTTCATCAGAAATGTGCCAAGACGCTTTTCAACGGGAACAAAACAGTCCGCAAATGCGTTATAAATGGAAAGAAGCATCCAACAACACCATGGAAAGGAGGAAGAGGATTGAAAACAAAAGCATGGCCGGCGCTGTTTCTGGCGGTATTGCTCTGCGTTTGCGCTGCGAAGGCCACGTCCCTTGAGGTAGAGAGCGAAGCCGTGCCCACGGCGGAGGACCTTCCCCGGGCCGAGGCGCTTGCCATAGCCATGGAGCAGCTTGCGGCACGTGCCGACGTGCTGGCGCCCGCAGGGGAAAACCTGTATGATTTTCCCCTCTACGGCATCGAGGACAGGGCGCTTGAGCACTGGGAAACCTTTGTCACGCTGGCGGACGGGAGCGCCGCCTGGATTGTGAGCTTTGCTCCGGCAGACCTGCCGGTGTTTGCGGGGGCTGTTACCGTCGCATCGCCGGGCGGGGAGGTGCTGGAGGCGGTGCTGGGCGAAGAAAGCGCCCTGACAAAACGCTGGGAAGCCGAGCGCGGACCCCGGTGGTTCTGGAGCCTGGAGGACCGCGCCCTCTACGACCGGTTGTATGTGTCTACCTCCATGAGTGTGAGCGTGCTGCCCGAGGAAGGCGACCTGCCCCAGGAGGAGGCGCTGGCCATCGCCAGGAAAGCCATCGCGCAGGCATGCGGCATCCGGGCGGAAACGCTCGATCAGGAGTATCGTCTGGATATGGAGCTGTGCCTGTGCTCCCTGCAATCCGCGGAAAAGGAGCGGGTGTGGAACGTCTGTTTCAGGCAGCTCAACCCGCAGAGCGGAAACTGGGACCTCTGCTACTGGGCTGACATACTGGCGGATGACGGCACCGTCTATCAGGCCGGGGACAACGCAGGCGGCAACGGCTGAAAAGGGGCGGCCTTCAGGCCGCCCCGCAGACTGCCAAATAACCCATTTGGGGAGGTTTGGAGGACCCACAGTTCCTCCAAAGTGAATTCGTATCGCCCGGCTTTGCCGGGCGGGCGGGGAGTTTGCGCCCCTGGGCGCAAACATTTCTTAAGCTTCTGGCGGAAAAGGCCGCCGCAGGCGGACTTTTTCGACAAGCTGA
>DVIV01000054.1 GCA_018710985.1 Candidatus Limiplasma pullicola
CCCATGGAAACCTACATGACCGGCTACAAGCTGGGCGTGTATGATTTTTTGATCCATCAAGCTACGAATGAATGAGGTGCTCGCATGAACAAGCTGGTGTGCGGTATTCTGACGGTCATCCTGTGCCTGTCCGCCTGCGGGGCGTTTGCGCAGGAAATCGATCTGCCCGAGGTGCGCTGGACTTACCCCGTATCGCTGACGGAGATCCAGTCCAAGTACGCGATACTGGTCAACGGCGACAACATGCTGGATGAGGACTTTGAGCCCGACCCGCTGGTGAAGGTGACCGGGGTGAAGCGGGCTACGTCCGCCGCCGTGTATCTGGAAGAAACGGCGGCCAAGGCGCTGACGGAAATGTTCAACGCGGCCTCCTACGTCACTGAATATGTGTACGTAAACGAAAACGGCAAGGAAAAGACCGCCACCTATGATGAAGAGACCGGCATGGTGCTCTATCTCAAGAGCGGCTATCGCAGCTACGGCACCCAGTCCACCACCTATGCCAACTACCTGGCCCGCAACAACAACGTCGATGACGGCTATGTGGCCAAGCCCGGCTCCAGCGAGCACCAGACCGGGATCTGCGCCGACATCCTCAATGCCGATTACGCCGGCCGCCCCACCATGACGCAGGATTTCAAGTGGACCCCTGAAGCCCAGTGGATGAAGGAAAACTGCGATACCTTCGGCTTCATCCTGCGCTTCCTGGAGGAAAAGGAGGATGTGACCGGCATCAAGTTTGAGCCGTGGCACTTCCGCTATGTGGGCAAGGAGATCGCTTCCTATATCATGGCCAACGGCATGACGCTGGAGGAGTTCACCGAGGAGGCCAAGGAGGCCGTGGCCGAGTTTGAAAGCCGCGGCGGCGACGTGGAGGAGCAGCTGGCCTACGAATACTCCCGCCTGAACGCGCCGCCCGAGAGCTACGTGCTCGATGAGCTAGGCGAGGACGGCGACGCGGAGGTATCCCTCGTGTTCTGAGGGGAGTGCTTTACTTTTTTCGTGCGACAGGGTACAATGGTCCCTGGCGCAAGGGCGCACGAATGGATATGAACGAGGACTGATATGGGCAAGACGATCGCCATCACCAATCAGAAGGGCGGCGTGGGCAAAACCACGACCGCAATCAACCTGGCAGCCTGTCTGGCCGAAGCGGGCAAGCGCGTGCTGCTGGTAGACCTGGACCCCCAGGGCAATACCACCAGCGGCATCGGCGGCAGCGCGGGCGCCCATTCGGTCTATGAAGCGCTGATGGGACGCACGCCGCTGCCCTCCTGCCTGCAAAGCACCTGCGTCAAGGGGCTGAGCCTGATTCCCTCGGACATCCGCCTGGCGGGCGCGGAGCTGGAGCTGGTGGAGCTGGACCGCCGGGAATATCGTCTGCGGTATCTGCTCAAAACCATCGAGGGGGACTACGACTTCCTCTTCGTGGATTGCCCGCCTTCGCTGGGACTGCTCACGGTCAACGCCCTGACGGCGGCCCAGCGCGTGCTCATCCCCATCCAGTGCGAATACTACGCGCTGGAGGGCGTGTCCAGCCTGATGAACACCGTCAACCGCGTCAAGCATGCCTTCAACCCCGGCCTGGACATCGAGGGAGTGCTGCTGACCATGCTGGACGCGCGCACCAACCTGGGCATCCAGGTGGTGGATTCGGTCAAGAAGCATTTCAAAAGCCGCGTGTTCGCCACGGCGATCCCACGCAATGTGCGCCTGGGCGAAGCGCCCAGTCACGGCCTGCCCATTCACCTGTACGATCCCCGCAGCCTGGGGGCGGACAGCTACCGCAGGCTGGCGCAGGAGTTTTTGCAGCGTAACAGATAGGAGTCGGTGAGGATGAAACGCGGCGGACTGGGCAGGGGCCTGGATGTGCTTTTGCCACAGAATGGCGAATTGCTGGAAACGGTGGTGCGCGATATCTCCATCGACGAGATTGACCCCAACGCCTCTCAGCCCAGGCGGGACTTTGACAAGGAAGCGCTGGAGCAGCTGGCCGACAGCATCCGCGAGGCGGGCGTGATCTCGCCCATTCTGGTGGTGGAAAACGGCATGCGCTACCGCATCGTCGCGGGCGAGCGCCGTTATCGCGCAGCGCGCCTGGCGGGGCTGGAGACGGTGCCCTGCATCGTGCGCAGCATGACCAGCGAGCAGCAGATGGAGGCCGCGCTGATTGAAAACCTTCAGCGCCAGGACCTCAACCCCATCGAGGAAGCCGCCGCAATCCGCAGCCTCATGCAGGAATGCGGCTATACGCAGGAGGAGGCCGCGCGCAAGCTGGGCAAGAGCCGCCCGGCCATCGCCAACGCGCTGCGCCTGCTCAATCTTCCCAAGGCCGTGACCGACCTGGTGGTCACGGGCGACCTGTCCGCCGGCCATGCGCGCGTGCTGGCCGGGCTGGACAGCGAGGCGCGCCAGCTGGAGCTGGCGCACCAGTGCGTGCTGCACGGGTACAGCGTGCGAAGGCTCGAGGAGTTGGCCAAGGCGCGCCCCGCCGCGCGCCAGACAGCCCCCAGGCGGGAGGCCGGCCCCGAGCTGATGGCGCTGCAAAACGCCATGCGCGAGGCCCTGGGCCTCAAGACCACGCTCTCCGGCACGGAGACGCGGGGCAAAATCACGCTTTCCTATAACAGCGCGCAGGAGCTGGAACACCTCTATGAGGTGATCGGACGTTTGCTGGGTTAAGCCCGGAAAGGTGGTATCGCCGTATGCGAGTCAACTCCAACAAGAAGATCCACAAAATGAAGCGCGATCCCTACAAAACGCTGCTTCGCGCCGCCGGCATCCTGGCGATTGTGGTGGTGGTGGGCGTCGGCGTGTTTTATCTGTGCTCCATGGCGGTCACAAGCGATTACGTCGCCACCCGCGACCGCATCGAAAACGAAAACGCCGAGGCCGAGCTGGAGTTCAACGCCATGATGAACGAGCTGCGCGCCGAGCAGAGCGCCGCGCTCGCGCCCAGCACCGGCGTGGTTTCCTCCGCGGACCTGCCGTCCTGGGAAAAGACCCTGAACGATACCCTCTGGCGCATCGAGGATGAAAGCAACGCCGGCCTGGAAAACACCAGCACCATCACGCTCGACCGCGCGTCGCTCATCAACGGCGGGCTTCTGCTGGTCAATCCCTGGCATTCGCTGCCTGCGGATTTCTCCAGCGAAGGCCTGGTGAGCATCGGCACGGCCAGCAACTTCGAGATTCAGGTGCAGAACAGCAGCGTGCAGGTGTTTCAACCCGCCTATGACGCGCTGAGCGAGGCCCTCACCGCCGCCAAGGAGGAGGCCGGGCTGGAGTACTACATCGTGATGGAAGGCTACCGCTCGGTCGAGGCGCAGGAGGAATTGTTCAACGCGGAGATGGAAAGCCTCTCCTCCCGCTACTCCGGCAATACCCTCATTGAGGAAACCAAGAAGAAAGTCAACTATCCCGGCAACAGCGACTATCACACCGGCATGTCCTTCCGCATGGACGTGTACCAGCGCGACAACGCCGAGCTCAACAACCTGAAATTCCAGGCCGAATCGGAGCAGGGCGCGTGGCTGACGGAAAACTGCTGGCGCTTCGGCATCATCTTCCGTTTCCCCACGGCCGACTTCCCCAAGGGCTGGGAGGACAAGAGCTACAAGACCGGCGTTTCCGCGCAGCTCAACCTCTACCGCTATGTGGGCAAGGCCCATTCCGCCGCCATGCGCGTGCTGGATATGTGCCTGGAGGAATACATCGAATTCCTGATCGCTCACCCGCATATCTGCATCTATGAGGACGGCGCGCTCAAGTACGAGGTGGTGCGCATCAAGATCGCAGACGACGCGCAGAGCGTGCAGCTGCCCGTACCCAATCCCGCCAGCAGCTACCAGGCCAGCCTGGACAACATGGGCGGCGTGGTCATGGCGTACACGTACTGATTTTGCCAATGAGGCGGGAGGGCGGCTGCTCTCCCGCTGTTTTGTTTTAAGGAGGAAAACGCATGCTTCCCCGAAAAATCACGTTGAAAGGCGGCGCACAGGCCGTGCTCAGAACCGCCGTGCCGCAGGATGCGGCCGGAATGCTGGCCTACCTGCGCGCCTGTGCGGAGGAAACGGACTTTCTTTTGCGCGTGCCGGAAGAATGGGATATCCCCGTGGAAACGGAAGAAGCCTTCCTGCGGGACCTGGCTCGCCAGCAGGATGGCCTGATGGTGGTCTGCGACGTAGACGGGGAGATCGCCGGCACCTGCCAGGTGGTCTGCATGAACCGGGTGAAAACCCGCCACCGCGCCACGGTGTCCATCGCGCTGCGCAGGGCGTACTGGGGAGAGGGGATTCCCGCGCCCATGTTCGAGGAAATCGAATCTTTCGCGCGCGGCCGGGGCGTGATGCAGCTGGAGCTGGCCTATGCCCAGGGCAATGACCGGGCGCGCCGCCTCTATGACCGGATGGGCTTTGTGGAGACAGGCCGAAGCCCCGATGCCATCCGCCTGCGCGATGGTACGCTGCTGGACGAGATTTTCATGATCAAAAAGCTGTAAAGAAAAGGCGCGGGGCGCATCCCGAACCGGGAAATGCGCCCCGCGCCTTATTTGGTCCGTCAGGCCGTCAGATCCGCGAGGGTGCAGGGCACCGCGCGCTGCAGGTCCGCCGGGGTCATCTCCACCTGGTAGCCGATTTTCCCGGCGCTGAAAATGATCGTGTCACACAGCTCAACCGTTTCATCCACCGCGGTGGGAAACGGCTTTTTCATGCCGATGGGGGAACAGCCGCCATGCACATAGCCTGTGAGGGGCAGAAGGTCCTTGCTCTTGAGCATGGCGATGCTCTTTTCTCCCACGGCCGCGGCTGCCTTTTTGAGGGATAGCTCCTCTCCGACGGGAATCACAAACACGTAGTATCGCCGCGAAGCGCCCTGCGTCACCAGCGTTTTGAACACGTGCGAGGGGTCCTCGCCCATCAGGCGCGCCGCCTCCACGCCGCTGGGCACGCTGTCGCCCGCGGGATAGGAACGCGGCGTATAGGGAATGCCCATGCCGTCCAAAAGGCGCATCACATTGGTCTTGTCCACGGGGAAAGCTCCTTCTTTGGCAGAGGATGGCGCGTCAGTCCAGCGTGCTGGTGGGCGCGTTGCAGACCAGGCAGGGACTGTACTTTCCAAGGTATTCGCTCAGCTCGCTGTAGAGGAAGGTGCCCGTCAGCGGCTGATACTCTTCCGCCACGCTGGAACAGTAGGGGTCCAGGTGGTAGAAGCTGCCGTTGTTGACATTGTAGTACAGGGTCGTATCGCCCGCCGGGGCCGGGGTTACGGTGGTGCGCGGCGTGGGGGTGGCATCCGCTACGCTCAGGTTGTTGACCACGTTTTCCTCGGAGCTTTGCAGCTCGTCATTGGTGGCCAGCGAGTTGGGGTCCACGTACCACTCGTCGCCTTCCTTGGTCATGATGACCATGAAGCGGTAGAGGGAGGGGTCCTTGCCGTTGTTCTTGTTGATGGTGGCGGTCATGGTCACGGTGCGGCTGTTGTCCTGGTCCGTGCCGGAGATCTCCTCAATGGTGTAATCCTCCGGCGTGCGGTTGGCCAGCAGTACGAACAGCGCCGTGGAGGGGTTCTCCTGCGCGCTGGCCCAGCTGGGCTGCACAAAGCTGACCATCTCCTGCGGGTTGTTGTTCTGCCACAGCGCCATGAAGGTCTCCAGCCGCTGCTCGGCTTCCGACGGGCCGGAGGGTGTGGGCACCGGCGTGGGCGAGGGGGTTTCGGTGGCGGCGCCCGCAGCGGCGGCGTTCGCATCCGGCGCGACGCTGCTTTGCACGGAGGCGGGCTGATCGCCCGTCGCGCCCGTGCGCAGCACATCGCGCCCGCCCTGCATCATCATGGCGACGGTCACGATGCAAAGCGCCACATAAACCATGCTCACGATCAGGCGCGTGACGGAGGAGAACATCTGCCGGTACCACATGCCGCCCAGCCCCAGCACGCACAGGCCCAGAAACGCATAGCGGATCACATCCAGCGAGGAGGGCACAAACAGGCAGGGAATAAAGACCAGCGGCAAAAGCCCGAACAGGAACACGGACCACAGCCGGTCGGCATGGAAGGGCGCGCGCTCATGCGCGGGCTGACGCGGCGGGGTACGCAGGTTGAACATGGGCTGCTGGGGCGTGCCTGCGGCAGCCTGGGGCTGCGCGGGTGCAAAGGGCGGCTGCATGGTCCCGAAGGCGGCGCCCTGCGGCGTCATGCCTCCCTGGGCCGCATAGCCGGGCATGGGCTGCGGCGCCGCGCTTGTCACGGGGGACTGCATGGGCGAATAGGCGTACATGGCGGGCTGCACGGCGGGCCGCATGGGCTGCGGCTGGCCGGATTGCACGGTCTGCGCGGCAGCGGGGGACGGCTGGGAAGCCTGTGGCGCAGGCGGCACAAAGCCCTGGCTGCGCGGCGAAAATCCCGCCGCGGGAGCGCCGAACGCGGCGGCGCTGTTGCCAAGCGGCGGCGCGGCCGTGGAAGCTCCCGGCACGAATCCCTGGAAGGGCGGCTGGCCCGCCGAGGGCTGAATGAAGCTGGGCGAGGCGAAGGGGACCTGCGCCGTACCCTGCATGGGGGCGGAAAAGTAGGGCGGCATGCCCGCAAACCCGCTCTGCGGGGGCATGGACTGCGCAAAGGCCGGCTGCGAGTGCGGCGCGGCGGGCGGCATGGTGGGGGCAGGCTGCGGAACCCTGGAAAAATCAGGGGTTTCCGGGGCCTGCCGCACAGGGGTCTTTTTCATAAAACCGCGCTTTTGCATCCCGTAGGTCGGGGTGGAAGCGTATTTGGTGCGGTTGGCGTTCATGCTACATCTCCTTAGCGTGGCCATGGGTGCGGGTCCAAAAAGACGGTGCGTGCGTGCACGCAGATTCCTTTCTATTATAGCACATATTGCGCCTTTGTAAACACGGCGCATCGTTTTACAAAAGAAAAGTAACACTTTTTGGAAAAATCCTGGCGTTCAAAAGCGCAAAGCAAAGCGCACAGAACAAAAACGGGACGCTGCGGCGCTGCGTTCCGGCGACAAATACGTAACAATTCAGGCGGCTGAAATCCTTTTGGCGAATCAGTTGCGAAAACAGCGACAATCATGTATAATTATCCTGATCTGTTGCGCATTTGCGAATGGGTCAGCATTGTGGGCGGCTTGCCGCCGCGCAAGGAGGCGCAGGACAAACATGGAGTGCAAGATCAAAAATGACATAGGCACGATCTACATCACAGAAGATGTGATGCTCAAGGTGGTCGGCTATGCCGCGCTGGAGTGTTACGGCATCGTGGCCATGTCCAGCAAGCGGGCCAAGGACGGCCTGGTGGAATGGCTGGGCCGCGAAAACCTGTCCAAGGGCGTGCAGCTCAAGCTGGTAGACGACATGCTGGATGTGGATCTGTTCATCATCGTGGAATACGGCATTTCCATCGCCGAGGTTTGCAAGACCATCGTGGAAACGGTGCGCTACAAGCTGGAAAGCATGACGGGCGTTAAGGTGCGCCGGGTCAACATATCCGTTGAGGGCGTTCGCGTCTGATTACTAGCGTGTCAGGAGGAAAAACCTTTGATACAGACCAAGACGATTGACGGCGTGCTGCTGCGCGATATGGTGGTGACCGGCGCGGCCCTGCTGGAAAAGAACCGTGAAGCGGTGGATGCCCTGAACGTTTTTCCCGTGCCGGACGGTGATACGGGCACCAATATGAGCCTGACCATGGCCTCCGCCACCAAGGAGGTCAATCAGAAGGAATACCTCAGCGCGGGCGAGGCGGCCGCCGCGCTTGCCAAGGGCGCGCTGCGCGGCGCGCGCGGCAACAGCGGCGTGATCACCTCGCAGCTCTACCGCGGCTTTGCGCGCGCGCTGGAGGGCATCGAAAGGATCACGCCCGTGCAGTTCGCCCAGGCGCTCAAGCGCGGCGCGGAAACGGCCTATAAGGCGGTCATGAAGCCCAAGGAAGGCACCATCCTCACCGTGGCGCGCGTTATCGCCGAGGAGGCGGTCAAGCAGGCCGAGCGTGCCCCGGAGGATTACGACGCGCTGTTTGCCAACATTTTGACCACCGGCGACGCCATCCTCAAAAAGACGCAGCAGATGCTGCCCGCGCTGACCCAGGCCGGCGTGGTGGATGCCGGCGGGCGTGGGCTTTTGCTCATCTACATGGGCTATGCCGCCTGCCTGCGCGGCGAGGAGGTGCCCACCGAGAAGCTGGAGCTGTCCGGAGACGGCACCGCCGCCTTTGAGGATGACCACGACGCCATCGGCGAAATCAAGTTTGCCTACTGCACCGAATTCCTGATTCAGAACCTGTATCCCGACATCCTGGAGGAGGACATCGACTCCTTCCGCCGCCGCCTCAACCGCATCGGCGACTGCGTGCTGGTGGTGGGCGATCTGAGCCTGGTCAAGGTGCACGTGCATACCAACGAGCCGGGCAAGGCCCTCGAATACGGCCTGAGCCTGGGCGAGCTGGTCAACCTCAAGATCGAAAACATGGTGCAGCAGCGCCGCGACAACCAGGCGGCCGCGCAGCAGAAGGCCGAGGAGGAAGCGCCCGAAAAGGAATACGGCATGGTGGCCGTGTCGCTGGGCGAGGGCTTCAACCGCATCTTTGCCGACCTGATGGTGGATCATGTGGTCGAGGGCGGCCAGACCATGAACCCCAGCATTGAGGACCTGTCCGAAGCCATTGAAAAAACGCATGCCAAGACGGTTTTCGTGCTGCCCAACAATGGAAACGTCATCCTGGCGGCCCAGCAGGCGGCCGAGCTGTGCGAGGATAAGCGCGTGCTGGTGGTGCCCACCAAGAACGTGGCCATGGGCATTGCGGCGGCCGTGGCGTTCCAGCCCGAGCAGAGCCCGGAGGACAATGCCGCCCACATGAACGAGGCCGCCCAGCGCGTGCGCACCGGCACTGTGACCTACGCCGTGCGCGACAGCGAGCTGGATAACCTGCACATCCACGAGGGCGACATCATCGGCCTCTACAACGGCCAGATCCACACCGTGGGCAGCAATGTGCACGATGTGACCCGCGACCTGATGCGCGAGATCGTCACCGAGGATGACGAGCTCATCACCGTCTATTACGGCAAGGATACCGCCGAGGCAGACGCGCAGGTGCTCACCGACGAGCTGGCCGAGATGTATAGCGACTGCGACGTGGAGATGCAGCCGGGCGGACAGCCGCTGTACTACTATCTGGTGTCGGTGGAGTGAACATGCAGCTGACCGATCTCAAGGGCATCGGAAAAACCAGACTGGAAGCCTTACACGCAGCGGGCATCTGCTCGTTGCGTGATCTTTTATACGCCTTTCCCGTCAGATACCGCGACGTGAGCGCGCCTGTCTCCGTCGCGCAGGCGCAGCCGGGCGAGACAGCATGCCTGCAGCTTACCCGCCGGGGCGAGGCCAGGCTGTCGCGCCATGGCAAGCTCAGCCGCGTGAATTGCACCTTTGCCGATGAAACGGGGCAGATTTCTGCCTGCTGGTTCAACCAGCCCTGGATGCGCGAACATCTCAACGCCGGCACGCGCTTCACCCTCTATGGCCGGGTGGAGGCGTCCGGGGCGGGCAAGCGGCTGACGAACCCCTCGCTGGAGAAGGAACTCGGCGTCGTGCCCGTCTACCGGGCGATTCCGGGCGTGCCGCAGCGGCTGCATCAGGCGGCGGTGCGGCAGGCGCTGGAGGCCGCGGACCAGGTCTGTCCCGAAACCCTGCCGCAGCGCCTTCTGGAGCGCTACGGCCTGTGGCCCTGCGCCCGCGCCCTGCGTGCCGCGCATGCGCCCGCCTCCCTGCAGGAGGCCGCGCAGGCACAGCGCCGCTTTGCCTTCGAGGACATGCTTCTCTACCAGGCGGCGGTGCGGCTGATTCGCGGCGGACGCGGGCCGGGCCCCCGCCTTGCGACGCCGCCCGGCGCCACGGACGCCTTCTGGAAAACCATGCCCTTTGCGCCCACCGGCGCCCAGCGCCGCACGCTTGAGGAAATCGCGCACGATTTGGCTGCAACCCATGCCATGGCGCGCATGGTGCAGGGCGACGTGGGCAGCGGCAAGACCGCCGTAGCCATAGGCGCGATGCGGCTGTGCGCCGGGGCGGGCTGGCAGGCGGCGCTCATGGCGCCCACCGAGCTGCTGGCGCGGCAGCACTACGAGGGGATGCGCACCTTCTTTGAGGCGCAGGGATGTCCCTGCGGCCTGCTGGTGGGCGGCATGCCCGCCGCAAAGCGCCGCGAGGCGCTGGAAAATATCGCTTCGGGCGCGTGGCGCGTGGTGGTGGGCACGCATGCCCTCATCAGCCGGGACGTGGTATACCAGCGCCTGGGCCTGTGCGTGACCGATGAGCAGCACCGCTTTGGCGTGGCGCAGCGCACCGCGCTCATCAACAAGGGCGGGGATGGCACGCATGCGCCGCACCTGCTGGTCATGAGCGCCACGCCCATCCCGCGTTCCCTGGCGCTGGTGCTCTACGGGGATCTGGACCTGTCCGTCATCGACGAGCTGCCTCCCGGCCGCCTGCCGGTGAATACCCGCATCGTGAGCGAAGGCAAGCGGGAAGCGATGTACGGCTTCCTGCGTGAGCAGCTTGGCGCCGGGCGTCAGGCCTACATCGTCTGCCCGCTGGTGGAGGAGGATGAGGACGGCGGCGAGGACGGCCTCAAGGCCGTCAAGGCGCACGCGCAGGAGCTGGCCCGCGGCCCGCTCAGGGGCTTTCGTGTGGGGCTGACCTACGGTGGCCAGCCCTCACGGGAAAAGACGGCCGCACTGGCCGATTTTGCCGCAGGCCACATTCAGGTGCTGGTGGCCACCACCGTGATTGAGGTGGGGGTCAACGTGCCCAACGCCACGGTGATGATCGTCGAGGACGCGGACCGCTACGGGCTGGCCCAGCTGCATCAGCTGCGGGGCCGCGTGGGGCGGGGAAGCGGGCAGAGCTGGTGCTTTCTCATGGCGCGGCCCAACGACCGCCTGCGTGCCCTGGCCGCCACAAACGACGGCTTCGAGGTGGCGCGCGCGGACCTGGAGCAGCGCGGCCCGGGCGAATTGCTGGGCGCGCGCCAGCATGGCGCGGCGTCCTCGCTGGCGCTGGGGGACGCGCAGCTGCTCTATGAGGCGGCGCGCTGCGCCGAGGAGCTGTGGACCCGGCCCGAATGGGCTCCGGAGCGCGACGCGGTGGCCGGTCAGGCCCGGCGCCGGCTTCAGCGCCTGGAGGAGCGCATCTCCATCAGCTGAAGAATGAAGATTGAAAATTGCCCGGCGTGGCGGTACAATAATCAGGGACCCATGCCCCGCAGGAAAGGACGTTTTCTATGCACATCGTGCTTTACGAGCCGGAAATCCCCCAGAACACGGGCAACATCGCGCGCACCTGCGCGGCCACGGGCAGCATGCTGCACCTGATTGAGCCCCTGGGCTTTGAGCTGTCGGACCGCTACCTCAAGCGGGCCGGGCTGGATTACTGGCACATGATGCACTATCGCGTATACCCGGATTTCGAGCGCTTTCTGGAGGCGTGGCCGGAGGCGCGCATGCACTTTCTGACCACCAAGGCTCCCCGTGCCTACACGGAGGCGGCATATGGCCCGGACGACTTCCTGGTCTTTGGCTGTGAGACGCGCGGGCTGCCGGAATCGCTGCTTTCGCGGGTGTATGACCGGTGCGTGCGCATTCCCATGGTTCCGGGCGCACGCAGCCTGAATCTGAGCAATTCCGTGGCCATTGTCATCTATGAGGCGCTCAGGCAGCAGGGTTTTCCCGGCCTGGAGGCGCAGGGCAGCCTGACGGGGCGCGAGGACGCCTCCGCCCCATGGATGGATTATGTGTGACCATTCGTTGTCACCTTAGGGAGGGATGCATATGGACGAACGCACGCGCCGTTTCAAGCGCCGTGAGGATGAGGAGCAAGAGCTGCGCCTGGACGATGTGTTGGAGCCCTATGAGCAGGAGGAGCCGGAAGAAACCGGTTTTTCGCCCTATGACGAGGCTCAGCCGCCCTATGAGCAGACGCAGCCGGCCTACGACGGGAATCAGCCGTCCTATGACGCGCAGGACCCGCCTTATGACGAGCGCCAGCCGGACTACGGCGACCCTTATGACGAGGAATATTCCGATTATCATGAAGCCATGGACGAGGCCATGAATGAGGCCGGGCGCTTCAGGGTGGCCATGGGCGTGTTTGACACGATGAGCATTCTGGTGGGCATCGGCGTGATTCTTCTGCTGGTGGCGATGCTGGTATCGCTGGTGGGGTGGCTTCGGTCGGACATCCTGCATTCCGCGCTGCTTTTGCAAAGCGGCCTGCAATAACCGCCGCGGAGGAAAGCGTCATGCGTATTTCATGGGAGCAGCTCAGCCAGAATATTGAAAGCTGCCGGGCATGCGGATTGGCGTCCGGATGTCTGCACAAGGTTCCCGGACAGGGCGACCCGCGCGCGCCGCTGATGCTGATCGGGGAGGGGCCGGGCCGGCAGGAGGACCTGGAAGGGCTGGCCTTTGTAGGTCCCGCGGGTCAGCTGCTCACGCGTATGCTCGCCGCCATCTCACTTCCGCGCGATCGCGTCTACATCTGCAACGTGGTCAAGTGCCGTCCGCCGAACAATCGCCAGCCTACGCCGGAAGAGATGGACGCGTGCCTGCCGCACCTGCGCGGACAGGCGGCGCTGGTGCGGCCGCGGGTGATTCTGCTGCTGGGAGCTACGGCCGTGGCCGCCGTGCTGGGTACGCAGGAGCGCATCACGCGCTGCCGGGGCCAGTGGTTCGAGCGCAAGGGAACGCATATCATCGCGACCTACCATCCCTCGGCGCTGCTGCGCGACCCCGGCAAAAAGCGCGCGGCATGGGAGGACCTGCAATGCCTGCGGCAGCGGCTCATCGAGCTTTCGCTCTACCCCGACCTATTGAAGGAGGACAGGCCATGAACGCCATGGACCGGTTTCGCAGGGAATGTACGGCTTTTTTTGAGGCGCTGGAGGGCGGGGCGCAAAGGCAGCTGGTTTTTGGCGACGGCCTGACGGACGGGCCGGTGCTCATGCTGGTGGGCGAAGCGCCCGGCGAGCAGGAGGCGCTGGAGGGCAGGCCCTTCGTGGGCAAGGCCGGGCGCAACCTGGCCGGCTTTCTGGAGGCGCTGGGCCTGCGCCGCAGCGAGATTTATCTGACCAATGTCGTCAAGGTCCGGCCTACGCGCGTAAGCCCCGCGGGCCGTGTCGTCAACCGTCCGCCCAGCCGGGAGGAAAAGGCGCTTTTCACCCCATGGCTCATGCGCGAGGTCGCTCTGGTGCGTCCGCAGGCGCTGGTCACGCTGGGCAACGTGGCGCTGCAGGCCTTTGTGCACGATACCGTGGGCCAGGCGCACGGTACCTGGCGGCGCGCCGTGGTGGCGCCGCCGGAGGCGGCCGCTTTTACGCTGCCGCTGTTTGCGCTGTACCATCCCGCTTCGGTCATCTACAACCCATCCCTGAAGGAACGCTACGAGCAGGACCTGGCGGCGCTCGCCGCTTCCCTGCGCGCGCCATCGGACAGCCTGGGCGACATTTGAGCGCGTCATCGGCGGCCTTAGACGCCCGCCGCATGACAAAGGCACGCCGCTGTGGTAGGATAGCATTGAAGCCGCGGGCCTGCCCGCCGGTCAAACGGGAGGGATAACAATGTGGGAACTGTTCTTGGCAAATCTGCCCATCGTCGCCTGTTTTCTGCTGGGGCTGGGCCTGTTGATCGTAGAAGTGTTCATGCCGGGCTTTGGACTGCCGGGCATTTCGGGCATCATCCTGGAGGTGGTGAGCATCGTGCTCACCTACCTGTGGCATGGCGGCCTGGCCGCTCTGGGCATGACGCTGATCATCCTGGCAGTGGTAGGCATCGTGATATCCCTGGCGCTGCGTTCGGTCAACAAGGGGCGCCTGTCCAAGTCGCCCATCATCCTCAACGATGAGGAAAGCGCCGCCGACGGCTACGTGGCTACGCGGGATATGGAGGTCTTTCTGGGCAAGGAAGGCGTGACCACCACCGTGCTCCGGCCTACCGGCATGGCCGAATTTGACGGCGTAAAGCTTAACGTCGTAGCCGACGGCGAATATATTCCCAAGGACGCGCGCGTGCGGGTGGACCATGTGGAGGGCGCGCGCGTGGTGGTGCGCAGGCTGCGCACGGCGGAAGAATGATCATTTGCGCCTGGCGCGTCATATGAGGGGACCACGCCCGGACGCATCGAAATCATAAGGAGGAATCATCGTGAACGCACAATCTTTGCTCATGTCGGCCGCCTATTACATGGAGGATGCGGCAAGCCCGCTGAGCACGCTGCTGTGGATCGGCATAGCGATCGTGGTGGCGATTATCCTGGTGGTGGTGTTCCTGCGCTTCGTGCCCCTGGGCCTGTGGATTACCTCGCTGGCGGCGGGCGTGCACATCAGCATCAGCTCCCTGGTGGGCATGCGGCTGCGCCGCATCCAGCCCAAGCGCCTGGTCGAGCCGCTCATCAAGGCGCGAAAAGCAGGCCTTGACGTGACCCTGTCCAAGCTGGAGACGCACTTCCTGGCCGGCGGCAACGTCGATCGGGTCATTAACGCTCTTATCGCGGCTCAGCGCTCCAACATTGAAATGCCCTTCGAAAAGGCTTCCGCCATCGACCTGGCGGGCCGCGACGTGCTGCAGGCCGTGCAGATGAGCGTGACCCCCAAGGTGATCGAAACGCCCGTGGTGGCCGCCATCGCCAAGGACGGCATCGAGCTGCGCGCCAAGGCCCGCGTGACCGTGCGCACCAACATCGAGCGCCTGGTCGGCGGCGCGGGGGAGGAGACCATCATCGCCCGCGTGGGCGAGGGCATCGTCACCACCGTGGGTTCCAGCGAAACGCACAAGCAGGTGCTGGAGAACCCGGACCTGATCAGCCGCACGGTGCTCAACAAGGGCCTGGATGCCGGCACGGCATACGAGATTCTCTCCATCGACATCGCGGACGTGGACGTGGGCCGCAACGTGGGCGCCCAGCTGCAGATGGACCAGGCAGAGGCAGACCGCCGCATCGCTCAGGCGCGGGCGGAGGAGCGCCGCGCCATGGCTGTGGCGCGCGAGCAGGAGATGAAAGCCTCCGTGCAGGAGATGCGCGCCCGCGTGGTCGAGGCCGAAGCCGAGGTGCCCAAGGCCATGGCCGCCGCGCTGCGCGAGGGCAAGCTGGGCGTGATGGACTACTACCAGATGAAGAACGTGGAGGCCGATACCACCATGCGCGAGAGCATCGCCAAGGTGAGCGCGCCCCCGGCGGCTCCGGAAGGCAAGAAGTAACGCCGGCGCGTGACACGCCGCGGGAGGTGTTTGGATGGACAGCATCCTGGCGCTGATCATCGTGTTCTGGATTGTGTCGGCGTTCAGCAAGGCGCTGAACCCCAAGAAAAGGGCGGGGCAGGCCGGCAAAAAGCGGGTGACTACGTGGGTGAGCGGACCGGCGAAAAAACCGGTTGCGCCGGAGCAGGAGCCTGCCGATCCGCCTCCGGTCGTCCAGCAGAGCTTTATGATGCCCCCGCTGGAACCCCGCCCCGCGCGTGCGGGCAGCCTGGAGGGCGCCTCCACCGAGGGCAGGGATACCTGCGACCCCACGCTGGGGCATGACCGGCGTCGGACTGCCGCATACGCGGGCAGCCTGGGGGCCGTCTCCAACGAGGGCAAGGACACCTGCGACCCCGCGCTGGGCCATGACCGCCGCAGCGCCCAAGCGCGCGGAGACGAACCGCGCATCGCTCCCGGAGGGCGCCGGGAAAGTCAATCGCAGGCGCGCCGCCACACCGCCGCGCCCATGGAGGACGCATACGCGCCGGACGAGGGACTTGTGCCTGAACTGGACGCACAGGCGCTGGTCCAGGGCATAGTGATGAGCGAAATCTTAAAACGCCCGAATGAACGCAAATGGGGCTGGCGGTAACGCCGCCCCTTTTTTCACAAGAAACGGAGAGAGAATCATGACCGATCAGGAACCGCTGCGCGTGCTGATTGCCGACGACGATGCCGGCATGCGCACCGTGATGCGCAAAATCATTGCAAAGGTGGAAGGCTTTACGCTCGTGGCTGAGGCCGGAGACGGAAAAACCACGTTGGAGCTGACCGAACAGCTCAAGCCCAACGTGGTGTTTCTGGATGTGGAAATGCCAAACATGAGCGGCGTGGAATGCGCCCGCGCCATACAGGACATGGACCCGGCCATCGTCATCATTTTCGCCACGGCGCACGATACCTACATGGGCGATGCCTTTGAGGTGTACGCCTTCGACTATCTGGTCAAGCCCTTCAAGGTGGACCGCGTGATTCAGACGCTGGAGCGGGCGCGCGACCGCCTGCTGCGGCGCGATGTGCGGCCCGTGGGCGCACCGGTGCCCGCCGTGCCGCGCGCGGCGGAGGGCAGGCTGATGCTGCGCCACCGCGAGGGCGTGAGCTTCATTGACCTGCAGGACATCCTCCTGGTGCAGCGTGAGGACCGCGCCACCGTGCTCTACACGGCGGACGGAGGCCGCTACGTCACTGGCGACTCCCTGGCCGAGATGGAGGAACGCCTGCACAGCGACGCGTTTTTCCGCTGCCATAAATCCTATATCATCAACCTCAACCACATCAAGGACATCACGCCCTACGGGCGCTGGACCTATGTGGTCCGCCTGGAAAACACCAAGCACGACGCCCTCATCACCCACGAAAAATACGAGGAGCTGGAGCGCATGTTCCGCTGACGCTTCACAGGGAGTACAAAATGCCGCCCAGGACGCCCGCGCCTGCCATCACCCAGATGGGGTCGGGCTTGAAGATGCGCAGCGCCGCCAGCGCCAGCGCGAAGATGCCCAGCGCCCGCAGGTCCAGCAGGGAGAGGTTGATCACTTCGCTGCCAAACAGCGCCAGCAACAGGATGCTCAGTCCCGCCGACGCGATCATCGCAACCACGGCGGGCCGAACCCCGCCCAGGACGCCCTGGATGACCGAAAGGCTGCGGTAGCGGTAATACACCCAGGCCAGCAGCAGCGCAATCACGCAGGAGGGCAGCACGCAGCCCGCGGTGGCCACCAGCGCGCCGCTGATGCCCGCGATGCGCATGCCCACGAACGTGGCGGAGTTGATGGCGATGGGACCGGGCGTCATCTGCGAGAGGGTGACGATGTCGGTGAATTCCGTCAGCGTCAGCCACGGATGTACCTCAACCACCTGATGCTGAATCAGCGGCATGGCGGCATAGCCCCCGCCGATGCTGAACAGGCCGATCTGAAAAAAGCTCCACAACAGCTGCCAGTAGATCATGCCGCCGCCCCCTTCTTCGTATCCGCGCGCCACTGGGCCAGGCCGATGAGCGCGCAGGCCAGCAGAATCAAAAGGATGTGCACATCGAAAAACCACGAGGCGATGAACGCGCCCGCCAGCGTCACGATGGGCACGGCCCGCTTGCGGCCGATGATCTGCCCTGCCATGGTCAAAACCACGTCGAAGATGACCGCCGCCACGCCCGCCTGCATGCCCTTCATGACCCGGCTGACGATCAGGTTGGAGCGGAACGCATCGTAGAAAAGCGATATCACTGAAAGAATCACCAGCGGCGGGATGACCGTGCCCAGCATGGTCACCAGCGCCCCCGGCACGCCCGCCACCCGGTAGCCCAGCAAAATGGCGGCATTGACCGCGATGGGCCCCGGAGACGACTGGGCGATGGCCGTCAGGTCCAGCATCTCCTGCTCCTCCAGCCACCCCAGCCGGTCCACGAACTGCTTGCGCATCAAGGGAATGATGACATAGCCGCCTCCGAAGGTAAAGGCGCTGAGCTTGAAGGTGGACAGAAACAAAATGCCGAAGGTGTGCGCGTCATGGCGCATGAACAGCCCCCCTTTTCCCATTTGATTGCTAAGTATAGCACGCGTCCCGCAGGCTGACAAGCTTGCGGGCGACTTTTATTGGAGACTTGACAGGCGGCGGGGAATGCGTTAAAATGAACGACGTTCATATGAACGATGTTCACTTGAGGGGAGGAAGGGAGATGAAGGCTGCGGCCACCTGCCGCGAGGAGATAGTGCGCGCCGCGATTGCGCTCAAGCAGGACGCCGGGGAGATCAGCATGCGGCAGATCGCGAAGGCGTGCGGAGTGGCGGTGGGTACGGTGTACCATTACTTTCCCGATAAAACGGCGCTGCTGATTGCGGCCGTGGAGCAGGTCTGGCGGGAGATCTTTGCCCCGCTGATGAAACCCGGTCTGCCGGGGGATGCTCTTTCCCTGGTGGAGGCCATGGGCGGCTGTATCCGTGAGGGCAGGCGCCGCTATCCGGGGTTCTTTTCGGCGCACGGACTGGCCTTTGACGATGCGGAGCGGGGACGCGCCGCCATGGACGAAGCCACCGGACACATGCGCGCCATGTTGGCGGAGGCATTTGCGCCCCATGCGGCGGAGTTGCCCGAACCGCTGACGCCGCAGGCGCTCGCGGATTTCACGCTGGATTGTTTCAAGATGGATTTGATGACCGGGCACGACCGCACGGCGCTGATCGGGGCGCTGCTCAGGGGCGTGCTCACGGGCGGAAAGGAAGCATGACCATGCAGGCAATCATGGAAACCGTATTCGATGTTCTCTACCTGACCACCGTACTCTTTCTGGGCGTGCGCATGCTGCGCACGGGCGGCGCAAACCGGCAGCACCGGCTGTTTGGCGCCATGGCCGTGACCCTGGGCGCTGGCGACGCGTTCCATCTGGTTCCGCGCGCCGCTGCGCTGTGTACCACGGGGCTGGAAAACTACACGGCGGCGCTGGGCGCGGGCAAGTTTATCACGTCCATCACCATGACCGTCTTTTATGTGCTGCTGTACTACGTGTGGCGGCTGCGCTATGAGGTGAAGGGGAAGCGGGGCCTGACGGCGCTGGTCTATGCGCTGGCGGCGTCGCGCGTCGCGCTGTGCCTGTTCCCGCAAAACCGCTGGCTGGACGCGGATGCGCCGGTCATCTGGGGCGTGTGGCGCAACATTCCCTTTGCGCTGCTGGGCCTTTTGATCATCGTGCTGTTTTACCGGAGCGCCAGGGAGCATCACGACCAGGCGTACCGCTGGATGTGGCTGACCATCGTGCTCAGCTTTGCCTTCTATATCCCCGTGGTGCTCTGGGCCGACGCCGTGCCGCTCATCGGCATGCTGATGATCCCCAAGACTTGCGCCTATGTGTGGACCGTCTGGATCGGGTACAGCGACATGAGAAAAACGGCGCGCGCCTGACAGTGCATCCTGCCCTCCGAAAACAGCCGCTTGGCGCCCCGCCTCTTGCGCGGGGCGCCCTTCTTTGCTATGCTGGCGGTGCAAGGGGGGGAAGCGCGATGAACATCAGGGTGGAGCATGCGCCGGGGGAAGTACAGGTCATTCTGCGGGGTCCGGAGGACAGCGCCGAGCTGCTTCGGATTCTGGCGCTGCTTGAGCAGGACGCAACCCGGCTGTGGGTCTGGGACGAATGCCGGCGCACGGTCGCCCTGCCCATCCGGGACATCATCTGGGGAGAGGTGGTGGATGACAAGGTGTTCCTCTACACCGCCGCGGAGATGTACCAGACGGCGCTGGGCCTGGGCATGCTGGAGAGCCGCTGGGAGCATCTGGGGCTGTTTCGCTGCGCCAAATCGGCGCTGGTGAACCTCAACGCCATTCAGGCGCTGCGCAGCCTGGGCGGCAACAGGATTGAAGCCACGCTAAAAAACGGGGAAAAGATCGTTGTTTCGCGCCGCTACGCGCCCCTTTTGCGCGAGAGAATACAGGACGGAGGCTGACAAAATGAAACGTTTTCTGGGACTTTACCGCTGGGCCATGCAGATGAAGCTGCGCATGGGAATCTACACCCTCGCGCTGCTGCTTTGCAAAATGGTGTGGAACGCCATACAGGGAGTGAATTATGTTCTTTCGCTGGAAATTGTCGGCATGTGGATTGCCTGCCTGCTCTTTGCCGTGGTGGAAACCATCCTGCTGCCCCGGGAAAAAGAACCCACCCCGGTTCGCACCGTGGCGTGGGTCCTTGTGGGCAACGTCATTTTCTGGGGCGGCTCTCTGTGGCTGGGCTGGTTTGCGGGCGTGCCCTTCTGGGGCGGCGCGGTGCTGGTGTTGCTGCTGGAGGCGGGCCTGGCGGCCATGTGGTTTGGCGACCACGTGGCCATGCGCGCCGACAGCGCCGTCCTCAACCGCCAGCTGCGCGCCTTTCAGCGGCGGCAGGAACAGGCCGGGGATGATGTGAGGTAACGGCGCCGCGTCCCGTTTCAGAGGTCCTCCCACAGGATGAGGTCCGGCTTGTCAAAGGATCGGCTGCTTGCGGCGTTGTAGGGGTCAATCAGCTCCGCGGTCTGCGCGTTGATGAGAATAGACCCCCAATAGGAGGAAACGGCGTCGTACTGCTGTCTGTGGGGGGCGTCCGGCGTTTCCGCGTCGGGGTACAGCTCGCCTTCCACCACCCATGTGGGCAGGAGGGTGAAGGCGGAACCCGTTTCGTTGAGCCATACGGCGTATCCCAGCCGCAGGCTGCCGATGAGCCTCAGCCGCCCTGCCCGGATGAGATCGAGACAGGTTTCCTTCACCTGCTCGAAGCCGCACAGCGGCACATCTTCCGCGAGCATCGCGGCGGGGCTTAGCAAATGGAACTGAAGACTCCGGTACATCTCCTCCAGCCCGATGCTTTTCAGCCCCTGCGTGATGGCGATGGCGCCGTGATACCGCTGCGTCTCCCGGCTGTTTGTGCCGGCGTAGCGCGTGAAGCTCTCCGCCGCGCCGCAGAGGACAGGAATGCCCTCGACCACCTGATCGAAATAGACCATAAGCGTCGCTTCCGATTCCGGCAGGGGGTCGCCCGAATAGGTGTCGGTCCTGTAATCGTACTTCATGTCCCCCTGATAGGCGATGAGCCGGTGGGGCAGAAGCGTGATGTCCTCGTCGGGATAGAGGCCCTCCCATGCTTCCAGCAGAAGCGCCTGCGCCTGCGCGACGGTGGTGGCGTTGTTGAACGCGTAGGCCGTGTCCGGGTCAAATTCGCCAAACTGGCGGAGAATGGGGTACTGGTTGTATCCCTCCGGCACGACGGAAGCGGGATGGCTTTTTTGCGCGGCGCTCTTGACAAGGCGGTTGGGCACGTCGATGCGCAGAAAGCCTGTGCTCATCCACTGCTCGGCGTCGCCGGTGATGACGGACGCCTCGGAGGACCTGCCCTCCGCAAGGGGAATGGGGTTGGCCTCCAGCGCGGGAAAGCGCTCCACGTCCGGCACCGCCACGGCCAGATCAATGGAAATCTCCCGGCCGCAGGCGTACACCGTCTCTCGCCAGCTGCCCGGACAGGTTTCCCTGAGCTGCGAAATGGTTTGAAATTTCGGGTTTTCCGCCCTCCCGGCGGACAGGCTGCCTGTGGCCAGCACAAGGCAGGCACAAGCACAAAGCAGACGGCTTTTCATGGCGTTTCCTCCTGTTTGGCAATTTCATCACACTTGCGCAAGCGCTTCTCAAGCGCGCCGGCGCTCGTTTCAGGCTTCTTTCTATTAAGAGTCCGAAACGGGCGCTTTGGTTCATTCAGTCATGGATTTTACCCCCTTTTAACAAAAGCGGCACTGTTGCTTTAACACACGCGCCGTATACTTTCACCCGTAGAAAGAACCAAGGAGGTACATGAACATGAAAAAGTTTCTGGGTATTCTTCTGAGTCTGACACTGCTGGCCGGCGCGACCGCCGCGATGGCCGAATTTGACTACGCGCAGGACATCACCGTGGTCAGCCGTGAGGAAGGCAGCGGCACGCGTGGCGCGTTCATCGAGCTGCTGGGTGTGGAAAAGAAGGACGAGGCCGGCAACAAGGTGGACTACACCACCGAGGAAGCCGTCATCACCAACAGCACCAACGTGATGATGACCACCGTCGCGGGCAATGAGGCCGCCATCGGCTACTCCAGCATGGGCTCGCTCAACGAAACCGTCAAGGCGCTTCAGGTGGACGGTGTGGAAGCCACCGTGGAGAACATCAAGTCCGGCGACTACAAGGTAGCCCGTCCCTTCAACATCGCTACCAAGGGCGAAGTGAGCGAGGTTGCGCAGGACTTCATCTCCTACATCCTCTCCGCCGAGGGCCAGGCTGTCGTGTCCGAGAACGGCTACATCCCGCTGGATGACGCCCCCGCCTATGCCGGCAAGCAGGTTTCCGGCAAGATCGTCGTGGCCGGCTCCTCCTCCGTCACCCCTGTGATGGAAAAGCTCAAGGAGGCCTATGCCGCCCTCAACCCCAACGCTGAAATCGAGATTCAGCAGAGCGACTCCACCACCGGCATGCAGAGCGCCATCGACGGCGTGTGCGACATCGGCATGGCCTCCCGCGACCTCAAGGACAGCGAGCTGGAAGCGGGCCTGACCGGCACCACCATCGCCATGGACGGCATCGCCATCATCGTAAACCCCGCCAACCCGGTCGAGAGCATGACCGTCGAGGAAATCGAGCAGATCTTCACCGGCGCCGTCACCACCTGGGAAGGCTTCCAGAAGTAAAACCATGAGCGGCAAGTTTCGTGAAACGGCCATGCGGTGCGTATTCTGCGCTACCGCATGCGCCTGTATCCTGGCAGTTCTGCTGATTTGCTTCTTCCTCTTCGCCAATGGCCTGCCCTTCTTCGGCGAGGTCAGCCTGTGGGATTTCCTCACGGGTGAAAAGTGGAAGCCCGGCAACGGCATCTTCGGAATTCTGCCCATGATTCTGGGCAGCATCTACGTCACGGGCGGCGCGCTGCTGCTGGGCGCGCCGCTGGGAATCCTTACGGCCATCTACCTGGTCAGGTTCTGTCCCGCGCGTCTCTATCGCGTGCTCAAGCCTGCTGTGGCGCTGCTGGCCGGCATCCCTTCGGTGGTCTACGGCTTTTTCGGGCTGACGGCCATCGTGCCCTTCGTGAAGGAAACCTTCGGCGGGGACGGAAACAGCATGCTGACCGCGTGCATCCTGCTGGCGATGATGATTCTTCCTACAATCATTCTGCAGGCGGAATCCGCGATTCGCGCAGTACCCGAAAGCTATTTCGAAGGCAGCCTTGCCCTGGGGGCGACGAGGGAGGCCAGTGTGCTGCGCACGGTGGTTCCCGCCGCCAGAAGCGGTATTCTGGCTGCCATCATCCTGGGCGTGGGGCGCGCCGTGGGCGAGACCATGGCCGTGATGATGGTGGCGGGCAACCAGGCCCGCATGCCCAAGGGTCTTTTGAAGGGCATCCGCACCATGACCGTCAACATCGTTATGGAAATGGGCTACGCGACGGATCTTCATCGCGAGGCGCTCATCGCCACCGGCGTGGTGCTGTTTGTGTTCATCTTGCTGATCAACGCGCTGTTTTCGGCGCTCAACAGGAGGCAGGTGCAATGAAGCGCGCTCGCTTGTTCCTCAAAAACGCGGCGCGGTATCCGGGCTCGTTTCTGGTGCGCCTTTTGTGCGCGGCGGCATCGCTGATTGTGGCGGGCATGCTTGCGCTGATTATCGGATACATCCTGATCACCGGCATTCCCAATCTCAAGCCCAGCCTCTTTGCGCTGGAATACAACAGCGATAACGTGAGCCTGCTGCCGGCCCTGTTCAATACCGTCATCATGACGCTCCTGTCTTTGCTGCTGGCCGTGCCGCTGGGGGTGGGCGGGGCGATCTATCTGGCCGAATACGCCAACCGCTCCTCCAAGATCGTCAAGGCCGTGCGCCTCACCGCCGAAACGCTGGCGGGCATCCCTTCCATCCTGTACGGGCTGTTTGGCATGATGTTCTTCGTCACCTCGCTTCGGTGGAGCTATTCGCTGCTGGCGGGCGGCATGACGCTGGCGGTGATGATTCTGCCCCTCATTTTGCGCACCACAGAGGAAGCGCTCCTCTCCATTCCCGACAGCTACCGCGAGGGCAGCTTCGGCCTGGGCGCGGGCAGGCTGCGCACGGTCACGCGCATCGTGTTGCCCCCGGCCATGAGCGGCATCCTGGCGGGCGTGATCCTGGCCATCGGGCGCGTGGTGGGGGAAACGGCCGCCCTCATCTACACCGCCGGCACCGTCGCGGACTGGCCCAAGGGCGTGATGAGCTCCGGCCGCACGCTGGCGGTGCATATGTACGTGCTCTCCGGCGAGGGCCTGCACGTGCCCGAAGCTTCGGCCACGGCGGTGGTGCTGCTGGTGATCGTGGTGGGCATGAACGCCCTGAGCGCCTTTGTAGCCAAGAAACTGACAAGGGGATAGCGCATGGATAAGCTGAAGATTGAAAATCTCGATCTCTACTACGAGAAGTTCCACGCCCTCAAGGGCATCGACCTGAGCATTCCGCGCAACCGCATCGCGGCGTTTATCGGGCCGTCCGGCTGCGGCAAGAGCACGCTGCTCAAGACCCTCAACCGCATGAACGACCTGGTGCCCGGCTGCCGCGTGACCGGCAAGGTGCTGCTGGACGGCACCGACGTGCTGACCCCGGATACCGATGTGAACCTGCTGCGCAAGCGCGTGGGCATGGTGTTTCAAAAGCCCAATCCCTTCCCCATGAGCGTGTATGACAACATCGCCTACGGCCCGCGCACGCACGGCGTTCACGGGCGGGCCCGCCTGGACGAGCTGGTGGAGCAGTCCCTGAGGCAGGCGGCCATCTGGGACGAGCTCAAGGACCGGCTGCAAAAAAGCGCCATGGCCCTTTCCGGCGGCCAGCAGCAAAGGCTGTGCATCGCCCGCGCCCTGGCTGTGCAGCCGGAGGTGCTGCTCATGGACGAGGCGACCTCCGCACTTGACCCCATCTCCACCGGCAAAATCGAGGAGCTGGTGGTGGAGCTCAAGGAACAGTACACCATCGTGATGGTCACGCACAACATGCAGCAGGCCCTGCGCGTAAGCGACCAGACCTCCTTTTTCCTGCTGGGGGAAATCGTGGAGACGGGCCCCACGGAAAAGCTGTTCTCCAACCCCCGCGAAAAGCGCACCGAGGATTATATCACAGGGAGGTTCGGCTGATATGCGCCGGCAATTTGACGAGCAACTGGAGGAACTGGCCCGGGAGATGATCTCCATGGGCGCGATGATCGAAAGCGCCATCGACAAGGCGTGCGACGCGCTGATGCGCCATGACGTGGCGCTGGCCCGAAGCGTGATGGAGGCCGATCACCTCATCGACCAGAAGGAGCGCACCATCGAGAGCATGTGCCTGAGGCTGCTGCTGATTCAGCAGCCCATTGCGCGCGACCTGCGCAAGGTGAGCTCCGCGCTGAAAATGATCACGGACATGGAGCGCGTGGGCGATCAGGCGGCCGATATCTGCGAAATTGTCACCGTCATGGACGGTATGGAGGGCCTGGACAATCCCGGCCTGATGCGCGATATGGCGCGCGAGACCGTCGATATGGTCCACAAGGTCATTGACGCATACGTTGCCAGTGATGTACACTTGGCACGGGCGGTCATGGCGGCCGACGACGTGGTGGACGATCTGTTCATGCGCGTGAAGGCCGAGCTGATTGCGTTCCTCACGCACAATGCGTCCAGGGGCCAGCAGGCGCTGGATATTCTGATGATCGCCAAATATTTTGAACGCATCGGAGACCACGCCGTCAACATCGGGGAATGGGTGGAATTCTCCGTAACCGGTTCCTATAAGGGAGAAGAGCTTCAATGATCTACGTCGTAGAGGACGATCCGGGCATCCGCGAGCTGGAGTGCTACGCGCTGGGGCAGGCGGGCTTTGAGGCGCGCGGCTTTGAGGAGGGGCAGTCCTTCCTGGAGGCTGTGCGCGCTCAGTTGCCGCAGCTGGTGCTGCTGGATGTGATGCTGCCCGGCGAGGACGGCAATCGCCTGCTGGCCCGGCTCCGGCAGGACACCCGCACGCGCCGCCTGCCGGTGATCATGGTCACGGCGCGCGGGGAGGAAATGGACAAGGTGCAGGGCCTGGATGGCGGCGCGGACGATTACATCGTAAAACCCTTCGGCGTGATGGAACTGCTCAGCCGCGTGCGGGCGGTGCTTCGCCGCGCCAGGGACGAGCAGCCGCAGGCTGAGCTCGCCGTTGGCGACTTGCGCATGGACGTGGCGCGCCACCGGGTCTTTGTCAAGGGACACGACGTGACTTTGACCCATATGGAATTTGAATTGCTGCGCTACCTGCTGCTCAACCGGGGCATTGCGCTTACGCGCGAGCGCCTGCTGGATGCGGTATGGGGCGTTGACTATCCCGGAGACACCCGCACCGTGGATGTGCATATGCGCACCCTGCGTGTAAAGCTGGGTCAGGCCAGCCGCTACCTGCAAACGGTGCGCGGCGTGGGCTACCGATTGGAGGACGGGGATGCAGAAGAGAATCTTTAGAGGCGCGCTGCTGCTTACGCTGGCCACCGCGCTGGTGATCGGCCTGTTGTCAACGGCGGTGTATTACCACTGGTCCGGCGAGCAGCTGGAAGGGCAGCTCTGGCAGGAGCTGGACATGCTGTCCACGCTGCTTAAGCAGGCCGCGGACCAGGACGCCGAGGAAGCCGCGCTCAAGGCGCTTCACATGCCCAACCGCCTGACGTGGATCGCGCCGGACGGCACGGTGCGCTACGACAACCAGAGCAATGCCGCGGGCATGGAAAACCACCTCGGCCGCGAGGAAATCGTGCAGGCGAGCGAAACGGGCACCGGATTTTCCAAACGCTTTTCGCAAACGCTCCTGGAAGAGCAGCTCTACTGCGCGCAAAAGCTGTGGGACGGTAGCTACCTGCGCCTGTCCGCCACACAGAGCAGCCTGGCCGGCTCGCTGTGGCGCATGGGCTGGGCGCTGGCGGCGGGCATCGCGGCGGTGCTGATCGTGGCTGCCGTGCTTTCCCGGATCTGGACACGGTCGCTGGTGAGGCCCATCAACGAAATTAACCTGGAAAATCCGCTGGAAAACCGCGTGTATGACGAACTGTCGCCCATGCTGCGGCGCATGGCCGAGCAAAACCGGCGGCTGGATATGCAGATGAGGGAAATCGCCGCCCGGCGCGGGGAACTGGAAACCATCATCGGCCATATGAACGAGGGACTGCTCATTCTGGATGCGCACCGCCATGTGCTGCTGATGAACGACAGCGCCCGTGCCATTTTGCACACGGAGCTGCCGGCTGACGGAAAGACGCCGCTTTCCCGCTACAACCGGTCGCAGACGCTGCTGGACACGGTGGAAAAGGCCATTGCGGAAGGCGGCGCACATGCGGACATGAGTGCGGGCGGGCGCGAATACCTGCTCACGGCCAGCACGGTGCGCCACAACGAAGGCCTGGTGCTGCTGTTGCAGGACGTGACCGAGCGAAACGCCTCCGAGGCGGCGCGCAAGCGCTTCACCGCCAACGTGAGCCATGAGCTGCGCACGCCGCTGACCACCATCTCCGGGTATGCGGAGCTGATGCAGAGCGGCATGACCGAGCCTGCCGACATTCCGGTATTCGCCCGCAAGATCTACAACGAAAGCCGCCGCCTGCTCAAGCTGATCGAGGACATCATGCACCTGAGCAAGCTGGACGAGGGCTTTGCCGCGGGATGCCTGCGCAGGGTGGACCTGCTGGAGGCCGCCCGTACGGCCGTGGAGGAAAATGCCGAAACCGCCGCGGAGAGAAACGTGAGCGTGAGCCTCGCGGGTGAAAGCGCCTGGATCAACGCCGACCCCACGTTGCTGGATGAGATGCTGCGCAACGTGATCGAAAACGGCGTCAAATACAACCGCCTGAACGGCGAGGTGAAGGTAGAGGTGAACTGCCTTGCGGACGGCGCGCGCGTGCGCGTGACGGATACGGGCATCGGCATCCCGCAGGAGCACCTCGACAAGGTGTTCGAGCGCTTCTACCGCGTGGACGGCAGCCGCTCCAAGCAGACGGGCGGCACGGGTCTGGGCCTGTCCATCGTCAAACACGGCGCGGAATATCATCATGCCCGCATTGAGCTGGACAGCGAGGTGGGCCGCGGCACCGTGATAACCCTGACCTTTCCCCTGGCGACGGACGATGAAACCAGCGCCCGGTAAACAGCAAGACGCCTCCGCACCATCCGGGCGGAGGCGTCTTGCTCAGCTTGTCGAAAAAGTCCGCCTGCGGCGGCCTTTTCCGCCAGAAGCTTAAGAAATGTTTGCGCCCAGGGGCGCAAACTCTCCGCCCGCCCGGCACCGGAGGGAAGCGCCAGCCCTGTGGGCTGTTGCCGCCAAAGGCGGCAAAGCGACCCGAAGGTGGGGAGCGAAACGAGCGGTGGGCGCGGTCAGCGCCCTCCGCGAAGATTGAGCGAC
>DVIV01000055.1 GCA_018710985.1 Candidatus Limiplasma pullicola
AATGAAGCAATAAATACAATTTGCATCACAACGGACCATAAAAAAGGCCATCCCAACCAAGACTTGAAATATGTTTTTTTAGCAAATACAGACGAGGTGTTTTTTCTCATAAGCTGTCACCTTTTTGATATACAAATTATTAGTTAATTATAGTATATATAACAATAAACAACAAGTCTGGAGCCGATGCTAGAACGGCAATGTGATAAAGAATATTAAGGGTAGGCACCCCCAAGCCCGGAATGGCGGAACGTGTAATAACCAATCTTCCGGTGCCTGAGGTGGAGGCCCATATAGTAGAGGGGCATCCAAGGCGATAATCCCGCCCTACGGTGGAGCAGTCGGCTCCTGATGGCAAGAAGGCCTCAAGCGCAAGGAGGAAAAGCTGACTATGCTCCACAGTTGTGGGAGATCATATCTTTGCAGGAGAGGGGGCGGGTTTTATCGCTTTTCGGAATGGCGTACCTTCTGGAAAACCTGTTGGATGAAGCAGCTGGACTTCTGGTGATGGAGCAAAGCTGCATGTGGATATGTCGGAAGCGAATGTAAGTAAAGACTGACCCTCCGTGTACCTTTATGATAAGCACACCTTTTTTCTCATCCCGCCCGCCCTTTTCCACCCGCTTCTGCCAATGAACACCCCTGACCGAAAAGCTCCCCCAAAACCAGACACGCAATTCCACACATCCCCCTTTATCAGTTGTCATCCGATTGAAGCCGAAAAGGGGCATGTCCGCTGGAATCCTGATTTGCTCAGGGAATAGGGGATTTTGGAGAAAAAATCTAGCAAAACCAAACAACAAAAAAGTCTGAAGATTGTAATCTTCAGACAAATTTTTGGTCGAGGTGACAGGATTTGAACCTGCGACCTTTTGGTCCCGAACCAAACGCGCTACCAAACTGCGCTACACCTCGATAGAAAAAAGCTGGAGCCAATAAAGGGACTCGAACCCTTGACCTGCTGATTACGAATCAGCTGCTCTACCAACTGAGCTATATTGGCGCATCAGCATTGACCATTATAGCAAAGCACCGGGCATTTGTCCAGCCTTTTTTTGAAAAACCCGCCAATCCCCCTGAAAACCGCGCCGCACGCCGTTTCCGCACTTGACGTGCCGTCCGGCGGCGGATATAATACGCATATGTGTCATCAAAATTGCGCGTAGGACGGGGAGGGCTTGGCTGTGCGAAAGGCGCTTGGGATAGCGGCGATGGCCGGGCTGTTTCTGCTCTTGCTCAGCGCGCTGGTGGTGGCTTCGCCTCAGGAGGGCGTGCCCGCACGGCGGATGGAGCCGCCCACGGTGCCGCCGGATGCGACGGTGGCCGCCCTGGCTTCGGCCGAAGGCACGCTGGCCGCACAGGCAAATGCCGGGGTGCAGGGAACCCGCATGGATGCCCGGCTGGATGCGCCGCCCACGGACGGGCTCAGGCGCCAGCCGGAGGGCCGGCACGACGCCAACGGCCGCGTCCTGACCGCGCCGCGGTATGCGCAGAGTGTCTATCAGGTGTTCCGGACGGAGCTGGCGGGCGGATGAAGCCCGCGCTGCCGCACTTTCCTATGAAAATCCCCAAATTTGAAAACGGAAGGATGGTTGACATACCATGAAGGTCAACAATCGCCGCCGCGTCAAGATGAGCAAGCGGACCTCCGCGATCATCGTGCTGTGCGTGGCGCTGGTGCTTACGCTGGCCGTGGGCTATCTGGGGCTCAACGGCACCTGGCTGGACAGCCGGGGACTCTATAAACTGCTGCCCTGGCTGCCCACCTCCGATGTGGACAACTGGCCGCAGTCCATCGCCCTGGGCCTGGACCTCAAGGGCGGCGTATATGTGGAATATGAAGCGACCATGAGCGATGAGATGCGCGAAGAGGGCTATGATTTCGGCACGCTGCTGGACTCCACCATGAGCATCATCGCCAACCGCCTCACCGAAAAGGGATATCCGGAAGCCACCGTCAGCCAGCTGGGCCAGACCGGCATCCGCGTGGAGATCCCCGACGTGACCGACCCCGCCGCCGTGCTGGACCTGATCGGTTCGCCGGCAAAGCTGGAGTTCCTTGATCCTGACGGCAACGTGTTCATGGAGGG
Source organism: Candidatus Limiplasma pullicola (assembly GCA_018710985.1). Lineage (GTDB taxonomy): Bacteria > Bacillota > Clostridia > Christensenellales > Aristaeellaceae > Limiplasma > Limiplasma pullicola. Next base: position 2,091 of record DVIV01000055.1, read on the forward strand.
CCGCCACCTGCAGTCCGCCACCCCCATCACCAATACCGAGACCGGCCAGCCCGCCATCAGCTTCCGCCTGACCAGCGAGGGCGCGGAGATCTTCGGCGATATGACCGCCCAGTCCATCGGCAAGACCATCACCATCCAGCTGGACGGCGTCGTGCTTATGAGCCCCACTGTCAATGAAGCCATCTATGGCGGCGACGTGATGGTGACCGGCAGCTTCACCGAGGAGCAGACGCAGGACATCTGCCTCAAGCTGCAAAGCGGCGCGCTGCCCCTGGACCTGCGCCAGGACAAGCTGGACACCATCTCCGCCACGCTGGGCATCGACGCGCTGTCCACCAGCATCACGGCGGCCATCATCGGCACCGTGATCGTCATGCTCATCATGCTGGTGCGCTATCGCATGTGCGGTCTGGTGGCTGACTGGGCGCTGTGCGTGTACATCATCCTGCTGTTCCTGTTCATCGCTGTCGTTCCCGGCATCCAGCTCACGCTGCCCGGCATCGCGGGTATCATCCTGGGCATCGGCATGGCGGTGGACGCCAACGTGGTGATCTTCGAGCGCGTGAAGGAGGAGGTCCGCCTGGGCCGCCCGATGATTCACGCCGTGCGTATCGGCTTCAAAAACGCCATGAGCGCCGTGCTCGACGCCAACGTGACCACCATCATCGCCGCCGTGGTGCTTCTGTTCTACGGCACCGGTTCGGTGCAGGGCTTTGCCACCACGCTGCTCTTGGGCGTGATCACCAGCATGATTTCGGCCATCGTGGTCACGCGGTTCCTGCTCACGCGCTTTGTGCGCATTTTCCATGAGCCCAGGCTGTTTGTGGCGGTCAAGCCCGCCGCGGACGCCGCTGTTGAAGGGGAGGCGAAGTAATATGAAAATTCAGAAGCGCGCCCGCATCTGCCTGTGCGTTTCCGCCGCCATCCTGGTGATCGCACTGGTGATGTCTCTGATGGGCTACGGCATCAACTACGGCATCGACTTCGCGGGCGGCCTCAATATCCAGTACGACATGGGCGCCGCCTTTAGCCAGGCCGATGTGGAAACCGCCCTGCGCGACCAGGGCGTCACCCAGTTCACCATTTCCTCCTCCGGCGCCGAGGGTCATGTGCTGCAGATCCGCGTGCCCACCCTCAGCGGCGACGAGGAGATCCAGAACCTGCAAAACGGCCTGGAGGCGGAGCTGTCCCAGATTTATCCCGATATGGACACCGAAACCGCCACCGCCAGCTATGTCGGCCCCGTGGCGGGCGCCACGCTGGTGCGCAACGCGGTGATCAGCGTGCTACTGGCCTCCGCGCTGATGCTGGTCTACATCGCCCTGCGCTTTGACTTTGCATCCGGCCTGGCGGCGGTTATCGGCCTGTTGCACGACGTGCTGATCATGATCGCCTTCATGGTGCTGCTGCGCAGCGTGATTCAGATGAACTCGTCCTTCATCGCGGCCATGCTGACCATCGTGGGCTATTCCATCAACAACACCATCGTCATTTTCGACCGCATCCGCGAGAACAACAAAAAGCCCGCGTATGCCGGCATGAAGCGCGAAGAGGTGGTATCCATCTCCGTGCGCGAGAGCCTGGGCCGCACCATCAACACCACGCTGACCACGCTGGTGACGATCGTGACGCTCTACATCCTGGGCGTGGACACCATCCGCGAGTTCAGCCTGCCCATCATCGTGGGCATCCTGGCGGGCGCCTACAGCGCCAACATGATCAACGGCTACGTGTGGGCCGCTCTGGAGGAGATGCGCCTCGCCCGCAAGGGTCAGAAGAAGCTCAAGGCCAAGAAGGCGTAAGCGCTTTCCCCGAAATTTCATTTCCGCGCCCCTTCGGACATGCCCTGTCCGAAGGGGCCCTTTTGCATGCGCTTCGGGCGAAAAAGGGGGCGTTCCCGAAGCATCCGGGAACGCCCCGCCCTGAGAGCGGACAGGCTTACAGCGCCAGCCGGTAGATGGCCTCGCAGTCCGCGGCCTTCAGGGGCACGAACTGGCCCAGGACACCGCCCGCCATGGCGGCGGCGCGCTCGGCCATGCGGCCAAAGTCCGTATCGCCGATGCCGTTTTCCGTGAGCGTGGTAGTCAGACCCAGGCTGCGGTAGAAGGCCTCCAGCCGGCGGATGCCCTCGGCGGCATCCGCGGCGTCATCGCCGCTGTCGGGCACGTCAAAGACGCGGCGTCCAAACTGCGCCAGCTTGGCCTCGCCGCCGTGGGCCAGGGCGTACTTCATCCACGCCGGGAACACGATGGCCAGCCCCGCGCCATGGGCGATGTCGTAGAGCGCGCTGAGCTCGTGCTCCAGCTTGTGGCTGGCCCAGTCGCCCACACGCCCGGTCTGCAGCAGCGTGTTGTGCGACAGGCAGCCCGCCCACATGATCTCGGCTCGCGCGTCGTAGTTTTCCGGGTCCTGCATCACGATGGGGGCGTTGTTTACCACGGTCTTGAGCGCACCCTCGGTCATGCGGTCGATGAGCTCCACATGTGTCACCCGGGTGAAGTAGCGCTCCATCATGTGCGCCATGATGTCCACCACGCCGCAGGCCGTCTGGAAGGGCGGAAGCGTGTAGGTGAATTCGGGGTTCAGGATGGAGAACTTGGGGAAGTTCAGCGGCGTGTTGCGCCCGCGCTTGCACAGGTCCTCCTCGCGGGTGATGACGCAGGAATCGCTCATCTCGCTGCCCGCCGCGGGAATGGTCACCACCGTGCCCAGCGGCAGCACCTCGGTGTTCTTGCCCTTGCCGTCAAACAAATCCCACACGTCGCCGTCATAGCACACGCCGTTGGCGATGCCCTTGGCGGTGTCGATGGCGCTGCCGCCTCCGACCGCCAGCACCAGCTGAATGCCCTGCTCGCGGCACAGGGCGATGCCCTCGCGCACCAGCGAAAGGCGCGGATTGGGCTGAACGCCGCCCAGTTCCCACACCTGCAAGCCTGCGAGCTGGGCCATCACCTGGTCATAGACGCCGGTACGCTTGATGCTGCCGCCGCCATAGACCAGCAGCACCCGCTCGCCCCAACGGGCGGCCTCGTCGTGCAGGCTGCTCAGCGCGTTTTTGCCAAAGAGGATTTTAGTCGGATTCTGAAACACAAAATCAATCATGACCACAGGCTCCTTTTCTAATATTGGTGAAAAAGGGTTTGCATCATTGTACCACGCCGGGCGGTGTTTGCAAAGCCCCAGGATTGACAGCGGGCCGCCGGCGGGCTATGATGAAATGGCGCGCGGTTTTCTGCCCTGCGCCTGCCGGTGATTCGGACGATACATACATGGAGACAACCGCCTATGCAGACCCTGCTTCAAAAAGCGCGTCCCTTTGTGGGCAGCCGCCGCTTCTATGCCGGCGCGCTGGGGGTGATGGCCCCCGTCGCGGTTCAGCAGCTGATCAACAACCTCTTCAACATGATCGACAATTTGATGGTGGGCAGCCTGGACGCCAGCGGCCTGGCCATGAGCGCCGTGACGGTGGCCAACCGTCCCTACACCATCTTTTTCGGTGTGTTTTTCGGCATGACGGGCGCGGCGGGACTGCTCATCAGCCAGTACTACGGCGCGCGCGACTTCAAGACCTGCCGCGCCCTGTTTGCCCTGCAGGTGGTGATCGGGCTGGCAGCCTCGCTGTGCGTGGGGCTGTGGCTGGCGCTGTGGCCCGAAAGCGTGATGCGCATCTTCGTCAGCGACCCGCGCACCATCTCGCTGGGCATGGAATACCTCAGCATCATCTGGCTGAGCTACCTGCCCCTGGCGGTGAGCAACGTGTGCATCTTCTCGCTGCGCTCCATCGGCGAAAACCGCATGAGCATGCTGGTCAGCCTGGCCGCCATGGGAGTGAACGCGCTTTGCAACTACGCGCTCATCTTCGGGCATTTCGGCCTGCCGGCCATGGGCGTTGCCGGCGCGGCGCTGGGTACGCTCATCGCCCGCACGGTGGAGATGCTGTTCTACCTGCGCATGCTCCTGGGCGGGCGTTCGCTGTTCACGCTGGACCTTCGCGCCGCCTTCCGCCTGCCGCGCGCGGTGGTGCGCGCCTTTGCGGTCAAGGCCGTGCCCCTGATCCTCAACGAGATCCTCTGGAACGTGGGCATGAACGTCTACTTCTGGAGCTACGCGCGTCTGGACGAAAACGCTTTGCCCGCCGTGACCATCGGCGAGCAGATTTCCACCATCGCGGCGGTGCTGGCCACGGGCACGTCCTCGGCGGTGTCGGTGCTCATCGGGGCAGAGCTGGGCGCCGGACGGCTTTCGCAGGCGAGGGCCAACTGCAAAAAGCTTCTCACGCTGGTGACGGCCATCGGGCTGGTATGCGTGGCGCTGTGCCTGGGGCTGGGCGCGATTCTGCCCAACGCCTTCGGGGTGGAGCCGCGGCTGCGCGAGCTGGCCGTGCGCATTGCAACGGTGATGGGCGTGTTCTCGCCGTTCAACTTTCTCTACGGCTTCTGCTTTTACTGCATGCGCGCCGGGGGCGACACGCGCAGCGCCATGCTGCTGGACAGCGGGTATATGTGGCTGGTGCCTGTGCCCGCAAGCTTGCTGATGGCGCTGCTTCTGCCGGGCCGCATCGACATCGCCGCGGCGGTCCTGGTGGTGCAGGTGCTGATGAACCTGAAGGTGATCCCGGCCCTGTGGGTGCTCAAAAGGGGAAGGTGGGTGCGCAATATCACCGCGGAGGGCTCACAGGTGTAAAAAGGGGCCCCGGCTTGTGCATTTTCCCGCTTTGGTGGTATAATAAACTGTTGTGGTATGGCCATGCATGCCTTGCCCGCACGGAAGGAGGGACCCGCCTATGCACAGCCGCCGGTTGGGCGCGCTTTTCTGCCTGCTGCTTTCCATGCTGATCGCGCTGTGCCCCGCGGCGCTCCCGCTCCATGCCGCCGCCGAGGAAGAAACCATCTACTTTATCGCGCCGGAGCTGCCCAGCGATGTGGAGCCCTACGACCCGGAACACCCGGAGGATCTCTATGAGGATCAGCTCTATGCCAAGTCCGCCATCCTCATTGAGGCGTCCTCCGGCGAGGTCATTTTTGAAAAGAACGCGGACGCTACCATGTATCCCGCCTCCACCACCAAGATCATGACCGTGCTTTTGGGCATCATGATGGGCGACATGAACCAGACCGTCTACCTGTCGCAGACCGCCGCCGACATCGGCGACGACAGCTCCGATATGGGCCTGGACGTGGGGGAGAGCATCAACTTCAAGGACCTGCTCTACGGCACCATGGTGCGCTCCGCCAACGAGGGCGCCAACCTCATCGCCGAAACGCTCTACGGCAGCGTGCCGGCCTTTGCCGAGGTCATGAACGAGGCGGCCGCCATGTACGGCTGCACCAGTACGCACTTTGCCAACGCCAACGGCCTGCACGACCCCAACCACTATACCACCGCGCGCGACATGGCCAAGATCGCCCAGGCCGCCATGCAGAACGAAACCTTCCGCGACATCGCCAAAACCTATACCTATTCCCTGCCGCGCAGCAACCTGCACAGCGCGCGCATCCTCACTTCCAGCTCCCGTGCGTTCTTCAACCCCAACCTGGAGGATAACGACGCCTACTATCCCTATGCCATCGGCATCAAGACCGGCTTTACCAACGCGGCGGGCCACTGCTTTGTGGGCGCAGCGGAGCGCGACGGAGTGGAGCTGATTTCGGTGGTGTTCTATAGCACCGAAAACGGACGCTGGACCGATACGGTCAAGCTGATGGAGTACGGATTCTCCCAGTTTGTGAGCATGACGCCTGCGGAGCTTTACGCCGAAAACCCCATCATGGTGGAAACCTCCGGCTTCTCTTTGGATGACGAGGGCTACGGCCGCCTGGAGCTCAACGTGCAGGCCCGCAGCGGGTCGCGCGAGGTGAGCATCGTGGCTACCAAGGCCGAGATGGAAAGCATGGCCCGAAACCTGCGCCAGACCGTGCTGATCGAGTACACCCGCGATTTTGCCGCGCCCATTCAGGCGGGCGAGGTCATGGGCACCATGACCTATTACCCCACCGACGGCGGCAGCCCCGTCACCTATGATCTGGTGGCCTCGCGCACGATCGCGCGCCGCGAAAACGCGCCCCTTTCGCTGGAGGAGATCGTAGAGCAGGTCTATGCCGATCCCAATCCCTTCCCGCCGCTGTCGGTCGAGCTGGTGGTCATGATTTTCCTGCCGGTGGGCGGCGTGTTTGTGGCCATCCGGATTCTGATGCGCGTGTTCCGCCGCACGGGCCGCCACCGCAAGGGCCGCGTGCCCCGGCCGCGCAATCGCTTCTACCGCTGACAGGCATCCATACGAAAGGAGGCGGGGCCGTGGTCGCGCAGGTGATTGTGGACGTGGTTCACACAAACGTGGCCCACCCCTTTTCCTACCTGGTGCCGGAGGGTGAAAGCGTGCCGGTGGGCGCGCGGGTGAGCGTGCCGCTGGGCCGGCGGCGGGTGGACGGCATCGTCGTGGAGCTGCTGGAAGCCCCGCCCGACGGCCTGCCGCCCGAAAAGCTGCGCTCCATCGGCGCCATGCTGGACGACTGCCCGGCGCTGCTGCCGCCCCTGCTGGATCTGGCGCGCGAGCTGGCCGCGCAGGCGCACTGCCCTCTGGCCGAGACGCTGCGGCTGATGCTGCCTGCGGCGATGCGCACCGGTCGCGTGAAACGCAAAAAGGCGCTCTATGCCCGCCTCATGCCCGGCGTGGATGCCGAGGCAGCCGCGCAGGCCCAGCGCCGCGCCCCGAAGCGGGCCACGCTGCTTCGCCTGCTGGCCGGCGGCGCGCCGCGCGCCGTCAAGGAGCTGGAACCGCTGGTGCACCAGCCGCGCGAGGCGCTGAACGCGCTGGAGGCGGCGGGGCTGATTGCCCTGGAGGAGCGCGAGGTGTTCCGTGCGCCCGAAGGCGAGGTGGACGCGGCGCTCACGCAGCCCCCGGAATGGACTCCGGACCAGCGCGAGGCGCTGGATGCGATGCTTCCGGCCCTCCGGCGGGGCGAGGGCGCGTTTCTTCTGCACGGCGTCACCGGCAGCGGCAAGACCGAGGTGTACCTGGCCATGGTGGCCGAGGCGCTCAGGGCGGGCAGGGGCGCGATCATCCTCGTTCCGGAGATCGCCCTCACGCCGCAGATGGTGCGCTGGTTCCGCGCGCGCTTTGGGCCGGAGACGGCGGTCTTGCACAGCCGTCTCACAGACGGCCAGCGATGCGATGAGTGGCGGCGCATCCGCCTGGGTTATGCGCGGGTGGTGGTGGGCGCGCGCAGCGCGGTCTTTGCCCCCGTGGAGAACCTGGGCCTGATCGTAATTGACGAGGAGCATGAGCAGACCTACCTCAGCGACAAGCACCCCCGCTATGATGCGCGCCGCGTGGCCATGAGCCGCTGCGCGCGAGAGGGGGCCACGCTGGTGCTCAGCAGCGCCACGCCCAGCATCCTGTCCTTCGCCATGGCCCGCCGGGGCGACTATACGCTGGTGGAGATGCCCCGCCGCGTGCGCGGATTGCCCCTGCCCGAGGTCACCGTGGTGGACATGCGGCGCGAGCTGGAGGCGGGCAACCGTTCCATCTTCAGCCAGCTGCTGATCGAGCGGCTGGGCGAGTGCCTGCGCGAGGGGCGGCAGGCCATGCTGTTCCTCAACCGGCGGGGATACAACACCTTCGTCAGCTGCCGCAGCTGCGGCTACGTGGTCAAGTGCGAGCGCTGTGACCTGAGCATGACGCTCCACCGCGAGCCGGGCGGCGAAGAGCCCGGGAAGCTCCGCTGTCACATGTGCGGCGCGGAGCGCACCCCGCCCACGACCTGCCCCGAATGCGGCAGCCGCTACATCCGTTATTTCGGCAGCGGCACCCAGCGCGTGGAGGAGGAGGTGCGCCGCCTGTTTCCCGGCGTGGAAACCGTGCGCATGGACATCGACACCACCCGCGGCCGCGACGCGCACGCAAAGCTGCTCGACCGCTTCGGCCGGGGCGAGGCGCAGGTGCTCATCGGCACGCAGATGATCGCCAAGGGGCTGGATTTTCCGCGCGTGACGCTGGTGGGCGTGGTCGCGGCGGATATGACGCTCAACCTGCCGGATTACCGCGCGCCGGAGCGCACGTTTCAGCTCATCACCCAGGTGGCGGGCCGCGCGGGCCGTGCCGGGCTTCCCGGTGAGGTGATCGTGCAGACCTACAAGCCGGAGGACCCCTGCATCCGTGCCGCCGCCGCGCAGGATTATCGCGCGTTTTTCGAGCGGGAATTCAGCCGCCGCCGCGCGGGGCTGTATCCGCCCTTTACGCTGCTTGCGCGCCTGCTGGTGGAGAGCCCCGAGGAGGAGACGGCCCGCCAGACCGCCGAACGCCTCTACGACGTGGTGCGTACCTACCTTTTGTCGCACCCGGCGCAGAAGAAGCGCACCCTCATGCTGCGCGCCGACGAGGCCCCGGTCAAGCGCATCCGCGGGCAGTTCCGCTATCATGTGCTGATGAAGCTGTTCGATCACCCGGACGCATCGCCCCTGTTGGCCCTGCTGGCCGAGCTGGCGGGCGTCGAGGACGGCGCGTGCACCATTTACTGTGAAGTGAACCCCGCTACCATGATGTAGGGGAACAAGGAGTTTGGTCTGAAATGGCAACCAGAAGGATTGTGGAAATCGGAGACGAAAAGCTGCGCAAGCATGCCAAAAAGGTTGAGAAATTCGACCTGCGCCTGCGCATTTTGCTCAAGGACATGGCCGACACCATGTACAAGGCCGACGGCGTGGGTCTGGCCGCGCCGCAGGTGGGTATCCTCAAGCGGGCGGTTGTGGTGGATGTGGGGGAGGGGCTGATCGAGCTGGTCAACCCCGAAATCGTAGCCGCCGAGGGCGAGCAGACCGGCCCCGAAGGGTGCCTGAGCGTGCCCGGCCGCTCCGGCATCGTGGTGCGTCCGGAGCGCGTGACCGTGCGCGCGCAGAATGCGCAGGGCGAACCCATCGAGGTGACGGGCGAGGGCTTCCTCGCGCGCGCCTTCTGCCACGAGATCGACCATCTGGACGGCGTGCTTTACGTGGACAAGATGGTGCGGGAGATCTTCCCCGACGAAGAGGCGGAGGAGGACGGCGAAGCGGAGACGGACGGGGAGGAGGAAGGCCAGTGAAGGTCGTGTTCATGGGCACGCCGGACTTTTCCGTGCCCACGCTTGAGGCGCTGGTGGACGCGGGCTACGAGGTGGCCGGCGTCTTTACCCAGCCGGACCGGCCCAGGGGACGCGGCGGCAAGGTGCAGATGAGCCCCGTGAAGGAGCTGGCCCTGCGCCTGGGCATCCCCGTGTTTCAGCCGCTCAAGATCCGCGCCGACGGGCTGGAGCCCCTGCGAGCGCTCGCGCCGGATATATGCGTGACCGCCGCCTTCGGACAGATTCTTTCCCAGGAGGTGCTGGACGTGCCGCGCCTGGGCACCGTGAACGTGCACGCCTCGCTCCTGCCCCGGCACCGGGGCGCGGCCCCCGTGCAGTGGGCGATCTTAAGCGGCGATGAAGTGACGGGCGTCACCACCATGTTCACCGACCGGGGCATCGACACGGGCGATATGCTGCTGCGCGCCGAAACCCCCGTTTTGCCTGACGATACCGCGGGCACGCTCACCGACCGGCTTTCCAGGATGGGCGCGGAGCTGCTCATCGAGACGCTTCGCCGTCTGGAGGCGGGCGACTGCCCCCGCGAGAAGCAGGACGAGGCCCTCGCCACCTACGACCCCAAGGTAGATAAGGAGATGGGCCGCCTGGATTTCTCACAGACCACGCGGGAATGCGTCAACCGCGTGCGCGCCATGTCGCCGTGGCCCTGTGCCTTCGTGCCGCTGGCGGGGGGCGCGCTCAAGGTGTGGGGCGCCGCCGCGTTTGAAGGGGCTTCGGGCGCGCCGGGCACGGTGCTGCGGGCCAACAAGCGCGACGGGCTGGTGGTGGCGACCGCCGACGGGGCGCTCTCGCTCCTGGAGGTGCAGGCGCCCAATGCCCGCCGCATGGATGCGAAGGCCTTTTTACTGGGACATCCCATCCCCGAGGGAACGATGCTTGACGAGGTGCGCCTATGAGCGAAGAACGCAGAACGAAGGACCGCGCGCGCGGCGAACGCACAGGTGCGCCGCGCGCGTCCCGGCCCGGCCCCCGCGCCGCGCATGCGGACGAGGGTGCGCAGGCGCGAGCGGATAAGCGCCCGGAACGCCGCTCCGGCGGATTTTCTGCCCGTTCCGGCGGGGAAGCCCGCCCGGACCGTGCGCAGAACGCCCGCTCCGCGGGAACGCGCTGCCCGGCGGCGGCCGGCGCGCAGGACCGTCCCCGCGGGGCGCGTCCGTCGGTCGCGCCCCATGCGCCGCGCACGCAGGCCCGCCCCGGCAACCGCGCACCGCGTCCCCGCACGGCCCCTGCGCAAAGCGGCCTGAATGCCCGCCGCCTGGCGCTGGAGGTGCTCACCGACGTGCGCGAAAAAGGCGCCTACGCCTCGCTGGCTTTGGGCGAGCGGCTGCGCGCTGCGCGCCTGTCGCCGGAGGACCGACGGCTGGCCACGGGGCTGGTGTACGGCACGCTGGAGAACCAGCTGCTAATCGACTATGCGCTGGACCGCCTGATGGACCATCCCACCCGCGAGCCCGTGCAGCGCGACATCCTGCGCATGGGCGCGTATCAGATTCTGTTTCTGGACCGCGTGCCCGACAGCGCCGCCGTGGACGAGGCGGTGAAGCTCACCCGCGCCATGGGCATGGAGGCGGCCTGCGGCTTTATCAACGCGGTGCTGCGCAACCTCTCGCGCGGCAAGGACGAGATCGCATGGCCCGACCGGGAGGCCGATCCCATGGCCTATCTCAGCGTGATGGGCAGCATGCCCCTGTGGCTGGTGGAAAAGCTGGTGGCGGCCTACGGCCACGACGAGGCCGAACGCGTCATTCTCTACCGCGAAGAGGAGCATCCCGTATGCGTCCGGCCCAACCTCACGCGCCTGTCCGATGCTGAATTTGTGACCCTGCTTCATGAAAAGGGCTGGCGCGCCGAGCGCGGCCTTGCGCCGCATGCGTGGCTGATCTACGGCGCGGGCGACCTGGCCGCCGACGCGGACTACCGCGCCGGACGCTTCTCCATTCAGGGCCAGAGCAGCATGCTGGCGGCGGAGGCGCTGGAGGTCCGCCCCGGCATGAAGGTGCTGGACGCGTGCGCCGCGCCGGGCGGCAAGTCCGCCTACCTGTGCGAGCAGATGCAGCTGACCGGGCGCGTCTATGCCTGGGAACTGCACGAAAAGCGCGCCCAGCTGCTGGAGGGCGTGCGCAGGCGGCTGGGGCTGGACAACCTGCGCATCTCCGTGCGCGACGCGCTGGACTTCCGGCCCGATTTGGAGGGCACGCTGGACGGCGTTCTGCTCGACGCGCCCTGCGCGGGGCTGGGCGTTCTGAGCCAGAAGCCGGACATCAAGCTGCGTTTGAAGCAGGAGGACATCCCTGCCATCGTCGATACGCAGGGGCGGCTGCTTGATACGGTCTGCCGCTATGTGCGTCCCGGCGGCGCGCTGGTGTACAGCACCTGCTCGCTCCTGCCGGAGGAAAACGGGGACCGGGTGCGCGCCTTTTTGGCATCGCATCCGAACTTTGCCCTGGAGCCCCTGCCCACGAGCTTCCCGGAGGGGCTGCGCGAGCGGCAGACGCCCTTTGGCTTGCAGCTTTTGGGCTGCCGCGACGGCGTGGAGGGCTTCTTCATCGCCCGGATGCGGAGGGTGCGCTGATGGACGACAAGCGCGTACTGATCGACCTGACGCCCGAGGAGCTGGGGGATTTTCTCAAATCCCTGGGCCAGCCCGCCTTCCGCGCCGGCCAGCTGTTTACCTGGCTGCACAAGGGCGTGGCCTTTGCGGATATGGGCAACCTGCCCGCTTCCCTGCGGGCGCAGCTTGAAGAAACCTGCGTGGATCTGCCCATGGCCATCCAGGAGGTCCATCCCTCCAAGCGGGATGATACGGTGAAATTCCTCTTCGCCTGCCGGGACGGCAACATCATCGAGGGCGTGCTCATGCGTTACCGCTACGGCTATTCGCTGTGCATCTCCACGCAGGTGGGGTGCCGGATGGGCTGCGCCTTCTGCGCGAGCACGCTGGAGGGGTGCGTGAGGAACCTTTCGGCGGGCGAGATGCTCTCCGAGGTGCTCCTGGTCAACCGCTTCCTGGGCGACAGAGGCAAGGTGGGACATGTGGTGCTCATGGGCAGCGGCGAACCTCTCGACAACTACGATCAGGTGGTGCGCTTTTTGCGCCTGCTCAATGAGCCAAAGGGCCTGAATATTAGCCTGCGGAACGTGTCCCTGTCCACCTGCGGGCTGGTGGAGGGCATCCGGCGTCTGGAGGGGGAGCATCTGCCCGTAACATTGAGCATCTCCCTGCATGCGCCCAATGACGAGATCCGCCGGCAGATCATGCCCGTGGCCCGCGCCTGGCCCATCGCGCAGCTGATGGAGGCCGTGCGCGCCTATGTGGCCGGCACGGGGAGGCGCGTGGTGTTTGAATATGCGCTCATCGACGGGCTCAACAGCCGGCCCACGCATGCGCATGAGCTGGCCCGGCTGCTTCGTGGCCTGCAGTGCCATGTCAACCTGATTCCCCTCAACTATGTGGACGAGCGCCGGCTGCGCCCCGCTGCGCCCGAGGCGGTGCGCGCCTTCCAGCAGACGCTGGAGGCGGAGCACATCTCCGCCACGGTGCGCCGCGAAATGGGCGCCGATATCGGCGGCGCGTGCGGCCAGCTGCGCCGCAGCCGCCTGCATGCCCAAACCTGATTTTCATCTCCCCAGCGGGAAGGAGCGATAGCGATGCGCGTATGTCAGCGTACCCATCAGGGCCGGGTGCGGTCCAGCAACCAGGACTGCCTCCTCGTGGACGACCGCGTCTACGGCGTGGCCGACGGCATGGGCGGCCATCAGGGCGGCGAAACCGCCAGCCGGGTGGCTGTGCAGGTGCTCAAGAACGCGCTGCGCGGCAAGCTGCCCGACCGCCGCGCGCTGGAGGTGGGCGTGGAAGCCGCCAACCGCCGCGTGTACGACATGGCGCGGCATGACAGCAGCCTGAGCGGCATGGGCACGACCGTCACATTGCTCTGGGAGGACGGAAAGCGCGTGCTGGTGGGCCATGTGGGCGACAGCCGCGCCTACCGCCTGCGCGGGGGCGAGCTTGAGCAGATCACGCAGGACCACAGCATCGTGGCCGAATTGCTGCGCAACAACGTGATCACCACCGAGATGGCGCGCAACCACCCCTACCGCAACGTCATCACCCGCGCCGTGGGTGTGGACCCGGCCGTCGTCCCCGATGTCACCGAGCAGGACAAGCAGCCCGGCGACGTGTGGCTGGTGTGCTCCGACGGACTGTACAACATGGTGTCCGACGATGTGATCCGCGACACCCTCGCCGGCAGCGAAACCGACGAGCAGGCTGCCGACCGCCTACTTTCGCTGGCGCTGGAAAACGGCGGTACCGACAACATCACCTTCGTCATCTGCCGCGTCACGGAGGTGGACGGGCAATGATGAAGGGAATGGTTTTTGCCGAAAGGTACAAGCTGGAGGACTTCATCGGCCAGGGCGGTATGTCGCTGGTGTACCGCGCGGTGGATATCCGCACGGGCCACAGCGTTGCGGTAAAGATCCTCAAAAGCGAATACAACGGCGACAAGGAGTTTCTGGAGCGCTTCCAGCGCGAGGCGCAGGCCGCCAGCCTCATGTCTCACCACAACCTGGTCAACCTTCTTGACGTGGGCGTGGAGGGAGAATACCGCTACCTGGTGCTGGAATACGTCAACGGCAACACCCTCAAGGACATCATCCGCCAGAAGGGCCGTCTCAACTACCAGACCGCTATCCAGATCACCGTGCGCATCCTGAGCGCCCTTCAGCATGCGCATGACAACGGCATCATCCACCGCGACATCAAGCCGCAGAACGTGCTCATTCACGCCGACGGCCATGTGAAGGTGTCGGATTTCGGCATCGCGCGCATGACCAACGCCTTCACCATCAGCAAGGGTGACACGGTGGTGGGCTCGGTACACTATTCCTCGCCCGAGCAGGCCACGGGCAGCGTGGTGGAGGCCACCAGCGACATCTATTCCACCGGCGTGGTCATGTATGAAATGCTCACCGGCCGCGTGCCCTTTGTGGGCGATACGCCGGTGGCCGTGGCCATGCAGCACGTGCAGGACCCGCCTCCGCCCATCACCGATTTCGCGCCCGAAACGCCGCCCGCCGTGGTAGCCGTGGTGATGAAGGCGCTGGAAAAGAACCCGAAAAACCGTTTCCAGAGCGCCCGCGAAATGGCCGACGCCCTCATGAAGGCCAAGGACGGCAAGCTCGATCCTGTCTCGGTCACGCTGGAGTCCTCCGGACCCCGCCCGGCGGTCAAGCCCCCGCAGCAGCCCGCGCGCATGCGTGAGCTCAGCCCCCATGGCGCAACGGCCCGCCGCGCGCCCGTGCGCAGGCGGCGCAGCAGACGCCGCATCGCCGAGCTGGTGCTGTCCGGCCTGGCGGCGGCATGCGTGCTGGCTGCGCTGGCCTTCGGCGTGGTGCAGGTGTATACCCGCGTCAGCCGCAGCGCCGTCGCGCCCGACGTGGTGGGCCTGAGCGTGGGCGACGCGCAGACGCTGGCCCGCCGCGAGGGGCTCAACTGGCAGCAGACCGACATCAACCACGATACCATCCCGGCAGGCACCGTCATCTCGCAGATTCCCGAACCCGACACCGCCATGGAAAAGGGCGACAGCCTGCTGGTGGCGGTCAGCCTGGGTCCGGTGAGCACCGCCATGCCCGATTTGAGCGGTATGAACTACGAGGATGCCACCGCGCGGCTCAAGGACCGCGGCTTTGGCAATATCGTGCTGATCAAAACCGTATCCTCCTCGCCGGTGGGCACGGTGCTGGGGCAGAGCCCCAAGGAGGGCGACAGCTTCATCTCCGGCCAAAGCGCGGAACTGACCATCTCCGGCGGCAGCACCATGGTGCCGGACCTCACGGGCCGGTCCCACGAGGAAGCCACCGCCATGCTCAGGGAAAACAGCCTGACGGAAGGTACGCCCGTGTATGTGGAGGTATCGGAGGAATCCCAGGTGGGCCAGGTGCTGGCACAGATGCCGGCGGTGGGCACCATGGCGGTGCTGGACGCGCCCGTGACGCTGACCGTGGGCATCGAAAGCGAGCCGTATCAGGGAGAATTGAGCCTCGACCTGCCGGCGGCGGATCACGACCGCGTCCTGCGCGTCACCCTTGAGTTGGACGGCGAGGAACGCGTGGAGTACGAGGGCACTGCCGCCGCGACCGGCGGCAACGTGCTGGTGCCGCTCAGCGCCACCGTGGAGGGCGAGGTGCCCTGCCGCGTGTATCTGGACGGCGCGCTGTACCTGGAACAGACCGTAACCCTTAAATGACAGGGAGGGAGAAGGGCTTGCAAAGCGCCGAGGGCGTGATCGTCAAGGGCGTGGGAGGGCTGTACTATGCGCGCGGGGAGGACGGCGGCATGCATGTGCTGCGCGCCCGCGGCATCTTCCGCCGCCAGCATGTGACCCCCATGGTGGGTGACCGCATCCGCTTTACGCCCGGACAGGGCGAGGAGCACGGATGGGTGGAGGAGATCCTGCCCCGCGAAAGTCAGCTGGTGCGCCCGCCGGTGGCCAACGTGCGCTACCTGCTCATCGTGCTGGCCCCGGCGCCCGCGCCGGATTTCCTGCTCATCGACACGCTGATCGCCATGGCGCTCAGGCAGGGCATCCGGCCCGCGCTGGTGGTGAACAAGTGCGACCTGGACGAGGGCACCTGCGAGGCCGTGCGGCGCGATTACGCGGGGCTGGGCGCGCCCGTTCTGGCGGTGAGCGCGCTGAGCGGACAGGGGATGGACGGCCTGCGCGCGTTGCTTGCGTCGGGCGTGTGCTGCCTGGCGGGACAGAGCGGCGTGGGCAAGAGCACGCTTTTGTGCGCCGCCACGGGCCTGAAGCTGCAAACCGGCGAGATCAGCCAGAAGATTCACCGCGGCAGGCATACCACCCGCCACGCGGAGCTGCTCTACAGCGGCGAGTACCGCGTGCTGGATACGCCGGGATTCAGCCTGCTGGAGCTGTGGGATGGGCTGGAGCCCATCCGCCTCAAGGAATACTACCCCGAATTTGCCCCCTATGAGGGGCAGTGCCGCTTCTCGCCCTGCTATCACCTCAGCGAGCCCGGCTGCGCGGTGCTGGAAGCCGCGCGCGCAGGCGAGGTCAGCCAGGCGCGGCTGGAGCGCTATCACCTGCTGCTGAAAAAGGCGCAGGAGGCATGGAGGAATCGCTATGACTAAACTGTCTCCCTCAATCCTGGCGGCAGACCCCCTCCGGCTGGGCCAGGCCGCGCGCATGGCCATCGAGGCGGGCTGCGACGAACTGCACTTTGACGTGATGGACGGGCATTTCGTGCCCAACCTCACCTTTGGTCCCCACATCCTCAAGGCCATGAAGCAGGAGTTGCCCGGCATCGTCTACGATGTGCACCTCATGCTGGATAATCCGGCGGACTTTGTGGACCCCTTCTGCGACGCTGGAGCGGATATTCTGACCGTGCATGCCGAGGCCGAGGGCTTTGACCGCGCCCTTGCCCGCATCCGCGAGCGCGGGGTGCAGGCGGGCGCGTCGGTGCGGCCCGCCACGCCCGTCGAATGCCTGCGGGCCGTTGTCGGACAGCTGGACCGCGTGCTGCTGATGACCGTAAATCCCGGCTTTGGCGGGCAGAAGCTGATTCCGGAGGTGCTGGAGAAGGCCGGGCAGCTGCGCGAGATGGGCTTTGCGGGCGAAATCGAGGCCGACGGAGGCATCTCCGAGAATAACGCGGCCATGCTCAGGGAGGCGGGCATCGGCGTGCTGGTGATGGGCACGGGCTTTTTCCGCGCCAACGACCCTTCGGAAGTGGTGCGCCGGGTGCATGCTCTCTGAGCCCGTCCGGGCATGCTAAGCGTGGGAGCCGTCCGCTCCCGGCAAGGAGGCATGCCAGATGAAACGAACCAAATCCCCTGCGCGGCTTCTGACGCCGCCCCCCAAGCGCAGGCGCATGGCGCGCGCGCCTGTGCGGCATTGAGCGCGCTTTCAAACACATACCGCAAGAAAGGAACCGCATGCATTTTGACGATTTGAACCTGATCCCCGACCTTTTGTCCGCCGTGCGCGACATGGGCTATGACGAGCCCACGCCCATCCAGCGCGAGACCATCCCGGCCGTGCTCAGCGGGCGCGACGTGCTGGGCTGCGCCCAGACGGGAACCGGCAAGACCGCTGCGTTCGCTTTGCCCATTTTGCAACGCCTGCATCTGGAGCGCAAGCAGCACGCGGGCAGGCGCACCATCCGCGCCCTGATTCTCACCCCCACGCGCGAATTGGCGCTGCAGATCTTTGAAAACTTTGAAAGCTACGGCAAAAACCTGCCACTGCGCTCCTGCGTGATTTTCGGCGGCATGGGGCAGCAGCCGCAGGTGGAGGCCCTCGCGCGGGGCGTGGACATTCTGGTGGCCACCCCCGGCCGGCTCAACGACCTGATCGGCCAGGGCCATATCACGCTGGACCATATCGAGATCTTCGTTTTGGACGAGGCCGACCGCATGCTGGACATGGGTTTCATCCACGACGTGCGCAAGGTCATCGCCCTTTTGCCGCGCAAGCGGCAGACGCTGCTGTTTTCCGCCACCATGCCTGCCGAGGTGGAAAAGCTGGCCCTGAGCATCCTCACGGACCCCGCCAGCGTAAAGGTGGACCCCGTGTCCAGCACGGTGGACCGCATCGAGCAGCGGCTCTACCTGGTGGACAAGGCCAACAAAAAGCTGCTGCTGGCCAAGCTGCTCAGGGAGCCGGAGGTGGAAAGCGCGCTGGTGTTCACCCGCACCAAGCACGGGGCCGACCGGGTGGTGCGCGAGCTTTCGCGCGCGGGCATCCCGGCGCGCGCCATCCACGGCGACAAGAGCCAGAACGCGCGCCAGCAGGCTCTTTCGGACTTCAAGAGCGGCAAGTCGCGCGTGCTGGTGGCCACGGATATCGCCGCGCGCGGCATCGATATCGCGGGCCTGTCCCATGTATTCAACTACGACCTGCCCAACGAGCCGGAGGCCTATGTGCACCGCATCGGGCGCACGGGCCGCGCGGGCCTGGACGGCAAGGCCGTGAGCTTTTGCTGCATCGACGAGATGAAGGAGCTGCAGCAGATCGAAAAGCTGCTGGGCCGCAAGCTGGAGCGCGCGGAAAGCGAGTGGCCCATGCAGGTGTTCACCGAAACCGTCAAGCAGCCCCGTCCGCCCCGTCCTTCCCGGCAGGAACGGCAGAACCCCGCGCCCAGGCCGCCCGCGAAGCCGCAGGAGGCCGCGCCCCCGGCGGCGCGCACGCAGGCGCGCAAGGCGTCCCGCGCGGCGGAGGAGCCGGTCGGCGAGGCGCTCCGCCAAAAGCCGCCCAAGGCGTCGGGCGGGCCCGCCAGAGAACCGGCCCGCGCCGCGCTCGGCAAGGCGGAAAAGCCGGCGCAGCTCCCGCGCGAAAAGGCGCGCGGCGCTGTGCAGCGAACCGCCGAACCGACCCGCATGCCCGCCATGCGCGCCACGCCGCTGGAGCGGCCCACGCACGCGCTGCCGTCTCAGGCGGCCGCGCCGCAGCTGACGCAGGAGGCCGCGCCGCCGCGCGTCACGCTTCATCAGGACCACCGTGCCTATGAGGAACTCATCCGGCGCCAGCGGCCCCAGCGCCGCCGCACCCTGTCCACCGGCAACGACCGCCGGTGACCCCCTCCCTCTACGCAAAAGGAGACGCATACCATGCCAAAGCAGATGACCGCCGAACAAAAGCTGACGTACATGACCGAAACACCCCTGCCCAGGCTGGTGCTCTCGCTTTCCGTGCCCACGATCGTCAGCATGCTCATCACCTCGTTTTACAACATGGCCGATACCTACTTCGTGGGCCTGATCGGTTCGGCCAGCGCATCCGGCGCCGTGGGCGTCGCCTTCCCGCTGATGGCCATCATGCAGGCAGTGGGCTTCATGTTCGGCCACGGGTCGGGCAACCATATGGCGCGCGTGCTGGGTGCAGGCGACGCGGAGGACGCGCGCAAAATGGCCTCCACCGGCTTTTTCAGCGCGTTTTTTGTGGGCCTGGCCATCATGGCCTTCGGCCTCCTGGGCGCGGACCCGCTGGCCTATGCCCTTGGGTCCACGCCCACCATCGCGCCCTATGCCAAGGCGTATCTGGGCTACCTCATGCCCGGTGCGCCGTTCCTGATCGCCAGCCTGGTGCTCAACAACCAGCTGCGCTTCCAGGGCAGCGCCTTTTACGCCATGATCGGCATCACCTCCGGCGCGGTGCTCAACATCATCCTGGACCCGCTGTTCATCTTCACCTTCGGCATGGGGGTAGGAGGCGCCGCACTGGCCACCAGCCTCAGCCAGGTGGTCAGCTTCTTCCTGCTGCTGCTCGGTACGCGCCGCGGCGGCAACATCAGCATCCGCTGGCGCGATTTTACCCCCACCCTGGCCAATTTCCGCGAGATCCTGCGCGGCGGCGTACCCTCTCTGGCCCGCCAGGGCCTCAACAGCCTGGCGACCGTGTGCCTGAACCTGGCTTCCGGCGGCTACGGGGATGCAGCCATCGCAGCCATGAGCATCGTCACCCGCGTGATGATGATGGCCGTCAGCGCCATCATCGGTTTTGGGCAGGGTTTTCAGCCCATCTGCGGCTTCAACTACGGCGCGGGCCTCTATGAGCGCGTGCGCAAGGCCTTCTGGTTCTGCGTCAAGCTGTGCTTTTGCGTGCTGGTGGTGGTGAGCGCAGCGGCCATCGCCCTGGCGCCGCAGATCATCAGCCTGTTTCTGGCGGGAGATCCGCAGGTCCAGGAGATCGGCACGCTGGCGCTGCGCCTGCAATGTGCCCTCATCCCCCTGTTCGCCTTCACCTGCCTGGCCAACATGATGCTGCAGACGATGGGCATCGCCGGGCGCGCCACGCTGCTGGCCATGGCGCGGCAGGGCCTGTGTTTCATCCCGGCGGTGTGGCTGCTGGAGCACGCCTTCGGCCTGTTGGGCGTGCAGCTGGCGCAGCCCGTAGCTGACTTCCTGTCCTTCCTGCTGGCTATTCCGCTGACGCTGCCGGTCCTGCGCGGCCTGCGCGACAGTGAGGCCGCAAAAAAAGTTTCAAAACCGTGAACTTTTTGCCACGCTTTTCCGTCTTATCTGTCGGAGACGCTGTGAGCGATGCCGCGCGCAGGCGGGGAGGGAGGAACAACGGCCGCAATTCGGTCTGAATTGGCAAACGTTTCATATATTACACAAGTATTACGTTGACAGCTGCTTTCCAAAGATGGTATAATCAAAAATGGTTGCGGCGCGCCCTGTGTGCCGTACATATGACAGAAATACGCGAGGAGGTCCGACTGTGAAAAGAATCCTTTCCATGCTGCTCATCGCTGTGATGGCGCTGACCGCCGTGCCCGCGCTGGCCGCGAACGACGCCGGCACCAACTATACCCTTTCGACCGAGGGCGTGGTCGTGCTGCAGGATGTCGCCGACCGCAACATCACACCTGCTGACGGCGCTCTGGACGTGAACCCCGTCATCGAGGGACAAAGCCCCACCACCGGCATGCCCGTGAGCGGCGATTCGCTCTATATGCCCATGCTGGTGCAGATCAGCAACCCTGAGGGCTCCGAGAAGATCGACGGCAAGAACGTGACCGCCGCCGGCATCGGCGAGCGCGCGCCCTGGGGCGGCCAGTATGCGGATATCGTGTATGAGGGCATCCTCTACCGTTCCGGCCAGACCCGTATCACCTTCCTGTTCAACGACAGCTTCGCCGAGGGTCAGCCCCTGAGCGTCGGCCCCGTGCGTTCGGCCCGTATCGGCCACGTGCTCCTGCGCGAGGAGTGGCAGGGCGGCATCGTCTATGCCGGCGGCCCGCGCCGTGAGGAGAACAACATCGCGGCCATGTTCGCCGAGCTGGGCGCCAGCGAGAAGGGCGTCACCTTCAACCTGCTGGACGGTAAGTACCAGGAGTACAAAAACCGCGTGAGCGGCGTCAAGTCCCCCGACAACTACAACGTCAACCTCGTGGGCATCCGCTCCCTGGTTCCCGCCACCACCGTGGCCGTGGAGCATCCCTTCCTGTTCGCCGAGGCCAGCCCCTATGTGGACGGCTATGAGGTCGCCTACACCATCAACCTCGACTGGGGCCACAAGCGCTACATCTCCCACTTCTACTATGACGAGGCCAACAACCTCTACCTGCGCTACTCCGGGAATGCGCCCTACATGACCTTTGCCGAGGCCGAGGACCGCAGCGAGGAGAACGAGGAGCAGATGTCCTTCAGCAACGTGATCATCCAGCGCGTGGGCTACGAGTACACCAACAACTCCAAGATCATGCCCGTAATGCAGAGCGTCGGCCAGGGCAATGCGGATATCTTCATCGGCGGTCGCTACATCCCCGGCTACTGGGTGCGTGAATCCATCGAAAGCCCCACCATTTTCCTGGACGATAAGGGCAACGAGATTCAGCTCACCCCCGGCAAGACCTTCATTGCTCACTTCCCGCCCGAGAGTCTGCTGACCTACTCCGGCGCCGCGCAGTAATCGGCTTGTCAGACAATATGCGTTCTAGGACCGGATGGCTTCTGCCGTCCGGCCCTTTTTTCGTCCTTTCCGGACGTTGCGCAGGCGTCCGCGATGGGGTACAATAAGATATAGAAACGACGCGAAACGCAGACGCGTCCCATGCAAGGAGGTACCCATGGCGCTGCCCGTTATGCCCGAGATTTCACAGGCCCTGCGCGATATCGCGGAGGACTACGTCATCATGAAATGCCGCTACCAGTCTGCGCTGCGCGAGGTGCGCACCAAGCTGGAGATTCTGGACGATGAGTTCCAGATGCGTCATAGCCGCAACCCCATCCATCATATGGAAAGCCGGATCAAAAGTCCGCAGAGCATCGCCCAGAAGCTCAAGCGCAAGGGGCTGCCCCTTACGCCTCAGGCGGCGATGGAGAATCTCAACGATATTGCGGGCATTCGCGTGGTGTGCGCCTATCTCAACGACACCTATGCCATCGGCGAGATGCTGACCGGGCAGGATGACATCCAGCTGGTACAGACACGTGACTACATCGCCTCACCCAAACCCAATGGCTACCGCAGCCTGCATCTGATTGTGCGGGTGCCGGTGTTTTTGAGCGAGGGCAAGCTGCTTTTGCCCGTGGAAGTGCAGATTCGCACCATTGCCATGGACTTCTGGGCCAGCCTGGAACACCAGCTGCGCTACAAGGAAGTGACGCATGTGCCCGAAGAGCTCAACCGCCAGCTTCTGGACGCGGCCAACCGCATCGCCGCCCTGGACGGGGACATGCAGCACATTCACGACCAGATGGCCGTGCTGGCCAACCGCATCGGCGATTTGAAATAGATAGAAACCGCCTCCCCTGCGCATACTGGCAAGGGGAGGCGGCTGTCGCTGCATTGGCTGTGGGAGGTTCGGAGGGCGGGGCCCTCCGAATGGAATCGTATCGCCCGGCTTTGCCGGGCGGGCGGGGAGTTTGCGCCATCAGGCGCAAACATATCCGACAATTCCCGTTTCAAAAGAACGCCGCAGGCGGACTTTTGAAATCGCGTAAACCGCCTTCCCTGCGCATACTGGCAAGGGGAGGCGGTTTTGTTGATCGGGTTTCTTTTCAGCGTGATTGCGGGTGCGGCCATGAGCATCCAGGGCGTGATGAACACGCGCCTGCAGGAGCGCGTGGGTCTGTGGGAGGCCAACGCCTATGTGCAGGGCACGGCCTTTGCGCTGTCGCTGGTGGTGATGTGGCTGTTCGGTACGGGCAATCTGGGCGCCCTGGCAAGCGCGCCCCGCGGCTACCTGCTGGGCGGCGCGCTGGGGCTGGTGATCACCGTTACGGTCATGCTGGCCATCAAGGGTCTGGATGTCACGGTGGCGGTGTCGGTCATCCTGATCGCGCAGCTGCTGGTGGCAGCGCTCATCGACGCCTTTGGCTGGATGGGTCAGGAAAAGGTGCCCATGGGGGTGCGGCAGTATGTGGGCCTTGCGCTGATGCTGGGGGGCGTGGCGCTGTTCAAGTTTCGCTGACGGTGGCGTCGGCGCCGTCCAGCATGGCGGTGGTCATGTCGCTGAGCTGGTTGACCGCTTCGCTCAGGGAGGTCAGGGTATCGCTTACCTGCTGGCCGCTGGCCAGCTTGGCGTCATAGGCCTCGATGATGGAATAGATGTTGTCGAATACGCTCTGGTCGTACAGCCGGCCAATCTCTCCGTACATGCCCACGTTGAGGTCGTTGAGCACCTCTACGCCATGCACGTACTGCCGGATGCGGCCCAGCATGGCCGATGTGGAGCTGGCGCCCAGGCGGCTGAGGGAGTTGACGTTGCTGACGGCGTGCTGCACCTCGCTGCGAAGGCGGGTGTTGCGCTGCGCCTCAAAGTTGCCCTCATTGATGCCGCCCACGCCCGCGACCTTGAAAATGAGGAACGCGGCCAGCAGCACCAGCAGAATGATGAGAATGGGCCGGTAGCGATGAGAGCGCATCACGCTGTGATAGCCATGGGAGCGCATATATCTCGTCATACCGTCGGCCTCCTTTCAGAAACGGTGTGGGAATCATCCCCATTATACCACACTTTGTCCAAGTGGTAAAGAGGATGCAAAATGGGGCACTTTTTGTCCTGCCTGTGGTGGAGAATGCCATTCTTTCTCCCTAAATGAGGCGAATTTTGGCATAAGGAGGCGAAAACCATGGCGTGGCTGCTGCTGGCGCTGTGGGGCGGCGCGGTGGCCTGGGGCGGCGGGCGGCCCGGCCGGGAGGGCGCCGTGCGCGCGGCCATGGCCATCGGGCTGGCGGTCTCGATGACCGTGCAGATGGCGCTGCTTCGGCTGGACGGACAGCTCACGCTGCAGACGGGGCTGCCGCTTCACCTGTGCGGACTGTTCGGGGTCTTGTCCATTCCCATGCTTCTGTGGCGCGCACCGCAGCCGCTCTACGAGCTGTCCGCCTTTCTGGCGGCCCCGGCCGCGGGAATCACGCTGCTGTTTCCGGCGGTGATCGACTCCTCCCATCCGGCGCTGATGCGGCTGGCCTTTCTGCAGCTGCACGTGCTGGTGGCGCTTACGCCCGTGCTGCTTTGGCGCGCGGGAAAGCCGCTTCCCGCGGACCCGCGGCGCGCGCTGGTCCTGGCAAGCGGCTATCTGCTGGGGGTGGCTGCGTTCAACCGCGCACTGGGCACCAATTATCTGTTTCTGAGCGCCGCGCCGGCCGGCACGCCGCTGAGGTGGCTGGCGGCAAGGGGCGGCGCGTACTACCTATGCGCGCTGGCCATGCTGTGCATGACGGTGCTGCGCCTGCTGGCGGACGCGTACCGGCGCGCGGCTATTTCAGGAAATAGGTGAGCATATAGCCCGTCGTGCCGCCGTAGGATACCTTGGTCCATTCCGAGCCGGGGATGAGCACCTGTACCGACGCGCCGCTGGGCATGCGGGAAAGCACGTTGTTGATGGACATATTGGCCGAGGAACGCAGGTTCACATAGCTTCCGCTGGGATGGCTGACCGTGCGCCAGGGGGTGGAGGGCAGATTGTGCAGCTGGATGTAGGCGGTCATGACGTAGCCAGTCATGCCGTTGGTCTGATTGGTCACGTGACACCATTCGCTGCCCTGGGCGTTGACCCACAGGCGCGTACCGTTGTAGAGCTTGCCCAGTACCTTGGAGCCGGTAGAGGCATACTGGCGCAGGTTGAGCGCCTGGGTGCTCTTGGGATTGGCCACGACGGCGTAGGCCGTGCTGGACGTGCCGCCGCCCTGGGCGGCCTGGTCCCGTGCCGCGCACAGACCGTCCTTAAGAAAGTCGCTGCTCATAAAGCCCCAGTACCCGCCGATGCTGACGCACCACCAGCCGTTGCCCTTGGCGATGACGCTCACGTAGCTGTCGCCGGGAAACTGGCGGGTTACGGGATAGTTCATGCCGGGACCGGAGCGCAGGTTCATGGCGGTGTTGTTGGGCGTTTTGATGGTGGCCACGGTGCCGTTGCTGCTGCCGGGGTTTTTACGCTGCCAGTCGGCGACATATTCCCCGCGCACATAGCCCGTCTGGCCGTTGATCTGCACGCAGTACCAGCCGTTGGAGGCGCTGAGCACGTGCAGCGGCACGCCGTTGTAGAAGATGCCCAGCACCTGCGCGCTGTAGCTGGGCTGCGCGCGGAAGTTGAGGAAAGCGCCGCCGTTGCTGTTGGTGACCAGCGCCGTCCAGACGAAGTCGCTGCTGTCAATGACGCTGTCGATGTAGTTCTTGCTCATGTAGCCGGTCTTGCCGTCGGGCGTGCGCACGTAATAGAAGTTGTTCTGGCTGCCGTTGATCTCCACCCAGGTGCCGCGGCTATAGCTGCCCAGCCACTGGCTGGAGGAGCTTCCCTGCGCGCGCAGGTTCAGGGTATCGGTGCCGTAAATCACACCGAAGGTGCCGGTCTCCGCCATGGCGCAGCCGGCCACGAGCACACACAGAAGAAACACGGTCAGAGCACAGAGGCATAGCTTGCGGTTCATCATGGGTCAAACCCTCCTCGGAATTCCTTGCCTACCATGTAAACGGGACGCCAAAAGCAAATCTTCCCGCATGAGGAGACATTATTTTCGGTATTTCGGCAGGGCGAGCGCGCGCTCCACCGCGGCGCGGATGGCCGCGTCCTCCACGGGCGCGAAGCAGCCCTCGCCGAAGCGGACATGCAGGAAAAATTCGTGCGTGCCGTGGTTGCCGGTGACGGGGCTGTGGGTGACGCCTACGGCGTGGGTGCCGGGCTGGGCGTCCAGCGCGTCGCACAGATCGCGCAGAAGCGGCGCGTAGCGGTCCGGCGAAAGCTCGCCCGTGCGGCGCGCGGCGGGGTCATCGATCTCAAAGAGAGGCTTGACCAGACACATCAATTCCCCCTGCCCGTGCATCACGGCACGGAACTGCGGCACCGCTTTGACCAGCGACAGGTAGCTCAGATCCACGCTGCCCAGCGTGGGCATGGGATCGAGCGAGAGCAGCTTTTCATCGCCCAGGTTGGTCTGCTCCAGATTGACCACCCGCGCGTCCTGCGAAAGGGACCCCGCCAGCTGGCCAAAGCCCACCTCCACCGCGTACACCAGCGCCGCCCCGTGCTGGATGAGGCAGTCGGTGAAGCCGCCGGTGCAGGCGCCCGCATCCACGCATACGCGGCCTTCCACCGCAATGCCGAAATCGCGGATGGCGCCTTCCAGCTTGTAGCCGCCCTTGCCCACATAGCGGTCGTAGAGGCCGCGCACGGTCATGGGCTGATCGAGCGGCACCCGCTGGCCGCCGTTGGATACGGGCTGCGCGCCGCAGTACACCGCACCGCTCATCAGGTAGGGCAGGGCGGCTTCGCGGCTGTCAAAGAAGCCCTCCTCCAGCAGGCGGTCCATGGCGGTGCGCTTTTTCACCATACGCCCTCCGCCTTTTCCAGGGGCAGCCAGGCCAGGACGCGCTCAATATAGCGGTCCCAGAAATCCCAGGTGTGGTCGCCCGGCTCGGTGTGATATTCGATGGGCAGCTCCTTGCCGAAACGGGCAAAGAAATGCTCGTTCGCCTCGAAGAGATGATCCTCCGTGCCGCAGGCCATATACATGCGCGGCGCGCGGTCCGGCTCCTTGAGGAAGCGGTCGGCCAGACCGAACAGGCTGCCCGGCCCGCGCAGCAGCTCCCGCTCGCTGCCGTAGACGTCATCCAGCTCCTTAAGCATGAAGGGGCCGCGGTTGGCGAAGGTTTCATAGCCCTTTTCCATCTCGACACACCCCGAAAGGCTGGCCGCCGCCGCATAGCGCCCCGGATAGCGCAACGCCAGCCGCAGCGCGCCGTAGCCGCCCATAGAAAGGCCGGCGATGAACCGTCCGCTCCGCTTGCGGCACACGGGGAAGTAGCGCTCGATCACGGAGGGGAGCTCCCGGACGATGAAGGTTTCATACTTTGCGCCATGCGCCATATCCATGTAGAAGGAACGATTGGCGGCGGGCATCACCACGGCCAGGCGGTAGCGCCGTGCGAACAGCTCCACGCGTGTCTGACGCAGCCACATGGTGTGGTCATCGCTTAATCCGTGCAGCAGGTAGAGAACCGGTACGGGCGAAGCGGACTGCGCCATCACCTCCGGCTGGGGCAAGAGGACGTAAGCGGCCGTCTGGATGCCGAGAACCTCGCTGTAAAAATGAAAATCAGAAAAGACCATCAAGGAACCCCTCCCGCACAATGAAACTGTGGAATGCTTTTTGTATCATAACATAAAATGCGCCGTTTTCCAATATCCCGCGTGCGTTCGGCCGCCTGCGACCGGGTGGGGAAGGCCGGCACGGGACGTGGGAAACGCAGGCCGCGCAAGGCTTGACTTCCGGCCGGATTCGGGGCATAATACAAACTGCCGGATTTTGGGCAGCAAAGGGGGAGCGGCGCGTGCGGCATGTGATTGAATCGGTGGAGCGCGGTTCGGTGGCGTACCGGCACGGCCTGCGCGCGGGCGATGTGCTGGTCTCCCTTGACGGCGAGCCGGTCGTGGACGAAATCGACTACCAGGCGCTGATCGCGGGCAGCCGCGTGCGCGCCGTGGTGGAGCGCGGCGGAGAGGAGCGCACCGTGGACATCCGCAAGCAGGAGGGCGAGCCGCTGGGCCTGCACTTCGGGGAGGAAATGGCGCTTTCGCCCCGCACCTGCCGAAACAACTGCGTGTTCTGCTTCATCCGCCAGATGCCGCCGGGCCTGCGCAAAACGCTTTACGTGCGCGACGACGACTGGCGTTTTTCCCTGATGATGGGTAATTTCGTGACCCTGACCAACGTGGACGACGCCGAGTTTGACCGCATCATCCGCCGCCATGCCTCGCCGCTGTATGTGAGCGTGCATGCCACCGACCCTGCGCTGCGCTGCCGGATGATGAACAACCGCTTCGCGGGGGACATCCTCCAGCGCCTGACGCGGCTCAAGGACGCGGGCATCCGCTTCCACTGCCAGATCGTCGTCTGCCCCGGCTGGAACGACGGCGAGCAGCTGCTCAGAACACTTTCCGACCTGCGCGCCCTGGCGCCCGCGGCGCAGACGGCGGCCATGGTGCCCGTGGGCCTCACGCGCTTCCGCGAGGGGCTGGAGCCGCTCCGCCCGTTTACGAAGGCCGAGGCGGAGGCGCTTTTGGACGCCATCGCCCCCTTTCAGGAACAATGCCGCCGCGAGCTGGGCACCACCTTCGCCTTTCCCAGCGACGAGTTTTTCTGCATCGCCGGGCGGCCCATCCCGCCGGAAAGCTGGTACGAGGACTTCCCCCAGATCGAAAACGGCGTGGGGCTGCTGCGCCGCTTTGAATGCGAGCTGGAGGAGGCCGAACGCTTCGACCTGCCCGGCGATACGCCTCCCGCCAAACGCTACCTCATCCCCACGGGCGTGAGCGCCGCGCCGCACCTCATGCGCCTGGCGGAGCGCTTCGCGCCGCCGGGGGTGAGCGTGCGGGTGCTGCCGGTCAAAAACCGCTTCTTTGGCGAGACGGTCACGGTGACGGGCCTGCTCACCGGGGGCGACGTGCTTTCCGCCCTCACGCCCGATCAGGTGGCGGACGCGGACGAGCTGCTTCTGTGCTCGGTGATGCTGCGCCACGAGGGCGATCTGTTTCTGGACGACATGCACATCGACGAGTTCCGCAGGCGCGCGCCGCTGCCCCTGCATGTGACCGGCTGCGACGGTCAGGCGTTTTACGACGCGCTGCGCGGCCGCTTCGACGACTGAAGGAGGGAACCCCATGGCCAAGCCGCTGGTGGCTATCGTAGGCCGCCCGAACGTGGGCAAATCGACGTTTTTCAACAAAATCGCAGGCCGGCGCATCTCCATTGTGGAGGATGTGCCGGGCGTGACGCGTGACCGCGTCTATGCCGATGTGGAATGGATGGGGCGCCGCTTCAGCATGGTGGATACCGGCGGCCTGGACATGCGCAGCGAGGACGTGCTCCTCTCCCAGATGCGCCGGCAGGCGGAAATCGCCATGGACACCGCCGACGTGATCTGCTTTTTCTGCGACGGCCGCACGGGCCTGACCTCCGAGGACGAGGACGTGGCCAACTACCTGCGCCGCACGCACAAGCCGCTTTTGCTGGTGGTCAACAAGATGGACTATCAGGGCCTGAACGACCAGCTTTACGAGTATTACAACCTGGGCCTGGGCGATCCCATCGCCATCAGCAGCACCAACATGCTGGGCCTGGGCGACCTGCTGGAGGAGATTGTCAAGCGCCTGCCCCCGCCCGCGCCCGACGAGGCCGAGGAGGAGGGGCATGTCATCCAGCTGGCGCTGGTGGGCCGGCCCAACGTGGGCAAGAGCTCGCTGTGCAACCGCCTGCTGGGCCAGGAGCGCACCATGGTCAGCGACATCCCCGGCACCACGCGCGACGCCATCGACACCACCTTTACCGACGCGGACGGCACGCGCTACAACATCATCGATACCGCCGGCATGCGCAAGAAGAAGGCCGTGGAGGACGAAACCCTGGAGCGCTACAGCGTGCTTCGCTCCATCGCCGCCATCGACCGCTGCGACGTGGCGCTTTTGCTCATCGACGCGCAGACCGGCGTGACCGAGCAGGATACCAAGATCGCCGGACTCATCCTCAGCGCCGGCAAGGCGGTGCTGGTGGCCGTCAACAAGTGGGACGCCGTGGAAAAGGACACCAACACCATGGAGCAGTTCCGCAAAAAAATCCTCAGCGACCTCAAGTTCATGAGCTACGCGCCGGTGCTGTTTCTCTCCGCGCTCACCGGCCAGCGGGTCAATACCGTGCTCGCCGCCGTGAAGGCCGCCTATGAGCAGTACAGCCGCCGCATCCCCACGGGCGTGCTCAACGAGGCCCTGGCCGACGCGCAGGCCAGCCTCCAGCCGCCCGTTTCCGGCGGGCGCCGCCTCAAGATCTACTATGCGACCCAGCAGAGCGCGTGCCCGCCGACGTTTGTGTTTTTCGTCAACAGCGAGGAGCTGATGCACTTCGCCTACGAGCGCTATCTGGAGAATCACCTGCGCAAGAGCTTTGGCTTCGCAGGCACGCCCATCCGCTTCATTCTCCGGGAAAAGACCAAGGACTGATCCCTGAAAACAGGCGCCGCGCCGGATGCGTTTCCGGCGCGGCGCTTTTGTACGTCAGTCCCTCTTTTCGCGCCGGCGCTGGGCGCGGCGCTCTTTACCGGCCTCAAAATCGGCGCGCTCGGCGCTGGTTTCAGGCACAAGGCCCGGCACGCGGGCAGGACGGCCATCCTTGCCGATGGCCACCATGGTCAGGTAGGCGCGGTTGACGCGGCTGCGGTCATGCGGGCACTCCAGATGCTCCACGTAGGTGTCCACGCACACCTCCATGCTGGTATTGCCCACGTAGGTCACGCGCCCCTGCAAGGTCACGGTGTCATTGATGTGGGCCGGGGCCAGAAATTCCAGATGGTCCACGGCGGCGGTGCGAGTCTCCATACCGCTGTGCCGGCGCGATACCACGCCTGCGACCACGTCAATCCATTGCATCAGGATGCCGCCAAAGAGCGTGTAGCTTCCGTTTACGTCCGCGGGCATGACGATGTGCACCTGCTCGGTGCGGCTGGCGGATACGGGCTTGGAGGGGCGAAGCGCTTCACTCATGGGTGGGATTTCCTCCTTTGACAGATGCGGGCTTTTGGGGCGCCGGAAGCACAACCGGCTCGGGCAGGGAGGCAAGCAGCGCACGCAGGCGCGCGCCCAGCAGCTGCGGATCAAAGACGGTCAGAAACAACAACCGCCGCCGGGGCATGGGGTGAAGCACAAACAGGTCCGGCGCCTCCTCGATCAGGCGGGTCCAGAGCAGCTCCTCGCTCCATCCGCGCTTGAGCTCCGCGTCCAGCTGGGTCAGGGCCTTGGTGCGGCTGCACAGGCGCCTGAGCAGGTCCACCGGGACCACCGCAAAGCTGGGGTCCGGCACCCCGTCCACCGTGGCCAGGTGGATGCGGTCGTCCATCAGCCTGCTGAAGGACGGCACCGCCTCGGCGCACACCGGATGGGGCAGGATGTCCATGTCCACCCAGGCGGCGTGCGTAAATTCCGGGCGTCGGCTGGCGGCGCGGAGCATCAGCAGGGGCTTGCTGCGCCGGAAATGGTCCGTGGGGCTCATGCCCATGCGCAAGAGGGCGCGGGGCAGCACAGCGTTGTCCGGGTAGCTCTGTGTGTTGGGAAAGCCCGCGCGCAGAAGCCGCTCCTGCGCGCCGCCGGTATAGAGGAGCAGCGGCAGGCTCTCCACCGCCTTGAGAAAGCCAAAGCGCAGGATGTAGGCCGCCACGGGCCGCCGGGGCGATGGCAGGTCCACAAAGGCGGTCACCAGCAGCGGCATGTAGCGTTCGCTCAGGCGCATGCGGGTGGCGCGGGCATGCTGCGCGAGACGAAGTCCCCGCGGCAGGCGCTGGGGATAGACGTCCTCCGCGCCGAACAGCCCCCAGGTGGTGCGCACGCCCGCCCGCTGCCGGTCATAGCGGAATCCCGCCAGCTGCTCGAAGCGGCTGAGCGTGGTGCCGGGCAGCGCGTCGGGCACGGGGCGGCGCAGCCAACGCCGGGGCGGCTCTGCAAGGGGCCACAGCGGCGCATCCGGCAGGGCGTAGACCGAAAAGCCCGCCACGTAGGCCGCGATGGACAGCGTGGCCAGCGCGGGCTCCGCCCTGCGCAAAAAATCCACCGTGCCGAACAGCAGCGCCGGGTCCGCAACCAGCGTGCGGACCGGCCCGGCGGCGCATACCAGCGGAAGCCCCCGCACGATCTGCACGGCGTTGTCCTCGAAGCGGTCGGCCAGGGCCGGCAGGTACGCCTCCGCCTCCACCGCGGGGTGCGGAAGCGGGGCTGCCCCCAGCGCCGCGCGGTCGTATACGCGGGTATCGGCATCGTCGTCCGCAACGGGCGCGGGCACGCCACCTACCGGCGGGCTGACGGAGGCCGAAACCAGCGCCGGCCCGGAAACGCGGCGCAGCGCGTCATAGAGGCGCGCGTCCCATTTGGGGGCGAAGCCATGCTCGCCCATCAGATGCAGGAAATATGTTTCGTCGGTCAGAAGGGGGAGCACGGCTTCGAGGGGCTCCTCGCCGGAATAGAACAGCACGTCCTCCCGGTCAAACGCCTCCCGGTACGCCTCCGGCACGGCAAAGCGCAGGCCCGTGGGCCGCGCTGCCGCCGCCAGAGCCCGCTGCGCCGTCTGCGCGGCCTCCGCCGCCCCGGGCAGCGAGGACAGGACCACCAGCATGCGCGGAGCCAGCACCGCGCGCACCCCCTTTGCAGGCAATGAATGGTATCATTATAGGCCATGGCCGCGCGCCCGTCAACAACTCGTTGACAGCCGGGGCCGGGCCTGATAAGATGGACGCGGAAGGCCCCGCGCGGGCCTGACGCAAGGAGGCGGATACACATGCGCATCATGATCACCGGGGCGGGCGGCTTTATGGGCCGCAACCTGTGCGAAACCCTGCGGGAGCGTCGCCCGGAGGATATGCTGGACCTGATGGATCTCGCCACGCCGCGAAAGGCGCTGGAAGCCGCGGCCGCGGAGGCGGATTTTGTGTTTCACCTGGCGGGGGTAAACCGGCCGGAGAACCCGGACGATTTCATGCGGGGCAACGGCGATTTCACCCTGGAATTGACGGCCCTGCTGGAGCGGGGCAAAAGGCCGCCTGTGGTGCTGGCCAGCTCGATTCAGGCCGTACTGGACAACCCATACGGGGCCAGCAAGCGCGCCGCCGAGGACGCGGTGGCCGCCTATGCGCGCCGCTGCGGAACGCGGGCGTACCTCTACCGCCTGCCCAACGTGTTTGGCAAGTGGAGCCGCCCCAACTACAACAGCGTGGTGGCTACCTTCTGCCACAACATCGCGCGCGGCCTGCCCATCACGGTCAACGATCCGGCGGCACAGGTGCCGCTGGTCTACATTGACGACGTGGAGGCGGAGTTTGTGCGCGCGCTGGAGGGCGTATCGTTGCCGGAGGCGGAGGGATGGTATGCGGTCAAGCCCGAATACCGCATCACCGTGGGCGAGCTGGCGGCGACGCTGGGCCGTTTCCGCGACATGCGCGACCGCCTGGAGTGCCCCGACCAGTCCGACCCGCTGACGGCCAAGCTGTACGCCACGTATCTGAGCTTCCTGCCGCCGGAGGATTTCGCGCGCCCCACGGTCACCCATGCCGACGCGCGGGGGTCGTTCACGGAGCTCTTGCACCTGGGCGGCCACGGGCAGGTGAGCGTGAACGTATCCCGCCCGCACATCACCAAGGGCGAGCACTGGCACCATACCAAGCATGAAAAATTCGTGGTGCTCAGCGGCGAGGGCATCATCCGGTTCCGAAAGCCCGGCGACGCGACGGTGATCTCCTACCGGGTATCGGGCAGCGCGCCGCAGGTGGTGGACATTCCGCCCGGATATACCCACAACATCGAAAACACCGGCGATACCGACATGATTACCCTGATGTGGGCCAACGAGTGCTTTGACCCCGCCCGGCCCGACACCATCCGCCTGCCCGTTCAGCCGCCAAAGGAGGAAGCGAAATGACCCGCAAGCTCAAGCTCATGACCGTGCTGGGCACGCGGCCGGAAATCATCCGCCTGTCCGCTGTGATGCGCTGCGCCGACCGCTACTTCGACCATGTGGTGGTGCATACCGGCCAGAACTACGACCCCGCTCTCAACGAGGTGTTTTTCCGCGAGCTGGGCCTGAGAAACCCCGACTTCTACCTGGATGCCGTGGGCGCGGACCTGGGCGAAACCATGGGCAACATCATTGCCAAGAGCTACAAGGTGATGGCGCGCGAGCAGCCCGACGCCGTGCTCATCCTGGGCGATACCAACTCCGCCCTCTCGGCCATCTCCGCCAAGCGGCTGAAAATCCCCATTTTCCATATGGAAGCGGGCAACCGCTGCTGGGACTGGAACGTGAGCGAGATGATCAACCGCAAGATCGTCGATCACATCAGCGACATCAACCTGCCCTATACCGAAAACAGCCGCCGCTATCTGCTGAGCGAGGGCATCGACGGCAAAACCATCTTCGTGACCGGCTCGCCCATGCGCGAGGTGCTGGAGCGCCACCGCGAGCAGATCGCCAAGAGCGATGTGCTCAGCCGCCTGGGGCTGGAAAAGGGGCGCTACATCCTCGTCAGCGCCCATCGGGAGGAAAACATCGACCTGGAGGAAAATTTCCTTTCCCTGATGCAGGCCATCAATCACATGGCCGAGGTCTATCAGGTGCCGGTGATCTATTCCACCCATCCGCGCAGCATGAAGTTTATCCAGCAGCGGCATTTCCAATTCCATCCGCTGGTCAGAAACCTCACGCCCTTCGGCTTCTTCGACTACAACTGCCTGCAGATGAACAGCCTGGTGGTGCTCAGCGACAGCGGTACCCTCAGCGAGGAAAGCGCCATGCTGGGCTTCTGCGGCGTTTTGATCCGCACCTCCACCGAGCGGCCCGAGGTGCTGGACAAGGGCACGGTGGTCATCGGCGGCATCACGCAAACGAGCGTGGAGCAGGCGGCGGAGCTGGCCATTGCCATGCAGCGCGCCGGCGAGCCCCGCGCCATGCCCGCCGACTACCAGGATACCAACGTGAGCGTCAAGGTGGTCAAGCTCATCCAGAGCTATACGCCCATCGTGAATGAGACCGTGTGGCTGAAGCGTTGAGACATGATTTCGGACACTTCACGCGCATGACCATGGCTTTTGCTGGCATGGGGATGACAACCATCCCCACCTGCGTTATACTGTATATGCCAACCAAGGAAGGCACCCCATAGAAAAACAAGGAGGATTTGTTTATGACCCGCAAGCTGATTACCACCCTGCTATGCCTGATACTGGCTGTGGCACTTCCGCTGGCGGCGCTGGCCGATACCCGGCACACGCTTACCATCCTCCCCGGTGATGACCTGGCGGCCATTCCGGCCTTCGAGGACTTTTGCGAAGCGCTGTCCGTGACCCTCACCACAGGCGAAAAATCCGGCGGACTGACGATCGGCATCGGCGGCGAGGAGATTGCCACCGTTGCCCTGGGGGCGGACAGCACCGGCCTGTATGTGCATTCCGACCTGCTGAGCGACGATGTGCTCTACCTCACCTGGGATGACGGCTTTGCCTTTGTGGCCGACCAGATGAAGGAAGCGGTGAAGCGGGAGGCCGAGGCACGCGGTACCGAGGTGGATCAGGGCGCGCTGGATACCATTGATACGGTTTTGTCCCTTTACAAAAACCAGATCGTGACGGCGCTGGGCGCGGGCGGCCTGGCGGCGAAGCCCAGCGTCACCACCGACCTGGACGAGGCCAGGGCCATGATCGAGGAGGCGTTCCAGGAAAGCCCGGATCTGGTTGAATTCTACGGCAATCTGTTCGACAAGATGGTGGTGGAGGAAGGCGAATTCACCGATCCCGAACGCGACACGGCCACCATGCACATGGCCCTGACCCTCACGGGCGAGGACATTGCTCAGATCTGCGACACGCAGTACATGCGCGGCATACTCGAGATGGCCCTGAAGACGGAGAAGCCGGATCTTGAGGGCGAGGCGCTGGTAAGCGCGGTGGACGAGGCCGTGGAAATGGCGCGCGATATCTATGAAAACAGCGGCCTCAACATGGTGTATAACATCTATGCCGCCGATGAGGGCAATACCCTTGTGGCCATGGACATGGGCATGGAGATGAGCGTGGCCGAAGGGGAGGAGACGCAGAACGTCGCCTTCAACTTCAACTACGACCGCCTGACCGGAAACAGCGGCGTGAACCACTGCGCGGATATGACCATCCTTGCCGACAATGTGGAAATGGGCCTGATGTCGTTCCAGCTCAAGCAGGGCAGGGACGGCGTGAGCGACGGCTATCTGGGGATGCTGGCGGCTCAGCAGCAGATCACCCTGGCCTACCATGCGGAAAACCAGGGCAACGACCGGGTCCGCACCCTGAACCTGTACAACCGTGGAAACGCCACCGCCATTATCGAGCCCGCCGCGTCCGACCGGCCCATCATCGGCTTCCAGCTGGTTTCCGGCCCTGCCGACAGCGGCGTGCTGGATGAAATCGACGACGCCAACGGCGATACGGCTGTGAACGTGATGAAGCTGTCTGCCGAGGAGCTTTCGTCCCTGGCGGTTGGTATTCAGACCCGCACGGCCCAGGCGCTCTTCACGGCCATGGGCAAGATGCCCGCCAGCGTGATCCAGCTCCTGATCGGCGGCATCGGTTCCCTTACCATCGGGGGCGTAACCCTGCAATAACGGGAAACGCATTTGCGCAGGAGGCATGCATGCCTCCTGCGCTTTGCTTTGCCCCAATGCGAAAAACAAAAGCCGGAGACGCGCCTCCCCGGGCGCCTCTCCGGCTTGTGGCATTCAGCGTCATTTCGCCTTCTGGCCGATGCGGTTCTCGGTGCCGCTGAGCAGACGCTGGATGTTGGTGCGGTGACGCCACACGCACATGGCGAACAAAAGCACCACAAACACGCATGTGGCCCACTCGCCCCAGTGGGCGATGAGCATCAGCACCATGTAGGAAAACAGCATCGTCATGCTGCCCAGGCTGATGAAGCGCGTCAGCGCGATCACCGCCAGGCAGGCGACAATGGCGATCGCGCCCCACAGCGGGTCCACAAAAAAGACCACCGCCGCCGAGCAGGCCACGCCCTTTCCGCCCTTGAAGCCATAGAATACGGGCCAGTTATGGCCGATGATGGCAAACAGTCCGGCCAGCATCATCCCATATCGTGATACGCCGAAGGTGGTTCCCGGCAGAATCAGGCTTCCGATCCAGCAGGCCAGCGCGGCCTTGAGAAAGTCGCCCGCAAAGGTGATCAGGCCGCTTTTAAGCCCCATCACGCGCAGCACGTTGCTCGCACCCGTGTTTTTGCTGCCGCGGTTACGGATATCCACGCCCTTTGCGCCGGACACCGTGAGTCCCGTCGAAAAGCATCCCAGCAGATAGGCAATGGTGGCGACCAGCGCCGAAAGCAAAATGTCCCGCATATGTCCCTCCGTCTGCGGCCCATGCCGCCCGTGTTTCATTCTTTCCGGTGCAAACCGCGATTATTATAGCATAGCCGGCCCAAAATGCAAACCTGTCAATTTCTTTCGCCCGGGCAAATGCGCTCCGGCGCTTGCAACGCAGGCCTGAATCGTCTATAATAAAATATGTATGTCCAAGTACAGGAAGGATGGTTACCGATATGCAATACACGGCCGTCAAGCACAATCCGCTCACCTTTTATCTGCGGATGCTGCTGTATATGTTCGTGGCCCTGCTCCTGCGCCTGATGGCGCTGGCGCCGCTGGCCTGCCTGTTCGTTTTCCCCGCCGGCTCGCCCATGAAGCTTTTGGCGCTGCTGTGCCCGGTGCTGCTGGTGCTGCTGGTCTTGCCGCTGCGCTATTCCTTTGCCGAAGCGGCGGTGCAGCGGGACGGGCGCCGCTACTTCAGCTTTGACACGGCGCTCAATCTGGGCAACTATGGCGAAAAGCTGGCGGAATCCCTCCTGCATGCCGTGCATGTGCTCAAATGGGGCCTGCCCTTTTTCGCCATGCTGATCTATGGCTACTACTGGTACAAAGAGGTGGACGCCCTCACACTGCTGAGCACCCTGAGCCAGTTGGGGCGCAGCTGGACCGGCATCTGGTGCTCCGTGGCCAACTTCTTCCTGGGGCTGGTCGGCGCGGCGCAGCTCACGCCGCCCCAGAACACGCTGATGGACGGCGTCGTGGCGGTGCTGGCGGTGCTGGGCCTGGGCGTGGCCGTATGGCTCTACGGCGCGGTGCGCAACAGCGCGGCCCGCTATATCTGGGCCTTTGCCAACCGCAATGACCATTCTCCCCGCAAGGAGCTGCGCCGCCGCCTGCGCGGCCGCCGGATGGCTCAGCTGGGTGTGGGGCTGATCAATCTGGTTCTTTGGGTTCCCTTTATCATCGCCGCGGTGGCGGCGGTCAAGGGCGCGCTGACCGGCGCGGCGATGGCGCTGCTGGAGACCTTTACCCAGCAGAATTCTGCCGGCTTGGACATGGCGGCGGCCGTGATGCCGCTGCTGGCTGCGTTTGTGTTCCTCTATATGCCGCTTTTGCCCATTCGGCGGATTCTGACCGCCGCCTTTGCGCTGTGGGACCATCATTCCAAGGCCCAGAGCGGCGCGGCTGTGAAGCAGGCGCCTTCCGCGCCCGCCGGCGAAGCGGCGCCCGCCTTTACCCCGGGCGAGAACGGGCCCCGCGCGTGAGCGGCGTCCGGCTGGATAAATACCTGGCCCAGAGCGGCGAGCGAACGCGCAGTCAGGCCGTGCGCGCCGTGCGGGACGGGCTTGCGCAGATTAACGGCACCACCGTCCGTGACCCTGCCGCCAAGGTGGGGGAGGGGGACGAGGTCACCCTCGCGGGGGCGCCCGTGTATGACGAAGCCCTGCAATACTACATGCTTCACAAGCCCGCGGGCGTGCTCACCGCCGCCCGCGACGGACGCGCGCAGACGGTGATGGACCTGGTACCGCCGGCGCTTCTCAGGCGCCGGGTGCTGCCCGTGGGCCGCCTGGACAAGGACACCACGGGGCTGTTGCTCCTCACCAACGACGGCGCGCTGGCGCATGCCCTGCTGGCTCCCGGCCGGCACGTGTGGAAGCGCTATGTGGCCCGCGTGAACGGACGGCTGGACGAGGCGGATGCGGCGGCCTTTGCCGCGGGCGTGCCGCTGAGCGATTTCACGGCCTTGCCCGCCGCCCTCACCATCCTGCGCGTGGACGAAACCGAAAGCCTGGCCGCCGTGGAGGTGCGCGAGGGCAAGTACCATCAGATCAAACGCATGTTTTCGGCCCGGGGACATGAGGTCGTGGCCCTGCACCGCGCCTCCTTCGGCCCGCTTGCGCTGCCGGAGGACCTGCCGCCCGGCGGCCTGCGCCGGCTTGCGCCCGCCGAGGTGGCGGCGCTGCGGGCCGCCGTCCTCAAAGCGAACGATAAGGAAGGGTAAGCCATGCCGCCTGTCAACGATCATTACTACACCGCAGAGCCCTCCAGCGAGCATCGCCCTGCCGAGGTGCGCTTTTGCTATGGCGGACGCGAGCTGGTTTTTGCCACCGACAGCGGCGTGTTTTCCCGCCGGGAGCTGGACCGGGGCACCGAGGTGCTCCTGGCCGCCCTGCCCGAGGACCTCATCGGACCCGTGCTGGACATGGGCTGCGGCTATGGAGCCATCGGCGTGGCCGTGGGCGCTCGCTGGCCGGGGCTGGCCGTCACCATGGCGGATGTGAACCGCCGCGCCTGTGAGCTGGCGCGCGGGAATGCCCGCCGCAACGGCGTACAAGCCGAGGTGTTGGAAAGCGACGGATACGCCGCCCTGGAGGGGCGCCGGTTCGCCGCCATTTTGCAAAACCCGCCCATTCGCGCGGGAAAGGCTGTTATTTATCGCATGTTTGCCGACGGAGCGAAAAGCCTGCTTCCGGGAGGCCAGCTGTGGCTGGTCATCCGCAAGCAGCAGGGCGCGCCCTCGGCGATGAGCTATCTGGCCACGCTGTTTGCCGAGGTGGCCGCGGTGGAAAAGAAAAGCGGCTACTGGGTGCTGCGCTGCGCCCCTTGAGGCCGCGGGGGAGGATACCAAGGATGTATGACCGGGCTTTTTTTGACCATCCCATCGAACGGCGGGGCACGGCCTGTGAAAAATGGGATTCAGCCATGGCGCGCGACCCGCGCGTAACCAACCCCATGTGGGTGGCGGACATGGATTTCCGTTGCCCGGACGAGGTGGTCAGCGCTCTGTGCGAGCGCGCGGCGCATCCCGTCTACGGGTACACCGAGCAGACGGAGCGGGCGGTTGCCGCCATGCTGGGCTTCATGGAGCGCCGCCACGGGCTGAAGCTCAGGCCCTCGGAGCAGATCATGCTACCCTGCGTGGTGTCCGGGCTGAAGGCGGCGGTACAGGCCTTTACGCAGCCCGGCGACCGCATCATCGTGCAGCCGCCGGTGTATGGTCCCTTTTATGCCTCTGTGCGCGACAACGGCCGTGAGGCGGCGGAATGTCCTCTCAAACGGGATGAGGCGGGCCGCTACACCATGGACCTCAACAGCGTGGAGGACGCCTGCCGCGCGGGTGCGCGCGCGATGTTCCTGTGCAGCCCGCACAACCCCGTGGGGCGCGTGTGGAGCAGGGAGGAGCTCAAGGCGCTGTTTGCCGTACTCGCCCGCTATGACGTGCTGCTTCTCTCCGATGAGATCCACGAGGATTTCGTCTATCGGCCCGCCGCCTTTGTCCCGGCGCTGGACCTGGCCGCAGAAGCGGGCGTTAGCGCCATCTCCATGACCAGCGCCAGCAAGACGTTCAATCTGGCGGGCCTGCAGCAGGCGGCCGCCTTCTGCCGCGACCGGGCGCTGCTGGAACGGCTGGAAAAAACCCTGCGCGATGCGGGCGTCGTGTCCGGCAACATCTTCGGCATGGTCGCTACCGAGGCAGCCTTTGCCCACGGCGACGCATGGCTGGACGCGATGCTGGATTATGTGGCCGAAGGCTATGCGATCCTGCGCGAAGAGGTGGAAAAGCGCCTGCCCGGCACGGTGCTGACCCCGCTGGAGGCCACGTACCTGGGCTGGCTGGACCTGCGCGCCTGGGGCCTGACCACCGCGCAGCTGATGGAGCGCACACGGGCCGCGGGCGTGGAATTTACGCCCGGAACCTTCTTTGGCGAAGCGGCGGGCGAGGGATTCCTGCGCATAAACCTGGCCTGCCCGCATGAGCGCGTGCGCCTGGCCGTCGAGCAGATCGAGCGGGCGCTGAAACCGGAAAACGAAAAATAACTATAGATGGAGGGAACACAAACGTGCAAGACCTGAGCATCATCATCGACGAGCTGCGGGACGAAATGATCCGCACCCTGAAGGGCTGGATTCAGGTGCCCAGCGTGAAGGCGGCCCCCGAACCCGGCGCGCCCTTTGGCCGCGAGGTGCGGCGGGCGCTGGACCTGGTGCTTTCGGACGCGGCGGCCATGGGCTTTGAAACCCGCAATTTCGACGGCTATGCGGGCGACGTGCGCATGGGCCCGCTGGGCGTGGACCCGCTGGCCATCCTGGTGCACCTGGACGTGGTGCCGGCCGGCGACGGCTGGACCATGGACCCCTTCGGCGCGGAGATCGAGGGCGGGCGCATGTACGGCCGCGGCATGTCCGACGACAAGGGCCCCGCGGCGGCGGCACTGTACGCCATGTACGCCATGAAAAAGGCGGGATTGCCGCTCAGGCGCGAAGTGCGCCTCATCTTCGGCTGCGACGAGGAAAGCGGCTGGGAGTGCATGAAGTACTACATGGCGCATTGCGATATGCCGCGCACCGGCTTCAGCCCCGACGCCAGCTACCCTGTCATCAACACGGAAAAGGGCCTGCTGCATCTGAGCCTTCGGGCGGGCTATGCCTCCGACGGGCTGCGCGTGAAGGAAATCAGCGTGGGCGAGCGCTGCAACGTGATTCCCGGCATTGCCACCGCGCTGGTGGAGGGCGACGAGGCCCTGTGCAGCAAGATCAATCACCTGGCGGGCGATATGCACATTCAGGTGGAGGCGCAGATGCAGGGCGGCCTGGTGCTGCTTACCTCCACGGGCGTGCCCGGACACGCGGCCTATCCCGAGGCGGCCCGCAACGCCATCGGCCAGCTGCTCATCATGCTGCGCGCGCTGGGCGTGACCGGTCCGCTGCGCACGCTGGCCGATCAGGTGGGCATGGAGTATGACGGGCTGGGCCTGGGCATCCGCTGCATGGACGAAACCAGCGGCGGCCTTACCTGCAACCTGGGCATCCTGCGCTACAGCGAGAAGGACGGGTTGTACGCCACGCTGGATATCCGCTATCCCATCCTGTGCGACCATGCGGCGCTGACCGCCTGTGTGCGCGCGGCGCTGGAGGGCGTCGAGGTCACGGTGGACGAGCAGAAAAACCCGCATCATGTGGCGCCCAACAGCAAGCTGGTCATGGCGCTGCTGGATGCGTACCATGAGGCCACCGACCGCCCGCGCGAGTGCGTGGCCACCGGCGGCGGCACCTATGCCCGCGTGCTGGAGGAGGGCGTGGCCTTTGGCAGCGTGTTCCCCGGCGAGGAGGAGCTGGCGCATCAGGCCGACGAATACATGGCGCTGGACAGCCTGGTGCTCAACATGCGCATCTTCGCCCGCGCGATTGAAAAGCTGCAGGACTAAACCGCAGAAACAAAGAAGGCGCCTGCCGGGCCGTTACGGCCACGGGCAGGCGCCTTTTCTTGTGGAAAGCAAACGCGAGGGCCCTTTCGGAACCCTCGCGTTGCTTGCCGTTTCTTACGCCTCGGTGAAAGCGTCCTTGCCCAGGCCGCACACGGGGCACACCCAATCCTCGGGCAGGTCTTCCCAGGCGGTGCCGGGGGCGATGCCGTTGTCAGGATCGCCGACCGCGGGATCGTACACATAGCCGCAGGGGCACTCATACTTCATGGCTTTATCCTCCTGATATCTGATTTGCGAACTTCTTATCAGCCGAAATACCGCTTGAGCAGGCCGTCAAAGCCCTTGCCGTGACGGGCTTCGTCCTTGCACATCTCGTGCACGGTGTCATGGATGGCGTCCAGGTTGAGCTCCTTGGCCAGGGTAGCCAGTTCCTTCTTGCCGGCGGTGGCGCCCCATTCGGCCTCGGCGCGCAGCTCAAGGTTCTTCTTGGTGGAGGGGGTCACGACCTCGCCCAGCAGCTCGGCAAACTTGGCGGCATGCTCCGCTTCTTCCCAGGCATAGCGCTTGAAGGCTTCGGCCACTTCGGGATAGCCATCGCGGTCGGCCTGACGGCTCATGGCCAGGTACATGCCCACCTCGGTGCACTCGCCGTTGAAATTCATGCGCAGGCCCTCAATGATGCGGGGATCAACGCCCTCGGCAACGCCCACGCGATGCTCGTCGGCATAGGACTTTTCGCCGCCCATGGGCTGGAACTTGCTCTTGGGAGCCTTGCACTGGGGGCAGAATTCGGGAGCTTCGGGACCTTCATAAACATAGCCGCAAACCTTGCAAATCCATTTCATGATCAAATGACCTCCTTGGAATTGAAATCCTCATTCGTGGGGCTTTCTTCACCCCGCGCATCTAGTATACCCCACCTGCGGGGAAAGTGAAACATAAATCCATGTGAAAATTTCTTTTTTTAGCCAGAATAGGCGGCAAGCAGCGCCTCTTCCATGCCGTCGGGATCACACACGGCGGTGTGGCGCACGGGCAGCCCGGCCAGACCGCGCACCTGGGCGGGAATGGGCACGCCGCTGAGCTGCTCCAGCTTCTCCGCACAGGCCAGGAAGTCCAGCCCCGCCACGGCCGGAGCGCCCAGCAGGCTGGATGCCACATCGGGCGCAAACTTGTAGGGGCTGGCCGTGGAAACCAGCACGACGGGCGTCTGGTCGCGGGTCTGGTCGCGGTACTGCCGCAGCACGCAGGAGCCCACGGCGGTGTGGGGGTCCATGACATAATGCTTGCGCTCATAGACGAGGCGGATTTCGTCGGCGGTCATGTTGTCGTCGGCATATCCGGCCCAGAATACCTTCTGCAGGTCGCCCAGTCGCTGCCCGCCGATGGAGAAGCTGCCGCAGGAGGCGAGCTGATCCATCCAGGTGCGTACCAGCGCGCCGTCGCGGCCCGCGCATTCATAGAGCAGCCGCTCCAGGTTGGAGCTGACCAGAATGTCCATGCTGGGAGACATGGTTTTGAAGAACGTGCGGTGCGTGTAGTAGGTGCCCTCGCAGAAGAAATCGGTCAGAACGTTGTTGCGGTTGCTGGCGCAGATCAGACGGCGGATGGGCAAACCCATGCGCATGGCGTAGTAGCCGGCCAGGATGTCGCCGAAGTTTCCGGTAGGCACCACGAAGTTGACGCCCTGTCCCATGCGGATGGCCCCGCGCTGGACCAGGTCGGTGTAGGCGGTGAAGTAGTACACAACCTGCGGAGCCAGGCGGCCGAAATTGATGGAATTGGCCGAGGAGGGCAGCTTGCCCAGACGGTCCATGCGCTCATGGAAGGCCGGGTCGCCAAAGAGGCGCTTGACGCCGGTCTGCGCCTGGTCGAAATTGCCCCTGACGCCGATGACATGGGTGTTGCTTCCGGCGGTGGTGGTCATCTGCAGTTCCTGCACGCGGCTGACCCCGCCATAGGGGTAGAACACCGAGCAGCTGGTGCCCGGCACGTCGCGGAAGCCCTCCAGCGCGGCCTTGCCGGTGTCGCCGCTGGTGGCCACGATGATGCTGATCTCGCGCGTTTCGCCGTTCTTTTCCGCGGCCAGGCGCACCAGATGCGGCAGAAGCTTGAGAGCGATGTCCTTGAAGGCCAGGGTGGGGCCGTGGAACAATTCCAGCACATGGACGCCCTCGCTGAGCGTGCGCACCGGCGCCACGTCGGGATGATCCCATGCGTCGGCGGCATAGGCCGCATCCACTGCCTGCTCGATTTCGGCGATGGAGTAGTCCTCCAGGAAATCACGCAGAATGCGCGCGGCGCTCTGACGGTAGCTTTGGCCGCACAGGGCGGCCAGCCGCTCGCTGGAAATCTGCGGAAACAGGCTGGGCACATACAGGCCGCCGTCGCGGGCAAGGCCCCACAGAATGGATTGCGACGCAGTTACGCAGGCGCCGCCCCGCGTGGAAAAAAAGGACATGCAATCTCCCTCCAGACAGGTTCTGAATGCTTCATCATTGGAAGTGATTCCATCATACACGGTTTTGGGGCGCGTGTAAAGCCGGAAATGCATGAAAAAGAGGGACGGCCTGTGCGGCCGCCCCTCTTTGATTGCGCGAAGGTTCAGATCACGTAGGGCTTGATAAAGTCCGGCAGCTC
Organism: Candidatus Limiplasma pullicola; assembly: GCA_018710985.1. Classification (GTDB taxonomy): domain Bacteria; phylum Bacillota; class Clostridia; order Christensenellales; family Aristaeellaceae; genus Limiplasma; species Limiplasma pullicola. Next base: position 46,906 of record DVIV01000055.1, read on the forward strand.
TTCGGGGCCGGCGCTGACGGAGATCACGAAATCCACGCTGTGGTTCGTACTGATGGTCTCCAGACGCTTGAACACCCATTCGCTGGTCGCCAGTTCGTTGTGAATCAGCTTTTTGAACGCGTCGATGAAGATGAGCCCCACATCGAAGTTCTGCGCTACGACGCCGCAGAGAAAGCCCATGAACATGTGGTCGCTGAGCAATTCGTATTCGCTGGCGTTGATAAAGCGCACCTCGTGGCGAAGGTCAAACATATAGCGATTGTCATCGTCGATGAAGACGATGTCGTGCTTGCTTTCCTGGCTAGCCTGGTTGGCCATGTCGATGATGCGCTTGGTTTTACCCGAGCCCTTTTTGCCGGCAATCACCTGAATCAATGGTAACGCCTCCTTACACTGTTTTGTTATCTCCTGGCGGCGCCGCGCGCCGCCGTGCTTACACACCCATTATACATGAACCGGGGGAGAATAGCAACGCCCCTCATTGTTTTTCTTCCGGCGAGGGAGCAAGAGCCTCCCGCAGCTCCTCCATGCCCATTTCCGGCAGGTCGCGGAAGGGGGCGTCCGGCGATGTGGGGTCGAAGCGGCATACGGCCCGGAAATCGCACCGGTCGCAGGCGCAGCGGTCCGGATCGCGCGCGGGCGAGATAGCGGTTTCCCCGCCGAAAAGCCGGTCCGCCAGCGCCACCGCCACCTCGCGCGCGTGCGCAAGCAGCGCCGTAAGCTGGGGCATGCTCAGGGCGCGCGCCGTTTTTTTGAGCTCGCCGCTTTTGAGATACATGGGCGGCAGCACCCAGGGCTTGTCTCCGCTGTCCATGGCGGAGAGAATTTCCACGTCGCTCAGGGCTACGCCGCGCAGCTGGAAGATTTCGCGCAGCTTGCCCTCCACCGCTTCGGCGGCGTCGCTGGCGCTTTCCACCAAGGGGTCGGCCACATAGAAGTAGAAGGCGCCGGCGGGCTTGGCGCCGGGGATGGCGCCGGTGCACACGTCCAGGTACAGAAGCAGCTGAAGCTGCAGCCCCCACCAGGCGCGCGCGGCCTCCAGGCTCTGCCGGGCGGACTTGTAGTCAATCACGCGCAGATATACGCCGTCGGGCGCGTCGTAGCGGTCGATGCGGTCAATGCGGCCGCGCAGGGCTACCTGCCGCCCGTCGCTCAAAAGCAGCACGATGGGGGGCATGCCGCCCTCGTAGCCGAAGGCGGCTTCCGTGCGGTAGAGGGTAAAGCGCCCTGCCGCCAGCTGCCGGGTGATGGCCACCGCCGCCCGCCGGATGGCGCTGCGCGCGGCCTCGAAACGGGCCAGGCTGCGGTCGCCGTCGCCCATGGGACCGGCGAGCACCTCGTCCACAAGCGGTTCCACGGCCTCGTCCGCCAGGCGCGAGACGGCCTCGTCCGGCAGGTTGGGGTAGGCTGCCTCGCGCCGGGTCAGCCGCGCAAAGCCGTTGAGCGCCGCATGGTAGAAGGTGCCCGTTTCGATGGGGTCCACCTTCCATTCCCGAAGCACCTGCGGGCGCAGGCCATAGGTGACGAAATGCTTGAAGGGACAGTCCGCAAACTGCTCAAGCCGGCTTACGGACAGGGTTTCATCGCCGTAGAGGGCACGGGCCGCGCCGGGCGCGATGGGCTGGGCCTGCCCGTCAAAGCCCAGAGAGCGCAGCAGCCGCATGGCGGCGGGCGCGGTATCCGGGGAGGAGAGGAGCTTTTCCATGCGCTCGCGCCAGCGGGGCGCGAGGGGAGCGGCGCCGTCGGCATGGGCGCGCAGCAGAATGCCCAGCGCGCCCAGCGCCTGCGCGGAGGACAGGGGCAGCTCATCCTCCGGGATGGGCGTGCGCGCAAGCCCCGGCATCAGCCGGTCGCGCAGCTGGCTGAGCAGCGACAGCGGCCGCAGGGCCGTGCCGTCGGGCGCGGTTTTGGCCGAGCTGAGAAACAGCCAGCGCGTGGGAAGCGTCATGGCGCGCTTTACGTCCAGACGGGCCATGAGGGCGCGGCTTTCGTCCGTCAGGCCCAAAAAGGCGCCCGTGCCCTGCTGCGTCTGCGCGCGCTCCTCCGGGGTGAGCAGGCTGTCGGTGGCGCGGGAGAGCAGGCCGTCGTTGAGGCCCAGCAGGAACACCGCGTCCGCCTCCTCGGCCAGCAGGTGGCCCAGCGCACCCGCGTGTACCATGCCCGCGGCGGGCGGCAGCGACTTGAGCGAAATGGCGGACAGGCCGCATTCCAGCCGCGAGGCAATGTGCCTGAGGGGAATGCGCGCGCCGCCGCTGAGCTTGACCAGCTGGTCCATCAGCCTCAGTACCGCCTGCCATACCTGGCTGTTCTGCCCCGCGCGGGTCAGGAACCCGTTTTCCAGCAGGCGGTCCTCCTCGCGCTTGAGCGCCTCGTAGGCCCCTACCTCCTGAAACAGCCCAAAAGCCGCCGTCAAGGAGGCCGTGGCATCGCGCGCGGACACCAGGGCAGCCCGCGTCCGCACGAGCGGGTCCATCAGCCGCTGCCGGAGCGCCTCCATGCGCTCGGCCTCCGGGCCGCGGGTGAAGGGGCGCGTCCAGCGCACGCGGTCCACACCGTAGCAGTAGGCGTAGTTTTCCAGCTCGCACGCCTCCTCAAAGGTCAGGGGCGCATAGCCGCTTTTGAGAAGGCTGAGCATATCGCGGTTGCGCCAGCCGCCGGCCATGGCGCGCAGGGCCGCCAGCCAGAACTGCGCCAGCCCGTGCGAGGCGGCAGAGAGCTGCTGGTCGGTATAGAAGGGGATGCCGCTGTCCTCCAGGGCGGCGGTGACGGCAAAGGCGTAGCCGCCGCTGTCGGGATAGAGCACGGTCACCCGCTCCGGGTCCACGCCCTGGGCCAGCAGCCAGCGCACTTCGCGGGTCATCAGCGCGGCTTCCTCGTAGGGCGAGAGCCCGTCGGACAGATATACGCCCTCAGGCCGGCCGGTAAAGGCGGGCGCGGGATGGGCAAACAGCGCCCGGTCCAGATAGGCGATCGCCTCCGGACGCCGGGGCAGCTGCGGCGACAGGACGCGTATCTCCGCACTGAACCCACTCAGGAAAAGCAGCCTCTCAAACCGTTCGATGCCCTGGCGCACGGGGGCGTAGAGCTCGCCGTCCGCAGCGGCATCGTCGTCGCAGATCAGCGCGATGGTGAGGCTTTCGCACAGCGGCGCCGCGGCGCACAGCAGCCGCATCAGCTGCTCCGGCAGGGTGTCAAAGCCGTAGACAAACAGGTGCTTGCCCCGCAAAAAACCGCTGTCCGCAAGCCGTCCCGCCACATAGGCCAGCTGGTCCTCGCCGTCGCTGAAGCGTCCGCGAAGCACCTCGCGGTACTGGGCATAGACCGTGGCCAGGTCGATCAGCTTGTCGCGCACCGCCCCCGCTGGCAGGGATTCAGCGTAATCCCTGAGCGCTTCTGGGTCCAATCCGCCGCGCTTCATGTCCGTGATCAGCGCGTCCAGCTTTTCCACAAAGCCCCGGCGCTGGGCGATGCTGCCGTAGTAAGGAAGCTTGTCCTCCAGCCGCTCCAGCGCCTGGCTGAGCGCCATGCGGCGGCCCGCGGCGTCCAGCGGTTCGCGCCCGTCGCGCCCGGCGGCGGCCAGCACCTGCTCGGAAAGCCGCGAGGGGCTGAGCACGTCGATCAAAAACATGCCGGTGAGGGAAAGCCGCTCCATCACCCCGCGCTCGGCAGCCAGGGTGAACTGCTCCGGCACCAGCAAAAGCGCGTCCTCGCCCCTTTTGGCGCACTGGCCCAGCGCCTCGACCACAGGGGCGAACAGCCGGTGTGCGCGTGCGGTCAGAATGGTAACGGACACGGTGAAAACGCCCCCCTGCGGCCTGTCAATTTTGCCTTTTCGGCTGGAAAAGGCCGCGTGAACATGATATCATAAACGCGGGCGGCGCGCAAAGCCCGCCTGTGATTTTACCGGCCGCTTTCGGGGGCCGGGAGAGGGTGAAAGGCAATGGAGGACACCATCGTAGGCGTAGCCACGGCGGCGGGCGAAGGCGGCGTGGCCATCGTGCGCGTGAGCGGGCCGGAGGCGGTGCGGCTGTTTGAGCAGGCGTTTCAGCCGCGGGGGGCAAAGCCGCCCTATGAAAGCCACCGCCTGATGGTGGGCCATGCGGTGGATGAAACCGGCCCCATTGACGAGGCCATGGGCGTGGTGATGTACGCGCCCCGGTCCTATACGCGCGAGGATGTGTGCGAAATCCACACCCACGGCGGATCGGCGGCGGCCTCGCTGGTGATGCGGCGGCTGATCCGGCTGGGCGCGCGCCCGGCCGAGGCGGGCGAATTCACGCGCCGCGCGTTCATGAACGGCCGCATCGACCTGATGCAGGCCGAAGCGGTGATGGGCGTGATTTCCGCGCGGTCGGCGGCGGCGCTGCGGGCGGGGGAGCGCCAGCTGGAAGGCGGGCAGAGCCGCTTTATCCGCAGGGCGCAGGAGGACCTGACCGCGCTGCTGTCCGGGCTGGAGGCACATATCGACTATCCCGACGAGATCGGCGAGGACGAGGCGCTCGCCGGCCTGTGCGAAGGGCTGGACAAGCTGATTGGGCAGCTGGACGGGGCGATTGACGAGCGGGGCGCGCGCATCGTGCGCGAGGGGCTGCGCGTGGCGCTGTGCGGGCGGCCCAACGCGGGCAAGAGCACGCTTTTCAACGCCCTGCTGGGTGAGGATCGCGCCATCGTGACCGACGTGCCCGGCACCACGCGCGACGTGCTGGAGGGCTCCTTTACGCTGGACGGCACCAACGTGCTTTTGCAGGACACCGCCGGCCTGCGCGACAGCGGAGACGCGGTGGAACGCATCGGCGTGGAGCGGGCCCGCGCGGCGCTGAGCCGGGCGGATGTGGCGCTTTTGGTAGTGGATGCCTCTGAGGAACCGGACGGGGAGGCGCTGGAGCTGCTGCGCATGGAAGCGCCCTGCCCCTGCGCCGTGCTGCTCAACAAGGAGGACGCGGGCGAGCGCTTCACCGTTTCCCAGGCGGAGGCGCTTACGGACAAGCGCCCCGTGCTGCGCGTGTCCGCGCGCGAGGGCGAGGGGCTGGACGCGGTGCGGGATTTTCTGCGCGGCTTCCTTCGCAACCCCGACGAGCTGGCGCTCACGCACGAGCGGCACATGGCCGTGGCGCGGCAGGCGCTTGCCAAGCTGCGCGACGCGCAGGCGGGCCTGGCTTCGGGCGGGCTGATCGACCTGGCCGCCGTGGACCTGCACGAGGCGCTCTACCTGCTGGGCCGCATCACCGGCGACAGCGTGGACGAAAAGCTGCTGGATGATATCTTTTCGCGCTTCTGCGTGGGGAAATAGGGCGGAAGGACGCAAAAAGGCCCCCGGAGGGATGCTTCCCTCCGGGGACCTTCAGATCGTTGACAAATCTTTTTCGGGAGGTTTGGAGGGCCCGCAGGCCCTCCAAAGTGGATTCGTATCGCCCGGCTTTGCCGGGCGGGCGGGGAGTTTGCGCCCTTGGGCGCAAACATTTCTTAAGCTTCTGGCGGGAAAGGCCGCCGCAGGCGGACTTTTTCGACAAGCTGAAGACCCCCGGAGGGATGCTTCCCTCCGGGGGCCCGCTATGCCAGGAAGAAGGGAAAATTACTCCGCAAGAGCCTCCGTGGCGGCGGCGGCGCCGGCGCGGCGGCCCATGGTGGAATACAGGCCCAGCGAGGCGGCCAGGATGTAGTTCTCGTTATAGAAATAACGGTTGCTCATCTCGCCCGCGGCGTAGAGGCCCGGGATGACCTCGCCGTCCTGCGTGGTCACGGCACCCTGATCGGTGGTGGTCACGCCGCCAGCCGAACCGAAGGTGGTGGGGTAGACCTTCACGGCGTAGAAGGGCGCCTTCTCGATGGGCAGCAGGTAGGCGGCGTCCTTGCCGAAGGCTTCGTCCTCACCAGCGGCTACGGCCGCGCTGTATTCCTCATAGGTGGCGACCAGACGGTCGGTATAGACATGCATGCCCAGCGCAAGGTCCTCGATGGTATCGGCCTTGACGACCACGCCGCTTTCCACGCCGGCTTCCAGCGCGGCCACGGCGGCCTCGTCGGTGGAGTCATAGATGTACCAGAAGGGCGCGTTGCCATCCTGAATCATGTCGGAGGCAGTGCAGTCCATGGAATCCCAGCCCATGCTGATGGCCTCGTTGCCGAAGCGGTCGCCGTTGGCGTTCACGCCCAGCTGGCCGTAGATGGTCAGGGCGGAGGTATCGGTCAGGGCACTGAGATCGGGATCAACCACGGTGCTGAACAGCGGGGTGGCGAACACGTCAAAGGTGCCGGCGCCCACTTCCAGCGCCATCAGGAAGCCGTCGCCGGTATGGCTCACGGCGCTGGTGGGAATCAGGCCCGCGCGGGTCAGCTTGGGGCTGTACTTCTCCACCAGTTCTTCGTTCTGGGAAATGCCGCCCGTGGCCAGAATCACGCTTCCCGCATGGAAGGTGATGATGGAATCCTCGGTCTCGGCCACCGCGCCCACCACGGCGCCGGTGTCGTCAGTGATCAGCGAGGTGCCCTTGGTGTTGAGCATCAGCTCGATGCCCTTTTCTTCGCAGGCATCCACCAGCATGTTGATCAGGCCCGAGCCGCCGCCGTTGGCCAGCGCCATCGGATAGCGGGAAGAAGCGGCGTAGGGGGTGGAGTCAAACTCGATGCCGTTGGAAACCATCCAGTCGACGGTCTTGCCAGTTTCGGCCAGCACGCTTTCCAGACGCTCCTCGTCCGGGTAGCCGCTGTCCACACCGCTGTAGGCCATTCGCTCGTCCCAGTACGCCTTGACGGCCTCCAGGCTGTCGGACTCCAGACGGTTGTCCGCGAACAGTTCGGAATCCACGCACACCAGAATGCCGCCGGCCAGGTTGGTGGTGCCGCCGGGAGCGGACATCTTGTCGATGATCACCACATCCGCGCCGTTTTCCCTGGCGGACATGGCGGCGGACAGGCCGGCGATGCCGGCGCCGATCACGAGCACGTCAGTGGTCTCTTCCACGGCGGCCTTTTCCACCTCGGTGGTCTCGGCGGCGGTCTTGTAGGCGGACACGTCCACGCCCGCAGAGGTCAGGGCCGCTTCCACGGCCTCCAGAATGCCGTTGCTGGTCAGCGTCGCGCCGGCCACGGCATCCACCGCCAGGCTGTTGGCGGCTACGATGGCGGCGGGCACGCCCTCCACCGCGGGATCGCTGATGCCGGCGTCGTCGCCGTTGCTGGTCACTTCCACGGCGGTGATCACGCCCGCGTCATCCAGCGTCACGGACACCTCGATCGAGCCTTCGCCGTTCTTGCCCGTGCCGGTGCCGGTATAGGTGCCGGCCTCAGCGAAGGCCGGCACGACGGCCATGGTGGCCAGCAGGCACACGGTCAGCAGCAGGGAAATACTTTTTTTCATGGTTGCTATCTCCTTTCATTAAGGTAAATCGGGAAAACCATAGGGTATTATAGCACGTTGTTTGTGATGTATCAATCTTTTTCCCTGCCGCAAAAGGCTGACGCTATGCGTGCGTCGCCACGTCCCGCCGCCCAAGCCACAGGGTGGCCAGCGCCCAGGGCACGGCGGTGTACGCCGCGCAGGAGGCGAAGAAGGCGGCGTATTGCTCCGAGGCGAGCGCGCCCATGCCGTTGGCGTCCATGCCCAGCGCCAGGAGCGCGTAGGGCTGGATGAGCCCCAGACCTGCCGAAGTAAACGCCAGCCCCGCCACGCCGCCCGCCAGCGCCACGGCCACCGGCGGCGCGAAGCTGCGCACCGCCATGGAGAGGAAAAGCTGCACCGAGCAGACCGCCACCCCGCCGCACGCGCCCATCAAGAGCCAGCGCGGCAGCTCCGGGGGCAGGGGCGCGTCAAAGCCGGCATACAGCCCGCTCAGCAGGAAAAACACGCCCGTGGCGGCCTGCGTCAGAAACGAAAGCGCCGCCGCCACCGCCAGCTTGCCGCCGAAGATCATCCAAAGGGGCACGGGACGGCTCATGAGCGCGTTCCAGTTGTTTTCCAGGTGTTCCAGCCGCCACAGGTAGGCGCACAGCACGCCAAGGAGCGAGGGCACGAAGAAAAACCCCGCAAACAGCGTGTGCTGCGTCCAAAGGCTGTACCATTGTTTCGTGAGAATGGCGGTGTTGCTTAGGTAGTTGAAGGTGCCCATGACCGCCGAAAGCGCGGTGAGCGCGAAAAACGCGATCCATATCGGGGCGCGGCGCAGCTTGATGAGCTCCGTGCGCACGACCTGAACAAACATGCTCATACCTCCCTGTTGACAAAGTCCCGGCGGCCCCACAGGTACAGGGCGGCCATCGCTGCCGCCAGCAGCCCAAGGTCGTCCCAGGGGAACGGCCGGCGGAAATACGTGACCACCCGCGTATCCCGGTCCCAGACCATGCGCACGTTGGAGAGCAGCCCGTAATAGGCGGCGGGGGAGAGGCGCATGACCGCTGGCGGAAAAAACATGCTCATCAGCCCCAGAAAGCCCAGAATCAGCCCCGCGGCCAGGGGAATGAACTGATTTTTGTACCTGAGGGAAAGCGCCTGCAAAAGCAGCGCCAGAAACAGGCTGACCAGGAACTGCCCGCCCAGATAGCACAGCACATCGCCCATGGTGAGGGCGTCAGAGAAGCCCTTCCACGCGCCCACCAGGCGGATGGCCGCCAGCTGACCCGCCACCGCCGCCAACAGCCACGCGCCGCCCAGCACGAGCTTTGCGTCAAACAGGCCGTATGCGGGCTGCATCGTAAAGAGCTGCTTGAAGGTATCGCCCCGGTGCTCCATGTCGCACAGGCGGCTGACGAGCACCGCCGCCGCCACGGGCATTACGATGGCGTTCATCATGGGCAGCTGGTACAGGCATCCCAGATACCCCTGCGCCGCCTCCTGCATATCCATGCCGCGCACGGCCCAGGCCAGCCACAGCCCCTGCATCGCCACCAGCGCCGCCACCGGCAGCCACAGCCGCCTGCGCCGCGCCTTTTTCCATTCCACGGAAAGCCACAGCCTCATAGCGTCTCCTCCGTTCCCGTAAGCCTGAGGAAGATGTCCTCCAGGCTCGTTTCGCGCTGCTCCATGCGCACAAGCCCGATGCCCGCGCCGGCCAGCTTGAGGCTGATGCGCGCCGCCTCGCCGTCGCTCATGGCATCCAGCATGAGCCACTCGCCGTCGCTTCGGGCTGATGGCAGCAGCGAACGGGCGCGCGCGTTGTCCTGCGTGCGCAGGGCCAGCCGCGCCGCGCTCATGCCGTGCAGGCCGCTCATCGTGCCCTGATACACCAGCCTGCCCCGGCGGATTACGCCCACATGGTCCGCCATCTGGTCGATCTCGCCCAGCAGGTGGCTGGAGACGATCACCGTCATGCCAAAGCGCGACGGCAGCGAGCGGATGAGCTCGCGCATCTCCTGAATGCCGGACGGGTCCAGCCCGTTGGTCGGCTCGTCCAGCAACAGAAGGCGCGGGCGGCCCATCAGCGCCGCCGCAATGCCAAGCCGCTGCTTCATGCCCAGCGAAAAGTGGCTCACCGGCTTTTTGACCTGCCCGTCCAGCCGCACGGTGCGAAGCGCCTCGTCAATTTCCTCCCCGGGCAGGCCGCGCAAGCGCCGGACGATCTCCAGATTCTCCCGCGCGGTCAGGTGGCCGTAGTAGCTGGGCGATTCAATTAAGGAACCGACCTCCTTGAGAACCGCAAGCTGGGTGCGGGGCGTGAGCTCATGCCCCATCAGGCGCACGCTGCCCTTGCTTGGATGCACCAGCCCCAGCAGCATCTTCAGCGTGGTCGTCTTGCCCGCGCCGTTGGGCCCCAGAAAGCCGTACACGGCCCCTTCCGGCACCTTCAGCGACAGGTGGTCCACGCAGGTTTCGCTTCCGTACCGTTTGCAAAGGCCGACGGTGACGACACATTCATCCATCCTTGATACCCTCCTTTGGTTGATTGGCAGGGCCATTCTACCGCCGCTCCCTTACGCGGGCGTGAAAGCAGCCTTACGTTTGCCTTACGATTTGCTCTGCCCCCTGTTCTGCACCGGCCGGTGTGGTATAATGACGGGGAGGAGGGGATGGGCGTGCGCGAGGTGCATCAGGCGCGGCTTTTGATCGTGGACGACGAGCCGGAGCTTCGGCGGATGCTTCTGTCCATTTTGCGCGGCGACGGCTATGCCGACATCCATGAGGCGGCCACGGCGGCGGAAGCGATGGAGAAGGCGCTGCGCCTCAGGCCCGACGCCGTGATTCTGGACGTGATGCTGCCCGACGGGGACGGCTTTTCGCTCCTGAAGGAACTGCGGACCTTTACGCAGGCGCCGGTTTTGTTCCTTTCGGCGCGCGACGAGGACGAGGCGCGCCTGCGCGGGCTGGGCCTTGGCGCGGACGACTATATCACCAAGCCCTTTTTGCCAAGGGAGCTGACGCTGCGGCTGGGCGCGGTGCTGCGCCGCACCTACGGCGCGGCGGGGGAGGGCGGCATGATCCGCCTGGGGCCGGTGACGGTGGACATGGAAACCGGCGTGGTCAGCGGCAACGGCCCGGAGCGCACCCTCACGGCCAAGGAATACGCGCTGCTTTCGGCGCTCAACGAAAACCGGGGCCGCATCGTGACCGTGGACGCGCTGTGCATGGCCGCCTGGCGGGGCGAAAATCTGGGGTATGAGAACACGCTGATGGTGCACATGCGCCGCCTGCGCGAGAAGATCGAGCCGGACCCCTCGCACCCCCGGTATCTGATCACCGTGCGGGGCCTGGGGTACCGGTTGCTTAAGGAGGACGGGCGGTGAAGGGAAACTTCTTGCGCGCGGCGGGCGGACTTGCCGCAGGGCTGGCGGGGGTAGTGGCGGCGGTCATCGCCGTAAATCTGGTTTTGTTTGGCTTTGCGGTGAGCTACCTGAGCAGAACCGACGGCGGGCGCGTGCGGGTGAGCGAATATGCGGAGGCGCTTTCGCAGGACGGGAGCGGCGCGTGGACGATGGCGGCGGAGGCGGCGGAGGCGCTGCGCCAGCAGGGCTGCTGGGCCATGCTGCTGGATGCGGGAGGCGAGGTGGTCTGGTCGCAGGACCTGCCGGACGACCTGCCCCGTGCCTACGGGCCGGCGCAGGTGGCCGCCTTTTCGCGCTGGTACCTTGCCGACTGGCCCGTGAAGGTGTGGGCGGTGGGGGACGGCCTTTTTGTGCTGGCCCAGCCCAGGGGGTCGGAGTGGAAGTATCAGGTGGAAATGCCCACCGAGCAGGTGGGCTTCTGGCCCGTGTGGGGCGCCGTGATGCTGGCGGCGAACGCAGGGCTTCTGCTGGGGGCGGCGGCATTTATCACGCATAGGGCGGCGAAGCGGCGTGACGCGGCCCGCAGCGAGTGGATCGCGGCCATCTCTCATGATGTGCGCACGCCCCTTTCGATGGTGCTGGGCTATGCCGCCGCGCTGGAGGAGGCGCCGGAGCTGAGCGGGGAGCAGCGCCGTCAGGCGGGGCTCATCCGCGAAAAGGGCGAGCAGCTGCGCGGCCTGATCGCCGATCTGAACCTGACCAACCGCCTGGAGTACGCCATGCAGCCCCTCAAGCGCGAATGGCTTTCGCCCGCCGCGCTGGTGCGCGAGGCGGCGGCGAACTTTCTCAACGAGGACCTGGACGGCCTGCATCCGCTGGAGGTGAGCATATCGCCCGCGGCGGAGGAAACGCGATTGCTTTGCGACCGCCAGCTGCTTGGCCGCATGCTGGAAAACCTGATCCGAAACAGCGTGCGCCACAACCCCCAGGGCTGTGCGGTGCGGGTGTCGCTCACGCGGCGGGGCCGCCGTCTGCACCTGTCCGTGAGCGATACGGGGCGGGGATTTTCCCGGGAGCAGCTGCTTAACCGGGGCGAGGGCGCGCAGGACGAAGGCGGGCACGGGCTGGGGCTTCGCATCGTGCGGGACGTGGCGCGGGCACACGGCGGCCGCGCGCGCTTTGACAATACGCCCGAAGGGGGCGGCCGCTGCGTGATCGACGGCCTTCACCCCACGCGCCGGGCAGGCCGGAAAATTTCCTCTTGACAAACCGGCCCGCCTTGGCTATGATATTTTGCAAACGCGATGACCGGGCATGGCCGCCCCACGCGCACCCCAAGAGAGACGCCGGCTGGTGAAAAGGCGTCGGGCGCAAAGCGGCTTCTCTCCCGCGAGCGGCCGGCGTGAAACCGCTCAGTAGCGCCGGACGGGCGGCCCGTAACAGCCCAGAGCGGGAACGGAATTCCGTTCCAAGAGAAGTGGTACCGCGGAAGCAGCGCTTTCGTCTTCATGGGAGGACGAAGGCTTTTTTATTGCTCCGCCAAAAACGAAGGAGGAGGAAGAACGCATGGCTTTTGTACCGACGCTGGACCTGCACGAGCACACCTTGCCCGGATTGCTTCGGAGGAACGCGCAGCGACTGCCTGACAACGACTGCATCGTCGCGCCGGAATTCGGCATCTGCTGGAGCTGGAAGGAATTTGACCGCCGCACCAGCGAGGTGGCGCGCGGCATGTACGCCATGGGCATCCGCAAGGGCGACCATGTGGCCATCTGGTCCACCAACACGCCCGAATGGATGCTGACCATGTTCGCATCGGCCAAGCTGGGCGCGATTCTGGTGACCGTCAACACCAACTACAAGCAGTTCGAGCTCAACTACCTGCTCAACCAGAGCGATACCAAGATGCTCGTGATGACCGCCGGCGTCAAAAACAACGACTACATCAGCCATATCACCGGCCTCGTGCCCGCCCTCAACACCGAGGCGCCGGAGAACATCTCCTGCAAGCAGCTTCCCTTCCTCAAGCGCGTGCTCCTCATCGGCGACAGCGAGCGCCGCCCCATGGGCATGAGCCGCTTTGACGACCTCTACGAGCTGGCCGCCTCCGTGCCCGAAAGCGTGGTGGAGGAGAGCATCGCGGGCCTGGATACCCACGAGACGATCAACATGCAGTACACCAGCGGCACCACGGGCTTCCCCAAGGGCGTGATGCTCACCCATTACAACATCACCAACAACGGCCAGTTCCTGGGCGACTGCATGAAGCTGACCGACGAGGACCGGCTGCTGATCGTGGTGCCCCTGTTCCACTGCTTCGGCTGCGTGCTGGGCGTGATGAGCTGCCTGACGCACTGCACCACCATCGTGCTCATGGACCACTACAACCCGCTGCGCGAGATGCAGATTTTGCAGGATGCGCGCTGCACCGCCGTGCATGGCGTGCCCACGATGTTCATCGGCATGCTCGAGCACCCGGAGTTCGACCGCTTCGATTTCAGCCGCCTGCGCACGGGCATCATGGCCGGAAGCCCCTGCCCCATCAAGACCATGCGCGACGTGACGGGCAAGATGCACCTCTCCGAGCTGACCATCACCTACGGCCAGACCGAGTGCAGCCCCGGCATGACCATGAGCCGCACGGACGATCCCCTCGAGCTGCGATGCACCACCGTGGGCAAGCTCCTTCCGCAGACCGAGGGAAAAATCATCGACCCCGAAACGGGCAAGGAGGTGCCCCGCGGCGTGCCGGGCGAGATCGTTACCCGCGGCTACCATGTGATGAAGGGCTATTACAAGATGCCCGAGGCCACCCGTCAGGCCATCGACGAGGACGGCTGGCTGCACACCGGCGACATCGGCACCATGGACGAGGACGGCAACTTCCGCATCACCGGCCGCCTCAAGGACATGATTATCCGCGGCGGCGAGAACATCTACCCCCGCGAGATTGAGGAATTCCTCTACACCCACCCCGCCGTCAGCGACGTGCAGGTGGTGGGCGTGCCGGACGAGAAGTACGGCGAGGAGGTTTGCGCCTGCGTCATCCTCAAGAAGGACTGCACGGCCACCAAGGAGGAGCTCATCGAGTTCGTGCGCGAGGGCCTTAGCAAATTCAAGGCGCCCCGCTACGTGTTGCTCATGGACACCTTCCCCATGACCGCCAGCGGCAAGATCCAGAAGTTCAAGCTGCGCGAGATGGGCGTCGATCTTTTGGGCCTGCACGCCGCCGCGAATATCGAAACGGCATAAGCAAAAAGCGCCGGACGGAATTTTCCGTCCGGCGCTTCAGACCGCCGACAAAGGAGCTGCTTTCTTTGGGAAGTAGCCCCTTAACGCATAGAGCAAGACGAAAAAAAGAGAACGAAACGCCCTGGCGATGCGTTTCATGTTCTGCACGGCGGCGGTGAGGAAGGACTGCTCGTACATGTTGCGTCTTCCAAGCATGCGGGCATAG
>DVIV01000056.1 GCA_018710985.1 Candidatus Limiplasma pullicola
CTGGAATCTCGATCACCGCGAAACGGGACATAAGAGGCGCGCTGATCTGTTCTTTATCATTGGCCGTAGCGATGGGGCGCATGACGTCCACGATGCGCAGGTTGCGGCGCAGTTTGTCGCCGTAGAAGTTGTCGTAGACGGTGCGGCTGCGGCGGTCGTCCTTTTCAAAATGCACGTCCGCCCCGTATTTGCCGGTCAGAATGCCCTGCCCCAGGCTGCCCCAGGTGAGCGGCACGGCATCCAACAGGCGCGCGGTTTCGAGCATGGCGGCCTCGTCGTCGCGGTGGGCCAGGCTGTAATGATTCTGGAACGAAGCCACATCATCCCCGTAGGGCGCGAAAGCGGCGGCCTGCGCGGGGGTTACGTTGCTCAGCCCGATGGCGCGGATGCGTCCGGCCCGCTTGTGCTTGAGCAGCGCTTCCATCATTTCATCGACGGGGGTCACGCCGTCCAGATAATGCACCTGATAGAGGTCGATATAGTCCGTGCCCAGGCGTTTCAGGCTTGCGGCCAGCGCCCGGTCGATATAGGCGGGGCTGTTGTCGTAAAAGGTGCGGCCGTTTTCCACGCGCACGCCGAACTTGCTGGCGATGACCACGCGGTCGCGCACCCCGCGCAGCGCCTGGCCGATGTTGCTCTCCGAGCGGCCCAGGCCGTAGGTGTCGGCGGTGTCGAAGAAATTGACGCCGCATTCAAAGGCGCGGCGAAGCGCCCCCTCAATCTGGTCGTGGTCCACCTGTCCCCAGCCGTATTCCCCGGCGGGACAGCCGCCCGCGCACAGGCGGGATACGGGCAGGTCAATGCCCTTCAAACGGATGGTTTCCATGCGGTGCTCCTTTGGTTCATGGCCTGCGCAGGCCCTTGGGATAGTGATTCTTGAACTGGCCGCCGCTGGCTTTGCCAAAGCCCAGCACAAGCCCCTCATATACGGCCAGTGCCCAGCCGCTCATGTCCTCCGGCGCAGGCAGCGCTTCGCCGCTCTGATAGCGCAGCGCCCCGGCGCGGTCGAGCACAAGCGACGGCAGGCCGCAGGCAGGGGTGAGGAACATGGCCAGCGCGTGGTCCGGCGCAAAGACCTTGCCCTTCATCGAACCCAGCTGCACGCCCGCGCGCAACACGCGCACGCCCTCCAGCGGCGGCAAATCGGGCGCGGAGAGCAGCGCGTCGCCCAACTGCGCGTTGGCGGGCGGCAGGCCGCGAAGAGGCCCGGCGAAGGCGTCATAGGCGGCGCGCATGGCAGGCGCAGGCGGCGAAAGCCGTTCCGCCGCCGGGCGGAACAGGTCCGCCGCGGGCGCGTCCCCCGCGCGGCGCAGGCAGGCCAGAAAATGTCCCTCGCCGCGTATGCGGTGTGGATAGAGGCGCAGCATCCCATCCGGGGCGCCCAGCGCGGAATCGCCGCCGGACAGGGAAAAGGGCTGCGCCGAAAAGTCGGAATGCTCTCCCAAAAACCAGCGCACGGTCTCCTCGTTTTCTTCGGGAGAGAGGGTGCAGGTGCTGTACACCAGCCGTCCGCCGGGACGCAGCATCGTGGCTGCGCAGGCGAGAATGCGCCGCTGGCGCTCGGCACAGCCCGCGGGCGCGGCGGGGGTCCATTCGGCGCGGGTTTCGGGATGACGGCGGAACATGCCCTCTCCGCTGCAGGGAGCATCCACCAGCACGGCGTCGAACGCACCGGCCCAGCGTGCGGCCAGTGCCTCCGGCTGGGCGCTCACCACCAGTGCGTTAGTCACGCCCATACGCTCGATGTTGCGGCTGAGAATTTTCGCGCGGGAGGGCACCGGCTCGTTGCACACCAGCAGTCCCTCGCCCGCCATCGCGGCGGCGATCTGCGTGCTCTTGCCGCCGGGCGCGGCGCACAGGTCCAGCACGCGCTCGCCGCTTCGGGGCGCAAGCAAGCTCACCGGGGCCATGGCGCTGGGTTCCTGCAGATAATACGCTCCCGCCTCATGCAGCGGATCGGCCCCGGCGGCGCTGTCCCTGTGCAGATAGCGCCCCAGCGCGGGATACCATGGCACGGGGCCCTCCACGCCGCCCACGGCCTCAAGCGCCGCATCGGAGACGGGCTTTTCAGGATTGAGGCGCAGACCGCGCAGATAGGGCATCTCCAGCGCGGCAAAGTAGGCGCCCGCCTCTTCGCCCAGCTGCGCGCGCATGCGGTCTGCAAAGGCGGGCGGCAGTTCAAAGCTCATCGGCGTCCACCAGCCATTCCGGCTTCATGAGGGGCTCGAAGGCGAAAAACAGGGGCTTGAGCGCGTCGGGCAGGGCATCCCTGAGATGCGGGCGCCCGGCGATCATGCTCACGGGGCGGCCCAGCAGCGCAGAGGCCTTCTCCAGCAGCGCCTGGCCGTCCAGCAGCACCTCCGGGGTGGTAAATTCCTGCAGATTCGCATTGTTGACCAGATGGTCGGGCGTCAGGCGCGCCTGACGCTCAATCAGACGGTACAGCCCGGCGATATCCTCTACCGAAGCGCTGAAGGGCCGGCAGGGATTGACCACGTAGAGCACATTCATCTCCTCCCGCAGGACACGGGTGTAGGGCGCATAACGGCCCAGGGCGGTGGCACCGGTATCATCGCCGCCCACGTCGATCACCACATGCGCATAGGGCTGCTCAAACACGGCCTGTATCTGCGCGGGCAGGGCGGGGATATCCACCGTGGACATGGCAAAGGAGGGCATGAACACCTCGATGCCCTCCGCTTCCAGCAACGCGTGCTGCTCGGCGCTGCGAAAATAGGGGTTGACGATATCCAGATCCACCAGCGCCACGCGGCCCTCCGGATGTCCGGCGCGCTGCGCGCGCGCGATGGCGATGGCCAGCTCGGTCTTGCCGCTGCCGTAGTTGCCCACCAGCACGGTATAGCGTTTGTCAATGGGCAGCATCATTTCTCACCGCCTTGCTGATCTCTGGGCTGGGGATAGACAGGCTCATGAAACGCCTGCGTCACATCCACGGTGGTTTGCAGATCATGAATGGTGGGACGGTGGTCCTCATCGTCCACCCCGACCAGGTCGCGCGCCTTTTTGGCCAGCCTCCGGAGGGCGCCCCTTCCCTGCGTGGGCGCGGGAGCGTCGCTGCGCATGGTAAAGGGATGGAACACCGGGGGTTGCATGACGGGCCGGCCTTCCTGCGCGTCCTCAGACTCTTCCTGTGGGGAGGAAAGGGGAGGTGCCTGCGTCAGCCCCAGGCGCTCGCGAAACTCCTCCGCATCCAGCCCCGGATGCACCGGCGCGTTCTCCACGGCGGGCGGCGGCACGGGCGCAGCAGGCGGCGGGGCATAGAGTTCCTCCGGCGGCCGGGGCGGGGCAAAGCCAGCCTGCATGTCGCGGATGGACTGGAGCGGTTCGGGCCGGGGTGTGCCGAAGGATGAATCCATGCCCTCGGCGGGATTGTTCCACAGAGGCCGGACCAGCGCGTCGCCCTCTTCCCAGCGTTCCTCCGTTTCGTCAAAGACGGGGTCCAGATCCTGGGGCGGCTGATAGGGCTGCGTATAGGGCGTATACTGCGGACCCTGCTCCAGCGGCGCATATTGCACGGTGGCCTGCTCCATGGCAGGCTCCGTGAACGACTGCGCAGGCGCATAGGCCCGCGTGGCTTCAAAATCCGGGGCATAGCCTTGCCCGAACGCTTCGCCGGCTTCGTAGGGCGGGGAAATCTCCGCGGCGGAATCATCCGGAATGGAAGCCGTGTCCTCCCGTGCGGAGAAAGAGACATTCTCCTCTGCCTCAGGGGACGGATGATCCGCGCGTCCACGCCTGAGACGGCCCAGCTTGGACGACCACACGTAATACGGCCGCCAGCGAATCAGATAGACGATCCGGTCTACCACAAAGCCGCCCGCGCAGAGGATCAGCACGATGATTTTCCAGTTGGATGCAAGAAAACGGTAGAAAAGGCCCGCGTCATCGCTGGACAAAAGGCGCCACAGGTCGTTGACCAGCACGCGCATCCAGCTGAGCAGCAGGGTCAGAATCGCATTGGCAAAGCCGTTCATTCACCGGCTCCTTTCCATGGGCTAGTTCACCGTCACCATGACGGTGGAGGGCGTGGCGGTGAAGGTCATGCCAGTCATGTCGGTATCCTCCACGTGCAGCTCCACCGGCAGTTCGTAGGTACCGGGTTCCAGCCCTGATACATCCACATAGGCCACCACGCTGGCCGCGCGCAGGCCGTCCAGAATCAGCTGCGGTCCCCTGAGCACAATGCCGAGCGTCTTGGTGTTCAGACTGACGGTGGCATCCCCGGTTGCGCCGCGCGAGAACAGCTTGACGCTTTCAAAGGTGCGCGACACCATCACCGGCTCGATTTCCACGGTGAGGGTCACGGTTTCGGAACTGAGATAAACCGAATCGGCGGGCCATTCCGGCTCGACCTTCACGGAGAAGGTTTCGGTGCGGCCGGTGATGTCCACCGGATCGGAAATGACGAGCGATTCCAGCAAATCCAGCGTTTCCTCAGGCGCGGCGACGACCACGCTGGAAGGGCTGAGGGTCACGCCTGCCAGACGATATCCGTCGGCGGGCTGGCCTTCCGTGAGGCCGTCGACGGAGAGATCAACCGTGCGGGTGGGATAGAGGTCCTGCTCCACGGTGATGGTACGCAGCACCACGTCCGCGCTCGTCACTTCCAGCAGGTCGCTTTCGATGGGATCGCCGTCGACGTTGACAAACCGCATGGGAAGCGCCGTGCGCACCGTGCCGGCCTTCGCCGCCAGGCGGGAAACGTCAAAGTCCACATACACGCGCGCGATTTCATCCACCAGGCTCTTGGGCCCGCTGAGGGTAACCGCGGACGGGTCCAGTGAGATCGGCGTGCCGTAAAACCCTTCCGGATACTCGCCGATGATGTTGACCGATACAGGCACGCGGTAATTGGTCACGTACTGGTCCACCACGACGGTGATGGTCTCCGGAGAGATGCCCTGCACCGTGCCGTAGGTGGAGGTGGAGGTGGTATTGATGCGCAGGGTCTGCTCACCGGTTTCGGTGATGCGCGTGAGGTCCACGCGGGGGTTGTAGTTGGAAGCGGTCACGGTGTTGTATTCGCGCTGGGGCACGTCCGCGCGCAGGCGGGCGGTGAGGTTTTCATCCTCCAGGCCGGAGAGTACGATCAGCCCGCTGTTGCGGCGCAGCGTATCGGCACCCACCACGCTGACCGTCACGTCGGTAAAGACGCGCTCACGCGTGAGGGTGGGGTCCTGCGTAATCAGTCCCGCCCACAGGCACAGCGCCAGAAACAGCGCCAGCAGCTTCCAGGGCCAGTTATGATAAATCAGGCGCCAGAGACGCCGCGGGGCGCCCTTGAGCGCATTGCGCAGGCTGGGGCGCGGCTGCTCGGCAGCCTTCTTGGGCTCGGCGTTCATTCGGCGCCTCCTTTCCGGCGCTTGGTTTTCTCCATGAGGGTGGACCACAGCCCCGTTTCCTTTTGATGATAGATGGACAAAAGCAGGTCCTCCAGCGCCGCGCGGTCCAGGTGGCGGGTCAGCCGCCCGTTGCGCGCCACGGAGATGGTACCGGTTTCCTCGCTGACGATCAGGGAAATGGCGTCGGTCGTCTCGGTCACGCCGAGGGCCGCGCGGTGACGGGTGCCCAGCTCACGGCTGATGCCCTTGCCGTCGCTGAGGCTGAGGATACAGGCGGCCGCCATGATGCGCGGCCCGCGGATGACCACAGCTCCGTCGTGCAGGGGCGTATTGGGCTCAAAGATGTTTTCCAGCAGCGCGGCGGAGATCTGCGAATTGAGCGAGGTGCCCGTCTCGATGATGTCCTTGAGGCCGATGCGCTGCTCAATAACGATCAGCGCGCCCACGCGGCGGCGGCTGAGGGTGAGCAGGCAGCTGGTGATTTCGTTGACGATGTGCCCGCTTTCCTCCAGGTCGGCGGCAACGGCCGTCTTGTGAATAGCGCCGCGTCCCAGCTGCTCCAGCGCCTTGCGAAGCTCGGGCTGAAACAGGATCACCAGCACCACCGCGCCGTTGTTAACCACGTTGAGCAGTACCCAGTTAAGCGCCGTCAGCCCCAGAAGATCGCTTACCCAGCTGGCCACCACCAGCGTGACCAGCCCCTTGAGAACGGCGCTGGCGCGCGTTTCCTTGGTGAGCATGAGCAGCTCATAGAGCAAAAAGGCCACAATGAGGATGTCCAGCACGTCGGCGATGGTGGGGCGGTTGAACACGTTCCAAAGCACGGTCTGGATTTGTGCCCACAAGGTCTGCATCGGTTCCCCTCCCTGCCGCGATGAATGCGTATACTACCTCCTATTATACAACATGCTTCCACCGGATTAAACCCCTTCGGACCGTTTTTTTCCCCTCTGCGGGGCTTGCGGGCCAGTTGTTACAAAACGCCGTGGAAACGTTTGTACAAAAGGGCGGTTTTATGCTATACTATGCCATAAGCGGGCAGAGGGGGCGGCTGTATGGCAGGAGAACATGCCGGGCACAGGCAGCGGATGAGAGAAAGGTTTCTTACCGGCGGCCTGGACAGCTTTGCAGACCATGAAGTGCTGGAGCTGATGCTGTTTTACGCGATTCCCCAGCGCAATGTCAATCCCCTGGCACATCGTCTGCTGGAACGGTTTGGAACGCTTCACGCCGTGCTGGAGGCACCGGTTTCGGAGCTGACGAAGGTGGAGGGCGTGGGCGAGTATGCGGCGCTGCTGCTGAGCCTGTTCAGCCACGCCGCCCGGCGCATGGAGCTGAGCCGGGAGAATACCGGCAAGCTGATCTGCAACCACGGCAGGGCGGAAAAGCACGCCATGCGGCTTTTGCAGGGGCTGCGGACGGAGCATTTTTATGCCATTTGTCTGGACGGCAAGATGCAGCTGATCGCAGATGAGCTCATTGCGCGCGGATCGCTTGACGAGGTACAGGCCTATCCGCGCGTGGTGGCGGAGGCGGTGCTTAGGCACAACGCGCATTCCGTGGTGCTGTGCCATAACCATCCGGGCGGTTCGCCCATTCCGTCCATGCAGGATGTGGAGGTGACGCGCCATCTGGCGGCGCTGCTGACCTCGCTGGGCGTGTCGATGGCGGATCACATCATCGTAGCCGGCCGTGAGGCGCTGAGCATGGTAGACTGCGGGCTGATTACGCGTGTCAAGCGTGAGGACCGCCTGCTGACCCGCGTGGCCAGCTCGGACGGCGAGACGCTCATCCGGGCCGAGCTGATGAAAAAACGAAAGGAAAAGCAAACATAACGCATGGAGAACACAGGGAAAAAATGCCGCTGGGCGGTCAAGGCGCTGCTGGCGATTTTGTGGCTGGTGGTGGCCGGCGTGGTGTGCTATGCCGCGCTGATCGGTCTGGTGTATTATTGGGAGGTCAATGTGCCGCAGCCTACGGATTATGACAGCATCATCGTGCTGGGGGCACAGGTGCTGCCCTCGGGCGAGCCGTCCGTGCAGCTGCGCTGGCGGCTGGACAAGGCCAAGGAATGCTATGAAAACAACCCCTGCTACATGGTGGTCACCGGCGGACAGGGCGGGCAGGAGCCCGCGCCGGAGGGCGATGTGATGCGCGCCGTGCTCATCGCGGAGGGTCTGAGCGAGGAGCATGTCATCAGCGATCCGCACAGCGCGGATACCAAGGAGAACATCCGCAACGCCTGGGCGATTCTGCAGGAAAAGGGCTGTCAGAAGCCGCTGATCGTCACCAGCGACTATCACCTGCCGCGCGCGCTGGCCATCGCGCGCGACGCGGGCATTGAGGCGCAGGGCGCCGGCAGCCCGTGCAGGCCGGAATGGAACTACTGGCTTAAAAATCATATGCGCGAGGCGTTGGCATGGGTGAAATACTGGGGCGTGAAATACCTGGGCCTGAAGCTGTAAGGCCCGATGCGTGGGAAGCTGCTCTGGCAAAAGGCTTGGAAGGGCTGGGGGCGGATGCCGCCGCGCCGGCGCGGCTGGCACGCTATCACCGGCTGCTGTGCGAGTGGAACACTCGCATGAACCTGACCGGGGATACGGAGTTCTCGGTGGCGCTCTACCGGCATTACCTGGATTCGCTGGCACCCCTCCGGCTGGAGGGGCTGTTTGGGCAGGGTGCGCGCCTCATCGACGTGGGAAGCGGCGCGGGCTTTCCCGGCCTGCCGCTGGCCATCGCGCGGCCGGACCTGCGGGTGACGCTGCTGGACGCGCTTCAGAAGCGGATTGCGTTCCTTTCGGCGGTGGTGGAGGAACTGGGGCTGACCAATGTGCGTCTGGTGCATGCGCGGGCTGAGGACGGCGCGCGCGCCCCGGAACACCGCGAACGCTACGACCTTGCCGTGGCGCGGGCGGTGGCGCCGTTGCCGGTGCTTTGTGAGCTGCTGCTGCCCTTTGTGGCGGTGGGCGGGCGCATGCTGTGCTACAAGGGCCCCGCAGCGCAGGACGAGCTGGAGGCGGGCGGACGGGCCGCGCGGATACTGGGCGGCGGCGCGCTGGAAACGCTGCCGGTCAGCGTGCCGGGGCAGCCGGAATGGCAGCATATCGTGGTCGCCTGCCGCAAGGAGGAAAAAACCGTTCGACAGTATCCCCGAAAAGCCGGCACGCCCGGCCGCTCTCCGCTGGGAACGGGGGACTCCAAAAAATAAAATACGACGAAAAACGGCAAGCGGCGCGCTCTTTTTCGGGTGCGCCGCGTCTTTTTCTGTCGAACGGTTCCACCCCCCTACGGGCAGGAAAGAGGGGTGCTCAGGAGGAATGACATAGGCATGGGCGCGCCCACGAGGCCCCGCATGTCAAGGGGGAGGGCATGAGAGGCCTCCGGGCGCGTCCGATCCGTTGAGCAAAGGAGGCCGTTAGATGCAAGCGGCGGCCAATCAGGTACGATGGGTACCCATCTGTGAGATTGCGGAACCCTGGGAAGAAAGCGCGGAGGGCGCGCCCGACGGGGCGGTGGTATTGTCCCAGCGCCCGGACGGGCGCTATACGCTGCTGGGAGGAATCAACACCCTGCGGCGCATGCGGGACGCGGGGCAGGTCTGCGTGGACGCGGTTACCTGCCCTGCGGAACGCATGGAAAGGCGTGTGGCACGCCTTCTGGACCAGCTGATGCGCGGCCGCCTGCATTATCTGGACGAGGCGGAGGAATACCGGGCGCTGCTGGCCGCCGGCATGGACCCCAAGGAGCTGGCCGCGCGCATCGGGCGCACGCCTGCCACCATCCGCAAAAAGCTGCGCCTTTTGAACCTGGGGGACGAGGCGATGGGGCTGCTGCGCGAGCACGGCCTGTGCGAGGGCTATGCCCAGGCGCTTTTGCGGGTGCCGGGCATTCAGGGACGTCTGCGCGTGCTGCGGCATGTGATCGAGGAGCAGCTCAGCGTGCCGGATACGGAGCGGCTGGTCAGCGATGTGCTGTCCCGCATGCCCGTGCCTCTGGCAGGGGGCAGGCATATGAAGCCGCTCATCCGCGACTACCGCCTGTATGTCAACGCCATTCGCGGCGTGGTGGAGCAGATGCGCGACGCGGGGCTGGACGCCCGCATGCAGGTGAGCGTAGGCCAGCGCGTGGCCCAGGTGCGCATCGATATGCCGATGCAGACCGCCGCACGGCTGGGCAGAAGGTAAGAAGGAGAGCGGGCTGTTGAGACGAACCCGCCGCCCGTTCGGGCGGCGGGCTTTTGCGTTTATTCCGTTATGGGGGATTCGCAGCAGCGGTAGTCGGTGTCGATGACGTTGGCCAGGAAGCGGGCCTTGAAATTGCGGGGATTGCACAGCGAAACCGGAGAGCCGCCGGATACGTCCAGGTCCTCGGGCACCACGAACTTGATGCACTTCACCCGCACGTCCCGGCAGGCGGGAGCGTTGTGGGCGGGCAGCGTCATCACCTTCATGCCGCGCTGGTATTCCATCCCGTTTTCATCCACCTCGGTCAGGATGGCGGCCAGCGCTACCCGTTTGCCCGGACACACGTTTTTCACCGTCACATCCAGCTGAAGGATGCGCCCCTGCGATTCCAGGTATACATCGCCCATGTCCACCAGCACCGTGTCCTTGCAGCCCTCTGCGACCAGGTCGACGGGCACGGGGCACGGGTCGGGCTGAACCACCACGTCACAGTCCACCGTCACCTTCGGCTTGGGAAAAACCACCAGGTTTCCCTCGGCGTCGGTGTATTCGATGGATTCGTTCACCAGCTTTTCGCCCGGCTCCTGCCCTGTGTGCCGCACGAAGAATTCCAGCACGGCGCTTTCGCTGTCGGTTACGCCCAGGGCCGGAATGGTCCATCGGATGGTGTGAGAATCCAGCGTGGACGCCGATCCGCGCGTGGGAGGGTTCAGGCTGGTGATGGCAAAATCGGCGCTGAGAACCTCGTTGATGACGATATCGGTGGCGCCGGTCTTTGAGATGTTGGCCGCCAGCTCGGCAAAGAGGGCCTCCAGATCCGCGGCGTCGGGCGTCACCGCCACATGGGACGCGTCGGGATCGGTGGCCCATTCGTTCAGGGCGTTCACGTCCAGACCGTCCGAACCGATCAGCCCGATGCAGTAGATGATGATGCCCTGCGCGCGGGCCGCAGCAGCAACGGGAGCGGGCGGCGCGCCGGTGGTGGTGTTGCCGTCTGTGAACATCACGATCACCCTGGCGTTGCCCGACATGGGGTCAAACAGCTGCGTGGCCTTGGCAAAGGCGTCGGCATGGTTGGTGCTTCCGCCGGATGACAGCGCATCCACGGCGGCCTTGAGCGCATCGACGGAGGTGATGAGCTGCGTGTCATCCGTGGCGGACGTGGCAAAGCTCACCACCCCGATGCGGCTGCCGGAGCCGATCTGCCCGGACCCGCCGGTGGCCTTCTCGATGATGTCGATAAACGTTTTCGCGCCCAGCTTCACATTCGCCAGCGGCTCGCCGGCCATGCTGCCGGAGCGGTCCAGCGCCAGAACGATATCGGTGGGATTGGTCAGGATATCGGGAGCGGCCGTCAATGCCAGCGTCACGCGGAGAGATCCGTCGCAGGCGATGCGGTCGGTGCTGATGACCTTGTTTGAATTTGTAACACCCATGCGTGTTACCTCCTTCCGGGGATGGCCCCCAGGCATCCTATGCCGCGGCGGCGGGTTTTGCTCCCTTTGCCCCGGCTTGAAAAAAGCCGACGCTTGTGTTATGCTAACGCAAATACCCATGCGCCCATGGGTGTATGCCAGCCCGTCCGGAGGATGAATGCTTATGAGACTGCCCATTACCAAAGAACGCATCCGCAACCATTTTCATTATGCCTGGTGGCAATATGTGCTGCTGGTGTGCCTGGCGGTTTTTGGCTGGAACCTGCTGTATACCACCACCCGCTACCGCAGCCCCGAATCCCTCAAGGTGGAATGGTACTGCCAGGGGCTGGTGGACACGCAGGCCCAGGAGGAGCTGGACGCGCTGATGGAACAGCTGCGCCTGGAACTGTTTCCCGAAATGGAGGAGGTTACCTTCACGGCCGTTGCCTATGACCAGACCTACGGCGACATGCAGCTGATGGTGTGGGTGAGCGCCGGTCAGGGCGATTTGTACATGCTGGAACGGGAACAGTTTGAAAACCTGGCTTCCGCCGGGGCGATGGCGCCGCTGACTCCGTATATAGAAAGCGGGGCGCTGCAAACGGGGGAGATCGACCTGACGGCCGGCTATGTGACGGATCCCGAAACCGGCGAAAAATACCTCATGGGCGTGCCGACCGACAGCCTGACGGGTCTGCAGGCCTACGGCATCGACCCGGAGGGCCATGTGCTGAGCCTGCTGAGCAATGGCGGCAACCTGGACAACACCGTCAAGCTGATGCAGTGGCTGATTGACAACATGCAGTGACAACCCGACGGAGCGCTTCTGGAGGAAGCGCTCCTCAGCCTGTCAAAGAAGCCACATTGCATCGTAGCGAAGTGGCTTCTTGTAGTAGGTGAAGATAGAAAAGCAGAAAAGGTCGCCACTTGTGGAGGGCGAGTTTCTTGAGATTCATCGCAGCAAACTTGAGCTTGACCCATGCGGTGACCGCGGCCAGCCCTCGATAAGGAGTATAACGCATTGCGTGTTTCTCTTTTGCGTCCGCAAAGACGCGCTCAATCGTCTGCGAACGCAGGGCGTAGGTTGCCTTACCTACAGGAGAATGCCGTATGTCTTCTGCCCGCTCCAGATATTCCTGCCAGATATGACG
>DVIV01000057.1 GCA_018710985.1 Candidatus Limiplasma pullicola
TGAGGACGGGGTTGTTCTTGGTGCGGCGGCTCATGATCTGCATGATGCGCTCGATTTCCGTACCGCGGCCGATCACCGGGTCCAATTCGCCGTCCTGCGCGGCCTTGGTCAGATCGCGGCTGTATTTTTCCAGCACGTTGCCCTCTGCGCTGCCATGCTCCTCGCCGGGGGCGGAGGTGCCCTCCTCCCCTCCGTCAGGCTGGGATTTGGCCAGCGCCTCGAGAATTTTCTGCTGCATTTCCTGCGTATCCACGCCCATGCTGCGAAGCAGGCTCACGGCCACGCCCTCGCCCTCCTTGAGCAGGGCCAGCCAGAAATGCTCCGTGCCCACGAAGCTGTGGTGCAGCTTGCGGCTTTCCAGAATGCTGCTTTCCAAAATCTTTTTGCTGCGCGGGGTCAATTCCAGCATGCCGCCGGACTGCATGTTGCCCTCGCCCAGAAGCGCGCGCACACGCTCCAGCACCGACTCGTAATTCACGCCGGCGGGCAGCACCTCCGAAACGACGGGGCCGGGCTCCTTGAGCAGCCCCAATAGAATGTGCTCCGTACCCACATAGGGCTGGTGCAGCAGTACCGCCGCCTGCTGGGCGGCTGCCACGGCACGCTGGGCCCGTTGGGTGAAGCGTCCGAAAATGGCCATATCAGAACCTCCTACACGTTGGTTTCAAGGGTTTTGCGGATGATGTCGCAGCGCGCGGCGTCCGCTTCTTCGCCGGGCGATGTCTCCTGGGCGTAGCGCCGCGCGTGCGCGTCCTGCGCCACGGTGAGCAGATCGTCCACTGCGTTGAGGCTCACGGGCAAAAGTCCCATGGCCGCGCCCAGTCGCAGATGACTCCAGTGGAGCATGAACTCCTTTTCGTCCATTTGAAGCGCGTAGCGCAAAAGACCGTAGCTGCGCATGAGCGCGTCCCTGAGGTCCAAGGGCTGCTCCTTGAGGCACCGTGCTCGCAGGGACAGCTCCATGTCAATCAGCTGGCGGCCTACGGCGGTCACCGCCTCGATGATCTCCTCCTCTGTGCGGCCCAGGGTCACCTGGTTGCTCACCTGATACAGGTCGCCCAGCGCCTCGCTGCCCTCGCCGTAGATGCCGCGGGTGGTCAGGCCCAGCTTCGCCACGCTCTGGTTGACGTTGCCCATCTGCTTGTAGCGGGTGAGCATGGGCAAATGCAGCATCAGCGAGGCGCGCATGCCCGTGCCGGTGTTGGTGGGGCAGGAGGTCAGGTAGCCCAGCTGAGGATCGAAGCTGAAGGTGCATACCGCCTCCAGCCGCCCCTCCACGCCGAAGGCCACGTTTGCCGCCGCCTCCAGGTCCAGGCCTGAACCGATGGCCTGGATGCGCAGGTGGTCCTCCTCGTTGATCATGACGCTCACGCGCCGGTCATGCCGGATCAGCGCCGCGCCGGTATCCGCGCGCTCCACAAGATCGCGGCTGATCAGGTGCTTTTCGACCAGCTTGAGCCGCTCCACGTCGGGCAGGTCGCGCATGAGGTACAGATCGTAGCTTTCATCTCCCCCGCACAGGGCGGCCTGCGCCCGCTCGACGCACAGACGGGCGTTTTCCGGTCGTTCCCAGTTGAGAAAGGGCAGATCGAAATAATTCCGGGCAAGCCTTACCCGGCTGGAAACCACCACGTTCACCGCCGTGTCGCTCATGGCTGCGCCGCCCCGCTTTCTTCGGCGAGCTTCCTCAGCTCGTCACGGTATTTTGCCGCGTCCTCGAAGTTTTCACTTGCCACAGCCTCATCCATTTTCTGGCGAAGCTCGTTTACACGTGCGGCGAGTTCGTCCTCCGGCGAGGGCGCAAAGGCGGCGGGCCTGCGCCCGGCGTGCTGCGCCCGACCGTGGATGCGCTGCAAAAGGGGCCTTAGCTGATCGGAAAAATCCCGGTAGCACTGGGCGCAGCCCAGGCGGCCCGTGCGCTCAAAATCGGCGTAGCTCAGCCCGCAGCCCGAGCATACGGCGCCGGATTCCTCGCTCTTCTGCCCGCTGCCCAGCACGGAGAGGACGGAGCTTAAAAAGCCCTGAATATCGCCGTTTACCAGGCTGAACTGCATTTTTTTCATGCATTCGGGACAGAGTCGCCGCGTGGTGACCTCGCCGCCCGCGGAAACGGTGATGGAAACCGTCGCCTGGTTCTTGCCGCATTCCTCACAAAGCATGAATGTCCCTCCTTTGGGCTATTGTCCCCTGCCCTTGCGGGCAACCTCCAGAAGCATATTTTTGAGAATCCGGGCCCTCAGCGCGTCCTTCATCTCCGCCGGCAGCGGCAGGCTCAGCGCCTGGGGCGAAAGCGCGGCATTCATCATGGCCGCCTCGCCGTCCGTGACCAGCTCGCGCTCGCGCAGCTGCTGAACCAGGTGCGAGGCCGCCAGCGCATCGATGGAATCGCCCACCCGCTCATGAAGCAGGTAGAGCAGGTGCTCGCTGGTATCCTGCGTCATGCGGAAGATGCGGATGTACCCGCCGCCGCCGCGCCGGCTTTCGATGATATAGCCGTGGTCGGGCGTGAAGCGGGTGGCCAGCACATAGTTGATCTGCGAGGGCGCACAATTAAAATATTCAGCAAGCTCATTTCGCTTGAGTTCTACTTCGGGCGCTTCCTGCGTGAGCATCGTTTTGATAAACTGCTCGATTGCGTCACTTAGTCGCATAAAGGTCCTCCTTTCGTCAAAGAACATTGACCATCTTTGACCATTTTATTGTATCACGGAGCAATCCCAAATGCAATGGGAGAGAGAGGCTTTTTACACAAAGAGGCCCTCCGCCTTTGCGGAGGGCCGATGGGCTGCGGGGGAGGCGTCACTGCTCGGCGTATGTGGTGGCGTAGTTCAGCAGGTCCTTCCAGAGGGGATGACCGCTGTCCAGCACCAGCACGCTGTTTTCATCCAGCGCGCTTTCCAGCGCCTGGAGCGAACGCCAGTAGGCATAGAATTCCTCGTCCACGCTGTAGGCGGAGGCGTAGATTTCGAGGGCGGCGGCGTCGCCTTCGCCGCGGATGAGGCCGGCCTCGCTCACGGCGTCGGCTTCGAGCTTGCGAGCTTCCAGATCGGTTGTGGCCACGGCCTTGAGGTATTCCTCCTGGCCCTCGCTGCGCAGCTGCTGAGCCACCTTGGCGCGGTCGGCCTGCATGCGGGCATAGGTGCTTTCGATGTTGGCCGTGGGCAGAATGGTACGGTGCACCTGGATGTCCTTGACCTCGATGCCGCGGGGCGCCATGTCCTCGTTGATGGTTTTCAGCCCCTGGGCCAGCGCGGCGTTGAGGGCGTCCTTGTTGCTGACGAAGTCGTCGCCCGTCAGGCGGTTGATGGCCTGCACGATAACCGGGTGAATCAGGTTATCCAGCTGGTTTTCGGCGCTGGACATGCTGCCCAGCTTCAGGCTGAACAGCGCGGGGTCGGCGATGCTCCACTGGGCGTAGGTTTTGACATAATACTGCTTCTTTTCGGCGGTGTTGACCACCTCGCTGTCGCTGACATAGGTATAGAGGCGCGAGGGGTACTTTTGCACCGTGTCCAGAAACGGCATCTTGAAGTGAAGGCCGCTTCCGGTGAGAAGTTTGACATCGTCGCCCATGGTGATTTCGCCCGCCAGAATGTCCGCGTAATCCTGATGGAAGGTGTTGTCGCCGTTGAGGATGACGCGCTTGATGACGCCGAAGCGGCTCACAAAGGCCTGCTCGGCCTCGCCCACCACGAAGAAGCACTGGCTGACCACGATCAGCACCACCAGCACGATCACCCCGATGACCAGCCAGCGGGCCATATCGGAGCGCAGCTTGCGCTGTCGGGCCGCCTTGTCAAAGTCATAGGCCTGTCCGTTCATGCTCACACGCTCCCTTCCGGCGCGGCGGCTTCGGCCGCGCTGCCTGTGGTCTGGTCAAGGTCGAGGATTTTCAGAACGCCGCTGTCCGGCTCGGCCACGATGACGCGTCCGGTATTCTGCAACACGCGCTCCATGGTTTCGATCAAAAGGCGCGTGCGGGTGATCTCCGGCGCGGTCTTGTACTTTTCGTACACGGCCTGGAACACCGCCGCCTCGCTTTCGGCCGCGGCGATGGTTTCGGCCTTGTAGGCCTCGGCCTCCTGCAGGGTCTGGTAGGCGCGGGAACGGGCCTGGGGCAGGACCTCGTTGGCGTACTTCTCGGCCTCGTCCAAGCGCTTGGTCTTTTCGTTCTTGGCGTTGTTGACATCCTCGTAGGCGGCGGATACGTCTGCGGGCACGGTGATGTTCTGGATGCGCACGTCGTTGATTTTCACGCCCATCTCGTAGGTGTCGATCAGGGCCTGGAAATCCGGAAGCACCTGCCGCTCGATCTCCTCCTTGTTGAGCAGCGCGTCATCCAGCGGGCGGTTCTGGATGTTGCGGCGGATGATGGCCTCAAAGGCGAGCTGCAACGTCCCCTCCGGGTCGTCCACGTCGAAATAATACTGCTTTACATCACGAATGGTGTACTGATAGATGGCTTCAATGGACACGATGCTGTTGTCGTTGGTCAGCATCACGCTTTCATCCATCTCGTCGGCGTAGGTGGCCGCCGTGCCCGCCGAACCCGTGCGCGTGGTGCGGAAGCCGTACTCCTTGGTGTGGATGGTGGTCACGCTCTCGGAAATCACGCTCTGGACAAGCGGGATCTTCCAGTACAGGCCAGGTCCTTTGGTGTCGGTCACGCGGCCGAAGGTGAGCACAAGGGCCTCCTCGCCCTGACCCACGCGGTAGAAGCTGCCTCCCACCAGCGCGCCCAGCACGATCAGCGCCGCCAGCGCGATGCCGCCGGTCTTTTTCCATTTTGCTTTCATGTTGCCTGAAAAACTCCTTTCCTCCCTGCCGGTTTTGGCAGGCTTATCATAGCATAAAGGGCGGCGGTTTGGGAGGGCCTGTGTCTCAAAGATACATTCCAGGCTCTCAAAGCTGCGGAAGAAGGCGTTTCAGCATTGTAAGCGGGCGGCGGTTCGTGCTATAATCACTCTATGCCAATGTTTAGGAAAGGAACGTGTGCGTATGAACGACCGCATTCTCGGCGTGATTTTTGATCTGGATGGCGTGATCGTATCGACCGACAACTGCCACTATCTGGCCTGGAAGCGCATGGCCGACGAGGAAGGCATTTATTTTGACCGCACCATCAACGAGCGCCTGCGCGGCGTCAGCCGCATGGAAAGCCTCGAAATCATCCTGGAGCGCGCCCAAAGGCCCTATACCGACGATGAAAAGCAGGCCATGGCCGCGCGCAAGAATGCATATTATGTGGAGCTGATTGGAAGCCTGACCCGTGCGGACATCCTGCCCGGCGCGCTGGATACGCTCAGTTATCTCAAGGGGCGGGGCGTGAAGGTGGCCATCGGCTCCTCCAGCAAAAACACGCCCATCATCCTTCGCCAGATCGGGCTGGAAAACGCCTTTGACGCCGTGGCCGACGGCAACGCCATCACCCACAGCAAGCCCGACCCGGAGGTGTTTGTCCTGGCGGCGCGCCTTTTGGGGCTTGCGCCGGAGAGCTGCCTGGTGGTGGAGGACGCGGACGCCGGCATCGAGGCGGCCATGGGCGGCGGCATGCGCGCGCTGGGCGTGGGCTCGGCAGCGGGCAACCCCGCGGCCACGTTCCACGCGCCCGATCTTGCCCATGCGGATTTCGCCGCGATTCTGGGCTGACAGCAGGAGGTTAGAACATGTTGGAACCATCCCTTGTGCGCACCGTGCTGGACGCGGCATTGTCCACCGGCGCCGATTTTGCCGAGCTGTTTATGGAGGACCGGCGTGATACGTCGCTGGTTCTGCAGCTCAACCGGCTGGAAACGGTCAATTCCGGCCGCATTCACGGCGCGGGCGTGCGCGTGTACGTGGGCCTGAACGCCATTTATGCCTATACCAACGATACCAGCCGGGAGGGGCTGATCGCCTGCGCACGGCAGGCGGCCAGCGCCGTCAGGGAACGGGGACGGGAGCTTGCCGCCTGTGCGGAGCTGACCGCCATGGCCGTGCGGGACGCGCACCCCGTGAAGCTGCTGCCCTCCCGCACCGATACGCGCCGCAAGGCGGATGTCCTGCGCGCCGCCAACGCCGCCGCGCGCGAGG
Source organism: Candidatus Limiplasma pullicola (assembly GCA_018710985.1). Lineage (GTDB taxonomy): Bacteria > Bacillota > Clostridia > Christensenellales > Aristaeellaceae > Limiplasma > Limiplasma pullicola. The sequence continues at coordinate 6,073 of DVIV01000057.1, forward strand.
CCGGAGCGGAGATCGTGCAGGTGGCGTGCACCTACCGCGACAGCGAGCAGGATGTGCTCATCGCCAACAGCGAGGGCCGCTTCGTGACCGACCGGCGCGTATATACGCGCCTTGGATGCCAGGCGGTGGCGGGCAACGGCACGGAAAACCAGTCCGGCTTCGAGGGCCCCGGCGCGCTGATGGGCTTTGAGCTGTTTGAAAGCCGGGTGGACCCGGCACGGGTAGGGCGCGAGGCGGCCCGGACCGCGATTGAGATGCTGCATGCGCCGGTATGCCCGTCCGGGGTGATGCCGGTGGCGATCGGCAACGGCTTTGGCGGCGTGATTTTCCATGAGGCGTGCGGCCACGGGCTGGAGGCGACCAGCGTGGCCTTTGGCACGAGCGTGTTTTGCGGAAAGCTGGGCGAGCAGATCGCCTCGCCCTGCGTGACCGCCGTGGACGACGGCACGCTGCCAAACGAATGGGGCAGCGAGAACGTGGACGACGAGGGCACGCCCACCACAAAGCTGGTGCTGATCGAAAACGGCGTGCTGAAAAACTACATGATCGACCGCCTGAACGGCAGGCGCATGGGCATGGCGCCCACCGGCAGCGCGCGGCGCGAAAGCTACGCCTACGCGCCCACCTCGCGCATGCGAAATACCTACATCGCCGCCGGATGCGACGACGAGGAGGAGATCATCTCCTCCATGGGCGACGGGCTGTATGCCGCCAGGATGGGTGGCGGGTCCGTCGATCCCGCCACGGGCGAATTCAACTTCGCCGTGCAGGAGGGGTATCTGGTGAAGGATGGCAAGATCACCACCCCCGTGCGAGGCGCGAGCCTGATTGGCAAGGGCGCGGACATTTTGATGAAGATCGACCGCGTGGGGCGCGACATGCGCATGGCGCAGGGCATGTGCGGAAGCCTCAGCGGCAGCGTGCCCACCAACGTGGGCCAGCCGATGATTCGCGTATCGTCCATCACGGTGGGCGGGCGCGCGTAAGGGAGGCGAAGCGGAATGCAGGATTTTGTCAAGCAGCTGATGGAGGCGGCCAGAGCCGCCGGCATCGAGGCGTGTGAGGCGTATCTGTCCTCACGGGACAGCTTTCGGGTGATGACCACCGAGGGCGAGGTGGTGGAATACGAGAGCAACCTGACGCGCGGGTTGGGCTTCCGGGGGCTGTACAGGGGCCGCATGGGCTATGCCAGCACCGAGGCGTTTGACGAGGAGGCCGTGGGCCAGCTGGTCAAGGGCGTTGTGGAAAGCGCCGAGCTGTGCGAGGACGAGGACGAGTCCCCGCTTTACGACGGCGGCGATCCCGTTCCGGATATGGAACTGCGAAGCCCCGCGCTCTCGCAGGTGACCCCGCAGGAGAAGATCGAGCGCGTGCTGGCCATGGAAAAGCTGGTCAAGGAGAGCGATCCGCGCATCGACAAGACGGCGCATAACGTCATCAGCACCGGCAGCTATACGGTGCGCATCGTCAACTCCCACGGCATGGACCAGAGCTACACCGCGGATGTCTGCGCCCTCTACGGCCAGGCCACCGCCAGGGATGGCGACTTCGTATCCTCCAACGGATACGGCATGTGCGCACGCGGGTTTGACGGGCTGGACGCGCCAAAGGTGGCCGGCGAGGTGGCCCGGCGCACGCTGGACGGACTCAACGCCGCGCCCGTGCCGTCGGGCAAGTACCGGGTGGTGTTCTTCTCCGAAGCCATGTGCGACCTGCTGGGCGTGTTCAGCTCCATCTTTTCGGCGGAGACGGCGCAGAAGGGCATGTCACTGCTCAAGGGGCGCGTGGGGGAGCGCATCGCCGCACCGTGCGTGACGTTGGCGGACGACCCCCTGCTGGAAGGCGGCATGGGCAGCCGCCCCTTTGACGACGAGGGCGTTCCCTCGGCTGCGCATACGGTGGTGGAGGAAGGTGTGTTTCGCACTTTCCTTCACAACCTAAAAACCGCCCGCAAGGACGGCGTGGCCACCACCGGCAACGCCCGCAAGGTGGGTTACGCTTCCTCCGTACATGTGGCGCCCACCAACTTCTATCTCAAACCCGGCAAGCGCACGCCGGAAGAGATGCTCCGCGAAATCGGCGAGGGCCTCGTCATCACCGAGGTCAGCGGCCTGCATGCGGGGGCCAACCCCATCAGCGGCGATTTCTCGCTGCTGGCCAAGGGTTATGCCTTCCGCGAGGGCCGGCGCGAAAAGCCCGTGGAGCAGATCACCGTGGCAGGCAACTTCTATGAGCTACTGATGGCTGTGCGCGAGCTGGCCAATGACCTCACCTTTCCCATGGGAGGCGTAGGCAGCCCCAGCGTGGACGTGGGCGAACTGTCCGTGAGCGGCACCTGAGCCCACAGGGCAGAAAAAGAGCCGCCGGGCGGGAACGAAACCCCGCCCGGCGGCTCTTTGCGTGCGCGCCTCCCTTACTCCGTATAATTCGTGCCCCTGCGCGGCATGTAGCCGTACAGGTCCCCATAGCGCACGTGCAGCCACGTATCGTCAATCACGCCCATGACCTCCACCGTTTCGCCCCGGACGACCATGATGCGCGCCTCGGTCTTGGTGTCGGGCACGTCGTAAAACATGGTGCTTTCCGCAGTTACCTGGACCTGGGGAATCCCGATCCGGGTGTTGTTGGGGCCGTCGCCGTCCAGCGTGAGGTAGCGGCGCTGCATGTAGCCCTGACGGCCGTACACATCCACCCGCACCCACTCGCCATCCTCCGAAAAACCCAGGACCGAGGCCACGCACCCGTTGTAGTACTTGCCCAGACTTTTGGCGCTCTTGCCGGGGGAGGCGCGCAGGTTCAGCCGGTCGTTATTGTCAGGGTTGGAAATGTGGGCCAGCTGGGGCACGCTGTCCCCGTCCACCAGATAGAGGTTCCCCGCGCCCGCGCGCACGAAGCACGAATAGGTGCCGCTGTCCAGCGTGACCAGCAGATGCCACCAGCTGTCCGAAAAGCCCATGAGATAAAAGATGTGGTTGGATTCGACGCGCTCGCTGACCGAAAAATTCGACGGCTGCTGAAAGATGGCGATGGTGCCGGCGTTGCGGTACTGGGGCATGGCACTGGCGGGCGCGGCTCCGTCGGTATTCAGCAGGTAGGTCTTTTGCATCCAGCCGGTCAGCGAGGCGGGTGCGAGACCCACGCGCACGCGCACCCAACCCTTCCCGTTGTCCTCCAGGACGGTGAGGGGCGCGCCGTTGTAGTATTTTCCGAGGCTTGGAGCCTGCGTGCTGGCGTAGGAGCGCAGGTGGAGCCGGTCGGCGGGGTTGGGGTTGTTGATGTACACGCCCGCAAGGGCGCCCAGGGGCATGAGGGCGCACAGCGCCGCCAGCAGGATGGCCGCAAGCCGCTTCGTTCGCATGAGAAACCTTCCCCTTTTCGATGAATTGTGTTACAATGCCTGTGACCATACAACGGGCCGGGGGCGGGAATTCTTCCCAGCGCCGGCCAGATTTTTGAAACAAAGGGTGACGGCGCCGGTGGACAAGCGGGAGATACTCAAGCGCGTGTTCGGCCACGAGGACTTTCGCGAGGGCCAGGAGCAGCTGGTGGACGAGGTGCTCGGCGGGCATGACGTGCTGGGTGTGATGCCCACGGGCGCCGGCAAGTCCGTATGCTACCAGCTGCCCGCGCTGATGCTGGAGGGCGTTACGCTGGTGGTTTCACCCCTCATATCGCTGATGAAGGACCAGGTCATGGCGCTCAAGGCGTCGGGCGTGGCGGCGGCGTACATCAACAGCAGCCTCACCCCCGGCCAGCAGGCCGAGGCGCTGCGCCGCGCGGCGGCCGGGGCATACCGCATCATCTACGTGGCCCCGGAACGGCTGGATATGCCGCAGTTTGTGGCTTTCGCCAAGCAGGCGCGCATTCCGCTCGTCGCCGTGGATGAGGCGCACTGCGTCTCCCAGTGGGGGCAGGACTTCCGGCCCAGCTACCTGCACATTGCTGAATTTGTCCACGGGCTGCCCCGTCGGCCTGCAGTGGGGGCTTTTACCGCGACCGCCACGCGGCGCGTGCGCGACGATATCATCAAGCTGCTGGATCTGGAGGAGCCCCTCTGCCTCAGCACCGGCTACAACCGGCCCAACCTGCATTTTACCAGCGTCAAGCCCACCAACAAATTCACCATGCTCTGCTCCTTTCTGGACACGATGCCGGGAGAATGCGGAATCGTGTACTGCAATACGCGCCGCACCGTGGAGGAGGTTACAGGCAAGCTCACGCTGAACGGCTACAGCGCTACCCGCTACCACGCAGGCCTTTCCGACGCGGAACGGCACGCCAATCAGGATGATTTCCAGTACGACCGGGCGCACATCATGGTGGCCACCAACGCTTTCGGCATGGGCATTGACAAGTCCAACGTGCGTTTCGTGGTGCACTACAACATGCCCCGCGATCTGGAGAGCTACTATCAGGAGGCGGGCCGCGCGGGGCGCGACGGCGAACCCGCCGAATGCCTGCTGCTCTACAGCGGACAGGATGTGATCACCGGCCGCTGGATGATCGAGCATGGCGACGAAAATCCCGACCTGACACCCGCCGAGCGTGAGGAGCTGACCCGGCGCGACCTGGAGCGCCTTCGGCAGATGACGTTTTACGCCACCAGCCGCAGATGCCTGCGCCATTTCATCCTTTCGTATTTCGGGGAAACGGACGCTAAGGAAACCTGCGGTAACTGCTCCGTTTGTCAGGGCGAGCCCTTTGAGGTGGATACGGGGCGCGCACGGCAGCCCAAGCCCGCGCAGGCGCGTGCCATCGCCCGCGAGGAGCGGCGCATGCGCAAGGCGGCACGCGGTCCGGAGACGGCGCTCAGCGCGTGGGAGCGCGCCCTGCTGGACAGCCTGAAAACCCTGCGCACGCTGCTTGCAGCCCGCGCGCATGCGCCCGCCTACACGGTGTTTTCGGATGCCTCGCTCGTTGACATGGTCAAAAAGCGCCCGGCCACGCTGGATGCGTTTCTGGACGTGTCAGGCGTGGGTCAGGCCAAGCAGCAGAAGTACGGGCAGGTGTTCCTCCGGGTGATCCGCGACGGGATGGAACCCAACGAGGCGCTGGCGCAGGAGACGGACTACGGGCCCGGCCGCCTCTGGACCGAAGAGGAGGAACAGGCCCTGCGGGGCGAGTTTCAGCGCGGGGAGACGCTCAAGGAAATGGCGCAAAAGCATCACCGCAGCACCGGCGGTATCCGTAAACGGCTTCGGACGCTGGGGCTGGGCGAATAGAACCGCGAGGCGCTTCGGCCACAAAGGCAGGGAGAATGAAAAATGGAATACCGATTTGACGACCGCGCGCTGGATGCGCGGACCTTTCTGGCATTCGTTCAGCAGGTCTGGCCGGGAAACTATGACGAGGACAAGACGGAAACTGCTCTGACCAAAACCATCAACATCACGGCCCGGGAGAACGGGAAACTGACGGGCTGCCTGCGCATCCTCACGGACGGCTGCTTCTTTGGCACCATTACGGAGCTGCTGGTGCTTCCCGCCTGCCGGGGGCAGGGCGTGGGCCGGGCGCTGATGGAACTGGCCCGCGCGCACACGCCCACGCCGCTGTACTTCGGGGCCAAGCCCGGTGCGGAGGGCTTTTATGAGAAGATCGGCTGTGAGCGAAGCCTGCCTTCGTTCCTGATTCCCAGGTCAGGAGACAGAGAGGAAGAATAACAACCGCCGCGGCAGGGAAAACGCCCCTGCCGCGGCGGTTTTGCAGACCGTTTACTTGATGATGTCGGTGCCCATGTAGGGACGCAGCGCTTCGGGCACGGTGACGGTGCCGTCCTCGTTCTGGTAGTTTTCCAAAATGGCGGCCACGGTGCGGCCCACGGCCACGCCGCTGCCGTTGAGCGTGTGGGCGAACTGGGGCTTGGCCTTGGGGGTTTCGCGGTAACGGATGCCTGCGCGGCGGGCCTGGAAGTCCTCGCAGTTGGAACAGCTGGAGATCTCCACGTACCGGCCGTAGCTGGGCATCCAGACCTCCACGTCATAGGTCTTGGCGGCGCTAAAGCCCATGTCGCCGGTGCACAGCGTCACCACGCGGTAGGGCAGGCCCAGCAGCTGAAGCACCTTTTCGGCCTCGGCGGTCATGCTTTCCAATTCATCGTAGCTCTCCTCGGGCTTGGCGATCTTGACCATCTCCACCTTGTTGAACTGGTGCTGGCGGATCAGGCCGCGGGTGTCGCGCCCGGCGCTGCCCGCCTCGGCGCGGAAACACGTCGAATAGGCACAGTGGCGGATGGGCAGCTGCGCGCCGTCGAGAATCATCTCGCGGTACATGTTGGTCACGGGCACCTCCGCCGTGGGGATGAGGAAGGTGTCCTTGTCCACCTTGTAGGCGTCCTCCTCAAACTTGGGGAGCTGGCCGGTGCCGGTCATGGTGGCGCGGGTCACCATGTAGGGGGGATAGACCTCGTCGTAGCCGTTTTCCACATGGGTGTTGAGGAAGAAGTTGATGATGGCGCGCTCCAGCCGCGCGCCCAGCCCGCGGTAGAAGGTAAAGCGTGCGCCGGATACCTTGGCTGCGGTGTCAAAGTCCAGGATGCCAAGGTCGGTGCCGATGTCCCAGTGCGCCTTGGGCGTCCAGCCGAATTCGCGCGGGGTGCCCCAGCGGCGCTTTTCGACGTTGTCGTGATCGTCCTTGCCCAGCGGCACGCTTTCGTGGGGGAAGTTGGGCACCGTCATGAGGAACGCCTCCATCGCGGCATCCAGCTCGGCGATGTCCGCGTCAAAGGCGGCGATCTCGTCGCCTACTCTGCGCATTTCCTCCATGATGCCGGCCACTTCCTCGTCGGAACCGCCCTTCTTTTTGATCTCGCCGATCTTCTTGCTCTCGGCGTTGCGAAGCGCCTTCTTCTCCTCCACCTGCGCCATCAGGGCGCGGCGCTTCTCGTCCTGGGCGAGAAACTCGTCGATGGAAATATCCTTGTTGCGCGCCTTGAGCGCGTCACGCAGCTCCTGGGGATTTTGCCGAATCCGTTTGATGTCCAGCATGGATGGATTGCCTCCTTGTATGAATTCCTTCCGGTAAGAAAAACGCCCCTCACGGCTGCTCAATGCAGCCGCAGGGACGGAGGGGATGCGTTTCTCCGCGGTGCCACCCGGCTTAAGGCTTTCGCCTTCACTCTGCTGCGCTGTATCGGGCGCGCCCGTACGGCTCCTCGCCGCATGGCTCGCATGACGGAACAGACTGCCGCCGCCGCAGCCTTGCACCGGACGGCTGCTCTCTTGAGGCGGCGAGGCGGCCAATGATCATGGTCCCTGCCATGGCGTGTATTATACGCGCATTTCCCCGCTTTGGCAAGCCCCAAATGCGATCAGGAAAGGCTGTGCTTTACGCGGTCGCGCTCCTCGGCACGCTTGGCGTTGTTGAAGCGGTCCAGCGTGCCCACCAGATAGCCCGTGATGCGGCGGATGCGGTGGAAGGGCCGCTCGCCCAGGTCGTAATCGAGCTCAACCTCGTCGCCGCAGACGTTGATGTCGATATGGCGCGGCTCCACGCCGTATTTCTTGGTGGCGCGGGCGATGTAAGCGTCGATTTCCTTTTGATCAAGCGTGCCATTGGTCACGGTAACAGAACAAGCCATGGTATACCATCCTTTCAAAAACCGGCAGATCAGCACCATATATTGTGCTGAATGTATTGTACCACGTTTTTGCAAAGTTGAAGCATAAATTTTTATCATCCCCAAAAAAGGTGCGGCGGGCCTGCTTGCCAGTGGCGCCGCCTTATGATATGCTTTGCTGCGTAAGGAGCCAATTTCCGGTAAAGAAAGGACGGCGCCCCATGAGACAGACGTTCACCACCACCATGCCCGACCGTGCGGGGGCGTTTTTGCGGGCGAGCCGGCTGATCGCGGCTGCGGGCGCGAATATCACGCGCGTGAGCTACAACAAGGCCGTCGATATGCACATCCTGTTCATCGAGGTGGACGGCACGAAGGAGCAGCTCTCCCGCGTGGAAAGGGAACTGGGGACCATCGGCTACCTGCCGGACGGACAGCGCCCGGCCACGGTGATGCTGCTGGAATTTGAGCTGGCGGACCGGCCGGGCGAGGTGCTGCCCGTGCTGGAGATGATCGACCGGTTCCGCTTCAACATCTCCTATATCAGCTCGCAGGAAAACGGCGGGCCGTACCAGCATTTCCGCATGGGTCTGCTGGTGGAGGATGAAGCGGCCGTGAGCCGCTTCATGCGCGAGGCATCGGCGCTGTGTCCCGTGCGGGTAATCCACTATGATCAGGCCGAAAAAAACCTGGACAACACCGCCTTTTACCTCAACTTCGCCAATGAAGTGGGGCACAGGGCGGGGCTTGACCAGCAGGACCGCCGGGAGCTGATGGTCAACGCCAATCAGGTGATGCAGATGCTGGACGGCCGTGACGAGGCGCCCTACAAGACGTTTGAATATATCGGCAAATTTGCGGCACAGCTGGACGCCTGCCGGGGCGACGCCTACGAAGTGCGCCTGACGGAGTGGCAGGGCCGCTGCGGCGCGCGCATGCGCGTGGCCGAGCCGCCCGCGGGCTGCAATGTGACCGTGATCGAGAAGGACGGCGAGGTGCTGTTCGTGGACGCGGGCTTTGCATGCATGCGGCAGGAAACCGTGGCGACGCTTTCCACGCTGGCCCGGCATTTCGGCAGCCGCCAGCGCACGGCCATCATCACCCACGCGGACGTGGACCACTGCGGCCTTCTGGACCTGTACGACGATGTGTACATGAGCCGCAAATGCCTGCAAAACTTTGAATGGGAGCGGGCAGGGGAGCCCAATCTGCGCGAGCGCAACCCCGTGCACGCGCCCTACGTGCGCATCAGCAAGCTGCTGTCGGGCTACCGGCCGCCCATGGCGGCGCGCCTGCATGTGGCGGGCGGGTCGCTTGAGTCCTGCCATAGCCCGCTGGAGCGCATCGGCACGTTTGATTTTCACAGCCTGTCCTTTGAAATGTGGGAGGGCTTCGGCGGCCATGTGGCGGGCGAAACCATCTGGGTGGAGCGTAAGGAGCGCATCGCGCTGACGGGCGATGTGTTCGTCAACCTCAAGGGCTTTACCGCCGCGCAGGCGGCGTTCAACCGCCTGGCGCCCTACCTGATGACCTCCGTGGACACCGACCCTCGAAAGGCCGCCGCCGAGCGGCAGGCCCTCAAAAGCGTGCTGGGCGAGGGAGAGTGGATTGTGGCGGGCGCGCACGGCGCGCCGGCTGTGTGGCGGCTGTAGGGCCGCCGGGAAGCATCAAAACAGGCTGAGCTGCTCCATGCGCACCGGGCGGGGGCGGGAGCGGACGGCCTCCCGCTCGCCGGGGATCTCCGCAAAGAAGGCGGAGGGCTCGCCCCCGCAGGAGACGATCAACTCCTCCCGCGCGCGGGTGATGCCGACGAAATAGAGCCTGCGTTCCTCCGCCGCGTCGGCGGGGAGCGCTTCGCGCTCCAACGGCAGGGTCCCTTTTGTGACCCCGGCGAGGAACACCACGGGAAATTCCAGTCCCTTGGCGCCGTGCAGTGTCATCAGCCGCACCGCGCCGGACTGATACCCCGCGCCCGACGCGCGGCGGATATCCGCCTCCTCGCCCGAACGCAGCGTATCCAGCAGCTCGGCCATGGCGGGAGAAAACACCGCCGTGCTGAGCAAATGCTCCATGGCCCGCCCCTTCAGCCCCGCAAGGGCGCACAGCGCGTCCAGCAGCCTGCGGGGCTTTTCGCGCGCCACGCGGGGGAAAAGCGCCTCCACCGCGTCCAGCCAGGGCGCAAGAGGCGCAAAGTCCGCCAGCTCCCGCCGGAGGAAGGCCGGGCGGTCCGCCTCCCCGGCGCTTTGCGAAAGGGCCGTCGCCGCCCGCTGGCACAGGGGCGCGGGGACGCGCCACAGCGCGGTGAGGCAGGCGGTGAGCGAGGGCGCGTCCTGCGGGTCCGTCAGCGAGGCGAAAAACCCCAGCGCGCCCTGCACGGCCGCGTCCTCCAGAAAGGCGTCGCGGCCATAGATGACGCAGGGGATGCTGTCATGAGCGAGGCAGGTTTCGATCTGCTCCAGCTGGCGGCGGGTGCGGCAGAGCACCGCGATATCGGAAAACGGCCGGGCGGCTTCGCGGGCCATGTGCTGCGCGTCCAGCATGTCCACGCCGCCGGCCATGCGCGCTATTTCCCTGGCGATCCAGATGCCCTCCGACAGCGAATCGGACGCCTGAACCGCGCGCACCTTCGCGCCATCGGGGCGGGTGGGAATCAGCACGCGCTCCCCGCCGGGATTCTGGGAAATCACGCGCGCGGCCAATGCCAGCACCTGCGGCGTGGAGCGGTAGTTCCGCGCAAGGCGCACCACCTGCGCGTCCGGCTTCCGGCGGAGCAGGCGGGCAAAGCAGTCCGCGTCCGCGCCGCGGAAGCCGTAGATGGCCTGATCGGGGTCGCCGATGACAAACAGACTTTTCCCTGCCTCGCTCCAGTGCGCGATGAGCGCGTGCTGCACGGGGTTGATGTCCTGAAACTCATCCACCAGCAGGTACGTAAAGCCGCGCCTGCCGGAGACGTCCACCTCCAGCGCCTCCAGCATCAAGCCGTCCAGATCCCGAAGGCCCAGCTCGCCAAGGCGGCTGTCATAGGCGTCGGGAAGCCAAGCGGGTAGCGCGGAAACGGCGGGCGTGCGCTTGCACAGCCCGTTTTTGTACAGAGAGAGAAGCCGCAGCGCCTCGGCGGGGGAGAGGCGCTCGCCATGTTCGTCAAGCAGGGTTTTGACGGCTTCCAGCGCCTGCGCGCGGCTGATGAAGGGCCGCGGCGGGACCAGGCCCAGGCAGATGGCATGGAACGTGCCCACCGTGAGCCCGCGCACAGCCTTTTTGCCGAGGCGGTCCGTCAGGCGTTCCAGCATTTCGGCGGCGGCCTGACGGGTGAAGGTGACGGCGGTGATCTGAGCGGGGGAGACGCCCTCGTGCTCAATCAGCCAGGCGATGCGGGAAATGAGCGTGCGGGTTTTGCCCGTGCCCGGCCCGGCGATGACCGCCGTGCAGGCGGCCTGCGTGCGGATGGCGGCGTCCTGCTCGGGGTTGGGCGCGGGGGCGGGGCCCGGCCCGGCTTCGGGTGCGGGCGCGGGGGTGAGCGCGGCGGCCCGTGCGCGGGGCTTGGCGCGGGCAGCGGGCGCGGCTGGGCCCAGCAGCGAGGTCTGCCCGGAGAGCATTTCGATTTCGCCCGGCGCAAAGAGGGAGATCACGCCGTATTCGCCGTCGTAGCCCGCCTTGCGGATCACCTGCCCGGCGCGCATGCGGCGCACGCCCTCGGCCACGGCAAAGCCCGCCTCCCGCTCGATCTCGGCGGGGTCCAGCTCGCGCAGGATGCGCATTTCCGGGCCAAGGCGCCTGATCAGCGAGCCATACATTTCCTGCACCCGCTTGGACGCGGGCCCCGCGCCCAGACAATCCGCCAGCACCTCGGGCAGGGGAATGAGGCTTTCAAAGGGCTTGGGAAGGGAAGCGGGCGCGGCGCGGTCGGCCAGCTGCTCCACGCGGCTGAGCACGCCGACGGTGAGCGCCCGTCCGCAGACGGGGCAGCGCCCGCCCAGCGCCGCCGTTTCGGCGGGCTCCAGACAGCATTGGCAGCGCCGGTGGCCGTCCAGATGGTACTTGCCCTCCTCCGGGTAAAACTCGACCGTGCCGTACAGGCCCTCGCCGGTTTCCAGCGCGCGCCGCAGCGCGGGGTAGGAAGGCGCGCCCTCCAGCACGTTGGCCTCGCGGCCCAGCTTGGCGGGGGAATGCGCATCGGAGTTGGACACCAGAATGTAGCGGTCCAGCATGGACAGGCGGCGGTTCATGGGCGGGTCGGAGGAAAGGCCGGTTTCCAGCGCGTGAATGTGCCCGGACAGGTCGCCGTAGCATTCCTCCAGCGTGGAAAAATCCGAAAACGCCCCGAAGAGCGAAAAGTGCGGCGTCCAGATATGGGCCGGAATGTAGATGGCATCCGGGCAGCAGTCCAGCGTGATCTCCAGCAGGTCGCGGCTGTCCAGCCCCAGGATGGGCCGTCCGTCGGAATGGAGATTGCCGATGGCCTCCAGCCGGTGCGAGAGGGTTTCGGCGGCTTCCAGCCCCGGCAGGAGGATGACATGATGCACCTTGCGCGTTTTTCCGCCGCGCTTGTAGATGGTGCTGATCTCGCCCGACACGACGAAGCGCGGCGTATCGCCGGCGGTTTCGCAGGGCAGGCGGTATTCGTCTCTGAGGCGGTAGAGCCCTTCCTCCGCCTCCTCCAGCATTTCGGTCAGCTCGGCCCGCCATGCCGGGTGCGTAAAATCGCCCGTGCCCAGGAGCTGAATGCCCTTGCGCCGGGCCCACAGGTCCAGATGGGGCGCGTCACAGTCGCGGCTGGTGGCGCGGGAGTATTTGGAATGAATATGCAGATCGGCAATGTACATCAAAATACCTCCGTTGTGCGTGTGCCCTGATTATAGCGCGCGGGGAGGGGATTGACAACCCGGTTTGCTTTTTCCGTCCGCATATGGTTTAATAAGCACAGACGATGCGGAGGGGAGCGGTGTGCTTTGCGGCGCATACAGGAAGCAATCGGCGCCTGCCGGGACGAAATCAAGGGCGTGGCCATCCTGTGGGTGGTGTTTTTTCACGCGCAGCTGGGCCTTGGCGGGCTTTTGTACGATGTGCAGAAGATCGGTTACGGCGGGGTGGACATGTTTCTGTTCCTGTCCGGTTTCGGCCTGTATCACTCGCTGAGCCTCGACGCGGACACGGGGCGCTACCTGCTGCGCCGGGCGCGAAGGCTGCTACCCGCCTACCTGCCCTTTTGTGCGGTGTGGCTGTGCGTAATGCTGCCGCTCTACGGTCTGGGCACGGTGCAAAGCGTGCGCGTGGCGGCGGGCAACCTGCTGATGCTGGGCTTCTTTGCGGATACCCCCGCGATGATCAACTGGTACGTGAGCGCGCTGGCGCTGACGCTGCTGCTGGCCCCGCTGGTGTACGGGCTGATGGCGCGCGCATCCCATCCCCGGCGGTGTGCGGTGCTGGTGGCGGCGGCGTGCTTTGCGGGCGGGCTGTGCTTTATCGGCACGGAGGCATACATGGCGGTTTCACGCCTGCCGGTCTTTGTGCTGGGCATGGCGGCGGCCGTTCCGGCGCGGGAGGAAGGCGCGGGCGGGCGCTGCGCACGCACGGGCGGCGCGTATGCGCTGGCACTGGCGGGCGGGGCCTGCGGGCTGGCGGCTGTCTACGGTTGCTATGCGCGATTTCCGGAGGCGCTGGGTTTTTATGGTATGTATTGGCACCCCTTCGTGCTGATCGCGCCCGCGCTGTGCGTGGGACTGGGATGGCTATTTTCCAGGGCGGGGCGGGGCTTGGCGGCGCTTGCGCTGCTTCGTGCGCTGGGACGGGCCTCGTTTGAAATCTTCCTTTTCAACGCCTGGGTGGAGGTGCTGGGCAAGCGGTTCGGGCTGGCGCAGGGGCCGGTTTCCTGGCTCCTGTGGAGCCTTGGAAGCGTCATGGCGGGCCTTGCGTATCATGCGGTGGTGGAGCGGTGCATGAAAAGGGCGGCAAGGGGCGTCTGATCTGCCGAATGAGGCGGCTGGAGCGCGCGGCGGACGCATCCGGGGGCGGCGCGTGGGAGAAAGGGGCGCTGCCGCCCACCCCGAAGGCAAACGGCGGCATAAGGCCAGAAAAAGGCTTGACACTTCTTGAGAATTGTGATAGCATACAGCTTGCACGTTTGAGTCCCGAAAGGGCGCGACCCATTAGCTCAGTTGGCAGAGCACTTGACTTTTAATCAAGGTGTCCGGAGTTCGAGCCTCCGATGGGTCACCAGACGAACCGGCCCCCGTGAAGCATGCGCTTCGCGGGGGCTTTTGTATTACAGGGAGCATCGGACATTTGAGCATAAAAAAGCACGCGCCCAATCCGGGCGCGTGGATGGATGTGGCTTACTCCACCGAATAGGGCATCAAGGCGATGGCACGGGCGCGCTTGATGGCCTCGGACAGCTGGCGCTGATGCTTGGCGCAGTTGCCGCTCATGCGGCGGGGCATGATCTTGCCGCGCTCGTTGACGAAGCGGCGAAGCCGGTTCACATCTTTGTAGTCGATGTATTCGATCTTGTCCACGCAGAAGCTGCACACCTTACGGCGCGGCTTGCGTCCACGGGGACGCGGCCTTCTTTCAGCACGATCCTCAGACATGGGCTAAACCTCCTTTGGAGTCATCATCAGGGAAGCGGCACGCTTGTGCCGCCAAGATCAGAAGGGAAGATCCTCGTCGTCCACTTCCTCAAACCCCTTGTCGGCCGCGGGAGCGGCTGCGGGCTGAGCGGGAGCGGCGGGCGCATAGCCCGCGGCATCCTCGGAACGGGAGGACAGGAATTCAACGTCGTCCGCCGTAACTTCCAGCGAGAAGCGGGTGGAACCGTCGTTGGCGGTATAGCTTCTCACCGTCACGGGACCGACCACTGCGACTTTGCGGCCCTTGGACAGGTACTTCTGGCAGATCTCGCCCAGCTGGCGCCAGGCGCTCACACGGAAGAAATCCGCCTCGGGCTGGCCCTCTGCACCCTGCGAGCGCTGGCGGCGGTTGACCGCCACGGTGAAGGAACACACGTTCACACCCGTGGAGGTGGTGCGCAGCTCAGGGTCGCGCGTGAGGTTGCCGATGATGGTCAATTTGTTCATTGCTCACACCATCCTTATTCAGCAGCGGGGGTTTCGGCAGGCTGCGCGGCAGCGGGAGCGGCTTCCACGGCAGCTTCGGCAGGCGCGGCCACAGGCGCCACGGGGCGCACGGGACGCGGCTTGACGCTGTGCTTCTTCTCTTCGAGCTTGATGATGAGGCAGCGCAGGACGTCCTCGCTGATGCCCATGTTGCGCTCGATCTCGCGGGGCAGCTCAGAGGGGCCCTTGAAGGTCACCAGCACGTAGTAGCCTTCGGGCTTGTCGTTGATGGCGTAAGCCAGACGACGCTTGCCCCAGGTCTCATCCACCTTTTCGACTTCACCGCCGTTCTGGGCGATCAGCGCGGAGAACTTTTCGATCAGCTCCTTGCGGGCATTCTCCTCCAGCGCAGTGTCGATGATGTAGGTCAGTTCGTACCTATTCATTCCATTCACCTCCTCTTGGACATATGGCGCTGCGTCATTTGCGCAGCGCAAGGATGTGCCAATTAAGTATTCTATCAGAGAAACAGGAAAAATGCAAGAGGCTGACCAGGGTTTTCAAAAAGAAAATTGACCAGGGTTTTCTAAAAGAAAATCCATCCCCGCAGACAAAATGGCAAGCGGCGCGGAGAGCCGATTCTCCGCGCCGCCTGGTATCACAGCAGCTTTTGCTGGATATGGGCGCCCATATGGCAGGGGTCAATGGCGAGCACCTCGCGGTAAGCCGCTTCCGCCCGCTCCCTGTCGCCCAGGCCGTAGCTGCCCAGGGCGATGAGGTAGTTGCAGTGGGCGCGGTTGCGCGCGTTCAGGTCGTCATCGAAGATGAGCAGGTCGGGCAGGGACACGGCGAAGTAGTCGATGCGCATCTCGTCGAAGATGTGGGTTTCGCCATAGTCCACCAGCTTGTGGAAACGGGCCTTCGCCTCGTCCTCCCGGCCCAGCTTGCGCAGCGCGAGGCCCTGGTAGAGAATCAGGTCCGCGGGCTGGTCGTTGTAGTACATGGCGCCGGCGGGCACGGTGTCGCCCAGCGTGGCCTTGTCCCAGCACGCCCGCGCCTCGTCCATGCGGCCCTGCGCCTCGAGCGCGCAGCCCAGGTCGTAGTACAGGTCGTTGTCCTTGGCCCCGATGAGCTTGCCTTCCCCGAGGTTGTGCGGGAAGACCAGCGCAGCGCGCAGCTTCGCTTCCGCCGCGTCATACCGCCCGGCGGCCAGATCGCGCCGCGCCAGCTGGTGCAGGGACAGCGCGTATTGCGTGGTCACGCGGCCCTCGCCGCCCTCCCAGGGATGGAAGCGGCGGCCCATGATCAGGTCGTAGGCCTCCTGTGGACGGTCCAGCAGGTTGAGCAGGGTGGCATATTCGGTGGTCAGGTCGTCGCGGACAAAGACCACATCCTTGTGCGCGTACAGGTAGGCAAACCGCCGGGCCGGGTCCCATCCCGCGCGCCGGTGCAGCTGATCCAGCTCCAGAAGCACCCGTGCGTCCGAGGGATTGAGCGCATAGGCGCGCTCCAGCGCCTCCAGCGCCTTTTGGGGCTCGTGATCCTTGTTGAAGTACACCAGCGCCAGGTTGCGCCAGGCCGTGGGATAGCCGGGGTCCAGCTCCACGCTGCGCTCCCACAGCTCACGAGCCTCGGCATAGCGGCGGCGGTCGTAGAACAGGTTGCCCAGCAGATAGGGGGCCGAGGCGTCGCCGGGGTTCTCCGCCATGGCGAAGCGCAGCACCGCGATATCCTCCAGCGCGTTGGGGAAGCAGTAGGCGCGGCTGCGCGCGGCGGCCTCCTTGAGCGCCCCGGTGGCATCCCGGCCGCAGCGGGCCGCGCAGAAGGCGGCATAGTAGGCGGGCAGCGGACCGTCGCTTTGAAGCAGGCCCAGCACCCGGCCGGCGCCCTCGTAGTCGCCCCATGCCATCAGGTCGCGCACGACCCCCAGGAAGCTCTCCGGCTCGTTGCGCATCAGGCCAAGGGTGGTCTCGTCGCCGCTCAGGCCGGTCGCCAGCAGGCGGGAGGCATAGTCAAACGGGTCCAGCCGCAGGTTTTCCGCAAACCAGGCATCCGCTTCCTCTTTGCGCCCCACGCGCGTGAGCAGCATCCCCCGGAGCGCGCGCGCCTTGAGGTTGTGCGCGTTCTTGACCAGCGCCTTGTCCGCAAAGCCCAGCGCCTCGCACCATTCGCCCCGGCGCGCCGCGATGGCTGCCAGCTCGTAAAAAGCCGCTTCCTGCTGCGCGCTGGTCCAGGTCGCCTTGTAGAAGGCGTCAAACGCTTCGTCATAGCGCTCCTGCAAGCGCAGGGCCATGCCCAGGTTGAGGTAGGGCTCGCTGTCGTAGGGATTGGGGTTGCGCCAGGTGAGACGCTTGACGGCGGCGCGGAAGTGCTTCTCCGCCTCCTCGAACCGCCCCCGGCGCATCAGCAGCATGCCGTAGGCGTTGTTGAGGCGGCTGTCGTCCGGGTCGCGGCGCAGGCCCTCCAGATAGTACGGGTCCGGCGCATAGGTGGCATGGCGGTACTGTTCCAGATGCAGGCCCGTGAGCAGCAGCTCCTCCAGCGAGGCGATCTTCTCCGGGTCCGCCGCCTCCTGCGCCGGCTCGGGGATGCGCTCGATCTTCTCCGGCGCGGGCGTGTAGTCCAGCAGCAGCCTGCCTTCGTGCCAGAGGCTCAATGTCAGCTCCTGCGGCTGGCGGCCCGCCACGTCTACCCGCGCCTCAAACACATCGGTGGGGGAGAGCCGGCCCCTGCGTTCCAGAAGCGTTTCGCTCCCCGCGGTCAGGCGCACGACGGCGTCCTCGCGCACGCTGGTGGCATAGACGCAAACCCGCGCGGCGCCGTTTTCCACCTCCAGCCCCAGGGCTGCGTCCAGGCTGGCGTTCTTGACCGCCCCCACCTTCTTGTAGGGCATGAACGCCTGCGTAAACGTCTTTTCCTCATAGGGCTTGAGCCAGGTGAAGTCCGGCTGGTTGTCGGTATACATGCCGGTCATCAGCTCGATGTAGGGGCCGTTCTCGTCGGTCAGGTTGCGGTCCCAGGCCTGCCCGAAATCGCCGCAGCCCCAGGTCCACTGCTTCTTGCCGGGGGAGACGTGATGGTCGGCGATGTGCAAAACGCCCGCCTCCACGCCGTAATCGTATCCGCCCACGAAATTGTAGTCCGAATGATAGGCCATGTAGGACGTGGGCACAGGGATGTTCTTGTAGCGGGAGATGTCCACGCCTGCGCCGTAGTCGTACTTGTAATACGTCCCCGTGGCGATGGGGAAGCGCGACACCGCGCGCTTGCCGTGGTCCATGACGGCGTGCACGTCCGGCGGGAAGATGGACTGCGTGTGGTCGTTGACCGCTACCGCGGGGTTGGCCCACCACAGGAACGTCTGCGGCAGGGAGGTGGGGTTGTAGAGCTGGCCCCTGATCTCCAGGTAGGCGCGGCCGGGATGGAGCGTAAAGCTGGCCATGCCCTTGGTGCCGTACATGCGGTCCACTTCGCTCACGCGCACGGTTTTGCTGCCGTCGGGGTTTTCCACGATGGTGTGATCCACCGGCATGAACGTGGAGGGGCGGTGATGCTGCGGCCAGTTGAACTCGATGCCGCCGCTGATCCACGGCCCCACCAGGCCCACCAGCGCGGGCTTGATGACCTCGTTGTAATAGACGAAATCATAGCCGTTGGTCTTGTCATAGGCGCGCTGCACGCGTCCGCCCAGCTCCGGCAGGATCATCACGCGCAGGTAATCGTTTTCCAGCCATACCGCGCGATAGGTCTGGTCCACCTTTTCGTCATAGATCTTATCAATTACGGGAAGGGGATACACCTTGCCGCTGCTGCCCTGATAAACGCGCTTTTCCAGAAACATGGGATTGGGGTCGGGCTTGCCCACGCCGTAGGTGGGGATGACCACGCTCTCCTCCCAGACTTCAACCTGACCGGGAATATGTTCCATAGCGACAGCCTCCTTGCTGCAGTTTCGTATGCTTATCATAGCACGTCCGGGGCGGGGCTTGTTGATGGTACTTGCTGCTTTATTTGCATTTTTTGCGCAGGTGGAATTGCTGCAAAATGACGGGGATATTGACTTGTACAAAAGAAAAGTCTAAAATAGAGTCAGATGAAGAAAAAGTGCATTTTGTATCGTTGCCGTGATGGAAATGGAGGCGGATCGAATGAGAGTTCGCGAACAGGGCGTGCTGCCCGAATCGGAAATCTACTTTCACACGCCCAGCGAAATGGCGCGGCGGATGTTTTTCTACCTGCGCTGTACCGGGCGGTATCTCTGCGAGGAAACCTATGCCGTGCAGCGCCAGTCCTATAACAGCTTTCTGATTCTCTATGTGGCGCGGGGACAGGGGTACTGCTATGTTGATGAAACGCGGGTTCCCCTCACAGCGGGGCATTTTGTGCTGCTGGACTGCTACCGTCCCCATCGCTACGGCACTGATACCGGCTGGGAGATCCTGTGGATTCACTATGACGGCGTGCTGGCCAGGGAATACTACCAGGCCATCGCCGGGAGCCGGACCCAGGTGATTTTTCCCCAGAATCCCTATGACCTCATGCGCGGGCTGGAGCGCATCTACCGCATGTATCATCATGAAAAACGCGCCAATGAGGCGCTGATATCCAAAAACATCGTCAATATCCTGACCGGCTTTTTAACCGCGGAGACGCCCGGCGAGACGGGACAGAGCCATTCCGCCGCCATCGAGGAGCTGCTGAGCTATATCGCGGAGAACATCGACCAGCCGCTGTCTTTGGAGGAGCTTGCCCGGCGCGTGTCGCTCAGCCCGTTCTATTTTTCGCGCGTATTCAAGCGGAAAACCGGCTATACGCTACGGGAGTATCTCCTGAAAACGCGCGTGAACCGGGCCAAGTTCTACCTCAAAACCACGTCGCTTTCCCTCAAGGAAATCTCCTACCGCTGCGGCTACGGCAGCGAATCCACGTTCTGCACTACGTTTCGCCACGCCACAGGCCTCACGCCCATGGGCTACCGCAGCAGCAGCCTGTGAGCAAAGGACGCCTGCGCACGCTGAAAGCGCAGCCATTCTCATGCGCAAAAAAGGGGCAGAGCATCAGCCCTGCCCCTTCAGACTGTCAAAAAAACCTTTCGGGAGGCTTGGAGGGCCCGCAGGCCCTCCAAAGTGAATTCGTATCGCCCGGCTTTGCCGGGCGGGCGGGGAGTTTGCGCCCTTGGCGCAAACATTTCTTAAGCATC
>DVIV01000058.1 GCA_018710985.1 Candidatus Limiplasma pullicola
ATTGCCTGGATAATGCTGTGATGGAAAATTTCTTTGGCCTGCTTAAGAGTGAGTTGCTGTACCTCCAGAAATTCCAATCCGTGGAACACTTCAAGCTGGAACTGCTGGATGATCTGGACTACTACAACAACCGCCGCATAAAGGCGAAGCTATAGGGCTTGCCGCCTGCTATTCACAGACAACAAGCCCTTTCAGCTGCTTAAACATTTTTTCCTTCTAATATTGTCTAACTTTTTGGGGGCACTTCATAAGCCCCATTCCCGGTATACCCTGCCATTTTGCCACACCATGGGCTGTGGGTCAATTTTTATCCCCCGAAAAATCGCCGCGCCATCCGCCAAAAGGCGGCTTTGCCGCATGCTTTTGGCCGTTTGGGGCACAATAGCCATCACTTCCATGGATGAAGGGATGCGTGCGTATGTCGATCGGAATGGTCCTTTTGACCGTTGTGGCGGTTCTGGTATTCTTCGGCGTGGCCCAGCGCGTGCTGGACAAGCTGTATCTGAGCGACCGGGCGGCGCTGGTTTTGATCGCGCTGATGTTCTTCGGAACGCTCATTCCCAATGTGCAGATTGGCAACGTTTCGGTGAGCATCGGCGGCGCGGTGATTCCCTTCGGGGTGTGCGTCTACCTGCTGGTGCGGGCGGGGACGGCGAAGGAGCGCGTGCGCGCCGTGCTGGGCGCGCTGATCACGGCGGGCATCATCTACGCGCTTTCCCATTTCCTGCCCGACGAGCCGGAGCGCATGCTGATCGACCCGATGTACCTCTACGGGCTGGCGGGCGGCGTGGTGGCCTATGTGCTGGGCCGCTCGCGGCGCGGGGCGTTCTTCTGCGGCGTGGTGGGCGTGATGCTGGCGGATATCGCCGTGGCAGTGGTCAACTGGTCGCAGGGCATCAACCAGCCGCTGGTGCTGGGCGGCGCGGGCGTGTTTGACGCGATGATGATCAGCGGCATCCTGGGCGTGCTGCTGTCCGAGCTGGTGGGCGAGGTGCTGGAGCGCATGGCGCGCGGCACGAATCCCCCGCGGGAGAGCGCCGTGAGCAACCCCGTGCGTCAAAAGGAGAAATGAGCCATGAAAAAAACGCTGTTTTCCGTGCTTTTCACCCTGGCGCTGTGCCTGGCGGCCCTGCCCGCCTGGGCGCAGGAGGACGTCTACACCCTGCTGAACCCGGACGGGCAGGCCGTCACGCAGTACATGGGCGAGTGCGAGGCGGGCGACGAGTACATCAGCGGGGACAACCTGCATTACCGGGTGGTTTCCGTGGACCCGCAGGCCAAAACGGCGCAGCTGGAGCTGCTGGGCGAGGCCGACATGCCGGACGTGAGCTGGCTGGAGATGGAGCAGAGCCTTGCCGTCAGCGCCGTGGGCAACAAAAGGATCGCCCTGTACTGCACCCACAGCGACGAGAGCTATATTGAAGGCGACGGCACCGAAAGCGACGAGGAGCGCGGCGGCATCTACGACGTGGCCGGGGCGTTTGGCGACGCGCTGGAGGAACTGGGCGTATCCGTCACCCTCAGCGACGCCACCCACCACCCGCACGACGCGGGCGCGTACCGCCGCAGCCGCCAGACTGCCGTGGAGCTGCTCAAGGGGCAGCCCGGCGCCATCTTCGACATCCACCGCGACGGCATCCCCGACCCGGACCAGTACGCCGTGACCATCGGCAATGAAAAGATGAGCAAGGTGCGCCTGCTGGTGGGCAAGGGCAACCAGAACAAGGACGCCAACCTCAGCTTTGCCAAGCAGATCAAGGCCGTGGCCGACAAGATGTATCCCGGTCTCATCAAGGACATCTACATGGGCAAGGGCGCCTACAATCAGGACCTGGCCCCGCGCAGCGTGCTTTTGGAGTTCGGCACGCACACGCTGCCCAAGGAGCGCGTGCTCGCCTCCACCGGCCCCATGAGCGAGGTGGTCTACAAGGCGCTCTACGGCGGCGTGACCGGCTCCGCCGGGGCCAGCGATGCCTCGCGCGCCCCTGTCGGAGAAACGGTGGAGGGCGTGGACCAGGACAATACCGGCGCCGGCTGGGCCGTGTGGCTCATCGTGGCGCTGGTGGCGGGGCTTGGGCTGTTCGCCTTCCTGTCCACCGGCGGCAGGGGTGGCATGAGCAAATTCGGCCGCAGCCTGAGCGAGATGACCGGAGGCCTGTTCGGTAAAAAGCCGCCCCGTGAGTGACCCCACGGCCTACACGTTTTTCGCTTTCCTTCTTTTCTCAAATGTGCTATAATGGTATTAGGCAAAGTTTTGCACTGTTTGAGCGGAGGATTGCAACCGTGTTTATACCACGTTATCACAACGAGCAGACCGATCTGCTGATGGACGCGCTGCTTCAGCTGAAAACCCCCGAAGAGGCCTACCGCTTTCTGGAGGATGTCCTGACGGTGCAGGAGCTCAAGAGCATCACCCAGCGGCTGGAAGTGGCCGTGATGCTGCGCCGGAAGGTGACCTATCAGGAAATTGCCCACCAGACCGGCGCGTCCACCGCCACCATCAGCCGCGTCAACCGTGCCCTGCAGTACGGGGCCGACGGCTACACGCTGGTGCTGGACCGGCTTGAGGCACAACAGAAGTGAAGATTGAGGATAGCATAGCATGAATTTGGAAGGATTGAACCGGGAGCAGCGGCAGGCAGCCGAAACCCTCGAGGGGCCGGTGCTGATTCTGGCAGGCGCGGGCAGCGGCAAAACGCGCGCGCTCACCTACCGCATCGCCAACCTGATCGACCACGGCGTGGCCCCGTGGAACATTCTGGCGATCACCTTTACCAACAAGGCCGCCAAAGAGATGCGTGAGCGCGTGAGCGCCCTGGTGGGCGAGCGCGGCGGTGAGGTATGGGTCAGCACCTTTCATGCCATGTGCGCCCGCATTTTGCGGCGGGACATCGAAAAGCTGGGCTACACCCGCTCCTTTACCATCTATGACGAGGACGATCAGTCCAGCGTGCTCAAGGAGCTGTTCAAGCAGTTCGGCATCGACGACAAGTCCCTGACGCTGCGCGAGGTCAAGGCCAAAATCAGCGACGCCAAGGACCGCCTGCTCGGTCCCGACGAATGGTTCCAGGCTTCCGCAAAGGACTTCCGCAGCCAGCAGATTCACGACCTCTACGACGCCTACGAGCGCCGCCTGCGCCACGGCAACGCCCTCGATTTTGACGACCTGCTGGTGCGCACGCTGGAATTGTTCGCCGATCATCCGCCCGTTTTGGAAAGCTACCGCGAGCGGTTCCGCTATGTGCATGTG
Source organism: Candidatus Limiplasma pullicola (assembly GCA_018710985.1). Lineage (GTDB taxonomy): Bacteria > Bacillota > Clostridia > Christensenellales > Aristaeellaceae > Limiplasma > Limiplasma pullicola. Next base: position 3,251 of record DVIV01000058.1, read on the forward strand.
GACGAATATCAGGACACCAACTTCGCCCAGTATTCGCTGGTAAAGCTCCTGACGAAGGAAAGCCGCAACCTCTGCGTCGTGGGCGACGACGACCAGAGCATCTACGGCTGGCGCGGCGCGGACATCCGCAACATCCTCGATTTCGAGAAGGACTTTCCCGACGCCACCGTCATCAAGCTGGAGCAGAACTACCGCAGCACCGCCAACATCCTCGACGCGGCCAATCAGGTGATTGCCCACAACGAGGGCCGCATGGAAAAGGCGCTGTGGACCGAGCATCCCGCGGGCGAACCCATCAAGCTCTTCTGCGCCGGCGACGAGCGCGAGGAGGCCGCGTGGGTGTGCGACCGCATGCAGCAGATGCAGCTCGCCGGCAAGAGCTACGGCGACATGGCCGTGCTCTACCGCTCCAACGCGCAGAGCCGCGTGCTGGAGGAAATGCTGGTACGCGCGGGCATTCCCTACCGCATCTACGGGGGCCTTCGTTTCTACGACCGCAAGGAGGTCAAGGATATCGTTGCCTACCTGCGCTGCATCGTCAACCCCTCCGACGATGTGAGCCTGCGCCGCATCATCAACCAGCCCAAGCGCTCCATCGGCGACAGCACCATCACCGAGCTGGTCCGCTATGCCGCCGAAAAGGATATGCCCCTCTACAGCGCCCTGATGGACGTGCCCGAAACCCTTTCGGCCCGGCCGCGCAAATGCGTCAGCGAATTCGGGGACCTCATGAACGAGCTGGTCATGGCCCACGAGGATATGGGCGTCAATGATTTCGTCAAATACGTGATCGACCGCACCGGCCTTAAGGCGCAGTACGAGCGCGACCTGTCCGACGAGGGCAAGAACCGTCTGGAAAACATCGAGGAATTTTTGGGCGCGGTCGCCGAATACGAACATGGCGCCGAAAGCCCCTCGCTGGAGGACTATCTGGAAAACGTGGCGCTGGTGAGCGATCTGGACAATGCCGAGATGGGCGGCAAAGCCGTCACGCTGATGACCGTGCACAGCGCCAAGGGACTCGAGTTTCCCATCGTGTTCATCGCCGGGCTGGAGGAGGGCGTCTTCCCCACCGGCCGAAGCCTGCAGGATGACAAGCGCATGGAGGAGGAGCGAAGGCTGTGCTACGTGGCGATCACCCGCGCGCAGAAGCAGCTTTTTCTCAGCTACGCGGCGCAGCGCATGCTGTATAATCAGGTCAACTACAACGCGCCCAGCCGCTTCCTCAAGGAGATTCCCAAGCGCCTGCTCGACGATCAGTGGATCAGCAAGCGCGAGCGCAATTTCCCCGGCGTCATGGAAAGCTACCAGCACCCCACTCCCAAGCGCACCCCGCGCTACGGCGGCGAGGCCGGGCGGGGGCTGGGCGCGGGGCGCAGCGCGCTGGGCATTCCGGGCGTGCAGAAGGGCTTTACCCCCTCCGCAGCGGCCAGCGTGCCCGCCAGCGCCGTCGCCGCGCTGTTCAAGCCGGGCGACCGCGTGATGCACCGCAAATTCGGCGAGGGAAACGTGCTGGAAATCCGCGGCAGCGGCAGCGACGCCCGCATCGTGATCGGCTTTGCAGCCTACGGCCAGAAGGAATTCGTGCTCTCCATCGCCCCGATTGTGAAGGTGAACGACTGATATGCAAACCTCCCGCATGCGCGAGCTGGTCGATCAGCTCAATCAAGCCTCCGTGCTGTATTACACCCGGGGCACCAGTCCCATGAGCGACGCGGAATGGGACCGGAAATATAACGAATTGACCCAGCTGGAAAAGGAGTCGGGCATTGTCTTGCCCGACTCCCCTACTGTGCGCGTGGGTGCGGAGCCGCTGAGCGCCTTTGCTCCCCACCGGCATATCAGCCGCCTGTGGAGCATGGACAAGGTGCAGAGCAAGGAAGAGCTGCTCAGCTGGCTGGAACGCACGCAAAAGCTGCATGCCCAGCTCTCCGACGGCCGCGAAACGCCGCTGCCTCCGCTCAAATACGCCGTGGAATACAAGCTGGATGGCCTGACCATCAACCTCACCTACCGCGGCGGGCAGCTCATCGAGGCCGCCACGCGCGGCAACGGCGAGGTGGGCGAAGCCATCTTGCCCCAGGTGCGCACCATCCGCTGCGTGCCCCTGTCCATTCCCTATCAGGGGCTTTTGGAGGTGCAGGGCGAGTGCATCATGCGCCTGAGCACGCTGGAGGCCTACAACAAAACCGCCGACGAGCCGCTTAAGAACGCGCGCAACGCGGCGGCGGGTGCGCTTCGCAACCTGGACCCCGCCGTAACCGCGCGCAGGAAGCTGGACGCCTTCTTCTATCAAATTGGCACCATCGAAAACCCGCCGTACCACGACCTGGATGGGATGATCGCCTTTTTGCAGGAAAACGGCTTCCCCACCAGCCGCTATGAGGCCCACGCCGATACCTACGAGGAGCTGTCGGAGCGCATCGACGCGGTCGAGGCACAGCGCGAATCGCTGGACTTTCTCATCGACGGCGCGGTGGTCAAGGTGTGCGACCTCGAGACGCGCCAGGCCATGGGCAACACCGAAAAATTCCCGCGCTGGGCGGTGGCCTACAAGTTTGCCGCCGAGGAAAACACCGCCACTTTGCTGGATGTGACCTGGGAGCTGGGTCGCACGGGCAAGCTCACGCCTCTGGCGCACCTCACCCCCACCGACATCGGGGGCGTGACGGTCAAGCGCGCTACCCTCAACAACTTCGGCGACATCCAGCGCAAGCGCGTGGCCATCGGCTGCGAGGTGTGGATTCGCCGCAGCAACGACGTGATCCCCGAAATCATGGGCCGCGTAGGCGAGGCCGGGCCGGATGAAACGCCCATCCAGCCGCCCACGGTATGCCCCGCCTGCGGCCATCCGCTGGTGGAGCGCGGCGCGCACCTGTTCTGCATGAACCGCCAGACCTGCAAGCCGCAGGCCGTGGCGCGCCTTGCGCACTTCGCAGGCCGCAACGCCATGGACATCGACACCTTTTCCGAAAAGACCGCCGAGCTGCTCTATGACAGGCTGGGCGTGCGCGACTGCGCCGACCTCTACCATCTGACGGTCAACGACCTTTTGCCGCTGGACGGCTTTCAGCAAAAGCGTGCCGAAAATCTGATTGCCGCGCTGGACAAAAGCCGGCACTGCGCGCTGGATGCGTTTCTCTTCGCGCTGGGCATTCCCAATGTGGGGCGCAAGACCGCGCGGGACCTGGCGCAGCGCTTCGGGTCCCTGGAACGCCTCAAGGCGGCCACGGCCGAGGAGCTGACCGCCATTCCGGACGTGGGCGACATCGTGGCCACCAGCGTGGTGGAGTTTTTCAGCTTCCCGGAGAATCTGGAGATGATTCGCCGCCTGCTGGAGGCGGGCGTCACGCCGCGGCACGAGAGCGACGCGCTCTCCGACGCGCTGGCGGGCAAGACCGTCGTAGTCACGGGCACCCTGCCCACGCTCTCCCGCGATGAGGCCGAGGCGCTCATCGCCCGCCACGGCGGGCGGGCCGCCGGAAGCGTGAGCAAAAAGACCAGCTTCGTGCTCGCGGGCGAAAAGGCCGGGAGCAAGCTCACCAAGGCCGAGAGCCTGGGCATTCCCGTCATCGACGAGGCGGCCTTCCTCAAAATGCTCGAATAGGCGGCTTAGTCGCGCCGCGTCACTTCCAGCGGTATGCGCGGTGCAAGGCGGCGCAGACCCTCCTGCGACAGCGCCCGCTTCAAATCCTCAAACCCTTTCACCGGCCCGATGGCTTCAATCATCGGGCCGTCCTTTTTTTCCGCAATCTCCATCAAAGCCATGCCGCGCAGCCAACACAGCATGGAGGTTTCAATCCAGTACAGAAAGCGCGTGCCCGGGGAAAGGGCCTCCAACCGCTTCATTTTCAGGTACATCTCCACCCCATCCAGCACGTCGTGCCAGATGTCCACATAGGCATAGTCGTACCCCTGGCCGCCCATATGGGCGGCGTATTCATAGGCATCTTCCTCCACGACACTCACTTTTTCCGCATTTTCAAAGGCGGGCAGAATATGCTCCCGAAACAGCGCAATCACGGATGGGTCGCGCTCAATCACCGTCACGCGGGTCACCTCCGGCTTTCGTGCCGCCATAAAGGCATAGTAACCCAGCCCCAGTCCGAACACAGCCACCTTTCCGCTCACAGCCTGAATGTCCGCGGTCACGGTGCTCAGCTCGCTCGGGGTGACGGTCATCCATTCCCGGCCGTTTTGCGTGACAACAGGGGCCTCAAACGGCTCATTGAAAAACCCGGCCTGCGGCACCTCGCGACCGTCGGGCAAGAGCAGCATGTCGGCCGAAACGAAGGCCTCATACGCCTCGATACGCTTATACCCCAGGGTCCACTCCCCCTGCCGCGCCTGCGGCAGACGCACGGAGGCATAGTACGGGTCGGCACGGCAGGCCGCCGCATCCAACCGGTGCACACCGGGCCGGAAGTAGCGCTCCGCCATTTTCCGCGCCCACGGGTCGCCTGCGATGTCCAGCCCACAGGCCGAAGCCATCAGCAGCCGGTAGGCCTCCTCTTCGGTCACGCCGCATTCGCGGGTCAGCGCCTCAACGTCCTCGCCGCTGACAAAGCGCGGACACAGATTCAGATACCCGCTGAACCATTCCAGCGCGCGCAGGTTTTCCTCCGCAAGGTCCAGCAGGGCCTTGGTTGCGTCGTCTCCGGCAAATGCAAGGGGCATTGCCTCACGCCTCCTTATTGTACGAGATCACAGCACAGGGGGGACCCATTCAGGCGGGTCCCCCCTTTTTCATCAAATCGATCAGGCCTGCGCGCATTCCAGGCCGCGTTGCACCAGACGCACAAACAAAGGATGCGGCTTGCCCGGCCGGCTGATGTATTCCGGATGATATGCCACTGCGATATAAAAAGGATGGCCCTCCATTTCAAACGCTTCGGGGTAGCCCGCCTCCACGCTCACGCCCGCCAGGTGCAGGCCGCTGCGCTCCAGATCGGGCACATAGGCCGGGTCCACCTCGTAGCGGTTGGAGTGGCGCTCGTTGACGACCTCGGCGCCGTAGATGCGCCGCAATTCGCCGTCCAGCAGGCGCACACCGCTGCTGCCCATGCGCGTCGCGGCGCGGCTGTCGTTCTGGCAGATGCGGTCCTCCGGCACGCGGACCACGGGATGCGTCGTCTCGGGGTCTGCCTCGGCGGTATGCGCGTCAGCGATGCCCAGCAGGCTGCGCACCGCCTCCACCACCGCCAGCTGCATGCCGAAGCCGATGGCCAGAAAGGGCACGCCTTGCTCGCGCGCATAGCGCGCCGCCACGATCATGCCGTCTACCCCGCGGTCGCCAAAACCGCCGGGCGCCACGATGGCATCATAGCCGGCCAGCAGTGCCTCCGCCGTATCCGGTTCGATCTTCTCGGCGTTCACCAAGTCGATCCGGGGACGTGCGCCGCACTGTGCGCACGCGTGGCGCAGCGCCTCGGTCACGGACAGGTAGGCATCCGGCATGGCGGTGTACTTGCCCACCAGCGCCACACGAAGCGGCGCGGCGGCTTCGTCCACGCGCCTGACATAGCTTTTCAGCGCGTCCAGATCGGGTGCAGGGTTTTCCAGATGCAGCTCCGAAAGCACCGCGCGGGCCAGCCCTTCCTTATCCAGCACCAGCGGCAGCCTGCACAGCGGCTCCACGTCCATGTTCTGTATCACATTGGCGGTTTTGACGTTGCAAAACAGCGCGATTTTTTCCTTGCCTTCACCCGTCATGGGCTTTTCCGTGCGGCAGACGATCACATCCGGCTGAATGCCCGCGGAACGAAGCGCGCGCACGCTGCTCTGCGTGGGCTTGGTTTTCAGCTCACCCGCGGTGGAGATATAGGGCATCAGCGTCAAATGGATATAGCAGCAGTCATGCGGATCGCTGCGTTCCAGGCGCATCTGGCGGATAGCTTCCAGGTAAACCGCCGCCTCCATGTCCCCCACGGTGCCGCCGATGTCCACAATGCTGATCTGCGCGCCGGAGCGCTCCGCCACGCCTTCAATATGGCTTTTGATCTCATTGGCCACATGCGGGATGGCCTGAATGGTCATGCCATGGAAATCGCCCCGAAGCTCGCGTTCCAGAAGGCGGCGATGAATCTTGCCCGTGGTGCAGCAGCATTCGCCGGGCAGGGTTTCATCCACGAGCCGTTCGTAGTTGCCCAAATCCAGGTCCACGGCATGCCCGTCCTCGGTGATGAAAGCCTCGCCGTGCTCCAGCGGGCTAAGAAAGGCGGGCTCGGCATTGTAATAGAGGTTGAGCTTCTGCATGTTTACGCGATAGCCTCGCGCCTTGAGCAGGCAGCCCAGCGCCGCGGCGGTCACGCCCTTGCCCAGCGAGGAAACGACGCCGCCGGTAATAAACACATATTTCATGATTCATCGGCTCCTTGCATGCGGATGATTTCGCCTGATTGTAGCGCGCGCGATGCCGCCTGTCAACCCGGCTGAACCGCCAGCGTCACAACGGGCGGGCGCTGGCCGATGTCCGCCTTTGCCACGCGAAGCAGCGGCATCTGCGTATCCTCTGCCCCGCTAAGCGCCAGAAAGTCCGCAAGCGGCGCGATGTTCATTTCAGGGTCATACTGCGTGCGGTAGTGCATGGGCACCATCACCGTGGGCCGAAGCAGCTTTCGCACCTCCAGGGCCTGAGCCGCGTCGATGGTATAATAGCCGCCCACGGGCAGCAGCAGCAAATCCAGCCGGCCGATCTGCGCAACCTGCGCGCGCGTGGGCAGGTGCCCCAGATCGCCCGCGTGGCCGATGCGCATGCCTTCGGCCTCCACCACAAAGAAGGTATTCTTGCCCCGCAGCGCGCCGCCCTGACCATCATGGAAGGTGGGCACGCCCAGAACGGACGCACCGCACGCCAGCTCATACGAGCCCGGTGCGTCGATTCCCTCCGCGCCCGGCTCCAGGCAGGAAAGGCCGTCATGATCGTAATGGTGATGGGTGATCAGGCATACGTCCGCCCTCAGCAGCCGCCTGGGATATTCGTAAAACGTGCCGTAGGGATCAAAGGCGATGACCGAGCCGTTTTCCAGTGTCAAGGTAAAAAAAGAATGCCCGTAGTATTTCAGAATCATGCTATCCCTCCTGCCTCGGTTGTCCGTCCATGTGTGCAATCCAGTCCGCAAGCACCCGTCCGCCGCCTTCAGCCAGGGGGAGGCCCATCCGCAGGCGGCGCGCGGACTTGCCGGTCAGCGCGGGTACGGCGGAAATCAGCGGTCCCAGCGCGCCTGCCGCCAGCTTCACCACTTCCCGCACCTGCGCCATGGGCTGGCGCTCAAGCGGTGCAGGGTGGAGCAACAGCAGGCGGCACAGGGCATAGGCGGGATGCAGCGCTTCCTCGCGCGGCAGCGCGGGCAGGCATGCCGGCAGCCGGTCCAGCCTGTCGCGCCAGCTCTCCGCCGTCCAGTCCAGCCGCCACAGACCCGTGGCCGGGTCCGTTTCGTATCGCACGCCCTGCGCGTCCAGCGCAGCCATGGCGGGGACCAGCCGGCCGGTCCGTCGCGGCAGGTCGCTCACCCACAGGGCGCCATGGTCCAGGCACAGGCGCACGAAGCAGGGCGCATCCGCCGCGCTCCTCAGCGCCTCATACACCGCGCGCTGCGCGGCCGCCAGGTCAATCATCGCCCTGGCGGATGAGCCGCATTTCCAAATCGTGCATGGCGGCGAAGGCGCCGTTCAAATCCAGCTGATAGCTCAGCTGCACCTCTCCCCCGTCCTCGCCCAGGTCGTAGCGCAGGCGCGTGCAGTACACGGCCAGCTCCATATCCCCGTAGGGGGTATGATAAGCCCCCTCATAGCGGCAGCCCATGCGAAAGACCATGTCCGTGGCGTATTCGCCGCCGCGGCTCATGGTCGCTCCCCCCTCGTCGATGGTCAGGATCACCTGCTGGGCAGGCAGGCTTTCATCCAGCGTCTCCTCGTAACGGATGACAGCGCGGCTTTCCTCCAGCTCCAGCTGTCCGGAGGTGAGCATGGAGATGGTTTCATCCTCCGCGGCCTGCTCGCGGTGCGCGCTGGAACGAATGGTAATCAGCACCGGAATCGCCGGCATGGGACACCGCCCCCTTAACGCTTTGCGAAAAAAATGGTATACTGTACTATACCATAACGAAAGGGTGGGTTGCAATGCTTTGTCTGGCCGCCTATGCCAAGATCAACTGGACGCTGGACATTCTGGGTACACGTCCGGACGGATACCATCTGATGGATATGCTGATGCAGACCGTATCCCTGTGCGACCTGCTGTGGATGGAGGAAGCGGAGGAGTTGACGCTGGAATCCGCGGCCGGCGGCACGGAAGGGGCCCGCGCCCCGAAGGCGGGCGACGGCCTGTCCTCCGACGGGGTGCGCTTCGATGCTTCCAACCTGGTCTACCGAGCGGCCCTGCTGCTGCGCGAGCGCTGCGGCGTGCGGCGGGGCGCCCGTATCCGACTGGCCAAGCGCATCCCTTCGGGCGCCGGCATGGGGGGCGGCAGCGCGGACGCGGCTGCGGCGCTCAAGGGGCTAAACAGCCTGTGGGGGCTGGGCCTCTCACGCGCGGAGCTCTTGTCCCTGGGCCTGGAACTGGGCGCAGACGTTCCCTTTCTCATCACGGGCGGGCTGGCGCATGTGGGCGGCATCGGCGAATGCATCCAGCCCCTGTCGCCCGCGCCGGAGGTGTGGCTGGTGCTTGTGCAGCCCTGCGAAGGCCTGAGCACGCGCGAGGTATTTTCAGCCTTTGACCGGGTGAACGCCGCCAGGCTGCGCCATCCCGACAACGCCGCCGCGCAGGATGCGCTGCTCAAGCGTGATCTGGCTTCTCTCGCCCCCGCGATGGCCAATGTGCTGCAGGCCGTCAGCGAGCCAGCGCGCCCGGCGCTCGGGCAGGCGCTGCGCGCGCTGGAGGCCGCAGGGGCCGCCTGCGCGATGATGACGGGCAGCGGTTCGGTGGTCTATGGGGCGTTTGAACGCTGCGCAGACGCCGTGGCCGCCTACGCGGCATTGGAGGCGCTGGCTTCGCGGAGGGGATGGGGCCGCGTATGGCTCACCCGCACCCTGCCGCGCGGGGAAAAAAGCGTTGCAATCACCTGATAAACAGGTTATAATGCTAAGCAGAACCGGCCTGAAAGGCCCCCATCGCGGGCAAGGCCGTTCCCCCGCAGAGCAACAAAGAAAGGTTTGATTTCCGATGGCCAATCCTACCTTTACCATCACGATGCGAAACGGCGGCGTCATGACCGGCGAACTGTACCCCGATATCGCGCCCGAAAGCGTGGGCAACTTCATTTCCCTGGCCAACAGCGGGTTTTACGACGGTCTGATTTTCCATCGCTGCATTCCCGGCTTCATGATTCAGGGCGGATGCCCCAAGGGCACCGGCACCGGCGGCCCCGGCTACCGCATCAAGGGCGAGTTTGCCCAGAACGGCGTGCCCAACCCGCTCAAGCACACCTACGGCGTGCTGAGCATGGCGCGCAGCATGATGAAGGACAGCGCCGGTTCCCAGTTTTTCATCATGACCAGCGACAGCCCGCATCTGGACGGCGCCTACGCGGCCTTCGGCAAGGTGACCAGCGGCATGGAAGTGGCCGATGGTATCGTGTCCCAGCGCACTGACCGTGCCGACAAGCCGCTTGAGCCGCAGGTGATCGCCTCCATCCGTGTGGAGACCAACGGCGTGGCGTATCCCTTTACCAAGCTGTGATGCAACGCGGCGGCGCACGGGCGTTTGTGGCACCCTGCGCCGCCCTTTTCTATTCCAAGCGAAAGCGAGCGAACCGCCCATGCCCTTGCTGCTTCCCGAACTGCTCTGCCCCGCCGGGGACGAGGCCGCCCTGCGCGCCGCCGTGGACAGCGGCGCCAACGCGGTCTATCTGGGGTACCGCGCCTTCGGCGCGCGCGCCAGCGCCACCAACTTTGACGGGCAGGCGCTGGAAGAGGCCGTGCGCTATGCGCATCTGTACCACGTTCGCGTGCATGTGACGGTCAATACGCTCGTCAAACCCGGAGAGATGCAGGACCTGCGCGCCGCGCTCGGCGAAATTGCCGCCTCCGGCGCGGACGCGGTGATCGTACAGGACCTGGGCGTTGCTGCCCTCGTTAGGCAGGAGTTTCCCTCGCTGGCGATGCACGCCTCCACCCAGATGGCGATTTGCAACGGCGAAGGTGCGCGTCTGGCGGGTCAGCTGGGCTTTTCCCGCGTGGTGCTGGCCCGTGAATGCGCTCTGGCGGACGTGCGCGAGGTAGCGGCTACCGGCATCGAAACGGAGGTGTTTGTGCATGGCGCGCTGTGCACCGCCGTGAGCGGCCGCTGTTTGATGAGCAGCATGTCCGGCGGGCGGAGCGGCAACCGCGGGCGCTGCGCCCAGCCCTGCCGTCAGGGCTTCCGGATGGAAGGAATGCAGGGGCCGCTTTTGTCGCTGCGCGACCTGTGCCTGCTGGATGACCTGCCCGCGGTATGCGCTTCGGGGGTGCGTTCGCTCAAGGTGGAGGGCCGGCTCAAAAGCCCTGAATACGTGGCCGTGGTCACTTCGGTCTACCGCCGGGCGCTGGATGCCGTCGCGCGGTGCGATTTCCGCCCGGACCCGGCGCAGCGCGAGCAGCTTTTGCAGATTTACAACCGGGGCGGCTTCACGCGCGGGCATATTCTGGGCGCGGAGGACGCGGACCTGGTCACGCCGGACCGCGTGAGCCATGAGGGCCTGCCGCTGGGCAAGGTCGTAGCCGTGCGGGGGCATCTGGCTGCGCTGCATGTGGACCGCGCGCTTCATGACGGCGACAGCCTGCAGCTTCGCGGGGCAGGTGAATCCTGCGATTTGCGCTATTCCGGACCGGATGTGCCCGCGGGCGGCACGGCTTCCCTGCGCCTGCGGCCCGACACGGAAGCAAAGCCCGGCATGCGGGTTGCCCGCCTGGCGGACGCCTGCCAGCTGGCAAAGGCCCGGGCGCATGCACCCCGTCCCATTCCCGTGAGCATGACGGCCCGCTTTGCGCTGGGCCGTCCCATGACGCTGGCGCTCACTGACGGCGAGGTCAGCGTGACTGCGACCGGCCCCGTTGTCGAGGCTGCCAGAAGCCGCGCTTCCACCGAAGCGGACGCACACCGCCAGCTGGACAAGCTGGGCGGCACCCCCTTCGCGCTGGATGAGCAAAGCGGGCTGCAAGCGGTGCTGGATGAAGGAATCTTTTTGCCCGTGAGCGCGCTCAACGCCCTCCGGCGGGACGCGGTGGAACGGCTCATTCAGGCGCGCACGGATGCGTTTGCCTCCGCCGGGCGTCCCCCCTGTCGCGCCGCTCTGCCTGCGGCTCCCGCGCGGCCGCAGCCGGCTTCCCCCATCGGACCTGATACGTTGGCCGTGATCTTTTCGGACCCGGCGCTGGCCGGGGGCCTTTCGCAGGCGGGCGCCACGCTTCTGTGCTTCGCGCCCCGCGCGTTTACGCCGGAAGCGCTTGCGCGCGACCTGCCGCGCCTGCCTCGCGGTACATGGCTGCGCCTGCCTCCGCAGATGACGCAGCGCACGCAGGACGCCTGTCTGGCCGTCATCCGCGTCCATGCGGACCGGCTGGGCGGCCTGATGGCTGAAAGCGTAGCTCAGCTGGGCCTGCCGATCCCCCTGCCGGTGCTGGCCGGCGAGGGTGTGCCCGCCACCAATCCCCCGGGCCTTGAGACGGTTCGCGTACTGGGCGCGTGCGGGTTTGTGCTGTGGCCTGAATGGACCTTTCCCGAGCAAAAGGGCCTGACGCCTCTGCCTCTGCCCGCGCTGCTCAAGGTCTACGGCCGTGAAACGCTCATGCTGCTCAATCACTGTCCCGAACGGGTGCGGCGCGGGCTAAGCCGCGGCCGCGCGGATTGTGCCCTGTGTGCGGATGAGGCCATGGTCTGCGCGAAAGCCAACCCCACCCTTACCGACCGGCTGGGCTATCGCTTTCCGCTGACGCGCACTCGTTTTCCCGAAGGCTGCGAGCTGAGTGTGCTGGGCGCCCTGCCCACCGACCTGCGCGCCCGCGACGCGGACCGCCGCGCGCTGGGCGCGGGCATGCTCCTGCACTTCACCGTTGAAAGCGCGGGGGAACAGCTTTCCCTCACGCGCGCCTACGCGGCGCTGCTCTCCGGCGCTCCCTGCGGCCCCGCCGCCTTTGAAACCACGCTGGGCCACTGGATGCGCGGCGTGGAATAGCCCGTCCCCTACCATTTTCCGAAAGGAAGGACCCTTTATGGAACAGGACCGCGCCCTTCGCGTGCTGGAATTTACCAAGATCCGCGAGCGCCTGGCTGCGCATGCCCTGACGGACATGGGCAAGGAAAAGTGCCTGGCTCTCGTGCCCTACGATGATGTGAGCGAGGTGCGCCGCGCGCTGGACGAAACGGAGGAAGCCTGCGTGCTGCTCAGCTACCTGGGCGGCCAGCCGTTGGTGAGCTTTCCCGACGTGCGCGAGCAGGTGACGCTGGCCCAGAAGGGAGCGTGCCTCAGCCCGCGGGCGCTGCTGGACATTGCCGCCTGCCTGCGCGCCGCGCGCGCGGCCCGCTCTGCGCTGGTGCGCGACCGCGAGGATACGCCCATTCTGACCGGTCTGGCTACCCGCCTTACCGCGCTGGACGGCATCGAAAACGATATCTCCGCCGCCATCATCAGCGAGGAGGAAATCGCGGACCGCGCCTCGGCGGAGCTGCATCAGATTCGCCGGCAGATTCGCAGCGCCAACGAGCGCATGCGCGACCGCCTCAGCCAGATGATCCGCTCCTCCAGCTTTGCCAAGTATCTGCAGGACAGCATCATCACCATGCGGGGCGACCGCTACTGCATCCCCGTGAAGGCCGAATGCCGCGCCAACGTACCGGGGCTGGTGCACGACCAGAGCGCTACCGGGGCCACGCTGTTCATCGAGCCGATGTTCGTGGTGGAGCTGGGCAACGACCTAAAGCAGCTCCGCGCGCGGGAACAACAGGAAATTGCCCGTATTTTGCAGGCGCTGTCCGACCAGATCGCGCCGCATGCGGAGGGCATCTTCGCCAACATCGAGCTGCTCACGCATCTGGATTTTGCTTTTGCCAAGGGGCTGCTGGCGCGGGAGATGCGCGCCAGCCTGCCGAAGATGAACACCCGCGGCTACCTCAAGATCGTGCGCGGGCGGCATCCCCTCATCGACCCGGACAAGGTCGTGCCCAGCGATCTATGGCTGGGCGACCAGTTTACCACGCTCATCATCACCGGCCCCAACACCGGCGGCAAAACCGTGACGCTAAAGACCGTGGGCCTGTTCACCCTCATGGCGCAGAGCGGCCTGCACGTGCCCGCGGAGCTGGGCACGGAGCTAAGCGTCTTTGGCCGGGTATACGCCGACATCGGCGACGAGCAGAGCATCGAGCAGTCGTTGAGCACCTTCTCCTCGCACATGACCAACATCGTCGAGATCGTTTCCTGCGTTCAGGACAACGACCTGGTGCTCTTTGACGAGCTGGGCGCAGGCACCGATCCCACCGAGGGCGCGGCGCTTGCGCAGAGCATCCTCTCCAGCCTGCTGGAGCGCAAGGTGCGCACCATGGCCACCACCCACTACAGCGAGCTCAAGGCCTTTGCCCTGAGCACTCCCGGCGTGGAGAACGCCAGCGTGGAGTTTGACGTCGAATCGCTCCGGCCCACCTACCGCCTCTCCATCGGGATTCCGGGCAAGAGCAACGCCTTTGACATCTCCCGAAAGCTCGGCCTGCCCGAACGGCTGATTGACGGGGCCAAGGCGCTGCTTTCCAAGGAGGATATCCGCTTCGAGGACGTGATCGCCAACGCCGAGTATCACCGCCAGATCGCCGAGCGCGAGCGGGAAATCGCCGAGGAAACCCGGCGCGAGACGGTCAAGCTACGCGACGAGGCCGAGCGGCTGCGCCGCGAAATCGAGCAGAGCCGCGACAAGAGCCTCAAGAAGGCCAAGGACGAGGCCCGCCGCGTGATGGAAAACGCCCGGCGCGAGGCCGACGGCATCATCCGCGAGCTCAAGGCCATGAAAAAGCAGGCCCAGACCCCGGAGCACGAGGTCCAGCGCCTCAAAAAGCGCATGGAGGACGGCATCGACGCCCTCAGCGAGGGACTGAGCGAAAAGAGCGCCGTCAACTTCACCCCGCCCAAGAGCGTGCGTCCCGGCGACAGCGTGGAGATCGTGCATCTGGGCACGAAGGGCACGGTGCTCTCCCCCGCCGACCGCAACGGCGAAGTGCAGATTCAGGCCGGCATCATCAAGATGAAGGCGCACATCAGCCAGCTACGGCTGGTAGAGGCGGACAAGCCCAGGCAGAGCCGCGTGATGAACCGCGTATCCGCCGCCAAGCCCGCCGTGCCCATGGAGGTGGACGTGCGCGGCATGACCCTGGACGAGGCCATCGCCGCCGTGGACATCTATCTGGCGGACGCCACGCTGGCCGGGCTCAACGAGGTCAGCATCATCCACGGCAAGGGCACCGGCGTGTTGCGCACGGGCATCCAGCGCCATCTGCGCACGCATATGAATGTGAAAAAATACCGCGACGGCATGTACGGCGAAGGCGAGCAGGGCGTGACCGTCGTAACCCTGAAATAACGCGAAAGGTGGGACAGACCCCATGTCTGAAAAGCAACGCATCCTGTTGGTGGACGACGATCCCAACATCAGCCACCTGGTCCGGCTCTATTTGGAAAAGGAAGGCTTTGACGTAACCGAATCCGCGCGCGGAGACGAGGCGCTGGAGGCTTTCCGGCGCGAATCGCCGGCCCTGGTGCTTCTGGACGTGATGCTGCCCGGCATGGACGGCCTGCAGGTGCTCAAGGAAATCCGCAAAACCAGCAAGGTGCCTGTCATCATGCTCACGGCGCGGGATGAAACGTTTGACAAAGTGCTGGGGCTGGAGCTGGGCGCGGATGACTACGTGACCAAGCCCTTTGAAACCAAGGAGCTGGTGGCGCGCGTCAAGGCCGTATTGCGCCGCGCGCCCGCCGAAAGCGCCCCCGCCTCCGGGGACGAGGACGACACCCTGCGCTATCCGGGGTTGACGGTGAGCCTGGCGCGCTATGAGGTGACGTATGAAGGCCGCGAGCTGGAAATGCCGCCCAAGGAGCTGGAGGTGCTGTTCTACCTGGCCTCGCATCCCAACATGGTCTTTACCCGCGAACAGCTTCTGGAACGCGTGTGGGGCTTTGACTTTTTCGGCGACAGCCGCACCGTGGACGTGCACATCAAGCGCCTGCGTGAAAAGCTGCCGGAGTGCGAAAAATACGGCTGGGAAATTCATACCGTGTGGCGCGTGGGCTACAAATTTGAGTACAAGGCCAACTGACGGTTTCCCGGAGAGGATGACCCCATGTTTCAAACCATGTTTGACCGGCTGCTGGCGCTGTTCATGTGCGTCATTCTGCTGGTCGTACTCATCAGCGGCGCGTTTTCCCTGTTTTCCATCCGTTCGGCCATGATTGACAGCCGCATGGAAGGCCTTCTGTCGCAAGCGCGCGAGATCGCCTTTCTGGCCAGCCGGGTGGATGACAGCACCATCGCGGACTATCTCAACATCCAGTCCTCCACCATGGCCTACCTGCAATGGAAGGCGCGCACCGTCTACGAGGACTACGGCGCCTACATCCTCATCGTGGACCGCAACGGCCGCGTGATGGACAATATGCAGTCCGCCATCGAAGGCAGCGTGGACGCCTTGCAGACGCTGGATGCGGAGGACATGTCCGCCGCGCTCATCGAGGTGCTCAGCGGCCGCGAGGTCCAGACGCAGATCACCCACGATTCGCAGGGGCCCGTATTCACCGTGGCCGTTCCCTGGATTCAGGACGATACGGTGCTGGGCGCGGTGTTCATCCACACCAGCTCTCAAATCATCGAGGCGGAATACCACGGCCTCTTGCTCCAAATCGGCATCGGTTTCGCCTTTGCGGCGCTGGCAGCCATCATCGGCACGGCGTTCTACACCCGCGGCATCGTAAAGCCCCTCACCGTCATCACCGGCGCCGCCGAGGAGATGAGCCGCGGCCGCCTCAACGCCCGCGCCCAGGTGACGGGCGTCAACGAGGTGCGCCAGCTGGCCGGGGCATTCAACGTCATGGCCGAGAAGCTCGAGCAGGTGGAGGAAAGCCGCCGCGAATTTGTCGCCAACGTCAGCCACGAGCTTCGCTCCCCTGTAACCAGCATTCACGGCTTTGTGGAAGGAATGCTGGACGGTACGATTCCGCAGGAGGAATACCCGCGCTATCTGCAGATCGTCTTTGACGAGACCAACCGCATGAAGCGCCTCATCGCCGACCTTCTGCAGCTGAGCCGGATGGACAAGGGCGTGGACAAGCTGGTCCTGACCGATTTTGATATCAACGAGCTCATCCGCCGCGTGCTCATCGGCCGGATGAACGACATCGAGGAGAAATCCCTCAACGTGCAGATTGACTTCTACACCGAGCCATGCCTGGTGCGCGCCGACAGCGACCGCATTTCCCAGGTTGTGCACAACATCGTGGACAATGCCCTCAAGTTCGTCTTTGAGAAAGGGAGCTTGACAATCCGCACGTCCTTGTTGCATGATAGTACGGTAGCCGTCGTGATCCTAAACGATGGGGCGCCCATCGCGCCGGAGGATCGAGAGCACCTGTTTGAGCGTTTCTATAAAGCGGACAAGGCCCACACCTCCGGCAAGGGGACGGGGCTGGGGCTGAGCATCTGCAAGCAGATCATGGATATGCACCGTCAAACCATTGAGGTGCTGCCGCTGGAAAGCGGAGCGGGCTTCCGCTTCACGCTGCAGCTGTCGCACAGGCAGGAGCCGCAGAAGCTGGAATCGCGCTGAGCCCCGAAAGGCACAAAGGAGGACTGAGGATGGAACGTCACATCTTTTTGGTGGGTATGCCCGGCAGCGGAAAAAGTGCCCTGGGGCGCCGCGTGGCCCAAAAGCTGCAGATCCCCTATCTGGATACGGACGTCTATCTGACCGAAACCACGGGCATGAATACCGCGCAGCTCTATACCACCTTTGGTGAGCAGGCCTTCCGCGACGGCGAAACGCGCCTATTGCAGCAGCTTGTCAACGCCACGCCGGGTATCATTTCCACCGGCGGCGGCGTGTGCCTGCGCGAGGAAAACCGGCGCCTGATGCGCAACCATGGCCTGATTGTGCTCATCGACCGCCCCATTGACGACATCATGCTGGATATCCGCGCCGAAAAACGGCCGTTTCTGGCGCAGAAGGGCCGCGAGGAAATCGAGCGCATCTACAACGAGCGCATGCCGATCTACAAGAGTGCCGCTGATGTGGTGATGGACAACGGCAACGGCTTCCACAACGGCCTGGCCTCGCTGGAGGAGATCGTGCGGCGGTATGCCTGACGGGAATCCGCCCCCGCCTGCCGGAGCCTCCCGGGAAGCAGGCGGGTTCCGCGCTGTCCTTCGGTTGTTCCCGTTCTCCTAAGAATCCTGCACGCCGGCGGAAGCTCCGCCGGCCTTTGAATGTCTCGGAAAGGATGTTCTTATTTGACTGCGCTGTTGATTCTGATTTATGTAGCCTTTATCAGCCTGGGCTTGCCGGATTCGCTGCTGGGGTCGGTCTGGCCTGCCATGCACGTCGATCTGGGAGCGGACCTTTCCCTGGCGGGCGTGCTCGGCGCCGTGGTTTGCGCCGGCACGGTGCTCAGCGGGCTGTTCAGCGCACGCCTGATTGCGCGCTTCGGCACGGCGCGCGTGACCGCCGTGAGCGTGCTGATGACCGCCGCCGCCATGCTGGGAATGGCGCTGAGCCGCTCGTTTGCTTTCACGCTGCTTTTGTGCGTGCCGCTGGGATTGGGCGGCGGTGCGGTAGACGCGGCGCTCAACAACTTCGTGGCCCTTCACTATCGCGCGCAGCACATGAACTGGCTGCACTGCTTTTGGGGGCTGGGCGCCACGCTGGGGCCGGCCGTGATCGGCCTGCTGCTACGGCTGACGGGCCAGTGGCGCGGCGGCTATCTGGGGATGGCGGCGGCCCAATGCGTACTGGCCGCGGTGATGTTTGCCTCGCTGCCGCTATGGCGCAAGGTGGAGGGCGGCACGGCCGGTCGGGACGATGATTCCGGCGCGCGGCCGATGCGCCTGCGCGAAGTGCTGGCCCTGCCCCTGGCCGGGCCGGTGCTGGTGTCGCTGCTGGCCTACTGCGGCGCGGAAAGCGTGATGAACCTGTGGTGCGCAAGCTACCTGGTCGGTGCGCGCGGCATTTCGGCGGACACAGCCGCGTCATGGGTCTCCCTGTTTTTTCTGGGAATTACACTGGGGCGCATGCTGGCGGGTTTTCTCGCCGCGCGCATGCGCCCGGCGCAGCTCGTGCGGGTCGGCGTCCTCTGTTCCATCGCGGGCATCGCGCTGCTGCTCATGCCGCTGGACGGCCTGCTGCCGGTCGCCTGCCTGCTGGTCGGGCTTGGGTTTGCGCCTGTCTATCCCTCCATGCTGCACCGCACGCCGGTCATCTTCGGACAGCAGGCCAGCCAGAGCGTGATGGGCATTCAGATGGCCTTTGCCTACATCGGAAGCACGCTCATGCCCCCTCTGGCCGGTGCGCTGACGCATCTGACAGGCATGGGTTTTCTCCCGCTTTTCGTGCTGGGACTGGTCGCGGTGCTGCTGATTCTGAGCGAGCATGTGAACCGCCGCCTGTGCGCGAGAGACAGGCAGACGGCTGCATGAGGGCATTGAAAAAGCCGGCGCGGTTTTGCGAATCGCGCCGGCTTTTGTTATTCAAAGTTTTCAAAGCGCCTGCACCAGACGTACTTCGAAATAGCGCTGTTTTGCGCGCCTTTGACATAGGTGCAGAGCAGGTCCCGGATGTAGGGCGGCATCACGCGGTTGAATTTGACCTCCAGAATCATCTCGTCATGATCGAATGTGGGGACGGTGGGCACATAGGGGTTGAAGATATCGATGGAGCCAAGACCCGTGTGCAGCTGCTTATCAAAGGTGATGCGCACTTCCTCGGCGGGATGCACATACGCCTCGCGCACATAGTCTACGATGACCACAGGATGCAGGCCGTTGATCGCCATTTCCCGGTAGACGTCGCGCAGCAAGCCGCTTCGCGTGCGCTCCAGACCCGTAGGGTCGGCGGCGATGAGCTGCTCGGCCAGAAGCTTGGGAATGGCGATGGAACGCTTGGAGATCAGCTGGCCCACCTTGGTTTTGCACTCCATGCGAATGAGTTTGTCCGAAAAGTTGTAGATGCGGATGCGGAACTTGTCGCGGTCCTTGACGCCGTTGATCTTGTCCAGCAGGGCGTCGTTGAAGCGCGTATCGAAGTAGAGCGAACGGATGTGGTATTCGTTGTTCTCATCGCCGTTCCGATCGCGCCAGAGCACCCGGTCCAGCGCCCGGCTGAGCACCTGGTATTCCAGCGGCGATATGAAGAACTTCAGCTCATGCCGCAGAGGTACGGAAATCGCCATGGCGTTTTCCTCCTTTACGCGCCGACCTCGCTCTGGCAGGCGACCAGCGTGGCGTCATGGACACCCTCGATATCCAGCATGCGGGTGACCACCTCGGTGCGCTCGCTGATGCGCACCTCATAGGTCATCTCCGCGCCCGCGCGAGTGAGGGTCTTGGAGCGCAGCTTGCTGCTGCGCACGCTGCGGTTGAGCTCGCTCTGGATGGCCGCCTCGCAGAACTCGTCATAGTGCACCACCAGCAGATAAGCGTTGGGCGTGGTGAGCTTGGCAAAGGAAATCACGAACATCAGGATGGCGATGCACAGCACCACGATCACCGCGATCAAATGCAGACCTGCGCCCAGCAGGATGCCCATCGTCAGCGCCCAGAACATATAGGCCGTGTCCAGCGGGTCCTTGACGGCGGTACGGAAACGCACGATGCTCAACGCACCCACCATGCCCATGGAAAGCGCGATATCGTTTTTGATGCACATGACCACAGGGGTGGTGATGAGGGTGAGCATGATCAGCGTCAGTGTAAACGAAGGGCTATAGAGCACGCCGCGATACGTCTTTCGGTAGACGATGGCAATTACAATACCGATCAGAAATCCCAGTCCCAGCGCGATAAACAGGTCGCTGGGCACGATGGATTTGAACTGAGCAGCCAGGCCCGTGGCCTCAACGATGGAGCTGGCGCTGGTGGCAAGGGACAGGGCGGTGGATGTCATGGGCGGGTAACCTCCTTCGTGGCTTGAACCAATAGAATACCTGACAGCAGGGGCTTTGTCAACCGGCGGGGATCAGCCCCATTTTACTCCTTCGGTCACTTTGGCGTCGGGGGGCAGCTCCGGCTTGGGACCAAAGTAGATGAGCATCTGATCATCGGTAAGCTCCCATTTTTCCTGCACCATTTCATAGAAATAGGTGGGGCGCTTCTTGAGGACGTTGCGCGTGTAGTCCAGACGGGTGTTCCAGTAGCGCATCGCGCCCTCCGGCGTGGTGGGCGAATCCATGTTGATGTTCTTGTCGTTCTCCTCGGCCCAGCGCGCAAAGTGCAGCGACATTTCCGGCTCCAGGGTAGCGGCCATCTCGTCAAAGAGCTCCGTCATAAACTCGGTGGTGAACACCTGATAGATCTCGCCCAGACGGGTGAGGAACTTGTGGAGCATCTCCTCGTTTTCCAGCAGCTTGCGGATCAGCGTGTTATTGATGTTCTGCTGGCCTGCGCCCGATTCCTTCAGGTAGCTGGTGGGACTGTCAAAGCCGGACTGGAACAGGCCGTAGTCCGCGTCGTAGAAAATCCACTTCCACTTCTGCCCCTCCCCGTCCAGCTTGTAGAAGCGGATGTTGCCGGGGTCGGAGTTGCCGAAGAACATCTCAAAGGCCATGTAGTCGAAGTAGTTGTCCACGTCGATGTTGTCCAGGATGTACTGCAGATCCTCCTCGTTGGTGCCGGGCGAGGACGCCTCCACCTTCTTGATCATGGCCTTGTATTCCTGATTGCTGCCATAATTGACGGTGCCGCTGGCCTCCAGAATGTCCATGTTGTCGGCCTCCTCCAGCGAGAGGCCCTCGTGCTGTGCGACAAAGAAGCGGTCCACGCGCTCGCGCAGGTTGTAATGGCCCCAGTACACGCCGTTGAGGTAGACCACCACGGGCCTCCATTCCTGGTAGAGCACGTCGCTGGGATTGTCGCTGACCTCGTTGAAGCGCTTGATCAGCTGGCTCTGGAACGCGTCGTTGAAGCGCGTCCACACGCTGTCGTTGCCGCCCATGCGCAGCACAAAGCTCTTGTACTGGGTGAAGGGCAGGTCCTCAAAGAGCTGCGCGTCAAAATACTTATTGCCGTACTTGGCCTTGGCGCGCACCTTGAAGGTCTTTTGCGGCATATCCAGGCTGTACTGGCCCTGCAGGCCGAACTCGCAGTCCTGGTCAATGAGGGTATTGCCCTCCTTGTCGTAAAACTCCACATGTCCGGGACGCGCTTCCTTGCCGACCGTGCGGTAAAGCGGGTATTCGCCCGTGGTCAGCTTGAAGGGCAGCTTGCCGGGCTCCTTGTAGAGCTCGCCGCCAATGGCCAGCATGCCGTCCTCCTCATTCCACAGCTCGTCGGGTTCGGTGACCAGGCTGACGATGGGGAACGCGTGATAGAGGTTCATCAGGTAGGTGGCAGTCACGGTTTCGCTGGGCTGCAGCGTTCCGCTGGGGTCGAATGCGCGGGCGCGCAGCACGGTCACCTTGTTGAAGGTCAGGGTATCACCTTCGTAGCGGATGCCGTTTTCCTCCGTGGGAATGGAGGCGTCGGTGGTGTAATAGACCACGGTGCCCTCCGGCACATTGATGGTCACTTCGATTTCGCCTTTATATTCGCCGCCGGGCAGGGACAGGGAGGGATTTTCGGTATAGCCGTAGTATCCCGAGCCGTTTTCCGCGCCGGGCGTGGGAACGTCGTAGTAATAAAAGCCGCTCTGGCCAAGAGTGCGGCCGTAGCTGTGGTCTGTGGGGATGAGGCTCAAAGGGATGCGGTCCAAAACGCGGCCCGTCGGGTCGCAAAAGGAAATGGTTTCGCCGCCCGCACGGGCAATGGAAAAATTGGCATGCAAATCCGTAATGGTAGACAATTCCGCCTGTCCGTCGAGATAAATGATCTTGTATTCGCCCGGCGCAATGGCAGTTCCCTGGGGGAACTGCCATTTGCGCGGGCGACCGAGATCGTCGCTCAGGCCGTAGTTGCTGAGATCCACGGTCTGGTCGGACGTATTGTAAAGCTCCACATAATCGGTGGTAATCGCAGCGGGACCCAGCCCTATGGTGTCGTTGGAGGCCATGACCTCGCTGATGATGACGCCGGTGGGGTTATAGGCGCGGATCAGCTCGTCGCTGCGCGCCTGCCCCTGGGCATTGTTGGGCTGGCCGGGCGTGCTGAGCTCAAACAGCTTCCATTCGCCCGTGTCGCTGCGGCCGTAGGAATAGTCCTCCGGCACATTTTCGATGCTCACACGGTCCACCAGGCGGCCATAGCTGTCGCTGAGCACGATGCTTTCTCGCTCGGCGGAGATGGAGAAATTGGTATGAGGCACGCCGTTTTCCTGCAGCTTGTCCTTGCCGGAGCAGTACACCAGATAGTAGCCGTTCGCCGGTATGGTTGCGCCGTCCGGGAAGCGCCACTTGGTTGGCTTATTCTCCTTGTCGCTCAGATAATAGCCGGTCAGGGAAATGGGGCTGTCGGTGCTGTTCTTCAGCTCCACCCAGTCCACAATCTCGCCGTCCTCGTCGGGGATGCCCACCTTGGGGTCGGGGCACACCTCGTTGATGACCAGCGCGCCGCTCTCCACCGAATTGGCCGAGCGATATTCCACAAAGCCTTCTTCGGTGTTTTCATAGCCGGGGCTGTAGTAGGTGGTAGTCTCGTAGTGGCGCACGCCGTCCTCGTCGATGCCTGTGAGCGCATAGCTGGTATCCGCCGTCAGCGTGGGCGTGGCCAACTCGTCGATGAGGTACATATCGGGGTCATACAGGTAGAGGTGGTCGCCTGCCGAAGAAATCTTGAACTTGCCGTGGAAGGGCTTGGACGGGTCCAGCTGATAGCTGTCGCTGGCAAAGACGATCACACGCTCCCCCGCCTTGAGCGTATAGCTTGGGAAGGGGAAGGTGATGCGGTCCGTACGGTTGGTGAGCATCACGCCTTCCATGTCCAGATCCGCGCCTGTGCCGTTGTACAATTCCAGCCAGTCGTTGAACTCGCCGTTTTCGTCCGGTACGGCGCTGTTGTTGGCAGCCATCACCTCGCTGATGACCAGGCCGTCAAACCGGCTCCCGCCGACCCGTCTGCCCGCTTCCTTGGGGCTGACGATGTAAATCAAGATCAGCAGCGCCGAAAACAATAGCAGCAGCGGCAGCACCTTTTGCAGCTGGCTTTTGCGCTTTTTGGGCGCGTAGTCCTTGCGCGGCCTCGGCGCATTGGGCGTGGCGGGGTCCGTGCGCGTGGGACGGCGCTCCTGCTGCGGCGTGTTGTACTGCATGTGAGGGATCGGCCTCCTTTCCTGTGTAGAAAATAACGCGCAGCGGCCTGCCCGCTCTCAGGGAAAAGGGGCAGGGGCTCTGGTTAGTATACCATAAACACGCGGGGTTGGAAACGCCCAAATTGTATCAGTTTTTTGCCGGGCCGCCTGGGATGCAAAAAAACGGCGGCCGCATTGCTGCAAGCCGCCGGCAAAAGCCCGCTGTGTTATCCTTTCACCGCGCCGCTGGTGAGGCCCGCGATGAAATAGCGCTGGAGGAAGATGAACACCACCGTAACCGGCACGGCGCTGACGACGCTGGCGGCCATCATGGCGCCCCAGTTGGTGCTGGCCTAGCCCAGGAAAGTCATCACCAGCCCCGAAGCCAGCGTGCGCTTGGCGGTGTCGGTGACCAAAGTCATGGAGTAGAGCAAATCATTCCAGCTCCACACGAAGCCGTAGATGGCGATGGATACCATGCCCGGCACCGCCATGGGGAAGATGATCTTCCACATGATGCGGAAATTGCCCGCGCCGTCGATCTTGGCGCTCTCGATGAGCGAGTCGGGCAGCTGGTCGAAATACGTCTTGAGCGTCCAGGTGCCCACCGGAAGGGTAAAGGCCACGTAGCTGATCATCAGCGCGTAGTAGCTGCCCAGAAGGCCGAGCTTCTGCATGAGCACGTAGATGGAGAGCAGCAAAATGGCCTGCGGAAACGCCTGACTCATCATAAACAGGCCCATGACGAATTTGCGGCCCCGGTAGCGGAACTTGGAGAAGCTGTAGCCCGCGAAGGCGCACACTGCCGTGGCCAGGAAGCTGGAGGAGAAGCTGACCACGAGGCTGTTGAGCAAATAGCGCATGATCTTGGGATCGGTTACGATGCCGCGCAGGTTGTCCAGCGTCATGGGTCCGGAGAAAAAAGCCAGGCTAAAGGTTTCGGCGGCGGGCTTCAGGGCCGTGTTGATCAGCCACAGGAGCGGAAGAAATACAAATCCGCCGATCAGAACCACAGACGCCCAGAAGAATACGCGGAAGCCTACGGTTTTTTGAAACATCCTTCCCGCCCCCCTCAGTCGCTTTCGTTGACCTGACGCAGGTAGACGAAGCTGAAAATGGCCAGCAGCAGCGCCCAGATGGTGCCCACCGTGGCGGCCTTGCCCATGTTCCAGTTCTTGAAGGCCGTCTTGTAGACCTCGATGGACAGCGTCGTGGTGGCGCGGGCGGGGCCGCCCTGCACCATGGTCCAGGGCAGGTCGAAGTGCTGGAGGTTGCCGATGGCGCCCAGGATAAGCACCAGCGTCATGATGCCCCGCATGGCCGGTGCGACGATGTGGGCAAACACCTGCCAGTTGTTGGCCCCGTCGATGCGGGCGGCCTCGATCTGGTCCAAAGACACGCCCTGCAACCCGCCCAGAAGAAAGGCCATGTACCAGGGCAGCATCTGCCAGGTGCGGGCGATCACCACGCAGCTCAGCCCGTTTCCGTCTGCCCCAGCCATGTCTGCCCTTCGCCACCGCAGGCTTCAATGAGGGCGTTGAGAATGCCGTACTGGCCGTTGAAGATCCAGGTCCACAGAAAGCCGATGGCCGTGCCGGGAATGATCCAGTTGACCAGCGTTACGCCGCGCAGAAACTCGCTCCCGCGGAAGCCCTGGTTCAGCACAATTGCCCAGATCAGCCCCAGGAGAAACGGCAGGGCCGTGGAGAGCAGCACGAACGCCGCGGTGGTCAGCACCGTCTGCCCGAAGTAGGGGTCGGAGAGCACCTTGGCATAGTTGGCAAGGCCCACGACCTCATAGGTAGGGCGCATGAGCGAGCGGTCCGTAAAGGACATGAAGATGGCGCTGATGAACGGGTAAAGAATGATGGCCAGAAACATCGCAAGTCCGGGGATGACCAGCAGCACGCCGGTATGGCGGTCGCTCAGTCCCCGCAGGCGCGGCGCGGAATCGCGTTGAAGCATGGCGGACCCTCCTCAAGCATGGGCGGGGCGGAAGGGACGCTTCCCCCTTCCGCCCATGGAACCGGGTTTCCTTACAGGGAGTTCAGACGGCCTTCCATGTCGGCCGCGGCCTGCTCGGAGGTCTTCTGGCCCAGCAGGACCGCCTGTACCTCTTCGGTGATGATGGCCTTGATCTCGTTGGCATTGATCATGCTCGCGGTCTCCTCCAGGCGCGCGGTGGCGGTAGAGGTGAGGAAGCCGCTCAGGTAGGCGTCGTTCTTGACCACGTCGGTCGCGGCGGCGCTCTTGGTCACGGGCGGCATGCCGTTTTTCTCAAAGTACTCCAGCGCGATGGCGTCGCTGGTGAGAACCTTCGCCATCTCGGCCACGGCCTCCTTGTTCTCGCTGGCCTCAAAGGCTACCAGCAAATGACCCCACATGGTGCTCTGAGGCTCGTCGCCCTCATTGAGCACAGGGCGGAGCATGGCGGAGCAGACGTTGACCACGTCCTCGGGCGCCACGCCGTTGCTCACGGCCTGGCCCTTGGCCACAACCGCGTCGTCATAGAAGGCGATCTTGCCCTGCGCAAAGAGCTGACGGCTGTCGCCGCGGCCGGTATCCATGGCAATGTAGCCCTTGTCCAGCAGGCTCTTGTACCAGTTGAGGCAGTCGACGGTCGCCTGGCTGTTGATGGTCACGCTGCCGTCCTCCCCGAAAATGCTGCCGCCGAAGGCCCACAGCCAGGGCATGAAGTCGCCCGCGCAAGTGGCGTCCTTGGTGGACAGGCCGTAGGGAATCAGGCTTTCGTCCATGGCCTTGATGTCGGCCATGCAGGCTTCAAACTCCTCAATGGTGGTGGGCACGGTGTCCCAGCCGGCGGCGGCGAGCAGCTCGGGGTTATAGACCATGCTGATGGACGCCATGGACCAGGGCAGGCCGAGCTGCTTGCCGTCGATGCGGCCGGAAGCCAGCGCGGATTCCTCGAAGTTCTCCGTGAGGTAGTCCTCCCCCAGAATCTCGGCCCAGTCGGCGAGCACGCCCGCCTGAGCCACGGTGTTGAAGATGCTGATGTCGGTCTGGGCGATATCGAGCTGTTCGCCGCCCTGCACGCGGATGAGCAGCTGCTGGGCGGTGTCGTCCCAGGTCCAGCCCACCCAGGTAACGGTGTTGCCGGTTTCGGCCTCATAGGTGTCCATCATCTTCTGGAAGATGTCCTTGGTGGCTTCTTCCTCGCCGGACCAACCGGCCCAGACGATGTTGGCGCCCTCCGCCACGGCCGCGGCCGAGGTCAGAAGCATCATTGCGCAAAGGAACAGTGCAAGCAGCTTTTTCATGATGGTCTCCTCCTTTAACGGTATCGTTCTATTGCTATGCCGCCCGGTCAGCGGTCATATTCGGGATTCGGGAGCACGGCGCAGACCACGGCGTCGCCGCCGTAGGTGGCGGTGATGCGCACCTCCAGCTCCGTGCAGGCTACGGGTTCAAAGCGGTGAAGTCGCCTGCGCTGGTCGTTTCCGCTTACCTCGGCAAGTGTCCTTTCGCCCTCCGGCCCGCGGGCTACCAGCCGATAGCTGCGCGCCAACTGAGGCGGCATGCCCTGCCGCGCCGCATAATGATGGTGCGGGTCCCAGGTTTCGCAGCGGCTGCTGGTCAGTTCCATGGACAGCTCGGGATCGAAGAACAAAAGCACGGATTCCAACTGCACCGGTTTCTTCCAGCGAAGATACAGCGCTTCGCCCGCCGTGCCGAGGCCCTCCGACGCCCACACGCGCGGCCCGTTCCAGGGGCGCAGATAGCCGTCCTGCACGTTTTGGGGCGCATACAGCGCCTTCCCGGAAAGCGTAAGGCAGGGATGAAACCATTCCGCCTCCGCACAGGACCCCGCCAGCACGCCGGGAAGCGGCGTGCCGCCTACCAGCGCCACGCCCGGCGCAGGCTCCAGCCGCACTTGAACAAAGCCTTCTCCCTCCGCCGGAAGCTCGATTTCCCCATGGCCGGCAGGGATGTGCAGGCAAAGCGTTTCCGCGTCCTGCGGGAAAGGCGCCCGCCGCGAGGGCAGGGGCGAGGCATCCAGCGCCATGCGCACATCCGTTTCCCGCTCGCTCTCCACCGTCAGCCGCGCCGTGCCGCCGCATGCGGGATAGACCACAAAGGCCGGCTCCGACAGGGGCCAGCGCCCTTCGTCCGCCTCCCCCACGGGCTGCCGCACGGAGGACGCCGTGATTTCATCGGCGCGAAGAAAACCGCTTTCCATCCGTTCCGACAGCAGCGCGTCATCCAGGGCAAGCCGCCGGCGCAGCGCGTCCAGGGCCATCTGTAAAAGCGTATCGGGTGCCAGATGCCGCGCGGCGCACATCGCCGCCGCCGTCCCGGCCGCCTGTCCCATAAGGGCACAGGTGTTCATCACCCGCGCGGAAGTAAAGGCCGCATAGCTCATGGAGGCGCACCGGCCCGCGAAGAGCAGGTTGGTCACCCCCGGATAGTACAGGCATCCGAACGGTATGCCATAGCACGCTACCGCAAGCTGACGGCACTGCTCCTTTTCGCTGAGCACCCCGCCGGAGGGATGGCTGTCCATGTACCATCCGCCATAGGCCACCGCGTCGGGACGGCTGAGGCCGCCCGTCACGTCCCGCTGGGTCAGGGTATCGCGTCCGATCAGCCTGCGGGACCCGCGACGGCCGGGATACAGCCCCAGCCATTCCAGCTGGAGGTTATCCGAATCGTAGCGCCCGCTGTTTTTGATATAGTTCCAGATGCCCAGCGCGATAGCGCGCAGCTCCAGGCCGATGCGCTGGTCGTCGGCGATCACATCCAGCCTGCCGCCGTACTCAAACCACCAGCAGTCGCTTCCCTGCATATCCGCGCGCACCACGCGTCCGCCCCGGTCCACCAGCTGGCGCACCCGGTCCAGCGGATAGGCGTAATCGGGGGCGACGAAAGGCGCCGGATGATCCAGCCTCCGCGACTGAAGCAGAATGGAACAGCCCTGCGTGCAGCGGTCCGCCGTGGGAAGCGCCATGCTTTCCCCAAAGGCGTCCCGTCCCTCGCGCCCCTCACGATAGGGAACGTCCGCCAGCTTGGAGAGATACCCGTCGCCCGTGCAGTCCACGTAGATATGCGCCTGCTGTTCCCATTCGCGTTCGGTGCGCAGGCCGCGCAGCGTGACGCTCTCAACCTGCCCATTCCGGACGCTTGCCGCCGTCAGCTGGGTGTTGAGCAGCAGCGTCAGGCCCGGCTGGCTCAGCAGCGCGTCCAGCAGCACGTCGTCCCAAGTGAGGACGCTGCCCAGCGGATCGCGTGCGAGGGCCCGCAGCTTCAGTTCACCCCAGATGCCCATTTCTTCCGCAAACAGGTTTCCGCCTCCGGTTGCGCCCCGCGTCCATACGCGGATCTCGCTGGAGCTGTTTCCGCCCGGAACCGGTCGGTCCGTGACCAGCAGCGTGCAGGCTCCGCTACGCGCGGCGGCCAAAGCGGCGCATACCCCGGCCGGACCGGCTCCGATCACGGCAACATCGTATCGCGGCATGTGTTGACACACTCCCCCGTTTGCAGTATCATCCTAGATAGAAGGCAAGAGCGGTTTTCGTTTCCAACGCTCTTATCCTTTATGGCCAGATTGTACCATGTTTTCCGCATGAAGAAAGTCAACTTTCTGCAATAGAATAGCACAATTCTGCCATTTGAAAAAAACTGTGCTGATTGATGCTATCATTTGCAGTTTTATGCTAATCAGGAGGGATCGCATGCCCCAGACCAATCGCTGCCAGGCGCTGATTCATCAGCTGGAATATCTTGAAGCGGCGTATCATCTGCATATCTGCGTTAAGGACTACGTGGGCTTCATCCCCATCGACAAGGAGCTCAGCGCAGCGCTCACGCCCTATCTGGGGCACAGCAACCCCTACTGCATGTTCATCAAGCAGAGCCAGAGCCGCTATTATCACTGTCTGAGCATGATGAAGAAGATGGCCAACAAATGTCTCACCGAGGGCTGTACCTACCGGGGCGCGTGCTACGCGGGGGTGGGCGAATACGTCTCCCCCATTCTCTGGGAGGGAAAGCTGCTGGGCGCGGTAACGGCAGGTTTTTTGCCCATGAAAAAGGAAGAGGCGCAAAGCCGGATCGCCTATGCGATGACCGGTGCGCCGGAGGAGGAGCTTGCCGCGGCGCAGCGCCTCTATGAGCAGAACATCCTGCCCACCGCCGTGCCGGAACAGACGCTTTTGCCCGCACTGGACTTTGTTGCCAGCTATCTGGCCATGACCTACCGCATGGGACAGGAAAGCGTGACCGGCCAGCATCTGGTGAGCGCGCGCAAACGAAGCGGCACGGACGAATTATTGACCCACGCCGTGGGTTTTTTGCATCAGGAATACCAGAATCCCATTACCATATCATTGCTCGCGGCGGAATGCCACTGCTCGGAAAGCAGTTTGAACCACATGTTCAAGAAACGGCTGGGCGTGAGCATGAGCACCTATGTCAACAAACTGCGCGTGGAACGCGCCAAGCGCTATCTTCTGGAGACGGATGATTCCATGCTCTCCATCGCGCTGAGCGTGGGCTTTAGGGACGGCAACTACTTTGCGCGGGTCTTTCGGCAGCTCATCGGCATCCAGCCCACCGAATTCCGGCGCCGCTACCGCTGAGCGCTTATACCACCCGTTTGGTCAGCCACTTGGAGCCCAGATAGCGCGTCACGAAAAATGCGGCGCGTACCACCCAGTCGATGAACATGGCCACCCAGATGCCCAGCAGGCCCATATTGAACGAATACACCAGCAGGTAGCTTGCCCCGATACGGAACACCCACATGCAGAAGACCGACACGCCCATGGTAAATCGCGCGTCGCCCGCGGCGCGCAGGGCGTTGGGCACCGTAAAGCTGGCCGGCCAGAAGATGGCTGCTGCCACCGCATACCAGCGCAGCACCTCCTCGGCGGCATCCACCCCCTCCGGGCTGAGGTTAAACAGCCCCGCCAACGGCCGCGCAAACGCAAACAGCGCAACATCCGCCAAAAACGTAAAGCCGTAAACCAGAAGGATCAGCCGGTTCGCGTAGTATCGCGCCTGCTTGGTGTCGCCCGCGCCCACACACTGTCCAACCACGGTCACAATGGCCAGGCCGATGGCGGTGCCAGGCAGGTTGCAAAGCGAGGAAATGTTGTTGGAAATGGCGTTGGCTGCGATGATGGACACGCCGAACATGCTCACGATGCCCGCCACCATGAGCTTGCCGATCTGGAACATGCTGTTTTCCAGTCCGTTGGGGATACCCTGGCTGAAGATGCGGCGGATCATGGGGCCGTCCGTTTCAGGACGCATGGGATGAATGAGGTGGATGGGAGCCGAGCGGTTGAGCAGCAGCCACACCATGATGCCCGCGCCCAGCATACGCGCCAGCAGCGACGCCGTGCCCGCGCCCGCGACCTCCATGTTCAGGCCATAGATCAGCAAAGCGTTTCCGCCGACGTTAAAAACGTTCATCATCAGCGAGGTGTACATGCTGGCCTTGCTGTTGTTCATGGCGCGCAGCAGCGCCGCGCCGCCGTTGTAGAGCGCGAGCGCCGGATAGCTCACCGCAGAAAGGTACAAGTAGGTCCGGCAGTAGACGAGGGTATCCTCCGGCAGCGTGCCAAAGCACAGGGTAAGCAGCGGGTTGGCAAAGACGATGGCCACAACGCCCAGCGCCGTCGCCAGCGCGGTGGATACATACATCAGCTGCTTGGCGGCGTTGCATGCGCTTCGGTTGTCGCGCCGCCCAAGATACTGGGCCGCCACCACCGCGCCGCCCGTGGCCATGGCGGAAAACAGCTGGATGAGCAGCACGTTGATGCTGTCCACCAGCGAGATAGCGCTGACCGCGCTTTCGGACACGGTGCTGACCATGACGGTATCCGCCATGCCGATGAACAGCGCGAGGAACTGCTCGATCACCAGGGGAATGATCAGCCTGCGCAGGTCCCGGTCGGAAAACAGCCTATCCTCAACCGCCTTATTCGTTGGAAACACCCTCCCGCTTTTCTTGCGTACGCCTTTTGCGCAGGGCTCCGAGGTTCTCTGCAACCGTCAGTGCCGCGCCTGCGAGAATGCTCAGATAATAGGTAGAAAAACGCCAGATCAGCAGCGCCACAAACAGCTGCGCGTCCGGAAAAATCCCGCGGAACAGCACCGCAAAGCCGCCCTCCTGAGCGCCGCTTGCACCCGGCAGGGGCGTATAGCTGGCCCCGATATAGAGCAGCACCCCCATCGTGATCAGCTCGCCCGCCGATATGCCCGAAAGTCCGAAGGCGTTGTAGATGGCGATGATCACCAGCATCAGCGACATGAGCTGTCCCAGCGCGATCAGGCACTGGATGATCACGTCTCGCGGGTGGCGGATGACCAGATGCACGCTGCTCACAAAGCTTTCACAGTGATTCTCCCATTTCCGGCGCGATGCGTCCGGGTCCTTGCACAGGCGCACTCGCACGCCCACACGAATGCACTTGTCGATCACCCAGCGCACGGCGCGACGGCTGATCGCCATGAGCGCCACCATCCCGATGGAAAAGAAATTGACCACATACCCCATCAGGATGAACCATTTGCTGCCCTGCGTATGCGCGTCCACAAAGCCGGCGTTCGCAATCCACATGACCGCGCCGGTCACCAGCAGCACCACCTGAAACACGATGAATTTGACCGCCATGCCGGAACCGCTCACACCTACGCTCACGCCGTATTTGTGCAGGCAGTACATCTCCATGGGCTGGCCGCCCGAGGCGCCTGGCGTGAGGTTGCAGTAATAGATCCCCGTCATCGCCGCCCGCAGGCTCTGCCCAATTCGGATGGGCTGCCCCTGCATCCTCAGAAAGTGATGGATGGCCAGCGCGTCGGTGAGCACATAGAGCATCCAACTCATCAGGCACAGCGCCAGATACGCGGGACTCATGGCGCGAAGCGCCGCCCCCAGCGCCTCCAGATCGTTTCCGCTGAAACCCACATACAGCACCACGCCCAGCGTGACAAGCAAAAACAGAAAGCTGAGCATCCTCTCGGCGTTCGGTTTGTTTTTCTTCATAGCATGCTCCCGTTCCCCAGACTCGGCGGCTGTCCCGCCGTGCGTAGTATAGCATAGTTCGCCGGGACATGGCAATGCGGACCGGTTTTTTCGGCAAAGAATGCGCCCGAAAAAAGCCGGTCCGCACCTCTTGACAGAAGGATAGGATACGGCTATACTACCAATTCGAAAATGAAATTCATTTTCATTTCAGCCGCTGTCAAAGGAGGGGCGCGCCATGTCGCAGCGCGGGACCTATCAGACCCGGCAGCAGGAGGCGGTGTGCGCGCTGTTCGCCTCCCGGCCGGAGGAATGCCTCACCGCCGAGGAAGCCTACCAGGCGCTTTTCAGGGCCGGTTCGGACGTGAGCAAAACCACGGTCTACCGGGCCATCTCACGGCTATGCCAAGCGGGCCGCCTGCGGCGGTACGCCCCGCACGAGAGCGGCGAGGCCGCCCGCTACCAGCATAACCCCTGCACGGAGAGCCACCTGCACATCCGCTGCATACACTGCGGGGCGCTGGCGCACCTTCACTGCGACGAGGCGGAGGCCTTCGCCCGTCATCTGGGCCAGCATCACGGCTTCACCCTGGACGAGCGGCAGACCATCCTGTACGGTGTGTGCCAGGCCTGCCGGGAAAAAAACGCGAAATGAGGAACCCTATGAAATTCATCCGTCATCTGCTCGCATTCCTTTGCTGCGCGGCGCTGCTGTGTCCCTCCTGCATCGCCTCCGCCCTTTCGGCCGAGGAGGGGATGTCCATCGTGTGCACAATCTTCCCCGCCTACGACTTCGCCCGCCGGCTGGCCGGCGATACGGCGCAGGTGCGGCTGCTCCTGCCCCCCGGAAGCGAGAGTCACAGCTATGAGCCCTCGCCCAGGGATATCATCGACATCCAGGAGGCGGACCTGTTCCTCTACGCTGGCGGCGAAAGCGACAGCTGGGTGGACGGCATCCTCGCCTCCATGGGCGACAGCGCACCTCGCGCCTTGCGCCTGACGGACTGCGTTACGCTCCTGGCCGAGGAGACCTCCGCCAGCATGGAGCAGGAGCATGACCATGGCGAGGAAGCGACGGAAATGGACGAGCACGTATGGACCTCGCCCAAGAACGCAATGCTGATCGTAGCGCAGCTGTGCGCCGCCCTGTGCGAAATCGCGCCCCAGAACGCACCGGCGTATGAGGATGCGCTCACGGCCTATCTGACTGAGCTTGAGGCGCTGGACGCGGCCTTTGAGGAAACCGTAGCTGGCGGCAAGCGGGACCTGATCGTCTTTGGCGACCGGTTTCCCTTCCGCTATTTCGCGCATGACTACCACCTGCGCTACGACGCGGCCTTTCCCGGCTGCAGCGAGGACAGCGAGCCCAGCGTGCGCACGGTGATCTCCCTGGTGGACACCATACGGGCCGAGCAGATCCCTGTGATCTTCTATATCGAGTTTTCCAGCCGCAAGACTGCCGATGTTCTGGCCGAGGAAACCGGGGCGAGAGAGCTTCTGTTCCACAGCTGCCACAACGTGTCGGCTGAGGAGCTGGATGCCGGCGCCACCTATCTGTCCCTGATGTGGAACAACGTGGCGGCGCTGAAGGAGGCTCTTGACTGATGGCGCTGATTACCTGCGAAAAGGCGGCCTTTGCCTATGAGGGCCGTGTGGTTGTGGATGCGCTGGACCTGACGGTGGAGCGGGGCGAGTACCTGTGCATCGTGGGGGAAAACGGGTCGGGCAAGAGCACGCTGGTCAAGGGGCTGCTGGGGCTGATAACACCTGTGAGGGGCTGCGTTCGCTATGGCGACGGCCTCAGGCGCACCGAAATCGGCTATTTGCCGC